>NZ_JBJNOR010000002.1:0-589720 GCF_052166535.1 Serratia sp. CY82433
AACCGCCTGCGTGCGCTTTACGCCCAGTAATTCCGATTAACGCTTGCACCCTCCGTATTACCGCGGCTGCTGGCACGGAGTTAGCCGGTGCTTCTTCTGCGAGTAACGTCAATTGATGAACGTATTAAGTTCACCACCTTCCTCCTCGCTGAAAGTGCTTTACAACCCGAAGGCCTTCTTCACACACGCGGCATGGCTGCATCAGGCTTGCGCCCATTGTGCAATATTCCCCACTGCTGCCTCCCGTAGGAGTCTGGACCGTGTCTCAGTTCCAGTGTGGCTGGTCATCCTCTCAGACCAGCTAGGGATCGTCGCCTAGGTGAGCCATTACCCCACCTACTAGCTAATCCCATCTGGGCACATCTGATGGCAAGAGGCCCGAAGGTCCCCCTCTTTGGTCTTGCGACGTTATGCGGTATTAGCTACCGTTTCCAGTAGTTATCCCCCTCCATCAGGCAGTTTCCCAGACATTACTCACCCGTCCGCCGCTCGTCACCCGGGGAGCAAGCTCCCCTGTGCTACCGCTCGACTTGCATGTGTTAAGCCTGCCGCCAGCGTTCAATCTGAGCCATGATCAAACTCTTCAATTAAAAGCTTGATGTGCTTCCACTCGAGAAGCGATGCTCAAAGATTTACTGCATGAATTTTACTTCAGTTAGTCACTCTTCAAGACTTGATATTTTTTTGCATCCGAAGATGCTGGATATCGTCTTGTGGAGTGCCCACACAGATTGTCTGATAAATTGTTAAAGAGCAGTGCCGAGAAACTCATCGGCGCGGGCTGCGTATATTACGCTTTTAGCCCGGAGAGTCAAGCGTTTATTTCGCTGTCTTCTCGCTGACCCGGCGGCTTGTCAGTCGTTGTTCCCGGTCAGTGGAGGCGCATTATAGGGAGTTCTCGGCAGGCCGCAACCCCTAAATGCAAAAAACTTTTCAAGCGCTCAAATAATCGCCCAAAATGCCTTTTTAGGATGTTTATTAGTCAAAAAACACCGGTTTTAGCGCAGCAATAGCGGCAAACCCTGTAAATAGAGACAAATGAAGATAAAGAAAAGGGAGCGGTCACCCGCTCCCTTTCATCTTCATGACGCTTAGTTGCCGTTATTGGCGTGCAACGATATGGTCGTTTTCCACATCCAGCGTCACCAGCTTGCCGGGAATCAGCTTGCCGGACAGGATTTGCTGCGCCAGCGGGTTCTCGATCTCCTGCTGAATCGCGCGTTTCAACGGACGCGCGCCATACACAGGGTCGTAACCGGTTTTGCTCAACAAAGCCAGGGCCGGTTCGGTCATGGTCACTTCGTAACCGCGCTCTTCCAAACGCTTGTACAGGCGAGACAGCTGAATTTTGGCGATTGCAGCAATGTGTTTCTCGCCCAGCGGATGGAACACCACCACTTCGTCGATACGGTTGATGAACTCAGGACGGAAGTGGTGACTCACCATCTCCATCACCGACTCTTTCATCTGCGCGTAGTTCATCTGACCGAAGTGCTCCTGGATCAGATCGGAGCCCAGGTTGGAAGTCATGATCACCACGGTATTGCGGAAATCGACGGTACGGCCCTGGCCATCGGTCAGTCGGCCGTCATCCAACACCTGCAGCAGAATGTTGAATACGTCCGGGTGCGCTTTCTCGACTTCATCCAGCAGAATCACCGAGTAAGGCCGGCGGCGCACGGCTTCCGTCAGATAGCCGCCCTCTTCATAACCCACATAGCCCGGAGGCGCGCCGACCAGACGCGAAACGGAGTGTTTCTCCATAAACTCGGACATGTCGATACGCACCATGGCGTCGTCGCTGTCGAACAGGAACGAAGCCAGCGCCTTGCAGAGCTCGGTTTTCCCCACCCCGGTCGGGCCGAGGAACAGGAACGAACCGATCGGCCGGTTAGGATCGGACAACCCGGCGCGGCTGCGGCGGATAGCATTAGATACCGCGCTGACCGCTTCGTCCTGGCCGATCACCCGCGAATGCAGCTCTTGCTCCAGGCGCAGCAGCTTGTCGCGTTCACCTTCCAGCATTCTGGCCACCGGGATGCCGGTGGCACGCGCCAGCACCTCGGCGATCTCCGCATCGGTCACCCGATTGCGCAGCAGTTTCATGCTTTTGCCTTCGGCCTGCGTGGCGGCGGCGAGCTGTTTCTCCAGCTCAGGGATTTTGCCGTATTGCAGTTCCGACATCCGCCCCAGATCGCCGACGCGGCGCGCCTGCTCCAGGGTGATTTTGGCCTGCTCGAGTTCAGCCTTGATGTTCTGGGTGCCGGAGAGCGAGGCTTTTTCCGCTTTCCACTCTTCTTCCAGCTCCGAATATTCGCGCTCTTTCTGCCCCAGCTCATCGCTGAGCATATCCAGGCGTTTCTTGCTGGCGTCGTCAGACTCTTTATTCAGCGCCTGCTGTTCCAGCTTCAACTGAATGATGCGGCGTTCAAGCCTGTCGAGCGATTCCGGCTTGGAATCCATCTGCATGCGAATGCTGGATGCCGCTTCGTCGATCAGGTCGATAGCCTTGTCCGGCAATTGACGATCGGCGATATAACGGTGAGAAAGCGTTGCCGCCGCCACGATGGCCGGGTCGGTGATCTGCACGTGGTGGTGCAGTTCGTAACGCTCTTTCAAGCCGCGCAGGATAGCGATGGTGTCTTCCACGCTCGGCTCCGCCACATACACTTTCTGGAAACGACGTTCGAGCGCCGCATCCTTCTCTATATATTGGCGGTACTCATCCAGCGTGGTGGCACCGACGCAGTGCAGTTCGCCGCGCGCCAGCGCCGGCTTGAGCATGTTGCCCGCATCCATCGCGCCATCCGCCTTACCGGCGCCGACCATGGTGTGCAGTTCGTCGATAAACAGGATGACGCTGCCTTCCTGCTTGGCCAGATCGTTGAGCACACCTTTCAGACGCTCTTCAAACTCGCCGCGGTATTTGGCGCCGGCGATCAAAGCGCCCATATCGAGGGACAATACGCGCTTGTGCTTCAGCCCTTCCGGCACTTCGCCGTTGATGATGCGCTGCGCCAGGCCTTCGACGATGGCGGTTTTACCCACGCCAGGTTCGCCGATCAGCACCGGGTTGTTTTTGGTACGGCGTTGCAGCACCTGAATGGTGCGGCGGATCTCTTCGTCACGGCCGATCACCGGGTCAAGTTTGCCCTGCTCGGCGCGTTCGGTCAGATCGATCGTGTATTTCTTCAATGCTTGCCGTTGGTCTTCGGCGCCTTGATCTTCCACGCTGTCACCGCCTCTCATTTGTTCAATGGCTTTGCTGATTTTGTCGGCCGTTGCGCCGGCCGCTTTCAACAAGTCGGTCAACGAGCCGCGGTCTTCCAGCACCGCCAGCACAAACAGCTCGGAAGAAATGAATTTATCCGCACGCTTCTGTGCCAGCTTGTCGCACAGGTTCAGGACGCGCACCAACTCGTGGGACGGTTGAACGTCGCCACCGGTACCTTCTACCTGCGGTAAACGGGACAGCGCCTGTTCGATCTCGGTGCGTACGCGCCCGGCATCGATACCTGCGGAAGTTAATAGTGGACGAACCGTGCCCCCTTCCTGATTGAGCAGGGCGCTCATCAGATGTAGCGGTTCAATAAACTGGTTGTCGTGCCCAAGGGCTAGTGACTGGGCATCGGCGAGGGCAAGCTGGAATTTGTTGGTAAGACGATCCAGACGCATAACACCTCCAAGATGGGTCGAAATTGCTACTGGAGATTAAATGAGGTCATCCCTCAAATTTTCAAGGTTATCTCGACGCTAAATTTTCGGTACAACGCCATGCGTCGTTGGATCGTCCTAATTCAATAGGTTATATCAGCCAGATTAAACTTGCCATACGTCCGGTTATTCCATCGCGTCGATAGGAGAAAAAATGACTCTTTTCGTTAACCGTGCAGCGGTCGCCGCCGTAGATGGCCTGCACGCCTGCCCGCAACAAACGTTGGCGAGCCAGCAAGTAGATATTAGCCAAAAACTTATCGCCGTGCGGCGTAAACGCCGCCGCGGCTTCGGCGTCTTCCGCGATAAAGGCAGCGCGCACCTCCGGCCCGACCTCAAACTGCTGCGGGCCGATCGCCGGCCCCAGCCAGGCGCTGATCTGGCTCGGCGCGGCGCTGAACGCCGCCACGGTTTGCTCCAGCACGCCATGGCATAACCCACGCCAGCCGGCATGAGCGGCGGCCACTTCGTCGCCGTGCTGCGAACAGAACAGCACAGGCAGGCAATCCGCCGTCATCACTGCACACACCTGCCCCGGCACGTTGCTGTACACCGCATCCGCCCGCAGATCGGCGGGCGCTTGCCCCGCCAACGTCACCACACGGGTGCCATGTATCTGCTCGAGCCACACCGGCATCTGCGGCAAGCCGGCGACGGTAACCAACCGTTCCCGATTGCGCTTCACCGCTTGCTCCTCGTCACCGACGTGGGCGCCGAGGTTCAGCGAGTCATAAGGCGGCAGGCTGACGCCGCCGCCGCGCGTGGTGCTGCAGGCCTTAACGCCGGGAGGCAATGGCCAGTCGGGCAGAATGAGCGAGTTCATTACCAGTCCATCTGATCTTTGAATTCTTCGGTATCCGCCTTCAGCGCGTTAATCAGATCGACCATGTCCTGCGGCAGCGGCGCATGCCACTCCATCTGGATGCCGCTGATCGGATGGTACAAACGCAGCATGGTGGCGTGCAGCGCCTGGCGGTCAAAACCGCGCAGCGTGTTGATGAAGGCTTCCGAAGCCCCCTTCGGCGGACGTGGACGGCCGCCGTACAGCGGATCGCCCACCAGCGGATGGCTGATGTAAGCCATGTGCACGCGGATCTGGTGAGTACGGCCGGTTTCCAGGCGCAGACGCAGACGGGTGTGCGCGCGGAAGTGTTCCATGATGCGGTAGTGCGTCACCGCCGGTTTACCCATCGGGTGCACCGCCATGTGGGTACGCTTGGTGGAATGGCGCGCTATGGGCTCTTCTACCGTGCCGCCGGCGGTCATGGTGCCAATCGCCACCGCTTCGTATTCACGGGTGATTTCACGCGCCTGCAGCGCTTCCACCAGCCGGGTTTGCGCCGGCACGGTTTTCGCCACCACCATCAGGCCGGTGGTGTCTTTATCCAGACGGTGCACGATGCCGGCGCGCGGCACGTCGGCGATTTCCGGGTAGTGATGCAGCAGCGCATTGAGCACCGTGCCGTCCGGGTTACCGGCGCCAGGGTGCACCACCAAATCGCGCGGCTTGTTGATCACCAGGATGTCGCTGTCTTCATAGACGATATCCAACGCGATATCCTGCGGCTCCCAACGCGCCTCTTCTTCTATCTGTGCATCGATGGCGACCGTCTCTCCGCCCAGCACCTTCTCTTTCGGTTTGTTTGACGTTTTGCCATTGACCTTCACCCGATCGCCCAGGATCCACTCTTTTATGCGAGATCGTGAATAATCAGGGAACAATTCGGCCAAAGCCTGATCTAAACGTTGTCCGAGTTGAGATTCGGCCACCGTTGCGGTGAGTTGTACTTGTTGTGCCATATGCAGCTTCTTCGTTAACGTTGGGTTTTCACGGCGATGCCGTTTAATATAATGTGCTATTGTACCTGGTCTTTGTCGGGAGCTTAACGGACAGTCTCCCGGAATAACACCCTGAGGATAATCAAAACGTCATGACGCGTATGAAATATCTGGTGGCGGCAGCCACGTTGAGCCTGGCGCTGGCAGGTTGCTCCACATCCAAGGATGCGGTTCCCGACAACCCACCTTCGGAAATCTATGCCACCGCGCAGCAAAAGCTGCAGGACGGTAACTTCAAGGGCGCGATTACGCAACTCGAAGCGTTAGATAACCGCTATCCTTTCGGGCCGTATTCCCAGCAGGTCCAGCTGGATTTGATTTACGCCTACTATAAGGCCGCCGACTTGCCGATGGCGCAGGCATCCATCGATCGCTTCATGCGCCTGAACCCGACGCACCCGAACATCGATTACGTGATGTACATGCGCGGTCTGACCGACATGGCGCTCGATGACAGCGCGCTGCAGGGCTTCTTCGGGGTTGACCGTTCGGACCGCGATCCTCAGCACGCTCGCGCTGCGTTCCGCGACTTCAGCCAGTTGATTCAGCAATACCCGAACAGCCAATACGCGACCGACGCCAACAAGCGTTTGGTGTATCTGAAAGACCGCTTGGCCAAGTATGAGCTTTCGGTGGCGGAATACTACACTAAACGCGGTGCTTACGTCGCGGTCGTTAATCGCGCCGAGCAGATGTTGCGTGAATTCCCGGATACCAAAGCGACGCACGACGTGTTGCCGCTGATGGAAAATGCCTACAAGCAACTGCAGCTGAACGGCCAGGCTGACAAAGTGGCCAAAGTGATCGCCGCCAACCCGCAATAAGCGCGCGTCGGCAACGGCAAAAAAACAAAACGGCAGCCTCGGCTGCCGTTTTCATTGGCGTGGACCTGGTTTTCACTGGAGGAATACACAAGTAAAAACACGGTGTTAGCTAGCGCTCCTCACCGGTCAACTCATCGATAATGCGCCATCCGGCGGCAACTCTCAAGCATTAGATAACCAATTCAAATGCTGAATCACAGATTGAACTAACTTTGCAAAAAGTGACAAAAAATCGTGATTTACATCACGCATTTAAACAAAAAGCGGGGTATGCTGGGTTCACCAAGACGGAAAGACAGAGAGGTAAGTTATATGACATTGAACATTACCAGCAAACAAATGGATATCACTCCCGCAATCCGCAATCACGTCGAAGACCGTCTCACCAAACTGGAAAAATGGCAGACCCAGCTGATAAACCCGCATATCGTCTTATCCAAAGAACCGCAGGGGTTTGTCGCCGACGCTACCATTACCACGCCGAACGGCCCGCTGGTCGCCAGCGCCAAACATGATGACATGTATACCGCCGTTAACGAGCTGATCGCCAAGCTGGAGCGCCAGTTGAACAAGGTGCAGCACAAAGGCGAAGCGCGCCGCTGCAATGCCAGCGTGAAAGACATCGTGCCGGAAGTGACGCAGGAACAGGAATAACCGTCCGACTGCGGTTGCCGCATCAAACGCGCCCGAGGGCGCGTTTTTTGTCGGGTATTTTTGTTGACGGGGTAAAAGCCAGCGGTTACTTTAAAACCTGTTCGCATTAACCTTAGGTAGACCATGCCACGCACACCGTTTTTCTTCGCATTCTTTTTTACCTTCCCCTGACTGGGAGGCGTTTCGTCGTGTGAGAAAGAATGCGAAGACGAACAACAAGGCCTCCTGGAAACAGGAGGCTTTTTTTATGGCTGTTATACAACGAATAAGAACTGAAGGCGGAAGCTGATTATGACTGACAACCCGTTATTGGTGCTGCGCGAGCGCATCAGCGCACTGGATTTGAAACTGTTGGCTCTGCTGGCGGAACGCCGTGAACTGGCGATCGAAGTCGGCAAGACCAAACTGCACTCTCACCGTCCGATCCGCGACAAAGAGCGCGAGCGCGATCTGCTGGATGCGCTGATCGCCGCCGCCAAGCCTTACGACCTGGACGGTTTCTACGTCACCCGCCTGTTCCAACTGATCATTGAAGACTCCGTCCTGACCCAGCAGGCGCTACTGCAGCACCAGCTCAATCCCGTCAGCCAACACTCCGCCCGCATCGCCTTTCTCGGCCCGAAAGGCTCTTATTCACATCTGGCGGCGCGCCAATACGCCGCCCGCCATTTCGATCGGTTGATCGAATGTGGCTGCCAGAAGTTTCAGGATATCTTCGCCCAGGTGGAAACCGGCCAGGCGGACTACGCCATTCTGCCGATCGAGAACACCAGCTCCGGCTCGATTAATGAGGTGTACGACCTGCTGCAACACACCAGTCTGTCGATCGTCGGCGAACTGACCAACCCTATCAACCACTGTGTTTTGGTGGCCGGCGACAGCGATTTGAGCCAGATTGAAACCGTCTACAGCCACCCGCAGCCGTTCCAGCAGTGCAGCCAGTTCCTGAATCGATTCCCGCACTGGAAAATCGAATACACCGAAAGCACGGCCGCCGCAATGGAGAAAGTCGCCAAGTTGAATTCGCCGAAGGTGGCGGCGCTGGGCAGCGAGGCCGGCGGCGCGTTGTACGGGCTGCAAGTGCTGGAACACAACCTCGCCAATCAACAGCAGAACATCACCCGCTTTATCGTCCTGGCGCGTAAAGCGATCGACGTCTCCGAACAGGTGCCGGCCAAAACCACGCTGATCATGGCGACCGGCCAGCAATCCGGTGCGCTGGTCGAAGCGCTGCTGGTATTGCGCGACAACGGCATCATCATGACCAAACTGGAGTCACGCCCGATCAACGGCAATCCGTGGGAAGAGATGTTTTACATCGATGTGCAGGCCAACCTGCGTGCCGACGCAATGCAAAAAGCGCTGCGCGATCTGGCGCCCATCACCCGCTCGCTGAAGGTGCTGGGCTGTTATCCCAGCGACACCGTGGTGCCGGTCAACCCATCCTGACGCGATAAAAAAAGGTTCGGCCAAGCCGAACCCTTCATTTTTATTTACCGCCGGTATTTTACTGCCGGCTGTCGTTAGCCTGCCGTAACAGCGTGCGGCTTTCCACCAGGAAGCGCTGGGCGTAATCGCCAAACCAGTGCTCCACCTTGCGGAAGCTATCGATAAACGCCTGTTTGTCGCCGTGCTCCAACAGCTTGATCGCCTCGCCGAAGCGCTGGTAGTAGCGTTTGATCAACGCCACGTTTTCCTCCGACGACATGATAATGTCGGCGTACAGCTGCGGGTCCTGCGCAAACAGGCGGCCAACCATCGCCAGCTCCAGCCGGTAGATCGGCGAAGAGAGCGCCAGCAACTGCTCCAGTTGCACGTTCTCTTCCGCCAGATGCAACCCGTAGGCGAAGGTGGCAAAGTGCCGCAGCGCCTGAATAAACGCCATGTTCTGATCGTGTTCGACCGCACTGATGCGGTGCAGCCGCGCGCCCCACACCTGCAGCTGTTCAAGCAACCACTGGTAAGCCTCTGGCCGGCGCCCGTCGCAATAGACCACGACCTGCTTCGCCACGCTGCCCACGTCCGGGCCGAACATCGGGTGCAACCCCACCACCGGGCCACTGTGCACCGCCAGCATCGCATGCAGCGGACGGTTCTTCACCGACGCCAAATCCACCAAAATACAGTCGTCGGGCAACGGCGGCAGGCGGCTTATCACCTGTTCGGTCACATGGATCGGCACGCTGACGATCACCATGCCGGCGTCTGCCAACAGCTGTTCCGCCTGTGGCCAATCTTCCTGATCCAATACCCTGACCTGATAACCCGACAACGTCAGCAGACGGTTGAACAGCCGGCCCATCTGGCCGTTGCCGCCAATGATGACGATCGGCCGCAGCTGCGGGCACAGGGTTTTAAAGCCTTTATCGTTCTCGCTGACGTACGATTCGCGCATCACGCGGCGCAAGACATCCTCGATCAAATCCGGCGGCACCCCGAGGTTTTCCGCCTCTTGACGGCGCGAGGCCAGCATCGCCGCTTCGCGCTCCGGCACATAAACCGGTAAACCGTGGCGGCTTTTCACCTCGCCGACTTCCGCTACCAGATGCAGGCGTTTCGCCAGCAGATCCAGCAGCGCTTTGTCCACCTCGTCAATTTGATCGCGCAACGCGGTCAGTTCTGCCACCATAACTTACTTTTCTCCCGTGCGTGCCGTCAGCGCAGCGCCGAGTTCCTGATGCATATGACGCAGCAGCGTTTCCGTGCTTTCCCAGTTGATGCAGGCGTCGGTGACGGACACACCGTAACGCATATCTGCACGCGGCTGCTCGGAAGACTGGTTGCCCTCATGCAGATGGCTCTCCAGCATGATGCCGGTGATCGAACGGTTGCCCGCCTTAATCTGCTCCACCACGGACTCGGCCACCGCCGGCTGACGGCGATAGTCTTTATTCGAGTTGCCATGGCTGCAATCTATCATCAAGGACGGATGGAGTCCCGCCTCGAGCATCTGTTTTTCACAGGCCGCAACGTGCTCGGCGCTGTAGTTCGGGGTTTTACCACCGCGCAGGATCACATGCCCGTCCGGGTTGCCCTGGGTCTGCAGCAGGCAAACCTGGCCCGCCTGGTTGATGCCGACGAAACGGTGCGGCATGGCGGCGGCGCGCATGGCGTTGATGGCGGTGCCCAGACTGCCGTCGGTGCCGTTTTTGAAGCCGACCGGCATCGACAGGCCGGAAGCCATTTCGCGGTGGGTCTGCGACTCGGTGGTGCGCGCACCGATCGCCGACCAGCTGAACAAGTCCCCCAGGTACTGCGGGCTGTTCGGATCTAATGCTTCGGTAGCCAACGGCAAGCCCATGCCCACCAGATCCAGCAACAGGCGACGCGCGATATGCAAGCCTGCTTCAACGTCAAACGAACCGTCCATGTACGGATCGTTGATCAAACCTTTCCAGCCGACAGTGGTTCTGGGTTTTTCAAAATAGACGCGCATAACGATATACAGCTGATCGCTCAAGTCAGCCGCCAGGGTTTTCAAACGACGGGCGTAGTCAAGCGCCGCATCCGGATCGTGGATCGAACAAGGTCCGCACACTACCAACAGGCGATGATCGCGCCCCTGCAAAATGTTGGCGATGGTGTTGCGCGCGGTGGCGATTTCATTTTCGTCGTCGGCGCTGAGCGGGAACTGGTTCTTCAGCTCCTCCGGCGTGATGAGAACCTGTTCTGCACTGATGTGTACGTTATTGAGCGCGTCTTTTTGCATGATGCTATTCCTGTCGTTTGGCGTTATGCGTTGAAGTGGAACCTTGAGCGTTTCAGGGCTCTACCTTATCACGCAATGTAAAGTTTTCAATCCAATTTCCGTAAATAAAAAATTACCGTAATTACCCCTAAGAAAACCCATTGGAAAATGCACTTTGATAAATACAATAAACGCAATAAATTTAATAAGATATGCAAACAAAAGGATTGCCAGCGCCTCTCTACCCGCTTGCCTAGCAATAAACGAAAATCGTAAACATAAATGTACACTTGATTTTACAAGGAAGACGCGCCCCCCACCTCAGCGCCAACGAATGGGCTGAGACAGGCATCCGCCAGACTCAGCACGAAGCGCTGCTGAAAGCGATGAATTTCAGTAGAAGAAAAGCGAATAAATAAGGAATAAAAATTAAAAACTTAAGCTAATGGCGGCTATTTTTGTCGCCGAAATGAACCGATATAATGTGACCGTCATCAACAATAACCACCCTTAACAACTGGATCCAAAATGCTCTCTTCTCGCGCTCGTCGCGCTTTTCCGCTGTATATTTGCTGCTTAACGACTTTCACCAGTGTTTCAGCTCTCGCCGACAATACGCTTTTCACCGCGATGGACGATCCGGCCACCGCCAAGAAACCGTTTGAAGGCAACGTGCAGGCGGGCTACAACGCCCAGTCAGGCAACTCGCAGAGTTCCACCCTGCTGGCCAACACCAACATGACCTGGTTCAACAGCGACGCGGCGTACAGCCTGTGGGGGGCGGCCAACAACACCACCTCCTCCAACGTGCGCTCCTCCGAAAAATACCAGGCCGGTGGCCGTACGCGCTATAACCTGACCGACCGCAACTACCTGTTCGGCCAAGCCAGCTGGCTGAGCGACCGTTTCAACGGTTACGATTCACGCTCCACGCTGACGGGCGGCTACGGCCGTCAACTCCTCAACGGGCCGCTCAGCGACCTGCGGGTAGAATTCGGTCCCGGCGTGCGCCATGACGAATACCACGGCGGCGGCCGCTCGACCAAAGGGCTGGCCTACGGTGCGGCCAACTATTCCTATCAGCTGACCGACAACACCAAGTTCATTCAGGGCGTTTCCGCGCTGGCGAACGAGGAAACCACGCTGAACTCGGAAAGCGCGTTGAACGTGGCGATCAACGATCGCTTCTCACTGCGCGTAGCCTACACCGTGACCTACAACAGCAAACCGCCGGCCTCGGCACCGAAAAACACCGACACCACCACCTCGGTCACGCTGGTCTACGGCCTGTAATCTCCCTTCCAGAATCTCTCGAAGCCCATCATCGATGGGCTTTTTTATGCCTGCGGCGTCAACGTTAACCAGACCATACCAAGCGCTTTCAACGCATCCGGAGAACATTGAAAGTCGACGTTGCCGCCGCTGACCCGCACTTGGTTACCCGGTAAACGCGCTATATCGTAAACGTCCAGGTTACCGTCTATGTCCACCAGCCAGCGGCCATTGGCGATATGCGTAACGGCCAGATCCACCAGCCAGGATACGCGCCCGCCATCAACATAAGCCGGCTGAGCCACGCCGTCAGGAATCAAAGAACAGTCTGCCGACCACTGCCCCACCTCTTTCAACTGCCCGGCGAGCAGGCGATATTTCGGTATCGTGCGCCCTCCGGGAACCGGTACCGCCGGTGCGGCATCACCCCACATTTCCCCCTGTCCCGTCGCCAACCACAGCAGCGAGACGCCTGTATCCAGAGCACAGGTCACCACGATATCGCCGGGGAAGTAGTTGCGGCGGACCCAGGTGCTCATCGTGCCTGAAGATATACCCAGCAGGTCGCCCAACTCTTTTTGCAGATTGAAACCGTAAGCATCCAAAATGCGGCGCAATACCCCTTTCCCGCCGGAAGCCAAAACGCGATCGTAAAGCGCTTTACCTTGCGCAGATGACGCAGGCTTGCGATTACTTTTTGATTTTACAAGTTCGCCGGTCATCAGCCAGGCCAAGTCTGCCCCCGTGGTTAACGCGCAGTTGATGATGACGTATCCGGGAACACTCCCCCGTTGTTGCCAACTACTGATGTTATTCGGCGCTATCCCGAGGATTTCACTCAATTCCTTCTGCGTGCCAACGCCATAAGATGAAAGAACTCTTTCAATCACCGCTCCCACGGAGGTGTTGTTGTTTGTTGCTTCTTCACGCATATCATCACCGATTAAAATAAAATTTGCATTTACAAGTCGCATTATGCGATTTAAAGTAACATCAATTCGCCGTCACTCGGCATATCGATCGCTTTAGTTAAGATGATGCGACATGGTTGATGAAAATGCAAATACCGTAAGGCGACGACGATCTTGCGTAAGCACTTTGTTTACACCGTGTTTACTCAAATTTTCGACCTTGAACGACGGATAACCGAACCTTGCTTTTGCGAGTATGCATCCATCATCAGATTCAGATAAGGAGATTGTCATGCTTCTAGCCAGCGAGGAGCAACGGGCTATCGGCCTGCGGCGTATTGCTGAAATCCGCCGCACACTGTTTGCCCGGCAAACCAACCATGCCGAAGAGATTTACGACACGGCGCCGCTGCACCTGCGCCATACGTTTTGCTTCCACGCCGGGCTGACTGAACGCTATGTGTGGTTAAAGTTTCACGAAATGGGTTATGCCGAACGGCGGAAAATCGTCGCGGCACTCAATGAACTCATCTCGCTCAGTCAATCGTTGCCGCGCTATATCAGCGAAACAGACTGTCTGTTAACCCCAAAAAAATAACCTTTCGAATAAAGCTGGCGTGCAACCCGCCGGGCATCGCTCGGCCCAAATTCACCCTATTAAATACTGGAAAATGTTATGGCTGATACTATTGATATGGCGCAAGAGCGCCAGGCATTGATGCTCGAGAAACAAATTGCGTACGCCAGGCCGGTTGCCACTGCGCCCTCGGCGTTCTGCTGTGCCGATTGTGACGCGGCGATTCCTGTGGCGAGACGCATCGCGATTCCCGGCGTCAGCCGCTGCGTGACCTGCCAGCAGCTATCAGAAGCCAAGCAACGTCATGTCGCTCGCCGTTAAAAATAGGCCGGCGGAACATCTGCCGGTCAACGCCTCTGCCATACAACACGCAGCGTACGGTGATTACGCCTATCCATGGAATGCCCCACGCCGTGCGATAGGGCGCGAAGCGGCGCTGAATCGCGACCAACTGCGCCAATGGCAAGCGATACTGCAGTGCATTCATGACCTGCCTTATTATCTGCGCACGCCGTTCCTTGAGCGCCACCGCCAACTGCTCAGCCAGAAGGGAGCCCACGCAGCCTGGCATTATCTGGTGCGAGTTTTCCATCGGCGGATATGGCCACGCATTCAGCAGGTAAATAATAATTTCGGTTTGGATCAACGCAAATCACTGCACTTTGGCAGCGAAGCGGACAGCTATAGCGCACTGCCCGCGCTGGGCGATAAAGCGCTGGAGCAGTTGGCGCGGCGTATCGGGGGCCAACTTTCTGCGCTCTACCAGAGTGAATGTGACGCCTTGCTGGCGAAGCATGGCAATAATGCCGAGATCCTGCTACACGCGGATATACAGCGCCGCCTCTATCGCCAAATCGCCACGATGGCCCGCGCCTTCAATATCCAGCCCATGCACTGGCGCTGTTATCGTAAAGGCAAGTTGGACAGCGAGCGGGCGATTGCGGCGCTGTCGCGCCTGACCGACGATCGCTGGTGGCTGCGGCGTCTCAAAATGCAGCGCATGCAGTGGCGCGAGGCGCTGCAAATCGCGATAGGCAACGTCCGCAACAACACGTCACCTTATGCCAGCAGACAGGCCCTTCACGATGTCAAGGCTCGGCGTCAATCGAACCTCGATTATCTTCACCGTTGCGAGCTGGAAAACGTCGCCACGGGCGAGCGCGCCGATCTTATGGATAAAGTGCTCGGCAGCATCGCCAATCCCGCCATTCGTCGTATGGAGTTGATGAATACCCTCGCCGGTATAGAAACCTACGCCACTCGCAACGGCCACTGCGGGTTGTTTATCACGTTGACGACGCCGGCACGCTTTCACCCTATCCAGCATGTCGGCGCACGAGGCAAAATGCGCTTCAATACACGCTGGCAAGGACAAGCCCTAACACCGAAGGATGGCCAACGTTATCTGGTTGCCCAGTGGGGGAAAATGCGAACCGCCTTCAAGGATCGCCGTCTGCAGGTCTACGGTATGCGAGTGGTTGAGCCTCATCATGACGGCACGCCGCACTGGCATCTGATGATGTTCACTCCACAAATGCAACGTCAGGCAGTGCTTGACATCATACAGCGTTATGCGCTGCAACAGGATGCAGCAGAACCCGGTGCCCAACAACATCGTTTCCAGAGCAAACACCTCAACCGGGGTGGCGCAACCGCCTATCTGGCCAAATATGTCGCAAAAAACCTCGATGGGTATGCATTGGAGGAAGAGCTCGATCGCGAAACCGGCGCCCCGCTGAGCGATACCGCCCGCGCGGTCAGCGCCTGGGCCGCCACCTGGCGCATACCTCAGTTTCATCCCTTCGGCCTGCCCGGTCTCGGGGTCTACCGCGAATGTCGACGTATTCGCGGCCAAAACCTGACGCCGCAGTTTGACGCCGGCACCGAAGCCGTGCGCGCCGCTGCCGACGCCGGCGACTTTGCCGGTTACATACAGGCGCAAGGCGGCGCCAATGTGCCACGCAGCCACCAATGGGTGCGGGTCGCGCGCGAAGCCTCAGAAACCCGGAACGCTTATGACGAGCCCGTCACAAAAGTTGTCGGCATTTATGCACCGCATTTGGGAATTGAACGGGTATACCGAACGCGCACCGTGCAATGGCGGATCGTCGCTAAAACACTCGCCGCCGCGACGCCTTGGAGTTCTGGCAATAACTGTGGAACGCGCGCTCTTCATCTGCCGCCGGCACCCGCGCCGTCGGCTCGTTTGACGCCGCCACAGCGGCAGCATTGTCTGAATATTGCCCGCAAACTTCGAGGTATTGGCATAGAACCGCAATGCTGGCAGTTGGAGGTTCTCGCACGCGGCGGCAAAATTCATTTTGACGGCCTCCTTGTACAATTTCCGCTAATCAATGATTGGCCGTATTTTTACTGCACAAATGATAAGCCCAACCATTGACGCCTTTAGCGTTTTGCTTAATACTGTATAAATGCACAGTATAATCAAGAGAGGGCAAAAACAGTGGAAATTATGGATAAACAACAAGTAACACTGTCCCGCATCCAATTCATCGCCGATGTTTCACAGGCTGCGCAATGCAGTGCCTCCGAGTTTCTGATCGCCATGTCGCTGATCTCCGATTTGGCCAGTCAGGTGCTGCCGAACAATGATTATCAAGAAATATTTTATCCCGCTGACGAACACCCCCCCTGCTAATCCCTCCAGCCAAACGTTTTTCATCCCCCCGCCGCCGGCGGGGTTTTTATTTCTGCCGACGGCACTTTTGCTCCTCAGTTGTGCCATCTCATCCACAACCCCCTCGCGTTGCCCCTCCCTCCCACGCGCGCGAAACTGAAGATATCCGGGGCCACAGCCCTCTCTCCCAACGCTATCGCAGGATGGTAATGATGAAAATTTATGCACAACAAGGTGACACCATTGATGCGATTTGCTGGCGCTACTACGGCAGCACGCAACGCCAGGTGGAACAAGTCTATCTGGCTAACCGTGGCCTGGCCGATCTGGGGCCACTGCTGCCGCACGGTCAACCGGTTGAATTGCCGGACCTGCCTGCGGCAGCCCAACGCGAAACCGTCAAATTGTGGGATTAAGCGATGGAGAAACTCACTTCAACCCTTGCCTATTTCGCCGCGGCTTGCCTGGCCTGGTTAGGGAGCCACTCTGCACAGGACATTGCCATCCTGGTCGGCGCCGCAGTCGGCGTCGGTACCTTTGCAGTGAATTGGTACTACCGGCGTAAAAGCTACCAGCTGCTGAAATCGCTAAAAAAAAACGGCCTGAAACGCGGAGTCTACGATGAGCTCACTCGCTAAACGCTGCAGCGTGGCGGCTATTTTAACGCTCGCCGCCCTGCTGCCTCAGTTCAATACGCTGAAAACCTCTGAGCAAGGTTTGCGCCTGATCGCCGATTTCGAAGGCTGTCGGCTGTCCCCCTACCAATGCAGCGCCGGCGTCTGGACCAACGGCATCGGCCACACCGCCGGCGTGAAGCCGGGTGCCGTCATCAACGAACGCCAGGCGGCTACCCATTTGGTCGACGATGTGCGCTCCGTAGAGCGCGGCATCGCGCGCTGTATGGACGTCAAGATGCCGCAGCCGGTTTACGACGCCGTCAGCGCTTTCGCTTTCAACGTCGGCGTCAACGCCACCTGCAATTCAACGCTGGCCACCTTTGTCAAACGCCGTCAGTGGCAGGCGGCTTGCGATCAACTGTCTCGTTGGATTTATGTCAACGGCGTCAAAAATAAAGGATTGGAGCGCCGCCGCACGGCCGAACGTGCGCTATGTCTGAACGGCATCTCACACTGACCGTTTTCAATAAACGCCCACTCAAACCGCTTCCTTTTCAGGAGATACACCATGTTAAAACCCGAACAGCTACGTGCAGCACTGCTCAATGCCATTCCCTTGTTGCAGCAAAACCCCGAACGGTTGCGCCTTGGCATTGTTAACGGCCGCGTGGTCTCAACGCTCGCCCCCTCGCTGTCCTTCGAATATCGCTATCAGCTCAATCTGGCGCTGGATGTGCCGTCAGCTGACGATGACCGGGTCATGGTCACCGTACTGGCCTGGCTGCGCAGCCACCAACCAGACCTTCTTGCCAATCCGGATAAGCGTAAAAATGATTTTTCGTTTCAAAGAGATATAGACACTCCCAACCAGTTGATATTGCAGCTGCAACTTACCGAACGAATCCGGGTGGAACCGCGCGACGGCGCATTGCATATCACCCCGCTGGCTGAACCTCCCGAACCAGAGAACGTCGTTCGCTTCACCCAGATTTATCTGCACGGAGAGTTACTCAGCGAATTTAGTCAGCCGTAGCGCCCTACAGGCAGCTTCGGTTGTGCCGGCGGCAGCCAAACGCCGTCGCGTTGTCCCCCTTTTCATCCAGCGGCATTCTTGAGACATGAACACAGACAACTTCGATATTCAGCGCCTAGTGCGCAACCTGATACGGATCGGGACCGTCAGCGAGCTCGACCTGGAACGCGGGCGCTGTCGCATAGCCACCGGCGGCAATCTTACCGACTGGCTCAACTGGCTGACCGGACGGGCCGGCGACGCACGCAGCTGGTGGGCGCCCAGCATTGGTGAACAGGTCTTGGTGCTGTCACTTGGCGGGGAACTTGAAACCGCTTTCGTGTTGCCCGGCGTATTTTCCGATGCTCACCCCGCACCGTCGGCCTCAGCACAGGCGGCGCATATCGCTTTTCCTGACGGTGCAGTGCTCGAATACGAGCCGGCTACCGGGGCGCTTAAGGCCGTCGGCATAAAAAGCGCCACCATTGAAGCCGCCGAGCGGATCACACTGACGGCGCCAAATATCACCTGTATCGCCAGCGGAAAAATTACGCTGGACGCTCCCGAAGTGGAGTGTACCCAGCAACTCACTACCGGCACCATCGCCATCCATCAGGGCGGCTCGATGACCGGCGATCTCAATCACACCGGTGGCAGCATCAGCTCTAACGGCATTGTGGTGCATACCCACACTCACGGTGGAGTGCAAAACGGCAGAGGCCAAACGGACAAACCAGCATGAAAAACGCGAAATTTCTTGGCATGAATCGCGGCAACGGCCGCGCAATCGCCGATCTCGAGCACATTCGCCAGTCGGTGAGCGACATCCTGATTACGCCTATCGGCTCACGCGTCATGCGCCGCAGCTACGGTTCGTTGCTATCCGAGTTGCTGGATCAGCCGCAAAACGACGTACTGCGATTGCAAATGATGGCGGCCTGCTACAGCGCAATGCTGCAGTGGGAACCACGCATTCGGCTGACGGGCATCAGTTGCAACACCACCTTTGACGGAAAAATGGTGGTCGACATTACCGGCAACCGCACAGATACGCCGGATGCCTTTTCTCTTTCTATTTCAGTGAGCTGACACCATGGCAACCATTGACCTGAGTTTATTACCCGCCCCGACGGTGGTGGATCCTCTCGATTACGAATCGCTGCTGGCGGATCGCAAGGCCACACTGATTTCCCTTTACCCGGAAGAGCAGCGTGAAGCCATCGCCCGTACATTGACGCTGGAATCGGAGCCAATCGTCAAACTGCTGCAAGAAAATGCTTACCGCGAACTGCTGTTACGCCAGCGTGTGAATGAAGCCGCACAGGCAGTGATGCTGGGTTATGCCAGCGGCAGCGACCTCGACCAACTGGGAGCAAACTTCCAGGTGCTACGCCTGGTGGTGCAACAGCCGGATGAGAGCGTCATCCCGCCGTTGCCGGCGGTCATGGAATCGGATAGCGATTTCCGTGTGCGCATCCAGCAGGCATTCGAAGGTTTAAGCGTGGCTGGATCTAGTGGCTCTTACGAGTATCACGGCCGTTCCGCCGATGGTCGGGTCGCCGACGTTTCCGCGATCAGTCCCAGTCCGGCCAACGTGCTGATTTCCGTACTGTCACGCGAAGGAGACGGCACCGCCAGCGCCGAACTGGTGGCGATCGTCGATAAAGCGTTGAACGATGAAGATGTGCGCCCGGTGGCCGATCGCGTCACCGTCCGCTCTGCCAACATCATCAGCTACAACATCGATGCCGTACTGTACCTCTACCCTGGCCCTGAAGCAGAACCGGTGCGTCGCGCTGCCGAAGCCAAACTGAAAAATTACATCAGCGCCCAGCACCGTTTAGGCCGTGACATTCGCTTGTCGGCAATCTACGCCGCACTGCATGCCGAAGGGGTGCAACGCGTTGAATTGAAGACCCCGCAGGCCGACATCGTATTGGACAAAACCCAGGCGTCGCATTGTGCTTCTTATCGTCTGACGGTGGGAGGCTCCGATGAGTAACCGTCTGCTGCCGGTCGGCTCTTCCCCGCTGGAGGTCGCGGCTGCGGCCGCCTGTGCCGAACTGGCCGCCATGCCGGTGCCGCTGCGCGATCTGTGGGATCCAGCCACCTGTCCGGTCAATCTGCTGCCGTACCTGGCCTGGGCCTTCTCGGTCGATCATTGGGATGAAACCTGGACGGAAGATGCCAAACGCAGCGTCGTAGCCGCCGCTTTCTTCATCCACCGTCACAAGGGCACCATCGGCGCTATTCGCCGCGTGGTGGAACCCTTGGGTTACCTGATCAAACTGCGCGAGTGGTGGGAAACCAACGGTGAGCCCGGCACCTTCACGTTGGATATCGGCGTGTTGGAGAACGGTATCACCGAAGAGATGTATCTGGAAATGGAGCGGATGATCGCCGATGCCAAGCCGGTCAGCCGCCATCTGACAGGCCTGGCGCTGAACCTCGAAGCCGCTGGCGCAATCAACGTCGCCAGCGGTCAATATGATGGAGAGCTTACTACCGTGTACCCCGACTATGCCAGTCTCGCCCTGCAAATGCTGGAGGGACATTACCAATTCTTGCAACGCAATACCGGCATCACGCTGGACTCGACTCAACAACACTTCGTGCTTAACGACGAGCATGTCTTGGCCGATTCGCGCCATGAACGCGAGCTGTCGCGCATGGCGGGGCTGCCGAATGACGCCACCACCGAAGGACAGGCTCTGCAGATCCTTGGCTATGCCCATGCGTATCTGGCGACCGGAGAACAAAAATATTTGGAACAGGCCATCGCCTGTTTTGACGCCTATGTGACCTACTTTTACGACGGTGCGCCGATCCCTGACAGCCCTCAACGCTGGATCGCCAACTGGATCGTCAACGCCAAAGAGCCGGTGCCCGCCAATTGGCCGGTCGATACGAGGGATCCGACGCATAGCGGCTTCAAAGGTATTCCTCTAACTTTCAACAAGGGCCGTACTCTGATCCCTCACGGCGCCCCCTACTGGGGTGAATATCTCGACATCGCTACTTTCGCCTTCGACGGCTCGCTGGCCTGGAATGCCGTCAACGCCCAGGTGCGCGCGGTCAATGCCGCCGGTGAAATCGACTGGAATAACGACGGTAAACGCTATGACGTGGACTGGATCATCAATTGGCAGGGTTACCAGATCGATGCCGACGGCGAGATCCTGGTCAAAGGACTGCCCGCTGAACAAATCGGTACGGTGCAGTTAAAAGACGTCACGCTCGGCGGCAATCACAAGCTGAATTTCGCCAATCGCCAACCAGTCGAACACGGCGGCGTGTTAATCAAGCGTAATCAGGTACAGCATAACCGTCCGCTGCATGTGCCGGTCCCGCACAACGCCATGGGTAACGCGGCCGATGCCGAGCTGTGGTTTGCCGACGCCTGCTATCTGCTGCACAGCATCACCGGCGATCAGCGCTATTTCAACGCCTGGAAAAGCGTTGAATTCACCGCGATGGAATATACCGATATTGATGCGCAGGATAAGTTCTTTCGCCAGAGCCGCAGCGCCAATACGCCGTTTACCGACGGCATCTCCTACGATTGGTCATACCCTTCCGGTGAGCCGGTAAGCTACGGCCGTAGCGCCGAAGGCATGATCACCATTCGCAAAGAGATAGCATCGCAACAATCGCTGGAACAACAGGCAATCTGGTTCCGCATTAATCGCCAGTCAAAAATCCGCACTTGCTTTGGTGGCGTCGACGATCAGAATCAGCCGATCTCCTGCAAAATACAGCTGTCTATAGCACCGGAAAAAAACGCGGCGAGCACCACGGAATGGGGCGTCGCTCTGCCGCAGTCGTTCCAACCTCAGGTAAAAACATACGACATCGCGCTCAGCAGCCTGGCGGCGCTGACGAAAGAAGACGGCAGCGACTATCTGCTGGCCGATCTGCGCGCAGTGACCGACTACGGCGGTTGCGCGATCGCCAGCCAGTTTGAGGAACAGGTTTACGACAGCCGCAGCGCGACGGTGATCCAAGCCCGTTTCCCCAATGATGACGCTGGCATGGTGATCGGCGCCTGGTTGACCGCGGAGGAAAGTTTCCCCGTTACGCAGTTGGTCTATCGCGCGGACGCCGACTTCAACCTGCGGCTCGAAGATGATGACAAATGGCGCTGGTATTGGATGCTGCCCGCCACCGGCGGCAAATGGCAAATCGCAAATTTCGCCCCGCAAGCGGCTACGCTGAGCGGCTATCAGCCGGATCATCAGGATGTCGAGCCTAAACCGGTCGCACCTCGTTTCAGCCGCGTCAAGCAAGTAACCATTCTGCAAGACGGCAATGTACCGGACGCCACATTCAGCTACTACGTACTGAACGACATTCCACCGACGCTCAACGCCGATGACGGCTACACGATCCGCTATCGCATCACGTTCCAAGCGGCACACCCCTACACCGCGCTGTTGGGAGACTGCACCCTCCTGAATCACCGCCACGACGGCCTGTTCTGTACGCCGGGCGTCATGCCGTTCTCCAACATTTATCAGGCGGACGGCCAACAGTTCGATGGTTGGCACGGCATGCCTTATCCGGGCTACCAGTACCCGTTCATTTTCGTGCACGCCGCCGCCGATCCCGACGGGGTGATGCTCAACAACATGGTCGAGTTTCTGTGGCAGTCGCAGCAGTGGTATCAGCAGCAATTCGGCGTGCTGGGCCCCGGCGCATCGGCCTATATCTGGAACCGTTGGGACAATCGGAGTTACGGTCCGGCGGATACCTGGACCATGTATCACTGGGGTGACGGCACGGCCTGGTCCGGCTATCAGCCACGCGCCTTCTTCGGTGCCGCGCGCGCCTGGCTCGAGTTACAGCAGGCGGGCAAAACGCCACCGCTCAAGCTGGTGGAATATGTCGAAAACTGGCTGCGCTGGCTGATTGATTTTACCAATGACGCCGACGGTGTCACGCCAACCGATTTCCCGATGGCCAGCCTGCCGCAGCCCGATGCACAGGATTTTACCGGCCACATGTGCGGCCTGTGGCTGGCTGGCGCGGTGCTGGCAAAAATGGCCGGCAGTGAAATTGAGGGCCTCGAACACTTTATCGAACAATGCGTTACGGAATTACAAAGGCATTACCTCTCCACCGGTGACGTGATGGACGGCGGCTGGTCGCCCGCGCCGCGTTTCGGCACCGATAACGGCATGTTCTTCGGCTTTTGGTCAGGCGAGATCCTGCGCGGATTGAGCCTGTATGTGATGTATAAAAACGGCCTTACCTACCCGGCCGGCAAACAGAAGAGAACCACACCATGACAGCAAAATACCGCGCCCTGCTCACCGAACAGGGCAAAACGCTGCTGGCTAACGCTGCAGCAACCGGCCAAAAGCTGGAAATTACGCATATGGCGGTCGGCGACGGCGGCGGTTCGCCAACGCAGCCCGATGAAAGCCAGACCAAGCTGGTGAACGAAAAACGCCGCGCAGCATTGAATTCACTGCAGATAGATACCGGCAACAGCAACCAAGTGATCGCCGAACAAGTGATCCCGGAGGACGTTGGTGGTTGGTGGATCCGCGAGCTGGGGCTGTATGACAAAAACGGCGTGCTGGTGGCGATCGCCAATACGCCCGACACCTACAAGCCGCAGTTGACCGAAGGTGCCGGCCGCACCCAGGTCGTGCGCATGGTGCTTCTGGTAAAAGGCGACGCCAATGCGACGATCGTCGCAGACAAAACCGCCTTACTGGTCTCGCGCGATATGCTGAATGCCGCTATCGACGAACATGCCCGCTCGCGCAATCATCCTGACGCCACCTTGCTGGCAAAGGGTTTCACTCAATTGAGCAACGACAGCAATAGCGCCAGCGAAACGCAGGCCGCCACCCCAAAAGCGGTGAAAACGGTCAGCGACGCCTCGCTGAAAATTGCCGCTAACCTGAAAGATCTGCCAAACAAGTCCATCGCGCGCCGCAACTTGGAATTGGGTACTGCCGCCACGTGTAACGTCGGTACGCAAGCCAGTCAATTGATGGAGGTGGGCGCCTTTGGTCTAGGCTCTGGCCCGAAACATCGCGAGGAGACCATCAGCAATCTTGGCGAGATCTACCGTGTCACCAGCGCATCGAAAAACGCGCCGGGCGGCGGCGTCTACGGCGTGCTGAACCTGCCAATCGACGGCGGCCCTTCCAGTGGCTATCTGGCGGTTCAGACTAATGGATCATCTTACGTCGGCACATCCACCACCCCTGACAAACCGCTGAACTGGTACCGAATTTACACCACCGGTTTTAAACCGACCGCTGCGGACGTCGGTGCTTACAGCAAGGCGGAAGCCGACGGCAAATTCGTCAAACAGAGCGGCGATACTATTACCGGCAGCTTGACGGTCAACGGCTCAATTGAAACGAAATCGGGATTGACCACACCTTACGCCACAGTGATGGGGTCGTTAACCACCAAAGGCGGCGTCGAATTATTCGGAACCTCGCCCTATATAGATTTCCATTATGGCAATACGAACGCGGATTATGATGTTCGCATCATTAATGATAGCCAGGGTCAATTAAGTCTGGGTGCAAAAAACGTTCGGGCCAATGAAAACCTTACCGTTGGTTTAGATGCCCACGTTGATAGAACTCTTTATATCAATGGCCAAGATTTTATTACTAAAAAAGGGGTAATAACCGAAACCAGTGGTAATCGCAATACTCAAGGGCTGCACATACAAGGTGCAGGTAATCAGTATGTTGATCATTACTTTTATGAGGAGATAGGTAAGCGTGCATTTGGTGCAATGCATGTTTCATCTGGCGGCTCTGATGGCTGGTTCCAATTTGGTCATCAAGGCGATATTCGCAGCAATGGCCCATGGCCGCGCCTGATGTTAGGTGAAGCAACCTACTTTAATGACGGCAATATCAACGGCAGCATTTGGGGGGGCTATTTAAGCAACTATCTCAATCAAAACTTTGTGCGCGATGTTCGCCTGGGTAATGTGGAAAGTATCGCTACCTGGCGAGGCCCCGGCTATTCGGATAGTGCGGGTTATGTCCTGACCGGCGCAGCAAATAACAACGTGGATGAATACATCGACGTAATTTTCCGTCGTCCACTGCAAAAACACATTGGTGGCAATTGGGTTACCGTCTGGAGCGTTTAGTGATGAATAACATGAAGAACTTTACCCTCGCCGCGCCGGAAACGGTAGAGCAGAAACAGCTGGCCGCCTCGCACGGTGTTTTGTTTTTAAAATCCGATGCTGGGGAAGACTGGTATGAATGTCAAAAAAACTTCCGTCCTGAAACGGTAAAACTGATGTATGACAAGGACGGGATCATTCGTTCAATCACCACGAAACCGAATGCCGAAGGCCATTATGACGTTTCCGGATTTTTCCCGGAAAATATGAGCGTGGCAGAGGTCGGAAACTTGCCGGAAGGCGCTGATATTAACGGCCGCTGGATTTTTGATGGAGAAAAAATCATACCAAGATCGTATTCAACTCAAGAGCTACGGCAACAGGCTGCTAATAAAAAACAAGAGTTGATTAAGCAAAGTTCGCTGCAGATAGAAACGCTTAACGACGCTTCTGACCTGGGAATGGCGAGCGAAGAGGAACTGCTGCTGCTGACCCGCTGGAAAACCTACCGCGTATTGCTTAATCGGGTCGATCCCGAAGCGGCCCCTGATATCGATTGGCCGCAACCGCCGCAATAACGTCGTTCAACGCCCCGCTTGGGGCGTTTTTTGTCTTTATTTTTCCTGCTGTTGTACCAGTTATCCCACACCCCGAATGAGATGCGGCGCCGCCTGCCAACAGGCATGCTGTCATCACCAACCACAAACGGAGTATTGCTATGGGTGACTATCACCACGGCGTGCGTGTCCTCGAAATCAACGAAGGCACCCGCGTAATTTCCACCGTCTCGACGGCCATTGTCGGCATGGTTTGTACCGCAGAAGATGCCGATGCAACCCTGTTTCCTCTCAACACCCCGGTGCTGATTACCGACGTCCTGGCCGCCAGCGGCAAAGCAGGTAAAAAAGGCACGCTGGCGCGTTCGCTGCTGGCGATCGCCGAGCAGACTAAGCCGGTAACCGTCGTGGTACGCGTGGCGGAAGGGAAAGACGAGGCCGAAACCACGTCCAATATCATCGGTGGCGCCGATGAAAACGGTAAGTACACTGGCATGAAAGCGCTGCTGGCTGCTCAGGCCGAGCTGGGCGTGAAACCGCGCATTCTGGGCGTACCGGGCCATGATAATCAGGAAGTGGCGACCGCGTTGGCCGGCATCTGCCAGCAGCTGCGCGCTTTCGGCTATATCAGCGCTTACGGCTGTAAAACCGTGTCCGACGCCATCAAATATCGCGCCAACTTCAGCCAGCGCGAACTGATGCTGATTTGGCCGGACTTCATCAACTGGAATACCACCACCAACAGCAGCGACATCGCATTCGCCACCGCTCGTGCACTGGGGCTGCGTGCCAAGATCGACCAGGAGACCGGCTGGCATAAAACCTTATCCAACGTCGGCGTCAACGGCGTGAGCGGCATCTCGGCCAGCGTATTTTGGGATCTGCAAACCGCCGGCACCGACGCCGATCTGCTGAATGAAGGTTGCGTCACCACCCTGATCCGCAAAGATGGCTTCAAGTTCTGGGGATCTCGCACTTGCTCCGACGAGCCGCTGTTCCAGTTTGAAAACTATACCCGCACCGCGCAGGTATTGGCCGACACCTTGGCCGAAGCTCATTTGTGGGCGATTGATCGTCCGCTCACCCCGACGCTGATCCGCGACATGATCGACGGCATCAAGGCCAAGTTCCGCGAACTTAAATCCGCAGGTCTGATCATCGACGGTGACTGCTGGTATGACGAAAGCGCCAACGACAAAGAGACCCTGAAGGCCGGCAAGCTGTTTATCGATTACGACTACACCCCGGTACCTCCTCTGGAGGATCTGACTCTGCGTCAGCGCATTACCGATCGCTACCTGGCGAACTTCGCCGCATCCGTGAACAGCTAAGGAGACTGAAGCATGGCACTGCCAAAAAAACTGAAATACCTGAACCTGTTTAACGACGGCTTCAACTACATGGGCGTGGTTTCCTCAATGACGCTGCCGAAACTGACACGCAAGCTGGAAAAATTCCGCGGCGGCGGCATGAGCGGCGCAGCCTCGGTGGACTTCGGCCTGGATGACGATGCGCTGGTGGTGGAATGGACCATGGGCGGCATTGACGAACTGGTGCTCAAGCAATGGGGCCGCGTCGATGCGGTACCGCTGCGCTTTACCGGCTCTTTCCAACGCGACGATACCGGCGACGTCTCTGCGCTCGAAGTGGTGATGCGCGGCCGTCATAAAGAGATCGACAGCGGCGACTTCAAGCAGGGTGAAGATACCGAAACCAAAGTTTCCACCGACTGCACCTACTTCAAGTTGAGCATCGACGGCAAAGAGCTGATCGAGATCGATACCGTCAACATGATCGAAAAAGTCGACGGCGTAGATCTGCTGGCTGCGCACCGCCGCGCCATCGGCCTGTAATTTTTCACCTCAAACGGCCAGCTCCGCGCTGGCCCTCTTTTTCCGACTGAAAACTGGATACCCCATGGAACTGAATGCATCCCCGGAGAACACCGTCGTCCTGAATACTCCGATTAAACGTGGCGACAGTGAAATCACTCGCGTGCAAGTGACCAAGCCGAATGCCGGCAGCCTGCGCGGCATCGGTCTGGCCGCGCTGGCCAACGCCGATGTCGACGCGTTGATCACTATTCTGCCTCGGGTCACCTACCCGAACCTGACCAAGGAAGAATGTACCCGTTTGGAACTGCCTGACCTGATTGCGCTGGCCGGCCAGGTGATCGGTTTTTTGTCGCCGACATCGGCCGAGTAACGGTCGAGCCTACTCTGACAGTAGATGACCTGATGGCGGATATCGCGGTGATTTTCCACTGGCCGCCGTCAGAAATGAACGGCATGACGCTGGCGGAGCTGATCGGCTGGCGCCACAGAGCGCTGCAACGTAGTGGAGTAAAAATAGATGAGTAACAGCAGACAGGAGCTGGAGTCACAAAACGAGATTGTCATCGGGCTTCAAGCGATAGCCAAGCAGAGCAAAGAACTGATGAGGCAGTTGCGCAGGCCCACCGGGGATAAAAACCTGTACAACAGTCTGGGACAGGATATCCAACGAGCAGAGAAAAAAGTCAAACATCTGCGCCAGCAGGAAAATGACATCGACGCTTTCCAAAAGACGAACCAGTCGCTTGCTGAGACCAATAAGTTGCTGGCAGCGTCGCGCAAAAAATCCGCCGCGCTGGCAATGCTGACGAAAGATCGCGAGCCAAGCCAGCGTTCCCGATTTATGAACAAAGAGATTGCGCAGGTCGCGGAGACGATAAATGCCCTGGAAAAGAAACGTGATCTCCTCGCCGCAATCGATAAAAGCCAGCGCCATCATCTTACCCAGCAAGGGATTAATCTAAAATCGCTCGGCAATGAGCGCAAAAATCTGCGTGACGGCAGAATTAATGCCGGCGCCGCTATCGTTACCCTAAAAGAACAACGGCAATCGATAGCGCAGGAGCGCTATCGATCCGCACAGGCAGGCAATCAAGCGCGCCTCGACAAGCTGGAAAAATTACGCAACACCAGCAGCGCAGGCTTTTCTGTCGCCAAAAGTGCCACCATAGGGGGAGCTAACCTGCTGGCGCCGGGAATCGAATTTGAAAAACAGCTTTCTCAACTGCGGGCGCAGCTGAATCTGGGCAAATCTGATCCACAGCTCACGGCTCTCGAGCAGCAGGCTCGCGGTATGAGCCAATCCGGTTATACCCCGGATCAAGCCCTACAAGCGCAAACAGCACTGGCAAAACAAGGGTTGAATGCCAAGGAAATTTTAACGGCTTCGCCCGCCGCACTGACACTCTCCGCCGCGACGGGCAGCAGCGTCAACGAAACCACCGCAACGATGACGGAAATGCTGCACAGCTTCAATATGGGCTCCGATCAATTCGACCGCATTGCCGATGTATTGGCGCTGGCCAGCAATCAATATGGCATGGATATTCGGGCCGTTGGTGCGGCCATGAAAAGCAAAGCCACAACAGGTGTCGATATCGTCAGTGCGGCGCAACAGATTGCGCCTTCGGGCAGAGAGAAGCTCCAGGCCAACCAGGTTGCCGGCTCAGCGCAGCACTTGGTCACCGTCAAAGGCGACAATATGGATGGTGATATCCAAAAGCTTTTTGCCTCATGGGATAGCCTGAGAATCAACCTGTTTAGCGGCCAAAACGCTGCCCTGCGGGAACTGACCCAAACGGCGACAGAGTGGCTGGTGAAACTGAATATGTGGATAACCAATAATCCGGCGTTGGCCGGCACCTTGCTGCAGGTCGCCGGTGGGCTCACGTTATTGCTCGGCGGCCTTAGCGGCGTCAGCCTGGTCGCCACCCAGGTACTCTCAGGGTTCTCTATTATCAGCGGCGCGATCCTAAAGGCAGGGCAAGCCATGATGTGGCTAGGGCGGATAGCGATGGCCAACCCGCTGCTGGCCATTGTCGGCCTGGTTGCGCTTGCCGCTTTTACCCTGATTGAAAACTGGGACAAGGTCGGCCCCTTCTTTAGCCATCTCTGGGAGCAGATATCGGCAGGGTGTGAGGCGCTGAAGAATTACATTTCAGACACCATTGATGGCTGGATAAAACAACTGACGTCATTGACCGAATATCTTCCCGACTGGATGCAATTTGGCGATAAGAGCGGCACCTCTGGCAATGCCGAAAACGGCAGCGCCTGGTTTGCCGGCAAGTTCGATCGCGGGGGAGACATTCCTGCCGGACAATTCGGCATTGTAGGCGAAAACGGTCCTGAGTTGGTCAGCGGCCCCGTTCAGGTGACCGGCCGCCGCCATACGGCCGCCATGTCGGCGGCTTTACTGTCGCTCAGCGCGCCTGTAATGCCGGCCTCGCCGGTAGCAGATTCGCCGGTAACCCAAATCCAGGTTCCGTCGGTCACTATCAACATCACTGCCGGCGCCGGTCAGAATGAACAAGACATCGGCCGCGAAGTCGCGCGGCAATTTGAATTACTTGCTCATCGCCAGGCGGCAAATGCTCGCAGCCGGATGAGTTAATCATGCGAATAGGAGAAATATGATGATGCTGACCCTCGGCATGTTCGTTTTTATGTTGAAAACCGTGCCTTATCAAAGCATGCAACGCAGCGCCAATTACCGCTGGCCGACTTTGCCGCGCATCGGCCAGCGCCCTGCCGCGCAGTTTCTGGGAGTAGACAATGAGAAAATAACGCTGACGGGAGTCTTGGTACCGGAAGTGACCGGAGGGACATTGTCATTGATGGCGCTTCAGCTCATGGCTACCCAAGGCAGAGCCTGGCCACTGATCGAGGGCAATGGAACTATTCATGGGATGTATGTCATTGAAAGCATAGTCGACACGAAAACCCAGCTTTTTTCGAACGGCAGCGCGCGACAGATAGAATTTACGATCAATCTGATGCGCGTTGATGAATCGCTGATCGCCATGTTCGGCGATCTGCGCCAACAAGCCTCTGACCTTGCCGATAAAGCAGGTCAGGCTGCGGCGCGGCTCAGGGAGATGCTGCCGTGATCACGCAAACCCCCGTCCCTATTGGCGCGCTCATTGCGCCAGACTACGCCTTGTTTTTGCAGCAAGCAGACATCACGGAGGCTTTCCGCCACCGTCTGCTCTCATTGACGTTAACCGATAATCGCGGTTTTACCGCGGATCGATTGGATCTTGAGCTCGACGATGCGGATGGGCAAATCGCCATGCCCAAACGCGGCCAAACGCTCACTGTGAAGCTCGGCTGGAAAGGACACGCCTTGATCGACAAAGGCAAGTTTATCGTTGATGAAATCGAACATCGTGGCGCACCGGATAAACTCGTCATTCGGGCCCGCAGCGTCGACTTTCGAAACTCGATGAACGTGGCGCGAGATCATTCCTATCACGATCGCACCCTTGGTGACATCGTCAACGAAGTGGCCAACCGTAACCGGATGGGGCATACGCTGGCGGCAGGACTGGCAGAGATCAAAATCACGCATATCGATCAGTCTCAGGAAACGGATGTCGCCTTTCTTACCCGGCTGGCGACCATGAATGGTGCAGTCGCCGCCATTAAAAATGAACGCCTGCTGTTTCTGGTCCCAGGTTCTGGTCTAAGCATCTCGGGCAAACCGCTGCCGTCACTGACTTTGGAACGCAGCGATGGCGACCAGCACTACTTCAATGTGGCCGATCGGAACGCTTACACCGGCGTTATTGCCAAATGGCAAGATACTCAGCATGCCAGGCAACAGCAGATGACAGTACAACGTGAGGAAGGGAATACCACAGATGAAAATGTGGCTTCAAGCTATCTGGCAGGTGAAAGCAATAACGTTTTTACCCTGCCGACGCTCTACGCGAATAAAGAAAGCGCAATGCGTGCGGCAAAAGCGAGGTGGGCAAACATTCAACAAGGGAATGTGCAATTATCCATAAACCTCGCCGTTGGCCGCCCTGAGCTCAGTCCAGAAACGCCGATCCACCTGAGTGGATTCAAAGAGGTTATCGACAGACAAGCGTGGATCATAAGTCAAGTCGTTCACACGCTTAATGATCGAGGTTTCTCCACCAGCCTCGCATTGGATGTACTGACTCAACGCATGGAGTTTGCAATCACGGAGGGGTGATACTTCATTTGCATCTTAATCTTGCTTTTGCGAGTCAATAAGCTATTATAAGTCATATAACTTGATGTAGCAGAACGAGGGATTCAACTATGATGCACTGTCCATTATGCGGTCACGTGGCCCACACTCGCTCCAGCCGCTATCTGAGCGAGTCGACCAAAGAGCGTTACCATCAATGCCGCAACATCAATTGCAGCTGCACGTTCGCCACGCACGAGTCCGTCGCGCGGGTGATCGTCAAACCTGGCGATGACATTGTCCCGGCGCAGCCGCACCCGCCGGAGAGTCAGCATAAACAAAGCGCCGCCGCGCTGTAATGCAAAAAGCCTGCTTATGCAGGCTTTTTAATGTCGCTGCCAGGCGGCCAAGTCTCGCAAATGCGAGGTGATAGATTTTCCTGATAAAAAAAGGGGTTGGCATAATGCCAACCCCTGATAACTATTAACTTTTGGATGCAGCGTTAGCCAACGCGGTTCAGACGCTCTTTGATACGAGCAGCCTTACCAGTACGCTCACGCAGGTAGTACAGTTTAGCTTTACGAACGGCACCACGACGTTTCACAGCAATGCTGTCGATTACTGGGGAGTGAGTCTGGAATACGCGCTCAACACCTTCGCCGTTGGAAATCTTACGAACAGTGAATGCAGAGTGCAGACCGCGGTTACGGATAGCGATAACCACGCCCTCGAATGCCTGCAGACGTTTTTTGCTACCTTCAACGACCCATACCTTCACTTCCACGGAATCACCCGGACGGAATGCAGGTACGTCTTGTTTCATCTGCTCTTGTTCAAGTTGCTTAATAATGTTGCTCATAATATGTCTCTTACCCTAGGTAAACTGATATATCGGTCCCGTCTGATGTCAGACGTTTCCTTCATAGTCCTGTTGCCTGGCCTGATGTTCCCGTTGGAAATCAGCCAGCAACACCGCTTGCTCGTCAGTCAGAGCTAGGCTTTCTAGAAGTTCAGGTCTTCTAAGCCAGGTTCGGCCCAGCGACTGCTTTAAGCGCCAGCGACGTATCTCGGCATGGTTGCCCGACAGCAGAACCGGCGGTACTTCCATCCCTTCCAACACCTCTGGGCGGGTATAGTGCGGGCAGTCCAGCAATCCGTCGGCGAAGGAGTCTTCCTCCGCTGAGGCCTGATGGCCCAGCACACCCGGTATGAAACGGGCGACTGAATCAATCAGGGTCATCGCCGGCAGTTCCCCGCCGCTGAGAACGTAATCGCCGATTGACCATTCTTCGTCAATTTCGGTTTGGATTACGCGCTCGTCTATCCCTTCGTAGCGGCCGCACACCAGAATCATCTTCTGATTGGCCGCCAGTTCGCACACGCCGGTTTGATCCAGCTTGCGCCCCTGAGGTGACAGATAAATCACCTTTGCTCCCTCGCCTGCCGCTGCTTTCGCCGCATGAATGGCTTCCCGTAAAGGTTGCACCATCATCAGCATTCCCGGGCCGCCGCCGTAAGGGCGATCGTCCACGGTGCGATGCCGGTCGTAGGTGAAGTCGCGAGGACTCCAACACTGCACGCTCAGCAGGCCATTTTTTACTGCCCGGCCAGTCACCCCGTAATCGGTGATAGCGCGGAACATCTCAGGAAACAGGCTTACAATACCGATGAACACAAGCCAATCCCCTTACCGTTATTCCACTTGCTTCGACCGTTTGATCCGGGGGTCAAAAACCAGGATCCCAATCTGCCTCAATCACGCGGGCAGTGAGATCGACTTTCTTGATAACCTGCCCATGAAGAAACGGAATCAACCGCTCCTTCATGCCGAACGCATCTTTCAGGTTCGCTTTCACAACCATCACATCGTTCGAGCCGGTTTCCATCATATCGATGACTTTACCCAGCTCGTAGCCGGCGGTAGTGACTACCTGGCAGCCCATCAGGTCTTTCCAGTAGTAATCATCACCCTCCAGCGGAGGAAGTTGATCGGAATCCACCATAATCTCGCGATTAGTCAGCAGATTCGCCGCGTCCCGATCGTCAATGCCTTTGACCTTGATGATCAGATCCTGACTGTGGCGCTTCCAGTCTTCCAACTCGATATGCTGCCACTGACCCGCCTGCTGGATAAACCACGGCTGATAGTCAAAAATGCTTTCGGCGTTCTCGGTGGATGAAAACACTCTGAGCCAACCACGAATGCCGTAAGCGGACCCCATTTTACCGAGTACAATCGGCGCGATCGGCGCTACCGGTTTGAGTTGCTTGCTCATTGCCACCACCGCGACAGATTAAGCTGCTTTCTTAGCGTCTTTGATCAGCGCGTGAACGCGATCAGAAACGGTTGCACCCAGACCGACCCAGTGCTCGATGCGGTCCAGGTCCAGACGCAGTGCTTCAGCCTGACCGGAAGCGATCGGGTTGAAGAAGCCTACGCGCTCGATGAAACGACCATCACGAGCGTTGCGGCTGTCGGTCACTACTACTTGATAGAACGGACGCTTTTTAGCGCCGCCACGTGCCAAACGAATTGTTACCATAACATCCTCTTTAGTTAATAAAACAGCCGGGCCCCATTGAGGGACGGGGCCCGGTTGCAATATAAAAAGCCCGAAAATTTTACTCATTTTGGCGCAAAAAGCAATCTAAAGCGTCGATCGCAGGGGACAACTTTTGCAGCCTGTCAAATTTCGGGCGGTTTTCACCGCGAACGGCGAATGCTGAAAGCGCTCGCACTCGGCGTGCGGAGGCCTATCAGCGGCCTGGGAAGCCCGGCGGCATCATACCTTTCATGCCGCGCATCATCTTCGCCATGCCGCCTTTCTTCATCTTCTTCATCATACGCTGCATTTCGTCGAACTGCTTCAGCAAGCGGTTGACGTCCTGCACCTGCATGCCGGCCCCCATCGCGATGCGGCGCTTGCGCGAGCCCTTGATGATTTCCGGTTTGGCGCGCTCTTTCAGCGTCATCGAGTTGATGATCGCCTCCATGCGCACCAGCACTTTATCGTCCATCTGCGACTTGACGTTGTCCGGCAGCTGGCCAGCGCCCGGCAGCTTGCTCAGCATGTTGGCCATGCCGCCCATGTTGCGCATCTGCTTGAGCTGCTCCAGGAAATCGGTCAGATCGAAACCGTCGCCCTTCTTCAGCTTGTTGGCCAACTTCTCCGCCTGCTCGCGGTCGACCTTGCTTTCGATATCTTCGATCAGCGACAGCACGTCGCCCATGCCCAGGATGCGCGATGCCACGCGATCCGGGTAGAACGGCTCCAGCGCTTCGGTCTTTTCACCCACGCCGAGGAACTTGATCGGCTTGCCGGTGATATGACGGATGGACAGCGCGGCACCGCCGCGCGCATCGCCGTCGACCTTGGTCAGCACCACGCCGGTCAGCGGCAACGCTTCGTTAAACGCCTTGGCGGTATTGGCGGCGTCCTGGCCGGTCATGGCGTCGACCACGAACAGGGTTTCCACCGGCTTGATCGCCGCGTGCACCTGCTTGATCTCGTCCATCATCGCTTCGTCAACGTGCAAGCGGCCGGCGGTATCGACGATCAGTACGTCGTAGAATTTCAGCTTGGCCTGTTGCAGCGCGCGATTGACGATGTCGATCGGTTTTTCTTTGACGTCAGACGGGAAGAAGTCGATGCCGACGCCTTCCGCCAGCGTTTCCAGCTGTTTGATCGCCGCCGGGCGATAAACGTCAGCGGAAACCACCAACACTTTCTTCTTCTGTTTTTCTTTCAGGAACTTGCCGAGCTTACCGACGCTGGTGGTTTTACCGGCGCCCTGCAGGCCCGCCATCAGCACCACCGCCGGCGGTTGGGCCGCCAGATTCAGCTCGGTGTTGACTTCGCCCATCGCGGCGATCAGCTCGCCCTTGACGATCTTGACGAACTCCTGCCCCGGCGTCAGGCTCTTGTTGACTTCATGGCCGACCGCGCTCTCTTTGACGCGGTTGATGAAGTCGCGCACCACCGGCAGCGCGACGTCCGCTTCCAGCAACGCCATACGCACTTCACGCAGGGTTTCCTTGATATTCTCTTCGGTCAGCCGCCCGCGGCCGCTGATATTGCGCAACGTGCGCGACAATCGATCGGTTAAATTTTCAAACATCGTCTCATGCTCAACGTGTGATGACAGGCCGCTCCGGCGACACAATTGCGCCGATGATAACACGAAGCGCGCCGGATCTCTGCCTCAGCGTTGGAGATAGGTTGGAGTGAAACGCGCGCAACGTTATACTGACACTCCAATTAACCACGCCGAAGCAAAATTAAACGCTATGCCAGTTTTCTCCATTGTGGCTTTGATGGCCTACCTGCTCAGCCTTGGACTGATCATTCCCAGCTTGTTGCGGAAGAACAGCGCATACCGTCGGCTTGCCCTCGTCTCGGCGGTGGTGGCGCTGATTTGCCACGCCATCGCGCTGCAGCAGCGCATCTTCGACGTCAGCGCCGGGCAGAATCTCAGCCTGCTGAACATTGGCTCGATCGTCAGCCTGATCATCTGTTCGGTCATGACCTTCGTCGCCTCGCGCGACCGCGGCTGGTTCCTGCTGCCGATCGTCTACAGCTTCGCGATGATCAATCTGGCCTTCGCCAGCTTCATGCCCGGCGAGTTCATCACTCACCTGGAGTCCAGCCCGGAATTGATGGTGCATATCGGCCTGGCGCTGTTCTCTTACGCCACCCTGATCATCGCCGCGCTCTACGCCTTGCAGCTTGCCTGGCTCGACTACCTTCTGAAAAACAAGAAGTTGACCTTTAGCGCCGACATGCCGCCGCTGATGAGCATCGAGCGCAAGATGTTCCATATCACCCAGATCGGCGTGGTGCTGCTGACGCTCACTCTGTGCACCGGCCTGCTGTACATGGATAACCTGTTCAGCAAAGAGAACGTGCATAAAGCGGTGCTGTCGATCATGGCCTGGTTCGTGTATATCGTGCTGTTGTGGGGCCATTACCATGAAGGCTGGCGCGGCCGCCGCGTCGTCTGGTTCAGCTTCGCCGGCGCCTTCCTGCTGACGCTCGCCTACTTCGGCAGCCGTCTGATTCAGCAGGTGATGGTGCGCTAAGCCGGCCGCCTCAACTTTCCCTCTCTATAAGGAATACTGCATTGGAGCATGTGTCGACGGGGACCCTCATCATTATCCTGGTGATCATGATCGTGGTCTCCGCTTACTTCTCCGCCTCCGAAACCGGCATGATGACGCTCAACCGTTATCGCCTGCGTCACCTGTCCAAACAGGGCAATCGCTCGGCGCGCCGTGTGGAGAAGCTGCTGCAAAAACCGGATCGGCTGATCGGCCTGGTGCTGATCGGCAACAACCTGGTCAACATCCTCGCCTCGGCGCTGGCGACCATCGTCGGCATGCGGCTGTATGGCGACCTCGGCGTGGCGATCGCCACCGGCATACTGACCTTCGCCGTGCTGCTGTTCGCCGAAGTGCTGCCGAAAACCTTCGCCGCGCTCTACCCGGAACGCATCGCCTTCCCCAGCAGCTTTCTGCTGGCGCCGCTGCAAAAAGTGATGTTCCCGCTGGTCTGGCTGCTCAACGGCATTACCAGTATGACGCTGCGCCTGTTCGGCATTCGCACCAACGTGCGCATCAGCGATGCCGTCAGCAAGGATGAGCTGCGCACCATCGTGCGCGAATCCCAGTCGCAAATCTCCCGGCGCAATCAGGACATGCTGATCTCGGTGCTGGATTTGGAAAAGGTGACGGTTAACGACATCATGGTGCCGCGCACCGAGATCGTCGGCATCGACGTCAACGACGACTGGAAGTCGATCATGCGCCAGTTGACCCACTCGCCGCACGGCCGCATCGTGCTGTACCGCAGTTCGCTGGACGACGCCATCGGCATGCTGCGCGTGCGCGAAGCCTACCGCCTGATGACCGAGAAAAAAGAGTTCAACAAAGAGAACCTGCTGCGCGCCGCCGACGAGATTTACTTCGTGCCGGAAGGCACGCCGCTCAACGTGCAGCTGGTGAAGTTCCAGCGCAACAAAGAGAAGGTCGGCATCGTGGTCGACGAGTACGGTGACATTCAGGGCCTGGTCACGGTGGAGGATATCCTCGAGGAGATCGTCGGCGACTTCACCACCTCGATGTCACCCACGCTGGCGGAAGAGGTCACGCCGCAGAGCGACGGTTCGGTCTTGATCGACGGCACCGCCAACGTGCGCGAGCTGAACAAGGCCTTCAACTGGACCTTGCCGGCCAACGAGGCGCGCACCGTCAACGGCATGCTGCTCGAAGAGCTGGAAGAGATCCCCGAAATCGGCACCCGGTTGCGTATCGGCCATTACGATATCGACATTCTCGACGTGCAGGGCAACATGATAAAACAGGTGCGGGTCACGCCGATCACCTCGCTGCAATCCAGCGTCGGCCATCACTGACCGCTGGCCAGAACGTAAAAAAGACGCGAAATCGCGTCTTTTTTTCTCTGCGGGAACTCGCGGCTAGATATGCAGTTCCTGCAGCTTCTCTTTCGGCAGCGCCAGCTCGTCGTTGTGGTTCACCACCACGTCGTTATCCAGGATGTGCTTGGCGATCTCCTGCGCTTCTTCCAGCGAGTGCATATGGTAAGTGCCGCACTGGTATTCGTTCAGCTCAGGGATTTTGCGCTGGTCGGTCACTTTCAGCACGTCGGCCATCGCCGCTTTCCACGCATCGGCTACGCGCTGCTCTTCCGGCACGCCGATCAGGCTCATGTAGAAACCGGTACGACAGCCCATCGGGGAGATGTCGATAATCTCCACGCCCTGGCCGTTCAGGTGGTCACGCATAAAGCCGGCGAACAGGTGCTCCAGCGTGTGAATGCCGCGCTCGGGCATCACTTCCAGGTTCGGGCGGCAAAAGCGCAGATCAAACACCGTGATGGTATCGCCGTGAGGCGTCTTCATGGTTTTCGCAACGCGGACAGCCGGGGCTGCCATACGGGTATGATCGACGGTAAAGCTATCCAGCAATGGCATTTCGCTACCTCCTCGTAAAAGAGCATTTATTTCGAAACTTTTTTTCCTAACCGGGAAACCTTTTCCAACCCTGCGAGTCTCAGTATCTGAAAGACGCGCATTTGTTATCATCATCCCTGTCATCAGAGATGCATATTTGGCCACATTGATGTGGCCTTTTTCTTTTTCAGCTTCCGCCGTTTTGCTTCAGGAACGCTTCAAAGCTTAGCGTATCATTGGCTTCTATGTCGCGTTGGCGTTGCCACGAGGCTTCCCGCTCTTTATCCAGCTCGGCCTCGTTCAGGATTTCCAACGGCTCTTCCAGCAGCATCTTGCGATATTGCTCCGCCAATTGCAGGCCGACGCGCCCGGTGCCTTCCGCTTGCATCGCTTTCAGGATGCGCGCGGAGAAGGTCAGCTCAGGGTCGTCGAACGCGGCGACTAGCTCATCGCACACCTGCTGGTATTGGCGATCGCCGGCTTCGCCGTCCAACACTTCCGCCACCCGACGCAGATCGGCGAACAACGCCTTGCCCACTTTTTCGAGCGGTTCATGGCTGGCGCCACAGCCGATGCCGATGGTCTGGCCCGGCTTGCGGCCCTCCAGGATCACCCGGTTCCAGTTCTTGCGCGTGCACAGCAGTTCATCGCTGCTCATCTCCGGCGCATCGGCCAGCGCGCACCACACCAGGAACAGATCCAGGAAACGCGCCTGCACCGCATCCACGCCGATCGGCGAGAACGGGTTGATGTCCAGCGAACGCACTTCGATGTATTCGATACCACCGCGCAGCAGCGCGTCCGACGGCGTCTCGCCGCTTTTGGTCACGCGCTTCGGCCGGATCGGCGCATACAGCTCGTTCTCGATTTGCAGCACGTTGCTGTTCAGCTGCAGGTAACGGTCACCCTCTTTCACGCCCAGCTTGGCGAACTCTTCGGAAGGCGTCGCGATCGCCCGTTTCAGACCGGCCACATAGCTGTGCAGATCGTTAAAGGTGATGCCCAGATTGCTCTGCGACTTGTTGGTATAACCCAGGTCGCTCAGGCGTAGCGAAGTGGCGTACGGCAGGTAGCACATCCCCTGCTCGGTGCGCTCGAACGGCAGATTGGTCTCGCGCCCCTTGAGGAACGAAGAACAAATGGCCGGCGATGCCCCGAACAGATACGGGATCACCCAGCCGAAACGGTAATAGTTGCGGATCAGGCGGAAATAGCCCGCCGAGATCTGCTCTTTACCGCTTTCTGCGTCCTGCACGCCGGCCCAGGCCTGCCAAAACTCCAGCGGCAGCGAGAAGTTGTAGTGCACGCCGGAAATGGTCTGCATCAGCGCGCCGTAGCGATTCTTCAACCCTTCGCGGTACAGCGTCTTCATGCGGCCGATGTTCGACGAGCCGAACTGCGCCAGCTCGATATCCTGCTCAGCTTCGATAAAGCACGGCATGCTGAGCGGCCACATGCGCTCATCGCCGATATTGCGCGCCACGTAGCGATGAATATCGCGCAGGAACGTCAGCAGGTGATCGATATTGTCATCAACCGGCGTAATGAACTCTAACAGCGCCTCGGCGAAATCCGTGGTGATCCAGTGGTGCGTCAATGCCGCGCCCAGCTTTTCCGGATGCCCGGTGGTCGCCAAGGTGCCGTTCGGCGTGACCCGCAGCGTTTCACGCTCGATGCCGCGACGAATGCCTTTTAATGCCTGGGGATGGGCTTCCAACCAAGAAAGCGCCTGTGATACGTCCGGGATCAAATTGACCTCCCGCTTCTAAAAACAATAACTCGTAAGCATACTGAATCCGCACCCGAGAGAATATTGAGTTATATTCACTTGGTTACTGCCACCAGGCGATGCCCTGTACCGTTATCATAGCCAAAACGATGTAACGCAGCGCCTTTCCGATACACAGAAACAGCGCGACAGAGCCCCAGGGCATGCGCAGCCAACCTGCCAACACGCACAACAAATCGCCCACCACCGGCACCCAGCTGAGCAACAGCGCAGCCGGGCCGAAGCGTTGCAGCCACCCGAGCGCCGTTGCCAGCCCCCGCTGTGGTTTCAACGCCGGTAACAGGCGCCCGATAATGACATTGGTCAAGCCACCCAGCGTGTTGCCCAGGGTCGCGGCCAGCACCAGCAACTCCGGCGAGACGCGACTCTGGGTCAGCAAGGCGACCAGAACGATTTCTGAATTTCCCGGCAGCAGCGTCGCACTGAGGAAGCTACTGCCAAATAACGATATTACGGCTAGCGTACTACTCACAGCGTACGGACGTCTACCACCGCCATACCGGCGCTTTTCGCCGCCTGAATGCCGAAATCAGCGTCTTCAAACACCACGCATTTTTCCGGCGGCACGCCGATCAGTTCGGCGCAGCGCAGGAAAGTGTCCGGCTCCGGTTTGTGGCGCTGCACGTCGTCCGCACCGACGATCGCGTCGAAGCAGTTGAACAGGCCGAGATGACGCAGCAGCATTTCCGCCATGCGGTGCTCGCTGCCGGTGCCGACCGCCATCGGACGGCGGCCATGATAGGACTTCACCACCTCGATCAGCGGCAATGGACGCACGCTGTCCAGCAGCATCGCTTCCACCGCGCGGGTTTTCTCCGCGGCCAGGTGATGAGGATCGAGATCGGCCTGATGGCTGGCGATAATCGCCTGCGCGATGCGCCAGGTCGGCGAACCGCTCAGCGCCACCATGGCCGCTTCATCAAACGTCATGCCATAACGGGACAGCACTTCACGCCACGCTTTACGGTGCGTTGGCTCGGTGTCCAGAATCGTGCCGTCCATGTCGAAAATAAGACCCTGATAGCGGTCGTACATCGTTACTCCATGATCGTTGAGGAAAGAAAACTACTTTAGCGTAAAGCCGTTGGGTTGTCGCTGACTGCGTCATAACGGAATGTGCTGTGCCCTATCGGGCGCAAAGGAGGACAGGGGTGAAGAGAGAATGGTTAAATGCTGAAAAGCGAAAAACCCGCCGAAGCGGGTTTCTCTTAGATGGTGCATCCGGGAGGATTCGAACCTCCGACCGCTCGGTTCGTAGCCGAGTACTCTATCCAGCTGAGCTACGGATGCATTACTGTTTTTACTGCTTGCCTGCTTCGCTAATGAAGCCAGACTTAAAGAATGGTGCATCCGGGAGGATGATTTGGCGCTTGCGCCTCACCCTGCGGGCCGTTGCTGAAGCAACGTTATCCTCCCTAAGGGACACTTTCTTTTTTACTGCCCGCCTGAAGATTTCTCTTCGCTGTACGGGAAGTGAAGAATGGTGCATCCGGGAGGATTCGAACCTCCGACCGCTCGGTTCGTAGCCGAGTACTCTATCCAGCTGAGCTACGGATGCACAGTAATTCTTTGATACCCTATGGTACTTTGTTCCCAACTCTACCATACGGCTAATATGGTGCATCCGGGAGGATTCGAACCTCCGACCGCTCGGTTCGTAGCCGAGTACTCTATCCAGCTGAGCTACGGATGCAAATGGCGGTGAGGCGGGGATTCGAACCCCGGATGCAGCTTTTGACCGCATACTCCCTTAGCAGGGGAGCGCCTTCAGCCTCTCGGCCACCTCACCAAACGCTTCTTTCGAATTGTGCCTAACTCGCTTTAGAGAAGCTCATCGGCACTGCGTGGCGCACATATTACTTTCTCCGACTTTTAAGTCAAACAATTTTTCCCAACTCATGCGCGTTTGCACAATTCGCACCCAACATGGGCGATTTCACGGCAAAAAGGGCGTTTTATCAACAGGCAACCGCAGCGTCTGTAGCAACAAAGCAGGAAACTAACCGGGAAAATAATCACGAAAAAGAAGAGGGAGGGCAAAGGAAGTGGGTAAAACGATGCAGTAGCGTCTCGTCTGGCAACGAGACGCTGCTTCGGAATCAGTAAGTCGTCTGCTGAGACTTCTCTGCCTGAATGCGCTGATAGATTTCTTCACGGTGAACCGAAACCTCTTTGGGGGCGTTCACACCAATACGCACCTGGTTGCCTTTTACCCCTAGCACAGTAACCGTAACCTCATCGCCAATCATGAGGGTTTCACCAACTCGACGAGTCAGAATTAACATTCTTTGCTCCTTGAAAGATTAAAAGAGTCGGGTCTCTCAGTTTCCCCGTCATTATCCATCATATGTGGTGAAAACGTAAGCCACGCAACCCACAATAAGTGTAAGCAGACTTGGTCCCACCTCAGATAATGGTAAGTTTAGCCGACCTGAAAAACTTTGTTCCCGCAATTGTAACTAAATTGTGTTAGCACAGTATGAAAACGCCATAATCAACAAAGTATTATGGCGTTTGTGCGTGCTATTTATTTATATTCACAGCTTCGAGGCCACCCAGGCTTCTACGCTGTTTAACGCCGCTGGCAGGGCGTTGATATCCGTCCCCCCCGCCATCGCCATATCCGGGCGACCACCGCCCTTGCCGCCGACCTGCTGCGCCACGTTGCCGATCAACTCGCCGGCTTTCACGCGGTCAGTCAGATCCTTGGTCACACCAGCAACCAGGCTGACTTTGTCATCGGCCGTCGTTGCCAACACGATGATGGCCGAACCCAATTGATTTTTCAGGTCATCTACCATGGTGCGCAGCATTTTGGCTTCGGCATTGTCCAACTGGCTGACCAACAGCTTCACGCCGTTAACCACTTTTGCCTGGCTGGACAACGAAGCGCTCTCCTGCGCCGCCTGCTGATCTTTCAACTGCTGCAGTTCTTTTTCCAGCGCGCGCGTGCGATCGAGCACCGAGCGCACTTTATCGGTCAGGGTGTTACTGTCGCCTTTGACCAACTGAGCAACGTCTTGCAACAAATCGCTTTGCTGATGCAGCGTAGCGATAGCGCCAGCGCCGGTCACCGCTTCAATACGGCGGATGCCCGCCGCGGTGCCCGACTCGCTCAGAATGCGGAACAGGCCGATATCGCCGGTGCGGCTGGCGTGGGTGCCGCCGCACAGCTCGGTGGAGAAGTCGCCCATGGTCAGCACGCGCACGTTGTCATCGTACTTCTCGCCGAACAGCGCCATCGCGCCCTTCTCTTTGGCATCTTCCAAGGCCATCAGCTCGGTCTGCACCGGCAGGTTACGACGTACCTGCTGGTTCACCAGATCTTCCACCGCGCGGATTTGCTCCGGCTTCATCGCTTCGAAGTGCGAGAAGTCGAAACGCAGGTATTTGTCGTTAACCAGCGAGCCTTTCTGCGCGACGTGGTCGCCCAACGTTTGGCGCAGCGCGGCGTGCAGCAGGTGAGTTGCGGAGTGGTTCAGACGAATGCTGTTACGGCGCTCAGCGTCGATCTGCGCGTCCACGCGATCGTTCAGCTTCAGCGAACCCTGCGCCAGTTTGCCCTGATGGCCGATAGCCTGACCGTATTTCTGGGTATCGTTGACCGTAAACTCAGCGCCGGCGGCTTTCAGCACGCCTTTATCGCCGACCTGGCCGCCGGACTCGCCATAGAACGGCGTCTCATCCAGCACCACCACCGCCTCTTCGCCGGCGTTGATCTGATCGACCGGCTGGCCGTCGCGGAACAGCGCGATGACCGTCGCCTGCTGCTCGTCGTGATCGTAACCGCTGAACTGGCTGCTGCCATCCACGCGGATCAGGCTGTTATAGTCGGCGCCAAAGCCGCTGGATTCGCGCGCACGGCGGCGCTGCGCTTCCATCGCTTCTTCAAAGCCCGCTTCGTCGACTTTCAAACCGCGCTCGCGGCAGACGTCAGCGGTCAGATCGATCGGGAAACCGTAGGTATCGTACAGACGGAAAGCGGTTTCGCCGTCCAGGGTATCGCCCTGCAGCTTGGCCAGCTCTTCGTCCAACAGCGCCAGGCCACGCTCCAGCGTGCGGGCAAACTGCTCTTCTTCGGTTTTCAGCACCTGCTCCACCAGCGATTGCTGGCGTTTCAGTTCGTCGGCCGCCGGGCCCATCACTTCGATCAACGGCGCCACCAGTTTGTAGAAGAAGGTGTCTTTCGCGCCCAGCATGTTGCCATGGCGGATCGCGCGACGAATGATGCGGCGCAGCACATAGCCGCGGTTTTCGTTAGACGGGATCACGCCGTCCGACACCAGGAAGGCGCAGGAACGAATGTGGTCGGCGATAACGCGCAGGGATTTGTTGTCCAGATCGGTTGCGCCGGTCACTTTAGCCACGGCGGCGATCAGGGTACGGAACAGATCGATTTCATAGTTGGAGTTCACATGCTGCAACACCGCCGCAATGCGCTCCAGACCCATACCGGTATCCACAGAAGGTTTCGGCAGCGGCAGCATGGTGCCGTCGGACTGACGGTTGAACTGCATGAAAACGATGTTCCAGATCTCGATGTAGCGGTCGCCGTCTTCTTCCGGGCTGCCTGGAGGGCCGCCCCAGATGTGATCGCCGTGATCGTAGAAAATCTCGGTGCACGGGCCGCATGGGCCGGTGTCGCCCATCTGCCAGAAGTTATCGGAAGCGAAAGGCGCGCTCTTGTTGTCGCCGATGCGGATAATGCGCTCGGCCGGTACGCCGATTTGCTTCTGCCAGATGTCGAACGCTTCGTCATCGGTTTCATACACGGTGACCCACAGTCGCTCTTTCGGCAGGTTGAACCAGTTTTCACCGGTCAGCAGTTCCCATGCGTAGCCGATCGCGTCGTGCTTGAAGTAATCGCCGAAGCTGAAGTTGCCCAGCATTTCAAAGAAGGTGTGGTGACGCGCGGTATAACCGACGTTTTCCAGGTCGTTATGCTTGCCGCCTGCGCGCACGCAGCGCTGCGAGGTGGTGGCGCGGGAATAGGCGCGTTTGTCGAGCCCCAGGAAAACATCCTTAAATTGGTTCATGCCGGCATTGGTAAACAGCAATGTCGGATCATTGTTAGGCACCAGGGAGCTGCTCGCTACAACCTGATGACCCTTACTATGAAAGAAATCGAGAAACGCTTGACGGATCTCAGCGGTGCTCTTGCTCATAATTTTCCTGGAAAGGCTAGAATAACGACACGTGAGCCGGTGACGCCTCATCCCGACGATGACAACCAGCTCACGAACAAAAAGTGGGGATAAGATAAATTTTCTTCAGAGGGAAGTAAAACCCCGTGTGCGCTCATTGCGCAAAATCACGGTAAATTGACTGAATTTCTTCCTGGAAGAAGCCGCGATAGAGCAGATAACGCTGCACTTTGGCTTTCTCTTTCCAGTCGGTTGGCAACGCATCGCCAAATTTTCGCTGCGCCACCTGTTTTGCCTGTTCACACCAGTCGATGTCGCATTCCGCCAGCGCGTCCTGCACCAGCGCTTTGTCGACGCCCTTTTGCATCAGTTCGCTGCGGATGCGCTGCGCACCGTAACCTTTACGGCTGCGGCTGCCGATGTAGCTGTGAGCGAAACGCTTATCGTCCAGCCAGTTATGCTGGTAACAGTAGGCGATAACCTGCTCGATCAGCGCAGGATCCACCGGCTCTTCAACCACCGGCGGTGATGCCGGCGCATGTGGCCCCTTGCTGCCAAAACGGGCTTTCGCCACAAACGGCTGCGCCGCAAGTTTGCGGCGCAGTTCAGCTTCACTATGATCGCGTTGCGACAGCAGGCGCATGGCGCGGCTTAGCAAGTCATTCATCATTCAAGCCTGAATTTATGGGATATGCGCCACACGAACGGCGGCGCACATCTTCAGCGATTAGAACTGCTCGCTGGTTTCCGCTTCGTCGTCTTCGAAGTCGTCACCGGAAGCGGCCACCAGCTCACCGCCGCTGTGCAGCAGCAAATCGCGCAGCTTCTTATCCAGCTCGGCGGCGATAGCCGGGTTTTCTTTCAGGAAGTTACAGGCATTCGCCTTGCCCTGACCGATTTTCTCGCCGTTATAGCTGTACCAGGCTCCGGCTTTTTCGATCATCTTGTGCTTCACGCCCAGATCGACCAGCTCGCCACGGCTGTTGATGCCTTCGCCGTACATGATTTGGAATTCAGCCTGTTTGAACGGCGCAGCGATTTTGTTCTTCACCACTTTCACGCGGGTTTCGCTGCCCACCACTTCGTCGCCCTCTTTAATGGCACCGATGCGGCGGATATCCAGACGCACCGAAGCGTAGAACTTCAGGGCGTTACCGCCGGTCGTGGTTTCCGGGTTGCCGAACATCACGCCAATTTTCATACGGATCTGGTTGATGAAGATCAGCAGGGTATTGGCGTTTTTCAAGTTGCCGGCCAGCTTACGCATCGCCTGGCTCATCATGCGCGCCGCCAGACCCATGTGCGAATCGCCGATTTCACCTTCGATTTCCGCCTTCGGCGTCAGCGCCGCCACGGAGTCGACGATGATGACGTCAACCGCGCCGGAGCGGGTCAGCGCATCACAGATTTCCAGCGCCTGCTCGCCGGTGTCCGGCTGGGAGCACAGCAGGTTGTCGATATCGACGCCCAGCTTTTTCGCATAGATAGGATCCAGCGCGTGCTCGGCGTCGATGAACGCACAGGTTTTGCCTTCGCGCTGCGCAGCGGCGATCACCTGCAGCGTCAGGGTGGTTTTACCGGAGGATTCCGGGCCGTAGATTTCGACGATGCGGCCCATCGGCAGGCCGCCGGCGCCCAGAGCGATATCGAGTGACAGTGAGCCGGTGGAGATCGTTTCCACGTCCATGGAGCGGTCTTCACCCAGGCGCATGATGGAGCCTTTGCCGAACTGTTTCTCAATCTGGCCCAGTGCCGCAGCTAACGCCTTTTGCTTGTTCTCATCAATAGCCATTTTTGCTCCTTCGTTTCGCAATGCCGGTGTTACCCCACACTGCCACTGAATGTATGTTGTGCAGGAAATGTCACTAATTATACTGTATGGTCATACAGTATCAAGCCTAATTTACAAAAATTCGTCGATGGCGGTTTGCAGCGCGAAAATCGTCGCCTGCAGCCGCACCGCATCGCGATCGCCCTCGAATTGCATCTTGCGCGACAGCCCCCGGCCATCGCTGCCGGCGAAGCCGAACCACACGGTGCCGACCGGCTTTTCCGCGCTGCCGCCGTCCGGGCCGGCGATGCCGCTTACCGAGAGCGCCAGATCGGCCCGCGCCGCACGCAGCGCCCCTATCGCCATCTCGCGCACCACCTCTTCGCTGACCGCGCCGTGCGCCGCCAACGTGGCTTCGCTCACCCCCAGCAGGTCGTGCTTCGCCGCATTGCTGTAGGTGACGAAACCGCGATCGAAATAGGCGGAGCTCCCCGCGATATCGGTAATGGCCTTGGCGATGCCGCCGCCGGTGCAGGATTCCGCGCAGGTGATCCAGCGGCCCTGAGCCTTCAGTTTTTCCCCCGCCAGCACGCTGAGCCGGCGCAGTTGGTCGTCACTCATAACCCCTCCCTCGCGAATTCAGGTATATGCGCCCGATAGTAGCATTTATCAAGGCGGCGCGGCGGCCGGCGCGCAGAAATGCGCAGCGCCTCGCAGGAGGTGCGGTTTTAAGCGCCCGGCCAAGCTGCTAGTATCAAAAGAAGCGCCCCAGCGAGCGGCGGCGCACCAGCACAAGGAACATCACGGAGGCGGCACGCTGCGGCGGCGGCCTCAGGGCGCACCAGAAGAGATTAGGACGATAGCGTGAAAAAAACGTTGGGCGTATTCTTGCCGTTGTACACCACCACCCTGCTGCTGCTGTTGGGCTCGGGCCTGCTCACCACCTACGTCTCGCTGCGGCTGGCCTCCATCCACGTCAGCAGCGCGCTGATCGGCGCCATCATCGCCGCCAACTACATCGGGTTGGTGATCGGCGGTAAGGTCGGCCACTTTCTCATCGCCCGCGTCGGGCATATCCGCGCCTACGTGGCCTGCGCCGGCATCATTACCGCCGCGGTGCTGGGGCACGGCCTGACGGCGTTCATTCCCGCCTGGGTTGCGCTGCGTCTGGTGATCGGGCTGTGCATGATGTGTCAGTTCATGGTGCTGGAAAGCTGGCTGAACGACCAGGCGGAATCCAACCAGCGCGGCATGGTGTTCGGTTTCTATATGGCGGCGACCTATCTCGGCATGTCGCTGGGCCAGATCGTGCTGATGCTGCAAAGCAATCTGGGCATTGCCACGCTGCTGGTGATCGCACTGTGCTTCGCGCTCTGCCTGGTGCCGATCGCTCTCACCACCCGCACCAATGCGCGCCACATGTCGCCGGCGCCGATGGAACTGCGTTACTTTGTCGGCGCCATTCCCAAGGTGCTGGCCACCACGCTGGTGATCGGCATGGTGGTAGGTTCGTTTTACGGCCTGGCGCCGGTCTACGCCAGCCTGCAATCCTTAACCACGCAGCAAACCGGCCTGTTCATGGCGCTGGCCATCTTCGCCGGGCTGGTGGCGCAATTCCCGCTCAGTTGGCTGTCGGATCGCTATAACCGCCCCTTGCTGATGCGCCTCAACGCCATTTTTCTGATCGTGGCGGCGCTGCCGCTGGCGCTGCTGCCGCACATCGATTTCCCGCTGCTGCTGGCGGTGGGGTTCGTCGTCAGCATGCTGCAGTTTACGCTCTACCCGCTGGTGGTGGCATTGGCCAACGATCTGATCGAGCCGGAGCGCCGCGTCTCGCTGGCCGCCTGCCTGCTGATGGCGTTCGGCGTCGGCGCCAGCATCGGGCCGCTGGCGGTCGGCGCGCTGATCGAGCCGCTTGGCGGCAATATCCTGTACGCCTTCTTCGCCCTGTGCGGCGTGCTGCTGGCGGCCCTCAGCCGCACGGCGAAAGCGGAGGAGCCGCAGCTGGCGCAGGACGCGCCGGTGCCGCACATTCCGCTGCCGGACAGCCTCGCCAGCTCGCCGCTGTCGCCGGCGCTCAATCCGACCTTTGATGAGCAGATCATTCACGACACCATGCCCCCGCCGGAAGCGGCGCCCGATGTCGACGAGCCGCAGCCTGAAGAACAGGAAACGGAGCACTTGCCTCAGGGCGCCGATCCGCAAGAGGACACCGGCCTGAAAAAGGCGCACGCCATGCTGTAAACGGCGCGGAGCTACAGATCCAGGAAAGAGCCCAGCAGAAAACCGCGTTCGGCGATCGCCGCTTTCAGCGTCGGCGCGGTCAACACATCCAGCTCGACGAGGCGCGGGTGGCAGTATTTGCTCTGCAGGATCGTCGCGTCGAGGAACGCCGGGTGGCACATCATTTCCAATGACTCGGCACCCTGCTCGTCGGCGCGCGCCAACCGCTGCAGGAACAAGGCTTCGGAAATCGTTTCGCCGTAGAATCCCGCGTCAAACGCGTCGGTGCTGCAGGGCGTCTGCAACGCAATATCGCGCCGTTTCGCCTCTTCGCGATCGAGGCGCAGCGGCAGACCCTGCGCCTGCGCAAACGCCTCCACCAGCGGGTAAATCTGCGGCTGCATATGTACATGGTGGTGGCTGTCGATGTGCGTCGGCGGCCTGCCGAACAGCGTCACAAACCGCGCGAACTGGCGCTGCAGCTCCTCCTGGATCTCGTCCAGCTGCAGCTCGCCGGCCTCGGCGCGGCGCCACAGCCATTTACCCAATTCGCCATGCTCGTTGACCAGCGAAGGCATGGCGCCCAGCGGCCTGCCATGGGTCAAAACGAAATGCAGCCCGATCGGTAACCCCGGATATTGCCGGCTGAGCGCCGCCGCGTGCTGTGCGCCGCCGCCGTTCACCATCGCCGTGGTAGAGGAAACGACGCCATGCTGATACGCCTCGATAACACCGTAGTTTTGTCCCTTGCTCAGGCCGAAGTCATCGGCATTCACGATCAGTAGTTTTTCCATAGTGGCTCCCGCGGGATGAATTTTTGGCAAGGGAAGCCCGACCGACCGGCGCGGCATTCCCCTTCGCTAAGGTAAAAATCGAATGATTAACCGGCCGGCGGCCTGAAGCTCATCGGCATATCGGCGTTGATACTGATCGGGAGCGGCCCTAAAGAGGGCCGTAGCACTTTTTTCGGTAGTTGCCTGGGGTCACATCGGTGAGCCGCTTGAAGTTTTTAATGAACAGGCTGACATCGCCATAGCCGGAATCGAAGGCGATATCGGAAACCGAATAGTTGGTGACCTCCAGCTGCGTCTTGGCGAAGTTGATGCGGATCTCATTGATCACCTGCATCGGCGTCTTGTGGTAGTAACGCCGCATCGCCCGGGTCAGATATTCCTGGGTTTTCCCCGACAGCGCCACCATGTTAGCCAACGCCCTTTCGCCGAACATCGCCTTGTCATGCATGCCGGCCAGGGTGTTCTTCAGCCACTGCGGGATATCATCGCCGCCATCGTTTTCTTCTTTATGGTGACGAATACGGCTGATCACATAGAAGGTCAGCGTTTCGAGAAATTCGGCGAAGTCGTCCTCGCGAAACTGCGGCGAACTCACCACCGATTCGATATAGGCCAAAAACTCGTTTCTCAGGCTGTAGGCCTGCGAGGCGACGAAGCAGCGCGGCAGCTGCTGCAAATAGTGCTCTTCAAAGAACGCTTTGCTGACCGCCACGTTGAAGATTTTCGTCGCGCCGAACTCGTAAAAGCTCTGGTGGTAGGAGCCGATGGGGATAAAGACGAAATCCCCGCGCTCCAGCAGCACCCGCTTGCCGTTGATCTCCTGATAGCATTTGCCGCTCAGCACGATGGTGAACTCGTAATAGTCGTGCTGATGCAGCCCGGTGGCGCTTTCCACCTTGTTGTAGATAAACAGGTGAAAATCTTTGCAGTTAAAAAAATCCTGCTCGCGAATCAGCTTCACGTCGTTGGCACTCAGCGAAATTCGGTTGTCGGACACGGCGCCGGCCTCCCGTTAGTCAAATCCGTTGCGTCTGGCCGCCTCGGCAAACCAGTAGCCGCTTTTCTTGATGGTGCGGCGCTGATCCGCCCGATCCAGCCGCACCAGCCCATAACGATTCTTGTAGGCGTTCAGCCAGGACCAGCAGTCGATAAAGGTCCACAGATGATAGCCTTTGCACTGCGAGCCTTCCGCCAGCGCGCGGTGCAGCCACTTCAGGTGCTCGCGAATAAAGTCGATGCGGTAATCGTCCTCCACCCGCCCATTGGCGCCGATAAACGCCTCTTCGCCCTCAACGCCCATGCCGTTTTCCGAAATATAACAAGGCAGGTTGCCGTAGTTCTCTTTCAGATCCATCAGGATGTCGTACAGCCCCTTTTCGTAGATCTCCCAGCCGCGGTGCGGATTGATTTTGCGGCCCGGCATTGCATAGTAACTGAACAAATCCTCCGGCGATGCGATCGGCCCCTCGGCATGACGCCCCTCTTTCGCCTGCACCCTGCGCGGCTGGTAGTAGTTGACGCCGAGGATGTCCACCACGCCGCCTTCAATCAGCTGCGCATCCTGCGGCTCGCAGTGGGGCATCAGCCCATGCCGCTCCAGCAGCTGCAGCAACGCCGCCGGATAACGCCCTTTGGCGACCGGATCGAGGAAACTGCGGTTGAGCAGCAGATCGGCGTCGTGCGCGGCCTGCCGATCCTCCGGCGCGTCGGAACGTGGATAGGTCGGGCTCAGATTCAGAATGATGCCGATGCTCCCCGGCAGCTCCCGCGCTCTGAAACGCTGCACCGCCATGGCGTGCGCCAGTACGCTGTGATACGCCACGGTGACCGCCCGTTTGAAGTCCACCACGCAAGGGTAATGCAGGTCATTCAGGTAACCGGCCTCCACCGGCACGATCGGCTCGTTGAAGGTGAACCAGTGGGTGACCCGATCGCCAAACAGGCCGAAGCAGATATCGGCGTAACGCGCATAGGCTTCGACCACCGCCCGGCTTTCCCAGCCGCCGCGCTGCTGCATGCACAGCGGCATATCGAAGTGGTAGAGATTGATAAACGGGGTGATGCCCTGCGCCAGCAGCTCGTCGATCATCGCGTTATAGAACGCCACCGCCTGCGGGTTCACCTCGCCGTCACCGTCCGGGATCAGCCGCGACCACGAGATAGACGTTCTGAAGGTATTGTGGCCCAGCGTTTTGAGCAGCCCGATATCGGCGCGGAAATGGTCGTAAAAGGTCGAGGCCTCGGCTGGCCCCACCCGATCGTGAAAGCGCTCGGGCGCGATCTCGTACCAATAGTCGAAGATGTTGCGGCTCTTGCCGTCGCGCGCGGCCGCCCCTTCAGACTGCGGCGCGGAGGTGGCGCTCCCCCACCAGAACCCGTCGGCAAATTGATATTCCATACTCGCGTCCCTCGCAGGGCGGCCGCGCCGCCCCGTTCCACAGTTAGAATTTCAGCGCCTTGGCGATGTCTTCTTCGCTTTCCGTCGCCGCGTCGATCTGGCTCTGCGCCTTGTTGGAGATCGCCACGAACGGCAGATAAATCACGGTGGCGACCGCCAGGTTAAACAGGCTCAACAACATGGCCATGATGCTGCCGTTGGTGTTGAAGAACGCCCCCAGGCCGACCGGCATGGTCCAGGGCGCGATGTTGGTGATAGGCGGGATCAGCCCGGAGTAATAAGCCAGCGAGGTGATAATGGTCAGCACCGGCTGCACCAGGATGAACGGAATGAACATCACCGGGTTCATGATCACCGGCAGGCCGAACAGAATCGGTTCGTTGATCTGAAAAATGCCGGACGGCGTCGCCAGCTTGGCGACCTGGCGGTAATCCTCGCGGCGCGAGGCGATGAAGATGGCGATGATCAGGCCCAGCGTCGAGCCGGTGCCGCCGAGGTAGATGTAGGAGTCGACGAACGGTTTCGCCCACATGTGGAACTCTTTCCCGGCGGCCACCGCCGCTTCGACCGAACCGTATTTGTTGTACAGCTCCACGTTTTCCAGCGCGAACGGCGTCATGATGCCGCTGTCCAGCGCCGCCAGCGCCATGGAGCCGTGCACCCCAAAGAACCACAGCAGCGAGGAGAACAGCACGTACACCCAGCCCACCACGCTGCCCATCTTGGCCAGCGGTGCCGAAATGCCGTCCATGATGATCTGGTGGAAGTTGGTGCCCCAGTGCGCCAGCGCGAACGCCACCAGCCCCATGATGGAGAGGATGATGAAACCGGGGATCAGCGCCGAGAAGGAGCGCGACACCGAAGCCGGCACGCTGTCCGGCAGGCTGATCACCCAGTTGCGCCGCACGATGAAAGCAAACATCTCGGCCACCACCAGCCCGATCACCATACCGGAAATGATGTTGGCGCCGCCCAGCCAGTTGGCGCCCACCGCATAGGCCTCGCCGACGTTGAACGGTGTGACGGTCATAAAAGCAGCCACCGCCAGCAGCGCCGAGGCGAGCGGATCGACCTTGCGCTCTTCGGCCAACGCCATGCTGATAAAGAACGGCGTCATCAGGGACATGATCCCCAGCGTGCCGTTGTACACGCTGCCGCCAATGCTCTTCAGGCTATTGAGCGTCTCGATGGTGGAGGCGTCCAGGCGCACGCCCAGCGAATAGAAGAACGATCCTTCGCCGAAGCTCAGGAACACGTTGTTGATCAACACGAACATCGCCCCGGTCAAGGTCAGCGGCATCAGGCGGATAAAGCCGTTCTTGATGGCGTTGACGTGGGGCTGCTTGCCGATTTTTACGGCGAAAGGCAGGATAACCTTCTCGAGCGAGGCAATGAGGGTATTCACGGCGGCCTCCTGTTATTGGTTGGCTTTCTTGATGGCGGCCACCGCGGCCTTCAGAACGCCCAGCCCATCGACCTTGCCGTACAGCAGCGGATCGATGACTTCAACGGGTTTGTTGGGCAGCTGTTTTTGCACTTCCGGCAAGGTGTAGGCAATCTGCGGCCCCAGCAGGATCAGATCCGCTTCAACGCCTTTCTCCGCAGCCAGCGCTTCCGGGTAGGCGGCGATGATCACCGGCACTTCGTATTTCTCGGCCTGCGCCTTCATTTTTGAAACCAACAGGGAAGTGGACATACCGGCAGAACAAAACAGATAGATTTTTTTCTTTTCCATACCAAGCACCTCAGATAATCAAAAAAACCCTGTGTTATTTGTATGCCAGATGCAATCACGATTGCTTCACGCACATTCCTTATGAAAATTTCCGTCACGTTGCCCTGGTGGCAGACAGTATACGGAGCATGAAAACGGATCGGTAAGCCAGGGGGGAGAATAACCGTCTCTCCTTGACCTGATGGCTTGACCCCCTTCACATTTCGCATAAAAAAATAGTGTGACCGGGCTCTCAAATAACCGATATAAACTCAGAATATTCGTAATAAATACTCAAATAACAATTATAAACAGATAGTTATAAACACACCGAGAATTTAAGGGTTTATTTGCGCCTGAACAAACGAAAAGGGAATAAAAATAGTTCAAGCTTGATTCGCCTGCTGCTCTCCGAACGCGATGGCAGGCGAAGAGGATTAGGTGGGCAGACGCAGCAACTCGATCACCGTGGCCAGCGCCACGGAATGGTTCCTGCGGTTGGGGTAATAGAGGTAAAAACCGGGAAACGGCGCGCACCAGTCGGCCAACACTCGCCGCAGCCGCCCGCTCGCGAGGTGTTCTTCCACCTCCTGTTCAATGGCGAAGGCGATGCCGACGTGCGCCAGCGCCGCCTGCAGCAGCAGCCTGGCGTCATCCACGATCAGCGGGCTGTTGACCGCCACGGAAAACCGCTGCTCGCCCTGCTGAAACGCCCACTTGTAGCGCTCGCCCGAAGAGGCCTTGCGCCAACCGATGCAGCGGTGCTGCAGCAAATCCTGCGGGTGCGTCGGTTCGCCGTGCCGTTGAAAATAGTCCGGCGTGGCGACGATGGCAAAACGCAGATCCGGCGTCAGGCGTACCGCGCGCATATCGTTGTGCAGATCCTCGCCGAGCCGAATACCGGCGTCAAAGCCCTGCTCGACGATGTTGGCGAACCCTTCGTTCGCCACCACCTCCAGCGTAATGCCGGGATATTCGCTGGCCAACCGCCCCAGATGCGGCACGATGGCGAGATCGATCGCCGAACGCGGCGCGTTGATGCGCACCAGGCCGCGCGGCCCTTCGCGAAACGCATTCAGGCTCTCCAGCGCGGCGTCGATGTCGGTAAAGGCCGGCACCAGCTGTGCCAACAGATGCTCACCGGCCTCCGTCGGCGAAACGTTGCGGGTGGTGCGGTTCAGCAGGCGAATGCCCACCTGCGCTTCCAGTTCGCGCAGGGTGTGGGTCAGCGTCGGCGGCGTCACGCCCAATCGGGCGGCGGCGCGGCGGAAGCTGCGTTCACTGGCGATAGCCACGAAGGCCGCCAGGCCGGACAATTCGGGTTTCTTCATGCTATTAATATAAATTATCTAATAGTGAGATGAATTTTTAGCGGATAGTTATCCGTTATCTAACAACATAGCATTACGATCGAACCCATTACCAGGTATCGATGCGATGATTAATGCTACAGCTCCAACTCATGAAACACCGCGCCGTCTGGCGGACAAAGTCGTGCTGGTAAGCGGCGGCGGCACAGGCATCGGCCGCGCCGCCGCGCTGGCCTATGCCCGCGAAGGCGCCAAAGTGGCGCTGGCCGGCCGACGCGCGGCGGAAATCGAAGCCACGGCGCGCGACATCGCGCTCGCCGGCGGCGACGCCCTGCCCATCGTGGCCGACGTCTCCCAGGAAAACGATATCCGCAGGCTGCTCGCCACGGTGACCGCCCACTACGGCCGGCTCGACGTCGCCTTCAACAACGCCGGCATCATCGGCAACTTCGCCCCCATCACCGAACAGAGCAGCGAGGATTTTGACCGGGTGATCGCCATTAACCTCAGAGGCGTCTGGCTGGCGATGAAATACGAGATTGAAACCTTTCTGGCACAGCGCTCGGGCGGCGTGATCGTTAACACTTCCTCCTGGCTGACCCACGGCGCGCTGGCCGGCTCATCCAGCTACTCCGCCAGCAAAGGCGCGCTCGATGCGATGATCCGCGCGGTGGCGCTCGAATACAGCGGCCAGGGCATCCGCGTCAACAACATCAACCCCGGCATCATCGACACGCCGATGACGCGCGGCAGCGTGGCCGACAGCGCGGCGTTCGCGCCCTTTATCGCCCATACGCCCGCCGGCCGCTTGGGCGAATCGGAAGACATCGGCGATGTGGCGCTGTGGCTGGCGACGGAGGAAGCCCGCTTCATCACCGGCCAAAGCCTGCTGGTGGACGGCGGTTACACCATCGCCGGCATGCGCTGAGGAGACGATGCCATGAACTACGTTCGGCTTGGCGACAGCGGCCTGCAGGTGTCCCGCCTCTGCCTGGGCGGCATGACCTACGGCGATCCGGCCTGGCGCCCCTGGGTGCTGAAGGAGGATGAAGCGCGCCCCTTTATCCGCGAGGCGCTGGAAGCGGGCATCAACTTTTTTGATACCGCCAACATTTACTCCGGCGGAGAAAGCGAGCGCATTCTCGGCCGCGCGCTGAAGGCGTTCGCCCGTCGAGAAGACGTGGTGATCGCCACCAAGGCCTACTTTCCGATGGACGCGCAGCCGAACAGCCGGGGGCTGTCGCGCAAGCACCTGCTGCACAGCATTGACGCCTCCTTGCAGCGGTTGGGAACGGATTACCTCGATCTGTTCGTGCTGCACCGCTTCGACACCGAAACGCCGATCGAAGAAACTGCCGACACCCTCGATGGCCTGGTGCGGGCGGGCAAGATCCGCTATCTCGGCGCGTCTTCACTGCACGCCTGGCGCCTGATGAAAATGCTGGCCTTTCAACGTCAGCACCGCCTGGCGCCGTTTATTTCGTTGCAAAGCCAATACAACCTGGTGACGCGTGAAGACGAAGAAGAGCTGATCCCGCTGTGCCTGGAGGAAGGTCTTGGCCTGACGCCCTGGTCGCCGCTGGCCCGCGGCGTGCTGGCCGGCTCCGGCAGTGGCGGCACGCTGCGCGCCGCCACCGACGAGCAGGCTCCCCGTTGGTACGGCGGCAGAAACGAGGTCGAACGCACCGTCGCTGCGGTAGCGGAGGTGGCGGCCGCGCGCGGCGTTCCCCCGGCGCAAATCGCGCTGGCCTGGCTGTTGGCCAAACCCGGCGTGGCATCGCCGCTGGTGGGCATGTCCAAGCCACACCATCTGCAGGATGCACTGGCGGCGCTAGACCTCAGGCTATCGCAAGAAGACGTGGCCGCGCTGGAGGCGCCAATGGCGCACGCTGCCCGCCCCGAACGTTGGTAGCCCCTTTTCCTTCATTCCAGGAGAAAGACATGGCATACGCTGTGACCGCGCGAGCGGCGTTATTCACCCTCGCTACTGCACTCACCCTCAGCACGCCGGCGCAGGCCGCCGTCGATGCACACTGTACGGAAAGCAGTATGACGCTGCCGCCCGGCGCGCTTTACCCCAACGGCATCGCCCGCGCGGCGGACGGCACGCTGTATGTCGGCCTGATCACCAGCGGCAACGTGCTGCGCAAACGGCCGGGTAAAGCGTGGGAAACCTTTTTCCCCGGCGCTGACACGGTGTTCGCCTCAAACGCGCTGCGGCTGGACGAACGGCGCGGGCTGCTGTGGGGCAATTCGCCGGATTTCCTCTCCGGCGGCAAAACGCGCGCCAACCGCATCTACGCGCTGAACGTCGCGGATGGCACGCTCAACCGCAGCCTGGCGCTGCCGGCGGGAGAAATGGGCAACGATATCGTGCTCGGCGCAGACGGTACGGTGTACGTGACGGAAACCCGCGGCGGCGGCATCCTGCGCCTGCGGCCGGGCGAAGCGGCATTCAGTACGCTGTATCAGGATCCACGCTTAGCGGCGCCCAGCGGGCTGGGCGCCGCCGGGATCGTGCTGCTCGACGACCGGCTGCTGGCTGTCGCCAATTTCGGCACCGGTAAGCTCTACACCTTCCGCTATAACGATCCAAAGCCGCAGCTGACGGAAATGCAGCTGCCGCGCCTGATTGAAAACCCGGACGGGATGGGGTTGGCACCGGACGGCGCGCTGATCGTGCTGGAAAACGGGATCCAGAGCGGCCAGGGGCGGATCCTGCGGATCCCGTCTCCCAAGGCGGCAGGCATGCACCGGATTGAGGTCTTGCGCGAAGGCATGGAATCGCCGGTCAATCTGACTATCACCCCACAAGGCTGCGCCTTCGTCAGCGAATCGCGCATTCGCCACCGCCTGCTGCCCGGCCATGAATCCGAAGTGCCCGACAGCTTCCGTCTCTATCAACTGCCCCTGCCCCTCACCGCCGCGCAATAAACTCCACGCCGCCTCAGCGGGCGGCGACTTGCGTTGTGCCGTTAACATCCAATGAATTGAAAATATTTATTTCGATGGTATTAATCAGAACTATGATTAATTCTAACTTAACAAACTGATTTTAATTAAATTGTTCCACTACACATCGCTGATTATACTTGCCTTATCCCCCACCTCATTATCATCGAGCGTATTCATGAGCCGATACCATATTTCCAGCAGCGAAGGTCAATATGAGAAAGAATCCGGCGAGCAAGTTCTAGCCAATAAGCTGGGTATCACCGATAGCGACGAACTCGACGGCGCCGAGTTGGTGTTGCTGGAGCAGCTCTACCGTTCCGTTTTCGAACAGCACTTTCCATTAGGAAGAATCACCGTCGAGATGCTTAAGGGATGGCATCACCGCTGGTTAGGCAATATTTATGCGTGGGCTGGACAAGCAAGAACCGTCAATATCAGCAAAGGAGGCTTCATGTTTGCCCCTTCGACGCGATTGCCCAAACTACTGGACGATTTCGAAGTGAAATACCTGGCAAGTTACACACCTTGCTCAGACATGAGCGAAGAACAGCTGATAGAAGCGATCGCGATAATCCATGTTGAACTGATACTCATACACCCTTTTAGAGAAGGGAATGGCCGTTTGTCACGGCTGCTGGCCGATGTGATGGCGGTTCAGGGTGGGCATAAACCGTTGGATTATCAAAGCTGGGAACAAAACAGAGCCCAATATATCTCGGCTATTCACTCGGGTATGAACATGAACTACGAGCCGATGAAACACTGGGTCAACCAAGCACTAAGAAAGTATTAGGCAAGGCGCAGATGAGCGAATTTTTTACGCACTTCTTCTAAAGAAGCTTCAATTCTGGCTGAAGGTTGACCTGTTTCAACCGCCGTTGATGTCGCCACTGAGCGGGCAATGTCCGTACGAGATGGCTTAACATAACCCACCGGCACTTTTTTAGTATTACTCATGACGCCCCCCGATCAGAAAATTCATTGATGAGATTATATCAAGGATTGTACATAACTTCATGCCCCTCACCGCCGCGCAATAAACTCCACGCCGCCTCAGCGGGCGGCGACTTGCGTTGTTGCCCGCAGGCGAACGACAATCTCGCTTCGTTACAACTCCTCCTTGCGCAGCGCTTCCCATTTTTACCTGTGACAGCCGATTGCCCGCTGGGCTAGTATAAGCGTCTGTGCAAACTTCGAGTTTGAGCGCGCCGTTTGGCGTTTTGATGATTTGATTTGCGCCGCCCGCCAAGCGCTGAATGGGGCGGCGCCTGCTGAAACAATGTGATAGCGAATGACGACAATGAAAATCACAGTTCCCTTTACATTCAATGGATTGGAAAAATAATCGCATGAATAGCACCGATAAACTCGATTCGCATACGCCGATGATGCAGCAGTACCTGCGCCTCAAGGCCCAGCATCCTGAAATCCTGCTGTTCTACCGCATGGGCGACTTCTACGAGCTGTTTTACGACGACGCCAAGCGCGCTTCCCAGCTGCTGGATATCTCGCTGACCAAACGCGGCGCCTCGGCGGGTGAACCGATCCCGATGGCCGGCGTGCCGCACCACGCGGTAGAGAACTACCTGGCCAAGCTGGTACAGCTCGGCGAGTCCGTCGCCATCTGCGAGCAGATCGGCGATCCGGCCACCAGTAAAGGGCCGGTCGAGCGCAAAGTGGTGCGTATCGTCACGCCCGGCACCATCACCGACGAAGCGCTGCTGCAAGAGCGCCAGGACAACCTGCTGGCGGCGATCTGGCAGGACGCGCGCGGCTTCGGCTACGCCACGCTGGACGTGAGCTCCGGCCGCTTTCGCGTCGCCGAGCCGCAGGATCTGGAAACCATGGCCGCCGAGCTGCAGCGCACCAATCCGGCCGAGCTGCTCTACCCGGAAACCTTCGAACAAATGGCGCTGATCGAACAGCGCCACGGCCTGCGCCGCCGCCCGCTGTGGGAATTCGAGCTTGAGACCGCGCGTCAGCAGCTCAACCTGCAGTTCGGCACCCGCGATTTGACTGGTTTCGGCGTCGAACAGGCGCACCAGGCGCTGCGCGCCGCCGGCTGCCTGCTGCAGTACGTCAAAGATACTCAGCGCACTTCGCTGCCGCACATTCGCGGCATCACCATGGAGCGCCAGCAGGACGGCATCATCATGGACGCCGCCACCCGCCGCAACCTGGAACTGACGCAGAGCCTGTCCGGCGGCAGCGACAACACGCTGGCGGCGATCCTCGATCGCACGGTCACGCCGATGGGCAGCCGCATGCTGAAACGCTGGCTGCACATGCCGACCCGCGATATCAAGGTTCTCACCGCCCGCCAACAGGCGATCGGCGCATTGCAGGAGCTGTTCACCGATCTGCAGCCTTCGCTGCGCCAGGTGGGCGATCAGGAGCGAATTTTGGCGCGTCTGGCGCTGCGCACCGCCCGGCCGCGCGATCTGGCGCGCATGCGCCATGCTTTCCAGCAACTGCCGGGCATCCGCGCGCTGCTGCAAGATGTGGAAACGCCGCACGTGCAGCAGCTGCTGTCTCAGGTGGGCCAGTTCGACGAGCTGCGCGAGCTGCTGGAACGCGCGGTCATTGAATCCCCACCGGTGCTGGTGCGCGACGGCGGCGTGATCGCCCCCGGTTACAACAGTGAGCTGGACGAGTGGCGCGCACTGGCCGACGGCGCCAGCGATTACCTCGATCGGCTGGAGATCCGCGAGCGTGAAAAGCTGGGGCTGGATACGCTCAAGGTCGGCTTCAACGGCGTACACGGCTACTACATTCAGGTCAGCCGCGGCCAAAGCCACCTGGTGCCGATCCACTATGTGCGCCGTCAGACGCTGAAAAACGCCGAGCGCTACATCATCCCGGAATTGAAAGAGTACGAAGACAAAGTGCTCACCTCCAAGGGCAAGGCGCTGGCGATCGAGAAAAGCCTGTACGACGAGTTGTTCGATCTGCTGCTGCCGCACCTGGCGGAGCTGCAGCAAAGCGCCGCCGCACTGGCCGAACTGGACGTGCTGGCCAACCTGGCCGAGCGTGCCGATACCCTGAACTACGCTTGCCCGGCCATGAGCGAGCAGCCGGGGATCCGCATTACCGAAGGCCGTCACCCGGTGGTGGAGCAGGTGCTGAGCGAGCCGTTTATCTCCAACCCGCTCACCCTGTCGCCACAGCGCCGTATGCTGATCATTACCGGCCCGAACATGGGCGGTAAAAGCACTTATATGCGGCAAACGGCGCTGATCGTGCTGATGGCGCACATCGGCAGTTACGTGCCGGCCACCAAGGCCACCATCGGCCCGGTGGATCGCATCTTCACCCGCGTCGGCGCGGCGGACGATCTGGCTTCCGGCCGCTCCACCTTCATGGTGGAGATGACCGAAACCGCCAACATCCTGCACAACGCCACCGAGCACAGTCTGGTGTTGATGGATGAAATCGGCCGCGGCACCTCCACCTACGACGGCCTGTCGCTGGCCTGGGCCTGCGCCGAGAACCTGGCCAACCGCATCAAGGCGATGACGCTGTTCGCCACCCACTACTTCGAGCTGACGACCCTGCCGGAGAAAATGGAAGGCGTGGTTAACGTGCATCTGGACGCGCTCGAACATGGCGATACCATCGCCTTCATGCACAGCGTGCAGGACGGTGCCGCCAGCAAAAGCTATGGCCTGGCGGTCGCCGCATTGGCCGGCGTGCCGCGCGACGTCATCAAGCGCGCCCGCCAGAAGCTGCGCGAGCTGGAGTCTATCTCCAGCCACACCGCCTCGGGCAGCGTCGATGCCACCCAGATGACGCTGCTGCAGGAAGAAACCTCGCCGGCGGTTGAAGCCCTGGAAGCGCTGGATCCGGATTCCCTGTCGCCGCGCCAGGCGCTGGAATGGATCTACCGGCTGAAAAATATGGTGTAGTCTGGCGCCAAACGCGGGCATAAAAAAAAAGGTGAGCATGACGCTCACCGTTTTTATTTGATGCGGTTCAACAACCGGCGTTATTCGCGGAACAGCGCCTCAATGCTCAGGCCCTGCATCTGCAGAATCTCACGCAGACGGCGCAGACCTTCAACCTGAATCTGACGGACGCGCTCGCGCGTCAGGCCAATCTCCCGGCCTACGTCTTCCAGCGTCGCCGCTTCATAGCCCAGCAGGCCGAAACGACGCGCCAACACTTCACGCTGTTTGGCGTTCAGTTCGAACAGCCATTTGACGATGCTTTGCTTCATATCGTCGTCTTGCGTGGTGTCTTCAGGCCCGTTGTCCTTCTCGTCGGCCAGAATGTCCAGCAGCGCTTTCTCCGAATCCCCGCCCAGCGGCGTATCCACCGAGGTGATGCGCTCATTCAGACGCAGCATGCGGCTGACGTCATCCACCGGCTTGTCGAGTTGCTCGGCAATCTCTTCAGCGCTCGGTTCATGATCCAGCTTGTGGGAAAGCTCGCGCGCGGTGCGCAGATAGACATTCAGTTCTTTGACGATATGGATAGGCAAACGAATGGTACGGGTTTGGTTCATGATCGCCCGTTCAATCGTCTGACGGATCCACCAGGTTGCGTAAGTGGAGAAGCGGAAACCGCGTTCCGGGTCGAATTTTTCCACTGCGCGAATCAGACCGAGGTTACCCTCTTCGATCAAATCCAGCAGTGCCAGACCGCGGTTGCTGTAGCGGCGGGCGATTTTCACCACCAGCCGCAGGTTGCTTTCAATCATGCGGCGGCGGGACGGCACGTCACCGCGCAGAGCACGCCGCGCAAAATAGACTTCTTCCTCTGCGGTCAGCAGAGGTGAATAACCGATCTCACCCAGATAGAGCTGCGTCGCATCCAATACGCGTTGCGTAACGCCTTGAGACAACAGCTCTTCTTCCGCTAAATCGTTCTCGCTGGTCTCTTCTTCTACCAGCGCTTTTTCATCAAACGACTCGGCCTCAGCTCCATTCTCGTCGAAATCCGCATCATCATGTAACTCGTTAACTTTCAGCGTATTTTGGCTCATATGCTGCTCCTACCCGTGATACCGCGAGCAGAATCTCAGCGTATTCTGCCCAATCTATCGCTGCGGAAGATAACGCAGCGGGTTTACGGATTTCCCCTTGTAACGAATTTCAAAATGCAAACGTACTGAACTGGTACCGGTGCTACCCATGGTGGCTATTTTTTGACCCGCCTTCACTTCTTGTTGTTCCCGGACCAGCATTGTGTCGTTATGAGCGTAGGCGCTCAGGTAATCATCATTATGTTTGATGATGATTAGATTACCGTAACCCCGTAAAGCGTTGCCTGCATACACTACGCGGCCATCGGCGGTAGCGAAGATCGGCTGCCCACGGGAACCGGCGATATCGACACCCTTATTCCCACCTTCTGATGAGGAAAAGTTATCAATAACCTTACCGTCAGTCGGCCATCTCCAGGTACTGACCGGAGCGCTGTTGCTGACGGTGCTGCTCACTGGTGGAGCGGCTTCCGGCGCGGTAACAGGCGCAGCCGCGGTCCCAACCGCTGCGGCCCCTGCTGCAGGTAACATCTTACCTACATTCTGTTTACCCGAGTTTTCAGAATACGCGTTAGTTGATTGAGAATCAACCGTTGCCGTCTGGATCTGGGAGGTGGAAGGTGGCTTCGGAACGCCGCCTTGGGTCGCGTCAGTCGTCGCCAACATACCGCCGCCGCCGTTGGCGGAACCATTACCAAGCTGAATGGTTTGGCCAACATTCAGGCTGTATGGCTCGGGAATATTGTTGCGCTGCGCCAGGTCGCGGAAATCGTTGCCGGTGATCCAGGCAATATAAAACAGCGTGTCGCCGCGCTTGACCGTATAAGTTTCGCCGCCGCTGTAACTCCCTTTAGGAATGGCGTTATAACTGCGGTTATAGACAATGCGGCCCTCTGGGCTGGCCTGCTGCGCCCCGCCATTATTATTGCCGGATGGAACGGCGCCGCCGCCCCCCACGCTGCTGATAGGGGCCGACGTTGAGGCATTGTTCGTACAACCCGCCAACCACAAACTTACCATCGTACACACCGCAACCCGGCGTAACGTAATCATTGGGCTTCCCGTGCTCATGCTTCCCCCATGACAGCAATATCAGTGATATATCCAAAATACCCTTTACATCGTAGCCGAGCTTTTGCCACTTCCCAGTTTCTGCGATGTAAAGGCGCCGCCGGCCGATCCCTGAATGCCAGGTCATCTCGCGCCGGAGCATCAAAACGCGCGCCAATGCTAACCAGATTGGCGTTGCCGCACCATAAGACAACTACGTAGAAAGGCCAATTCTAGTGAAAATTAACCTGATTGGAACGAGAAAACCTTATCCGGGCATGATGAAAGTGCAACAGATTTTGCCGACGGTCGAAAAATCAGACGATCGCTAGGCCAATTCGCCTTTCACCAGCGGCACAAAGCGCACCGCTTCTACCGCATCGACAACGAACTCGTTGCCATGACGCTGAATGCGTTTGAGAGTTTGAGCCTGCTCCCCCACCGGCAACACCAGAATACCGCCGTCGTCCAACTGTTCCACCAGCGCCTGCGGGATCTCCGGCGGCGCGGCAGTGACGATGATCGCATCGAACGGGCCGCGCGACGCCCAGCCCTGCCAGCCATCGCCGTGGCGGGTGGAAACATTGTGGAGATCGAGCTGCTTCAGGCGGCGCTTGGCCTGCCACTGCAACCCCTTGATGCGTTCGACGGAACAAACGTGTTGCACCAGATGCGCCAGAATGGCGGTCTGATAGCCGGAACCGGTGCCGATCTCCAGCACCCGCGAGGTGGGCGTCAGATTCAGCAGTTCGGTCATCCGCGCCACCATATAAGGCTGGGAAATGGTCTGGCCGGAGCCGATCGGCAATGCGGTGTTTTCGTAGGCCTTATGATCCAGCGCTTCGTCGACAAAACGCTCGCGCGGCACCGCCTCGATCGCCCGCAGCAGCTTTTCGTCCCGGATCCCCTGCTGCCGCAGCTGCGTCAGCAATGTTTGCATGCGCTTGTTCACCATTCCCCGCTAACCTCTGCTTTGGTTAACCATGTTTTCACGACTTCTTGCGCCGCGTAGGCGGTTAAATCCACCTGCAGCGGCGTTATCGCCACATAGCCTTGTTCCACCGCCGCAAAGTCGGTATCCGGCCCGGCATCAAATTTATCACCAGGCGGCCCGATCCAGTAGATATTTTGTCCGCGCGGATCCTGCTGGCAGAAGACCTTGTCGGCTGGATGGCGGCTGCCGCAGCGGGTCACGCGCAGGCCTTTGATCTCCGCCAGCGGCAGATCCGGTACGTTGATATTCAGGATTTTTCCGGTTCGCAACGGTTCGCGCTGCAGCGCGCGCAGGATGCGGCAGGTAATGACGGCGGCGGTCGCGTAGTGCCGGTGGCCGTTCAGCGACACCGCCAACGCCGGCAGCCCCAGGTGCCGGCCCTCCATCGCCGCCGCGACGGTGCCGGAATAGATGACGTCGTCGCCTAAATTCGGCCCGGCGTTGATGCCGGAGACCACGATATCGGGCGCCGGGCGCATCAAGGCGTTGACGCCAAGGTAAACGCAGTCGGTCGGCGTCCCCTGCAGCACCGCAATATCCCCGTTGGCCAGCGTCTGCGTGCGCAGCGGCGACTCCAGCGTTAAGGCATTGGAAGAGCCGCTGCGGTTACGATCCGGCGCCACAACCTGCACTTCGGCGAATTCCCGCAGTGCCGCCGCCAGCACCTGAATGCCCGGAGCGCTGACGCCGTCATCGTTACTCAGCAATATCCGCATCGCTGTCATCCTGCTGCATGATCTCGCGAACCACGCTGGTGGCGAAGCTGCCTGCCGGCAGCCAGAAGCGCAGTTCCACGGTAACGTCATCCCACCAGCTCCACCGCATATTTTGCGGCTGCAGCAGCAGGGCCCGACGAGCGGGGTCGACACGCTCGCGCTTTAAAAGCGTAAGCAATTCCGGCTGCTCCGCCAAGCATTGTTGTTCAAATGCCAACGCGCTGCCGGCGGTGCCCGGCTCGCCGTCGCCCGGCAACGTCGCGGTGACAACCAGCTCACCGGCATCCAAGCGCTGTTGCAACGTCTCCAGCTCATCGGCTTTGGCGACAAACCAGCTGCCGCGGCCGCTCAGCTGCAGGGCGTCACCTTCCAGCACGGTGCGCTGCAGGCCGTCCGCCAGGCGCCTGCTCGCGACCAGATTAAACAGCGCGCTGCGGCTGGCAGAGAGGTAAAAACTGCGCTTGCTGCGCTCTTTGACGCGAATTTCATCATTCGCCCAGCGGCGCGCCATCACCAGGTTGTTGCCGCCACGGCCGAAACGCTGGCTGCCGAAGTAGTTCGGCACGCCCTGCGCGGCGATGGCCTGCAGACGGCGCTCAACGTCCTGACGATCTGAAATCTGGCGCAGCACCAGCGTAAAGTGGTTGCCCTTCAGGTTGCCGATGCGCATTTTACGCAGGTGGCGGGCATACGAGAGCACCTCGCAGCCTTCCAGCGCAAACCGGGAGAAATCCGGCGTGTCCTTGCCCGGCATATGCAGGCAGAACCACTGTTCGGTCACCGCGTGGCGATCCTTCAAGCCGGCATAGCTGACGGAACGGGCGTGAATACCGGCGAAGCGCGCCAGATAGTCGGCCACGAACTGGGTATTGCAGCCGTTTTTGCGGATGTTCACCAGCACGTGCTCGCCTTCACCGTCCGGTGCAAAGCCCAGATCTTCCACCACCACGAAATCTTCCGGATTGGCTTTCAACACCCCGGTGCTCTGCGGCCGGCCATGCAGCCAGGTCAGATTCGCCATATCCATGCGGTTATTCCTTGATCAGCAAGGCAACCGCTTCGCAGGCGATGCCCTCACCGCGCCCGGTGAAGCCGAGCTGCTCGGTGGTAGTGGCCTTCACGTTGACGTCATCCATATGGCACTGCAGATCTTCCGCCAGGAAAACGCGCATCTGCGGGATGTGCGGCGCCATTTTCGGCGCCTGGGCGATAATGGTGATATCGAGGTTACCGAGGCGGTATCCCTTGGCGCGAATGCGTTTCCAGGCTTCGCGCAGCAGTTCGCGGCTGTCGGCGCCTTTGAACGCCGGATCGGTATCGGGGAACAGCTTGCCGATATCGCCCAGCGCCGCCGCGCCCAGCAGGGCATCGGTCGCGGCGTGCAGCGCGACGTCACCGTCGGAGTGGGCCAGCAAACCTTTGTCGTAAGGGATGCGAACACCGCCGATCACCAACGGGCCTTCGCCGCCGAATTTATGTACGTCAAAACCGTGACCGATACGCATGATGCGCTCCTTAATTGTCTAACTGAGTCAAATAGAACGCCGCCAGCGCCAAATCCTCCGGCCGCGTTACTTTAATGTTGTCCGCCCGGCCGGCGATCAGCAGCGGATGATAACCGCAATGCTCCAGCGCCGAGGCTTCGTCGGTGACGTTCGCGCCTTCATCCAGCGCGCGCTGCAGGCACTGCTTGAGCAACGGCAGCGGAAACAGCTGCGGCGTCAGCGCGTGCCACAGATCCTGCCGATCGACGGTATGGGCGATGGTTTCGCGGCCGGGTTCGGCGCGTTTCATGGTGTCGCGCACCGGCGCGGCGAGAATGCCGCCGACCTTGCTGTGTGCGGTAATCGCCAGCAGGCGCTCGAGATCGTCGGCGTGCAGGCAGGGGCGCGCGGCGTCGTGCACCAGCACCCAGTCCGCATCGCCCGCCAGATTCAGCCCGGCCATCACCGAATCCGCGCGCTGCTTGCCGCCCTCGGTGACGATCACCCGCGGATCCTGGGCGATCGGCAACTGTTCGAACTGGCGATCTTCGGGGCCGATCGCCACGATCACCCGCTCGATGCGCGGGTGGCGCAACAGGGCATGGATGGCGTGTTCGACGATACTATGCCGGCCGATAGTTAAATATTGCTTCGGGCATTCCGCCTGCATGCGGCTGCCGATACCGGCAGCGGGCAGGACGGCAATCACCGAGGGAAAGGTGCCTGCGGAGTGATTCATGCGTTATTTTTGTGCGTTGTTTTGCGAGGAAGACGCCGCGTTGCGTCTGGATTGGTCAGGAACCAGACGATAGAAAGTCTCACCGGGCTTGATCATGCCCAGCTCATTACGCGCACGCTCTTCGATCGCTTCCTGTCCGCCGTTCAAATCGTCGATTTCGGCAAACAGCTGATCGTTACGCGCTTTCAACTTGGCGTTGTTGCCCTGCTGGACCGCAACGTCTTCATTGACCCGCACGTAATCGTGAATACCATTTTTGCCCAGCCACAGTGAATACTGTAACCAACCGAGCAATGCCAGCAATAGCAGCGTAAGTTTTCCCATCTCCGCCCCCTGAAAAACCGACCAATCATCCCACAACTTCTCGTTGGACTCCACACTGAGAGCGGCATTTCAACGCCAAATTCAGAATACGGATGAAGGGTTCCCGAGTTTATAACCCAAATCCGCGGCGAAAGCGGCAAAAAAAGCCCCTTTTACCCGACGCGCGCGGCGCGTTTTCCGATGAGAGACACACTGCCCTTCCTCCATTATGCAGCAAGAATCACTGCACCGCCGCTTACCGGCCCATCGCTTACGCCACAGCAATGCAAAAAATGAATATTTACCACCATAGAAAGAATAATCCTCATGCAGTGGTTGCACTTTCATTCATTGAAGCTTATTTTTATGCACTACTAGTGCATAAATAATTCCAATGTATAACCTTTCATTATCGGGGATCGCGATGTTAAAACGTTTAGTTCTGATCGGCGCCTGCCTGGCCGCCACCTTCTCCACCGCCGCGTTGGCGGCTGAACCTACCTACGTCGTCGGCTCCGGCGGCACCTATCGGCCGTTCGAATTTGAAAACAGCCAAAAACAGCTGGAAGGGTTCGACATCGACATCATCAAAGCGGTGGCCAAGGCCGAAGGCTTCCAAATCAAACTGATCAATACGCCGTGGGAAGGGATCTTCGCCACGCTGAATTCCGGCGATCGCGATATCATCATTTCCGGCATCACCATCACCGACAAGCGCAAGCAAATGGTTGATTTCTCTGCGCCTTATTTCCCGGCCGAACAGGCCATCGTCGTGCCGCAAGACTCGACGGTCGATTCCATCGCCGCGCTGAAAGCGCTGAAGGTCGGCGTGGTGAACTCCAGCACCGGCGACATCGTGGTGTCCGATGTGCTGGGCAAAAACAGCACCGCCATCAAGCGCTTCGACAATACGCCGCTGATGCTGCAGGAGCTGTATGAAGACGGCATCGGCGCGGCGGTCGGCGACGTCGGCGTGGCCAAGTTCTATATCAAAACCCACCCTGAGAAGGCCTTCAAGCTGGTGTCCGACGCCAAGTTCGAGCGCCAGTATTTCGGCATCGCCGTCGCCAAAGGCAACGACGAACTGCGTAACAAGATTAACGCCGGCCTGAAGAAGATCGTCGCCGACGGCACCTACGCCAAGATCTACCAAACCTGGTTCGACAGCAACGTACCGACGCTGCCGGCGGAATAATCAACTGGCGCGCCTCAGCGCAGTCGGCCAGCAAATAAACAGGCGTAGCGAGCTAAGTCAGATTGGGTGCGGCCAGCGCACAGCCACCGGAGTGGACACGCAGTCCATGAGGATGGCGAGCACTGCCCAATCCCAAGATGACAACGCGCAGTAGCCTTAACACGCTTAAATAAGGATCTGATCTTGAACTTCCGCTGGGAGATTATCCAGGAATACGCGCCGCTGTTTATGGAAGGCGCCTGGATGACCATCAAATGCACCATTATCTGCGTGCTGCTGGGCACCACCTGGGGATTGATCCTCGGGCTGGGCCGTTTGGCGCAGGCGCCGCACGGCATCTGGAAACCCATACTGCATTACGGCGTTCAGTGGCCGGTGCGCATCTACATCAGCGCCTTTCGCGGCACGCCGCTGTTCGTACAAATCATGGTCGTGCACTTCGCGCTGGTGCCGCTGTTCATCAACCCGCGCGACGGCCTGCTGGTCACCAGCGGCCTGATGAGCGTCGATTTCGCCCGCGCGCTGCGCGCCGACTACGGCGCCTTTCTCTCCTGCGTGGTGGCGATCACGCTCAACGCCGGCGCCTATGTGTCGGAAATCTTCCGCGCCGGGATCCAGTCTATCGACCGCGGCCAAATGGAAGCTTCGCGTTCGCTGGGCATGAGCTACGGCAAGACCATGCGCCAGGTGATCCTGCCGCAGGCCTTCCGCCGCATGCTGCCGCCGCTGGGCAACAACGCCATCGCCATCGTCAAGGATTCGTCGCTGGCCTCCGCCATCGGCCTGGCGGATCTGGCCTATGCCGCCCGCACCGTCTCCGGTGCCTACGCCACCTACTGGGAGCCCTACCTGACCATTTCGCTGGTCTATTGGGTCATCACCTTCCTGCTCTCGCTGCTGGTGCAACACATGGAAAAGAGGTTCGGTAAAAGTGATTCGCGTACATAACCTGCAAAAACAGTTCGGCGAGAGCCACGTGCTGCGCGGCATTTCCTGCCGGATCGCCGCCAACGAAGTGGTATGCGTCATCGGCCCTTCCGGCTCCGGGAAGAGCACCTTCCTGCGCTGCATCAACGCGCTGGAAACGCTCTCCGGCGGCGAGATCGAGGTCAACGGCTTCGCCGTCCACGATCAGAAAACCGACCTGAACAAGATGCGTGAAAGCGTGGGCATGGTGTTCCAGCGCTTCAACCTGTTCCCGCACATGACGGTGTTGGAAAACATCATCATGGCGCCGGTGAGCGTGAAGAAACGGCCGCGCGCCGAAGCCATCGCGCAAGCCGAACAGCTGCTGCGCAAGGTCGGCCTGCTCGACAAGATAGACGCCTACCCCAACAGCCTGTCCGGCGGCCAACAGCAGCGGGTGGCCATCGCCCGCGCGCTGGCGATGGAGCCGAAGATCATGCTGTTCGACGAACCCACCTCCGCGCTCGATCCGGAGCTGGTGGGCGAAGTGTTGGCGGTGATGAAGTCCCTGGCCCACGAGGGCATGACCATGGTGGTGGTCACGCATGAGATGGGCTTTGCCCGCGAGGTGGCCGATCGGGTGCTGTTTATCGATCAGGGGATCATTCAGGAGGAAGGTGCGCCGCAGCAGATCTTCAGCCATCCGGCCAATCCGCGCACACAGGCGTTTCTGAGCAAAGTTTTGTAACCTTCGGCACCGCTTTGCAATCCTTCGGGCGCCGGCATCGGCGCCCGCTCTCTCACCACCCGGTCAAGAAGCTAAACACCAGCCAGAACAGGCACAGCACGATGGCGCCGGTCAGCAACAGCGTCAGGATCAGACGGCCGCGCAACAGCATGCTGAGGGTGATGCCGATCAGCACCGACAGCGGCATCAGCGCCAGGAAGAACGGCCAGGTATAAAGCAGGAAAAACAGCGTGTTGGAACCGTAAACCAGAAACGGCAACGCGAACGCCAGCCAGTAGAAAACAAAGCCGCTGACGCCGCCCAGGAAAGAATAAGAAGGCTCCTCTCTCTCCTGTTTTGACTGCTTGGAGTCGATCAAGATAGGCGTGACATTTTGCATAGTGATCCCTGGTTATTCGGCTCGCTCTGCGGCGGCTTAGAGTAAAAAGCGCATGGCGAAAAACGCCACACGCTTTTTTTGAATTCAGGGTTTGATAATAGCCTGACCACGCAACACGTCTAACAATTGCGCAATCAAATTTGTTACCAATTGTTGGCCATCGAGGTGGATTTCCGGCTGCTGCGGCGCCTCGTAAACCGCGTCGATGCCGGTGAAATTGCGCAGCTCGCCGGCGCGCGCTTTTTTATACAATCCCTTCGGATCGCGCGCCTCGCAGATCGCCAACGGCGTGTCGACGAACACTTCGATAAAGCGATCGTCGCCGAGCATCTCGCGCACCATCTGCCGCTCGGCGCGGTGCGGCGAAATGAACGCGGTCAGCACCACCAGCCCGGCATCCACCATCAGTTTGGCCACTTCCCCCACCCGGCGGATATTCTCGCGCCGATCTTCGTCCGAGAAGCCGAGATCGCGGCACAGGCCGTGGCGCACGTTATCGCCGTCCAGCAGATAGGTGCTGACGCCGAGCCCATGCAGAGCCTGCTCCAGCGCGCCGGCGACGGTGGATTTGCCCGAGCCGGACAGCCCGGTAAACCACAGCACCGCGCCGCGATGGCCATTGCGCGCTTCGCGATCCGCGCGCGTCACCGCGTGCGGATGCCAAACCACGTTCTCATCGTCCGGCCCGGTCGCCCTCAGTTCAGCGGCCACCTTATCGGCCACCGAGCAGATCGCGTGCGCCCCAGTGCGGGAAGTGCTTGCGCACCAGCGCATTCAACTCCAGCTCGAAAGCGCTGAACTCGCCGTGCGCCGCCGGGGTGGCCTGCAGCGTTTCACGCACCAGACCGGCGCCCACCGTGACGTTGCTCATGCGATCGATGAAGATCAGCCCGCCGGTGTCGTGATTGCTCTGATAGCTGTCCAGCACCAGCGGCTCGTCGAAGGTCAGCTCCACCAGGCCGATGCCGTTAAGCGGCAACGTGTCTGCCGGGTGTTGCGCCAGCGTATTGATCTCCACCTGATGGCGGATGCTCTCCACGCGGGCGCGGGTCTTTTTACCGGCGATCTTGATGTCGTAGCTCTGGCCCGGCACCAGCGGCTGCTCGGCCATCCATACCACGTCCACCAGCGCGCTCTGCGCCGCCTGCAGGCTTTCGCCGGCGTCGACCAGCAGATCGCCGCGGCTGATGTCCACCTCATCCTTCAGCACCAGCGTAATCGCCTCGCCCGGCACCGCCTCTTGCAGATCGCCGTCGAAGGTCACGATGCGCGCCACGCTGGACTCCACGCCGGAAGGCAGCACCTTGACCCGTTGCCCCACCCGCACCACGCCGGCGGACAGCGTGCCGGCATAGCCGCGAAAATCGAGGTTCGGGCGGTTGACGTACTGCACCGGGAAGCGCAGCGGCTGGTTTTCTCGCTCGCTGACCACGTCCACGCTCTCCAGCACTTCCAGCAGCGTCGGGCCGCTGTACCACGGCATATGGGCGCTTTCGCTCGCCACGTTGTCGCCGTCCAGCGCCGACAGCGGCACGAATTTGATGTCCAGATCGCCTGGCAGCTGCTGGGCGAAGGTCAGGTAATCCTGTTTGAACTGCTCGAACACCGCTTCCTGGTAGTCCACCAGATCCATCTTGTTCACCGCCACCACCAGATGGCGAATGCCCAGCAGGGTCGCGATAAAGCTGTGGCGGCGAGTCTGGTCCAATACCCCTTTGCGCGCGTCGATCAACAGGATCGCCAGCTCGCAGGTGGAGGCACCGGTGGCCATGTTGCGGGTGTACTGCTCATGCCCCGGGGTATCGGCGATGATAAATTTGCGTTTTTCAGTCGAGAAATAGCGATAGGCCACGTCGATGGTGATGCCCTGCTCGCGCTCGGCCTGCAGGCCGTCCACCAGCAGCGCCAGATCGAGCTTCTCGCCCTGGGTGCCGATGCGTTTGCTGTCGCTGTGCAGCGTCGACAGCTGATCCTCGTAGATCTGGCGGGTATCGTGCAGCAGGCGGCCAATCAGGGTGCTTTTGCCGTCATCGACGCTGCCGCAGGTCAGAAAGCGCAGCAGGCTCTTGTGCTGCTGCGCGTGCAGATAGGATTCGACGCCGCCCTGGTCGGCTATTTGTTGTGCGATTGCGTTGTTCATCCGGCGGCTCCTTAGAAATACCCTTGACGCTTTTTCAGCTCCATCGAGCCGGACTGATCGCGATCGATCATCCGCCCCTGGCGTTCACTGGTGGTGGAGACCAGCATCTCTTCGATGATCTCCGGCAGGGTTTGCGCCTGCGAGTCCACCGCGCCGGTCAGCGGCCAGCACCCCAGGGTGCGGAAACGCACCATGCGCTGGCTGATCACTTCACCCGGCTGCAGATCGATGCGATCGTCGTCCACCATCATCAGCATGCCGTCGCGCTCCACCACCGGGCGAGGTTTCGCCAGGTACAGCGGCACGATGTCGATCTTTTCCAGGAAGATGTACTGCCAGATATCCAGCTCGGTCCAGTTCGACAGCGGGAAGACGCGGATGCTCTCCCCTTTGTTGATCTGGCCGTTGTAGTTGTGCCACAGCTCCGGCCGCTGGTTTTTCGGATCCCAGCGGTGGAAGCGATCGCGGAACGAATAGATGCGCTCTTTGGCGCGCGATTTCTCCTCGTCGCGTCGCGCACCGCCGAAGGCGGCGTCGAAACCATACTTGTTCAACGCCTGCTTCAGGCCCTCGGTCTTCATGATGTCGGTATGCTTGGCGCTGCCGTGCACGAACGGGTTGATGCCCATCGCCACCCCTTCCGGGTTTTTATGCACCAGCAGCTCGAAGCCGTACTCCTTCGCGGTGCGATCGCGGAATTCGTACATTTCGCGGAACTTCCAGCCGGTATCGACGTGCAGCAGCGGGAACGGCAACGTACCGGGGAAGAACGCCTTGCGCGCCAGATGCAGCATCACGGAAGAGTCTTTACCGATGGAATACAGCATCACCGGGTTGGCGAATTCAGCGGCGACTTCACGGATGATATGGATACTCTCCGCCTCCAATTGCCGCAAATGAGTGAGTCGTTTTTCGTCCATAACAGATCCTTAAAAGCCTTGCCTATGCCAAATTCACGACGGCCGGGCGCGCGGCCCCTTCCGTCTGCGATTGATGCCCGAACCAGGCGATTTGATGGTGCAGTTCCACCACTTCGCCAATCACCAACAGCGCCGGCAGCGGCGCCCGTTGGGCCAGATGTTCCAGTTGATCCAGCGTGCCGATCTGCACCTGCTGATCGGCGCGCGTGCCGCGGCTGATCACCGCCACCGGCGTATCGGCAGCGCGGCCGTGGGCGATCAGGCGTTGGCTGATGTCCGCCGCCTTCATGGTGCCCATGTAGATAGCCAGCGTCTGCCGCGCCCGGGCCAGATCGGCCCAGTCCAGGCCATCGCCGTCGGGGCGGCAGTGGCCGGTGATAAAGGTCACGCTCTGCGCGTGGTCGCGGTGCGTCAGCGGAATGCCGGCGTAGGCGGTCGCCCCCGCGGCGGCCGTGACGCCCGGCACCACCTGAAACGGAATGCCGGCGGCGGCGGCCACCTGCAGCTCTTCGCCGCCGCGGCCAAAGATGAACGGATCCCCGCCCTTCAGGCGCACCACGCGTTTGCCCTGCTGCGCCAGCTCCACCAGCAGCCGGTTGGTCTCTTCCTGGATCACCGAGTGCGCGCCGGCGCGCTTGCCCACGCAGATGCGCTCGGCGTCGCGGCGCACCAGATCGAGGATCTCGCCGCTGACCAGGTGGTCATACAGCACCACGTCCGCCTGCTGCATCACCTGCAGCCCGCGCAGGGTCAACAGCCCCACGTCGCCTGGCCCGGCGCCCACCAGGGCTATCTCGCCCTGCACGCCTTCATCGCCTGCGGCGAAGCTTTGCAAATCCTGCTCCAGCTGCCGCTCCGCCTGCGCCGTCTGGCCGTTGGCCACCAGCGTGGCGAAACGGCCGCCGAAGGTTTTCTCCCAGAAACGACGACGTTCGCCGATCGAGGCCAGCCGCTGTTTGGCCTGGCCGCGCCAGCGGCCCGCCACCTGCGCCATCTGCCCCAAACTGGCGGGCAGCAACGCCTCCAGCTTTTCGCGCAGCAACCGCGCCAGCACCGGCGCCTGGCCGCTGGACGACACCGCCACCACCAGCGGCGAGCGATCGATGATCGACGGGAAGATGAACGAACAGCGCGGCTGATCGTCCACCACGTTGGCCAACACCCGGCGTTTATCCGCCTCGGCGAACACCGCGGCATTCAGCGCGTTGTCGTCCGTGGCGGCGATCGCCAGAAACACGTCGTCCAGCTGTTGCGGGTCAAAGGTTTTCCCCAGCCAGAGCAGTTGCCCTTGCTGACGTTGTTGTTCCAGTTCCGGTGAGAGCGACTGCGCAACTATCCGTATTTCAGCCCCGGCGCGCTGAAGCAGATCGACTTTGCGCGCAGCCACGTCACCGCCGCCAACGACCAGCACCGGACGTTGTTTCAGATCGGCGAATATTGGTAGATAGTCCACAACAGCCTTTTCATATAACAGAAAGATAGTGTGACTATACGGGCTGAGATTTAGCCTCTGAAATGACGAAAAGGAATGATTAGTTCCTTTATGGAATATAGGCCGCAACGCCAGAGGCAAACGGTGATAACTGCGGCGACGGTTTGCGCATTCGCGCGAAAATTAAGAGACGGGGAAATTGTGTAATGCCGCCCGGCGTCTCATACTGGGTGCCGAAGAAAAATGATCGGCAGCGCCGATAGCAAAGAAGGATTTTTCGGTATGTTTTCCCGTTTTTACCTGAAGACCAGCCTGCTGGCCCTCGCACTCGGCGGCGTCTTCAGCGTTTGTGCCGCACAGCCCGCAAAAGACGCGCCAATGGGCCGTTTCGCCGCCGAACAGACCCGCCACATCGCCACTTACTTCCCCGGCCGCATGGCGGGCAGCCCGGCCGAATTGCTCACCGCCGACTACCTGAAGCAGCAGTTCAGCAAGATGGGTTATCAAAGCGATATTCGCAGCGTCAACACGCGCTATCTCTACACCAGCAAAGACGGCAAGAAGAATTGGAACAACGTCACCGCCAGCTCGGTGATCGCCGCCCGCAACGGCGACAGCCCGAAACAAATAGTGATTGTCGCCCACTTCGACACCTACACGCCGCAGAGCGACGAAGACCTGGATAACAACCTCGGCGGCCTGACGCTGCAGGGCGTCGACGACAACGCCTCCGGCATCGGCGTGATGCTGGAGTTGGCGGAGCGACTGAAGAGCATCCCCACCGCCTACGGCCTGCGCTTCGTCGCCACCAGTGCCGAAGAGCTCGGCTCGCTGGGCGCACAGAACTACCTGCAACGCATGAGTGCGGAAGAGAAAAGCAACACCGTGCTGGTGATCAACCTCGACAGCCTGATCACCGGCGATCGTCTGTACTTCAACGCCGGGCGCAACACGCCGCCGCAAATGGCGAAACGCTCCCGCGATCGCGCGCTGGATATCGCCCACCGCTACGGCATCGCCGCCGCCAGCAATCCGGGCAGCGCCCAGCATCCGAAGGGCACCGGCTGCTGCTCCGATCAAGAGGTGTTCGACGCCGCAGGCATCCCGGTGCTGTCGGTGGAGGCCACCAACTGGTCGCTGGGCGACAAGGACGGCTACCAGCAGCGCGCCGTCAGCCCGCACTTCCCGCAGGGCATCACCTGGCACCGCCCGCAGTACGACAACCTGCAGTATCTGGATCGCTATCTGCCGGGGCGGATCGACAAACGCAGCCGCGAAAGCGTGCAGATCCTGCTACCGCTGATCAAAGAGCTGGCGCAGGCGCACCCACCGAAAGCACAGAAGAAAAAGTAGCCCGCAAAAAAACAGGGCCCAGCATTGCTGAGCCCCGTCATGTTGATCGCGCCGTTTAGCCTTCGTGCAGGCCGCACTCGCGCTTCAGGCCGAAGAAACGCGTCTCTTCCTCGCTCATGCCCGGCTCCCACTTCTGGGTGGTGTGGGTATCGCCTACCGACAGGTAGCCCTGCTCCCACAGCGGGTGATAGCTCAGCCCATGTTCGGTCAGGTACTGGTAAATCTTGCGGTTGTCCCAGTCGATGATCGGCAGGATCTTGAACACCCCGCGCTGCACCGCCAGCACCGGCAGATTGGCGCGGCTGCCGGACTGCTCGCGCCGCAGGCCGGCGAACCAGCTCTGCGCCCCCAGCGTCTCCAGCGCGCGGTTCATCGGCTCGACCTTGTTGATCTGGTTGTACTTCTCAATCCCTTCCACGCCCTGCTCCCACAGTTTGCCGTAGCGCGCCTCTTGCCAGGCGGGAGACTGTTCGGCGCGGAACACCTGCAGATTCAGCTTCAGCTGGTCGGTCAGTTGATCGATAAAGCGGTAGGTTTCCGGGAACAGGTAACCGGTGTCGGTCAGGATCACCGGGATATCCGGCCGGATGCGCGTCACCAGGTGCAGGCATACCGCCGCCTGAATGCCGAAACTGGACGAGAGTACGAACTCGCCGGGCAGATGCTCCAGCGCCCATGCAACGCGCTGTTCGGCGCTGAGGGTCTCCAGTTGGCCGTTGACCACCGCCAATGCCAGCGCCTGCCCGGATTTGGGCAACGCGTTCAGCGCCGCCAGATCGAATTCAGCCATGTTGTCTCTCCTGCTACTTGAAATTACCTGTGCGGCCCCTCTGCCCCAGGGGCCGCCCGGCCTCACTCCCAGAAATCTCGCGCCGGATCCAGCACCGGTTTGACGATGCCCGCGCGGATGGTGAAGTCGCCGAAGCCTTCGCCGGCGTTGCGCTCCTTCGCCCAGCGCCCCACCAACAGGTCGATCTCGCTCAGGATCTCGTCTTCGTTGATGTTCTCGCGGTACATGCGCGGAATGCGCGTGCCTTCGCGGTTGCCGCCCAAATGCAGGTTATAGCGGCCGACCGCCTTGCCCACCAGCCCCAGCTCCGCCAACAGCGCGCGGCCGCAGCCGTTTGGGCAGCCGGTGATGCGCAGCACGATATGCTCGTCACCCACCCCGTGCCGATGCATGATCCCTTCCACCTTGGTGACGAACTGCGGCAGGAAGCGCTCGGCCTCCGCCATCGCCAACGGGCAGGTCGGGAACGATACGCAGGCCATCGAGTTCTTGCGTTGCTCACTGATCTCGTCGTCGATCAGGCCATGATCGCGCGCCAGGGCTTCGATCTTCGCCTTCTCGCTTTCCGGCACGCCGGCGATGATCACGTTTTGGTTCGCCGTCAGACGGAAGTCGCCTTTATGGATCTTGGCGATCTCCGCCATACCGGTCTTCAGCGGGCGCCCCGGATAGTCCAGCAGGCGGCCGTTCTCGATAAACAGCGTCAGGTGCCATTGATCGTCGATGCCCTTCACCCAACCGATGCGATCGCCGCGGCCGGTGAATTCATACGGCCGGATCGGCGCGAAGGTGATACCGGCGCGCTTTTCCACTTCGGCGCGGAAAACGTCCACCCCGACGCGCTCCAGCGTGTATTTGGTTTTGGCGTTCTTGCGATCGGTGCGGTTGCCCCAGTCGCGCTGCGTGGTCACCACCGCTTCCGCCACCGCCAGCGTATGCTCGAGCGGAATGTAGCCGAATTCGCTGGCCTGCCGCGCGTAGGTCTTCTTGTTGCCGTGTTCGATGGACAGCCCGCCGCCCACCAGCAGGTTGAAGCCTACCAGCTTGCCGTTTTCGGCGATCGCCACGAAGTTCATGTCGTTGGCGTGCAGATCGACGTCGTTCTGCGGCGGGATCACCACCGTGGTTTTGAATTTGCGCGGCAGGTAGGTCGGCCCCAGAATCGGCTCTTCGTCGGTGGTGGCCACCTTCTCCTGATCCAGCCACACCTCAGCGTAGGCGCGGGTGCGCGGCAGCAGGTGTTCGGAGATCTTCTTCGCCCACTCGTAGGCTTCCTGATGCAGCTCGGATTCCACCGGGTTGGAGGTGCACAGCACGTTGCGGTTGACGTCGTTGGCGGTCGCCAACGCGTCCAGCCCCAGGCGGTTCAGCAGCTGGTGCACCGGTTTGACGTTGCCTTTCAGAATGCCGTGAAACTGGAACGTCTGGCGGTTGGTGATGCGAATGCTGCCGTACAGCGTGCTCTCCTGCGCGAACTTGTCGATGCCCAGCCACTGCTGCGGGCTGATGATGCCGCCCGGCAGGCGGCAGCGCAGCATCATGGCGTGGCGCGGCTCCAGCTTCTGCTCGGCACGTTCGGCGCGAATGTCGCGGTCATCCTGCTGGTACATGCCGTGGAAACGGATCAGCAGGAAGTTGTCGCCGTTGAAGCCGCCGGTCAGGCCGTCGTTCAAATCTTCGGCGATGGTGCCGCGCAGGAAGTTGCTCTCCTTCTTCATGCGCTCCGCATCGGCCAGTTTGCCTTCGACTACCAAAGGCCCGGGGTGTTTATCACTCATCAGTAAACATCTCGCTGATAACGGCGCTCAAGGCGCAGCTCACTTAAAAATTCATCCGCCTGCTCGGTATCCATGCCACCGTGCTCGGCCACCAGTTCCAGTAATGTGTTTTCCACGTCTTTCGCCATGCGATTGGCATCGCCGCAGACGTAAATGTGCGCGCCTTCCTGAATCCAGCGCCACACTTCCGCGCCCTGTTCGCGCAGTTTGTCTTGTACGTATATTTTATGTTGCTGGTCGCGGGACCAGGCCAGATCGATGCGGGTCAGCAGGCCGTCTTTCACGTAGCGCTGCCATTCGACCTGATACAGGAAATCTTCGGTGAAGTGCGGGTTGCCGAAGAACAGCCAGTTTTTGCCGCCGGCGCCGTCGGCGTCGCGCTGCTGCATAAAGGCGCGGAACGGCGCGATGCCGGTGCCCGGGCCAATCATGATCACCGGCGTTTCCGGGTTGGCCGGCAGGCGGAAGTTGTCGTTGTGTTCGATAAACACCCGCACGTCGCCGTCTTCCTCCAGGCGATCCGCCAGGAAGCCGGAGGCGCCGCCGCTGCGGGCGCGCCCGTCGATGTCGTAACGCACCACGCCCACGGTGATGTGGACTTCGCTTTCGTTCTCCGCCTGCGAAGAGGCGATGGAGTACAGACGCGGCGTCAGCGGGCGCAGCAGGCCGACCAGCTGTTCGGCGCTCAGATCCGCCGGCGCCTGACGCACCATGTCGACGATCGGCGTGTTGTGCGCGTACTGCTGCAGCGCGACTTTATCCGCCAGCAGGCCGATCAGCGTTTCGTCGCGCGACAGCGCGGCGTATTTATCGACGATCGGCGTGGTGTTCTGCGTCAGCTCGAAATGGCTGCGCAGCGCCTGCGCCAGCGGCAGGGTTTGCCCTTCCACCTCGACCGGCTCGTCGCCTTTCAGCCACAACAGCTGCACCAGTTCGTCCACCAGCGCCGGATCGTTGTCGAACCATACGCCGAGCGCATCGCCCGGCTGATAGCGCAGGCCGGAGTCGCCCAGATCGATTTCGATATGGCGCACGTCTTTATCCGACGCGCGGCCGGTAATTTTCTGATTGACCGCAAGCTGGGCGGTAAGCGGTTGTTCCTTGCTGTACGGGCTGCTGTCGATCAGATCGACCGCACCGCTGGCCAACACGCCCGGTGCGGCGCTTTCCGCCGGCGCGCGCGCCTTCAGCACCGACACCACCTGTTTACGCCAGGCGACGGCCAGTTCCTGGTACTCCACGTCGGCGTCCACGCGCTCCACCAGGCGCTCGGCCCCCAGCTCGGCCAGCTTGCCGTCGAAATCCTTACCAGACTGGCAGAAATTCTCATAAGAGGTGTCACCCAGCCCGAACACCGCAAAAGCGGTGTCATTCAGCTTCGGCGCCTTCTTCGAGAACAGGAATTTATGCAGCGCCACCGCTTCTTCCGCCGGCTCGCCTTCCCCCTGCGTAGAGGCGACGATCACCAGCAGGCGCTCTTGAGCTATCTGCTTGAACTTGTAGTCGCCGGCGCTGATCAGCGTGGCGCTCAGATTGGCGGCCAGCAGATCGTCGCGCAGCTGCTCCGCCAGGCGGCGCGCATTGCCGGTCTGCGAAGCGGAAATGATGGTGATGCCGGCGGCAGCCGCAGGGGCGACAGGCGCAATGGCCACGGCTCCGGGCTGTTGATTGACCATGCCCCAAAAATAGCCGGACAGCCACGCCAGCTGCGTCGGCGAATAGTCGCCGATCGTCGCCTGCAAGCGCGCCAGCTGTTCGGGCGTCAGCGGGAGCAAAGATGTTGGAGGAGCCTGAGTCGTCATTGCTGTACTTATTTCCTATACTTAGCGCCTTTCCTGCCAGGCGCGCGCCAGTGTCAGTCGCTGTCTCTTCGCTGCGTCGGGTGTGCGGAAAAGATCAGGAGAGTTTGTAAGGTTACCGAGCAGAATAGCAACGATTAAATAAGGGATAGCAATAAATCATAACCAAAATGACTAAGCTGTTTTTCCGGTAAGAGATAACGCTTAAACCGTTAAACAAAGTTTTTTATCCAGATGAAATTAAAGCGCTTTTTTTCATCGTTTTTTCACCGTTCAACATTTCGGCTCATTACCCCAGCCGATAGGTGCCGCAAACACCAAACAAAAAAAGTGTTAACCGGGCGCGGTTATCGCGGCGCTAGACCATAACGGTATAAATGGCAAGCAGACGCGCTTTCCGGTACTATGCGGCGGTTTTTGAGTCAATGAGGCCGTAATAATGGCAACCACGCTGTTTAAAGATTTTCAGTTTGAAGCCGCACACCGTTTGCCCCACGTGCCGGAGGGCCATAAGTGTGGCCGTCTGCATGGGCATTCGTTTATGGTGCGTCTGGAAGTGACCGGTGAAGTGGATCCCCACACCGGTTGGGTGATGGATTTCGCCGAGCTCAAGGCTGTGTTTTCCCCGATCTGGGAGCGGCTGGATCACCATTATCTGAACGATATTCCAGGATTGGAAAATCCCACCAGCGAAGTGCTCGCCGCCTGGATTTGGCAGCAGCTCAAGCCCCAGTTGCCGGAACTGACTGCGGTGATGGTGAAAGAGACCTGTACTGCGGGATGCGTATATAAAGGTTAAAAGAAAGGGCGCCCAAGGGCGCCCTGATTTTAGGCGATGTTCAGATACTTGTGGGTCTGCATCGACAGCCGCCAGTTGCGCGCGATGCAGGTTTCGATGCACAGGCGGGTCGCCTCTTCTTTCTGGCTGATCGGCTGCAGCGCAATAATCCGTGCCTTGTCGTCCTGCAGCGTCGCCAACAGCGCGTCCAGCGCCTCGATGTCGCGCTCGCGCGCCACCGGATGCTTCACCTCGTCGGCGCGCCGCAGCGCCTGATCCAGCACCTTCATGCCGCCGCGCATATTCACCTTCGGCGAAACCGTCACCCAGGTGTTGGCGGAACAGCGCACCTCGTGGGTGCCGCTGGTCTCAATCTGGCAGCCATAACCATGCTGTTCGAACAGCTCGGTCAGCGGCGCCAGATCGTAGATGCAGGGTTCGCCGCCGGTGATCACCACATGGCGCGCGGTGTAACCTTGTTGGCGCATCACCGCCAACAGCTGCTCGGCGCTGGCGTTGCCCCAGGCGTCGCTCTCTTCTGTTTTGACCAGGATCCGTTGCAGGTCGACTTCCCGATTGGCTTCCTTTTCCCAGGTATGTTTGGTGTCGCACCAACTGCACCCTACCGGGCAGCCCTGCAAGCGGATAAAAATGGCCGGCACGCCGGTGAAAAAGCCTTCGCCCTGCAAGGTTTGGAACATCTCATTGATCGGGTACTGCATCGGTTTCTCAATCTGGAAAAGTAAAAAGCGATTATCGCAGATTCCAGCCCGGCGACCAAACGGCCAACATTGTATTAAATTTTATTCTCCGCGCCGCCGCCAGCATATCTCACCACCCACGGCGTTCATTTAATTTGTGAGTCGGGCTTTGGCCTTTCATTCACGGTGTAACCTGCTTCGCAAAAACAACATTTATTTAACGCATAAGATAAATATATTTGACATAAAGCGCCGACGCGCAGATGTATATACAAGCAAACACAAGCCGAGCGTCAGTTTCGGCCACGTTCCATCCATCACGACTACATCTGCGTTTAGAGGGTGCCATGACTCATTCCACCAGCGAGTTGAACATTCAGCAGGCCATCGACGACAGCAAGTTTTCGCTGTTTCACTGGACCCTGATCATTCTCGGATTCCTGATCCTCGCCATCGACGGTTTCGATACCGCCGCCATGGGCTATATCGCCCCCTCGGTCGCCAAAGACTGGGGCATCGTCAAACAGGATCTGGGGCCGGTGCTGAGCGCCGCGCTGCTGGGGCTGTCGCTCGGCGCGCTGATCGCCGGGCCAATCTCCGATCGCATCGGCCGCAAGCGCGTGCTGGTGTTTTCCTGTCTGTTCTTCGGCCTGTCGAGCCTGGCCACCGCCTACGCCGGCTCGCTCAACAGCCTGACGCTGTGGCGCTTTCTCACCGGCCTCGGGCTGGGAGCGGCGATGCCCAACGCCATCACGCTGATCTCCGAATACGCGCCGCAGCGCTGCCGTTCGCTGGCGATCAACACCATGTATTGCGGTTTTCCGCTGGGCGCGGCCGGCGGCGGCGCCATTTCATCGTGGCTGATCCCGAGCTACGGCTGGCACAGCGTGCTGCTGCTCGGCGCCATTGCGCCGCTGGCGTTGACGGTTTTGCTGATCCTGCTGCTGCCGGAATCAGTCAAATACATGGTCAACCGCGGGCAGGATGCGGCGAAGATCAAGCGCATCGCACAGCGCTTCGTCAGCCAGAGCCTGGACGGCGTGACGCGTTTTTACCTGTACGAAGAGAAGCTGACGCACACCAAGACCAGCGTCGGCCTGCTGTTCAGCCGCCCTTACCTGCTCGGCACGCTGATGCTGTGGCTGACCTACTTTATGGGGCTGGTAATCTACTACGTGTTGCTGAGCTGGATGCCGATCCTGATGCAGGGGCTGGGTTACCAGCTGGAGCAATCGGCGATGCTCACCTCGCTGTTCACCTTCGGCGGCACGCTTGGCATCCTGGTGGCCGGCTGGCTGATGGATCGCTGGAACGCGCATAAGGTGGTCTCGAGCGGCTTTGTCGCCACTGCCCTGCTGATCGTGGCGATGGCGACCGAGGACAAACACATCGTGCTGCTGGGCGCCTTCATCTTCCTGATGGGCGTCACCATGAACGGCGCGCAGTCCGGGCTGCAAACGCTGGCGGCCACCTTCTACCCCACCCACAGCCGCGCCACCGGCATCGCCTGGATGCAGGGCATCGGCCGCTTCGGCGGCGTCGCCGGCACCATGATGGGCGCCCAACTGCTGGCGATGCAGTGGGAGGTGCAGAGCATCCTGATGTTCCTGTGCGTGCCGGCGCTGATCGCCGCCATCGCCACGGTATGCAAAATGAGCCGCAAACCGACGCTACAACCGGCGGCCTGACCCTGGCAAGCCCGCCACCGACGGCGGGCTTTTTCCCTGCGGCGATAGGGTTTGTTTATCCTCTGGCCGCAACTGTAATCAGTCTGTAAAAATATTGTGACTAGCCGCCCAAAAATGAGTCATTTTTAATTCATTTTTGCCGAACAGCTCACTTTTCTCCGGTTTTCCATACATGAAGCCGGCGATAAAAAATCGCATATCAAACTGATATAAAAAGAAAATAACTTTTTCTTATGCCACTTTTAAGCGGCAACTGGTCAGTGTTGCATATGCTTGTACATACAAGTATATGTTAATAAACCCTACGCATTGTTATGCCGTGGTACTCATCCCCCACCGCGGCATGGAATCTGCACCGATACTGTTTGAGGAAACTGCTGTGACTACAAATAACAAAGTTCGCAATGTCGATGTACGCGCGCCACGCGGCACACAATTAAACGCAAAAAGCTGGCTGACCGAAGCGCCGTTACGCATGCTGATGAACAACCTCGATCCTGAAGTTGCGGAGAACCCACACGAGCTGGTGGTGTACGGCGGCATCGGCCGCGCCGCGCGCGACTGGGATTGCTACGACAAGATCGTCGAAACGCTGAAAACGCTGGAGGAAGACGAAACCCTGCTGGTGCAGTCCGGCAAGCCGGTCGGCGTCTTCAAAACCCACAGCAACGCGCCGCGTGTGCTGATCGCCAACTCCAACCTGGTGCCCCACTGGGCAACCTGGGAACACTTCAACGAGCTGGACGCCAAAGGCCTGGCCATGTACGGCCAGATGACCGCCGGCAGTTGGATCTACATCGGCAGCCAGGGCATCGTTCAGGGCACCTATGAGACCTTCGTCGAAGCGGGCCGCCAGCATTACGACGGCAGCCTGCAGGGCCGCTGGGTGCTGACCGCCGGCCTGGGCGGCATGGGTGGCGCGCAGCCGCTGGCCGCGACGCTGGCGGGCGCCTGCTCGCTGAACATCGAATGTCAGCAGAGCCGCATCGATTTCCGCCTGAAAACCCGCTACGTCGATGAGCAGGCTAAAGATTTGGACGACGCGCTGGCACGCATCAAAAAATACACCTCGGAAGGCAAAGCCATCTCCATCGCCCTGTGCGGCAACGCGGCGGAAATCCTGCCTGAGCTGGTTCGCCGCGGCGTGCGCCCGGACATGGTCACCGATCAGACCAGCGCCCACGATCCGCTGAACGGCTACCTGCCGAAAGGTTGGAGCTGGGAAGAATATCGCCAGCGCGCCCAGACCGAGCCGGCCAAAGTGGTCGCCGCCGCCAAGCAGTCGATGGCCGATCACGTCAAAGCCATGCTGGCCTTCCAGCAGATGGGCGTGCCGACCTTCGACTACGGCAACAACATCCGCCAGATGGCGAAAGAAACCGGCGTCGACAACGCCTTCGACTTCCCGGGCTTCGTGCCGGCCTACATCCGTCCGCTGTTCTGCCGCGGCATCGGGCCATTCCGCTGGGCGGCGCTGTCCGGCGATCCGCAGGACATCTACAAAACCGACGCCATGGTGAAAGAGCTGATCCCGGATGACGAACACCTGCACCGCTGGCTGGACATGGCGCGCGAGCGCATCAGCTTCCAGGGCCTGCCGGCGCGCATCTGCTGGGTTGGCCTCGGCCAGCGCGCCAAGCTGGGCCTGGCGTTCAACGAAATGGTGCGCCGCGGCGAACTGTCCGCCCCGATCGTCATCGGCCGCGATCACCTAGATTCCGGCTCCGTTTCCAGCCCGAACCGTGAAACCGAAGCGATGAAAGACGGCTCCGATGCGGTTTCCGACTGGCCGTTGCTCAACGCCCTGCTGAACACCGCCAGCGGCGCCACCTGGGTTTCCCTGCACCACGGCGGCGGCGTCGGCATGGGCTTCTCCCAACACTCCGGCATGGTGATCGTCTGCGACGGCACCGACGAAGCCGCCGAGCGCATCGCCCGCGTCCTGCACAATGACCCGGCTACCGGGGTCATGCGTCACGCCGACGCCGGTTACGATATCGCTATCGACTGCGCCCGTGAGCAAGGCCTGAATCTGCCGATGGTTGCCGCGACCCAAGGAGAAAAAGCATGAAAGCGCTGACTATTCGCCCGGGCAAACTGACGCTGGCCCAGCTACGCGACGTCTATCAACACCCGGTGACGCTGACGCTGGACGACAACGCCTACGCGCCAATCCAGCAGAGCGTGGCCTGCGTGGAACGCATCGTTGAAGAAAACCGCACCACTTACGGCATCAATACCGGGTTTGGCCTGCTGGCTTCGACGCGCATCGCCCGCGACGATCTGGAAAACCTGCAGCGTTCGATCGTGCTGTCGCACGCCGCCGGCGTGGGCGAGCCGACCGACGACAACCTGGTGCGCCTGATCATGGTGCTGAAGATCAACAGCCTGTCGCGCGGCTTCTCCGGCATTCGTCTGGAAGTCATTCAGGCGCTGATCGCGCTGGTCAACGCCGAAGTTTATCCGCATATTCCGCTGAAAGGCTCCGTCGGCGCCTCCGGCGACCTGGCGCCGCTGGCGCACATGAGCCTGGTGCTGCTGGGCGAAGGCCAGGCGCGCCATCAGGGCCAATGGCTGCCGGCGACCGAAGCGCTGGCCAAGGCCGGCCTGAAACCGCTGACGCTGGCGGCGAAAGAGGGCCTGGCGCTGCTGAACGGCACCCAAGTCTCCGCCGCCTTCGCACTGCGCGGCCTGTTCGATGCCGAAGATCTGTTCGCCGCCGCGACCGTGGCGGGCAGCCTGACGGTGGAAGCGGCGCTGGGCTCTCGCAGCCCGTTCGATGCGCGCATCCACGAGGTGCGCGGCCAGCGCGGCCAGATCGACGCCGCCCTCGCCTACCGCCACCTGCTCGGCGCGCGCAGCGAAGTCTCCGACTCGCATCGCAACTGCGAAAAAGTGCAGGATCCTTACTCCCTGCGCTGCCAGCCGCAGGTGATGGGCGCCTGCCTGACGCAGATCCGCCAGGCCGCCGAGGTGCTGGAAATTGAAGCCAACGCCGTCTCGGATAACCCGCTGGTGTTCGCCGAACAGGGCGACGTGCTGTCCGGCGGCAACTTCCACGCCGAGCCGGTGGCGATGGCCGCCGATAACCTGGCGCTGGCGTTCGCCGAAATCGGTTCGCTGTCCGAGCGCCGCATCTCGCTGATGATGGACAAGCACATGTCGCAACTGCCACCGTTCCTGGTGGAAAACGGCGGCGTGAACTCCGGCTTCATGATCGCCCAGGTGACCGCCGCGGCGCTGGCCAGCGAAAACAAAGCGCTGGCGCACCCGTCGAGCGTCGACAGCATTCCGACCTCCGCCAACCAGGAAGACCACGTTTCCATGGCGCCGGCCGCCGGTCGCCGCCTGTGGATCATGGCGGACAACGTGCGCGGCATTCTGGCGGTCGAATGGCTGGCCGCCTGCCAGGGCCTGGATTTCCGCAACGGCCTGAAGACCTCGGAAGGTCTGGAGCAGGCGCGCCGCCTGCTGCGCGAGCATGTCAGTTTCTACGACAAGGATCGTTTCTTCGCCCCCGACATTGAAGCCGCCAGCCAACTCTTGGCGGCCGGTCACCTGACATCGCTGCTGCCTGCGGCGCTGCTGCCTAGCCAGGCATAATCATCACACACTGAATCACGCAGTTTGTTCTGCCCCGCCGGGTGCGTTCCACCCGGCGCGGGCAGCGCGTGCCTGTTCGGCAAACACTTAACGGGAAGCAACATGCGTAACGAAACAACACAACTCAGACGCGGACTAAACGCGCGGCACATCCGTTTCATGGCTCTCGGCTCGGCGATCGGCACCGGCCTGTTCTACGGCTCCGCCGGCGCCATCCAGCTGGCCGGCCCGGCCGTGCTGCTGGCCTACCTGGTGGGCGGCGCGGCGGTGTTCATGGTGATGCGCGCGCTGGGTGAAATGGCGGTGCACCAGCCGGTTTCCGGCTCGTTCGGCCACTACGCCAGCCACTATCTCGGCCCGCTGGCCGGGTTCCTCACCGGTTGGACCTACACCTTCGAAATGGTGATCGTCGCCCTGGCAGACGTCACCGCCTTCGGCATTTATATGGGGCTGTGGTTCCCGGACGTCGCCCAGTGGGTCTGGGTGCTCAGCATCATTCTGTTTATCGGCGCGCTCAATTTGTGCAGCGTCAAGGTGTTCGGCGAGCTGGAATTCTGGCTGTCGCTGGTCAAGGTCGCCGCCATCGTGGCGATGATCGTCGGCGGCGCGGCGGTGATGCTGTTCGGCTTCGGCCAAGCCCAGCACGCTACCGGTATCAGTAACCTGTGGCAGCACGGCGGCTTTATGCCTAACGGCATCGGCGGCGTGGTCGCGTCATTGGCGGTGGTGATGTTCGCCTTCGGCGGCATCGAGATCATCGGCATTACCGCCAGCGAGGCGAAAGACCCTGCCAAAGTGCTGCCGAAAGCGATCAACGCCGTGCCAGTGCGCATCCTGCTGTTTTACGTGCTGACGCTGACGGTGCTGATGGCGATCTACCCGTGGAACAGCATCGGCCAGAACGGCAGCCCGTTCGTTGAGATCTTCAGCAACCTCGGCATCAGCTCCGCCGCCAACGTGCTGAACGTGGTGGTGATCACCGCCGCCATCTCGGCCATCAACAGCGACATCTTCGGCGCCGGCCGCATGATGTACGGCATGGCGCAGGACGGCCAGGCGCCGCGCAGCTTCACCAAACTGACCGCCAGCGGCGTGCCGTGGATGACGGTGCTGGTGATGTCGGTCGCCCTGCTGCTGGCGGTGGTGCTCAACTACCTGATCCCGGAGAAGGTCTTCATGATCATCGCCTCGATCGCCACCTTCGCCACCGTCTGGGTGTGGCTGATGATCCTGCTGTCGCAGATCGTCATGCGCCGCACGCTGTCGCCGGAAGAAACTCGTCAGTTGAGCTTCCCGGTGCCATGGTGGCCGGTGGCGCCGGCATTGGCGACCGCATTTATGGCATTCGTCATCGGCCTGCTCGGTTACTTCGAAGAGAGCCGCATCGCGCTGTACGTCGGGCTGGTGTGGATCGCTTTACTCACCGTGGCTTACTGGCTGTGGGTGCGCAAGAAAGGCGGGGGTTCACCGGTGACCGCGGCAACGCAACAGATGTAACGCTCGCTTCTGATAAAACCCGCTGCGGCGGGTTTTTTAATGCGCTTTTGGCCAAACGCTGGCCATAAAAAAACCCGCCGCAGCGGGTTTTTATTTAGCAACCGAATCGGTCGAACTTACTGGCCTTTAACTTCTTTCAGGCCGTTGAATGGCGCACGGTCACCCAGCGCTTCTTCGATACGGATCAGTTGGTTGTACTTGGCAACGCGGTCAGAACGGCTCATGGAACCGGTTTTGATCTGGCCAGCCGCAGTCCCTACCGCCAGGTCGGCGATGGTCGCGTCTTCGGTTTCACCGGAACGGTGAGAGATCACCGCGGTGTAGCCGGCGTCTTTCGCCATCTTGATAGCCGCCAGAGTTTCGGTCAGAGAACCGATCTGGTTGAATTTGATCAGGATGGAGTTAGCGATGCCTTTCTCGATTCCTTCTTTCAGGATCTTGGTGTTGGTAACAAACAGATCGTCGCCCACCAGCTGGATTTTGTCGCCCAGAACTTTGGTCTGGTAAGCGAAGCCCGCCCAGTCGGATTCATCCAGGCCGTCTTCGATAGACACGATTGGGTACTGTTTGGTCAGATCTTCCAGGAAGTGAGTGAACTCTTCGGAAGTGAAGGCTTTGTTGCCTTCGCCGGCCAGCACGTATTTACCGTCTTTGTAGAATTCGGAAGCCGCGCAGTCCATCGCCAGAGTGACGTCTTTGCCCAGCTCGTAGCCCGCCGCTTTTACCGCTTCAGCGATAACCGCCAGCGCTTCGGCGTTGGAACCCAGGTTTGGCGCGTAGCCGCCTTCGTCGCCCACGGCGGTGTTCATGCCTTTGGCTTTCAGAACTTTCGCCAGGTGGTGGAACACTTCAGAACCGATGCGCACCGCTTCTTTCAGGGTTTTCGCGCCAACCGGCTGAATCATGAATTCCTGAATGTCGACGTTGTTGTCAGCGTGCTCGCCGCCGTTGATGATGTTCATCATCGGCAGTGGCATGGAGAATTTGCCTGGGGTGCCGTTCAGTTCAGCGATGTGCTCGTACAGCGGCATACCTTTAGAGGCTGCAGCCGCTTTCGCTGCTGCCAGGGAAACCGCCAGAATGGCGTTGGCGCCGAAGTTGGATTTGTTTTCGGTGCCGTCCAGCTCGATCATGATCTTGTCGATGTTCGCCTGGTCTTTGGCATCTTTACCCAGTACTGCCTGAGCAATCGGACCGTTTACTGCAGCAACGGCTTTCAGTACGCCTTTACCCAGGAAACGAGACTTGTCACCGTCACGCAGTTCCAGCGCTTCGCGGGAACCGGTAGAAGCACCTGACGGCGCAGCAGCCAGGCCGACGAAACCGCCTTCCAGATGAACTTCGGCTTCAACAGTCGGGTTACCGCGGGAGTCGATGATTTCACGACCGATGACTTTAACGATTTTGGACATTAGGTTTTCCTCAGTACAAGTTAAACTAAAACTCCAGACAAACAGCGCGCGGTTCTCACCGCGCGCCGCCTACCAAATATTTTATTTCACCTGGCGCTTCTGATGCTCGCCTGCGGCTTTCACGAAGCCGGCGAACAGCGGATGCCCATCACGCGGCGTAGACGTAAATTCCGGGTGGAACTGACAGGCTACAAACCACGGGTGATTCGGCAGTTCAATGATCTCGACCAGCTTGTTGTCGGCGGAACGACCGGCGACACGCAGCCCTGCGGCTTCGATCTGCTTCAACAGCATGTTGTTAACTTCGTAACGGTGACGGTGACGCTCGACAATGGTCGGTTCGCCATACAGCTGACGCACCAGGCTGTTGTCGATCAGGTTGCACTGTTGGCCACCTACGCGCATCGTGCCGCCCAAATCGCTTTCTTCGCTGCGCACTTCGACGTTGCCGTCTTCGTCGCGCCATTCGGTGATCAACGCCACCACCGGGTACTTACAGTCTGGCATAAACTCGGTGGAGTTGGCGTTTTCCATGCCCGCCACGTTGCGAGCGAACTCCATCAGCGCCACCTGCATGCCCAGGCAAATGCCCAGGTAAGGAATGTTGTTCTCGCGCGCATAGCGTGCGGTCATCACTTTGCCTTCCACGCCGCGGTAACCGAAGCCGCCCGGGATCAGGATCGCGTCCAGCCCTTTCAGCACTTCCACGCCGCGGGTTTCCACGTCCTGCGAGTCGATCAGCTTGATGTTCACGGTCAGACGGTTTTTCAGCCCGCCGTGCTTCAGCGCTTCGATCACCGACTTGTAGGCGTCCGGCAGCTCAACGTATTTGCCGACCATGCCGATGGTCACTTCGCCGCCCGGATTGGCTTCTTCGTAGATCACCTGTTCCCATTCGGCCAGGTTGGCTTCCGGTGCGTTCAAGCTGAATCGTTTACAAATATAATCGTCCAGCCCCTGAGATTTCAATAGGCCTGGGATTTTATAAATAGAATCAACGTCTTTCAGAGAGATAACCGCTTTTTCTGGCACGTTGCAGAAAAGCGCGATTTTAGCGCGTTCGTTAGCAGGAACTGCGCGATCGGAACGGCAAATCAGCACATCAGGCTGAATACCGATGGAAAGCAGCTCTTTTACGGAATGCTGGGTCGGCTTGGTTTTCACTTCGCCGGCCGCCGCCATGTACGGCACCAGCGTCAGGTGCATATACAGAGTGTGCTCGCGGCCCACTTCCACCGCCATCTGACGGATAGCTTCGAGGAACGGCAGCGATTCGATATCGCCGACGGTGCCGCCGATTTCCACCAGCACCACATCGTGGCCTTCGCCACCTTCGATGATGCGCTCTTTGATCGCGTTGGTGATGTGCGGAATGACCTGCACGGTCGCACCCAGATAGTCGCCGCGGCGTTCTTTACGCAGCACGTCGGAGTAGATGCGGCCGGTGGTGAAGTTGTTGCGACGCGACATTTTGGTGCGGATGAAGCGCTCGTAGTGACCCAAATCCAGATCGGTTTCTGCGCCGTCTTCGGTGACGAAAACTTCCCCATGCTGAATCGGGCTCATGGTGCCCGGATCCACGTTGATGTACGGGTCCAGTTTCATGATGGTAACGTTGAGGCCACGGGCTTCAAGAATAGCCGCCAGAGAGGCTGCGGCAATGCCTTTACCCAGAGAGGATACGACCCCGCCGGTCACAAAAATATAATTAGTTGTCATGCTGAACCTGAGAGTTTAGGTTTAAAGACGATGGAAGAACCAGGACGGGAAAGTAGTATACCCGAACCTCTCCTGACCTACAAACGATCGTTTTGCTGTCCATCATCTCGGCCGCCCTCCCGTGTTCATCAGGGTTTACTCCGCCGGCGCCGCATAAACCCTCCAGGTAAAACAAAGAGTTAGCAGAGAAAATTTCTTTTTACCGCCCCTCAGGAGCGATAAAACGCCTTAGATTTCAGTTTGTTGCCCTTTTGCCGCCGCCGGCAGCCATGCGCCTGTGACCTGACTGAAAGCTTAACCGTTTCAGCTCGGGCGAACCTTGTCGGCGATCAACATTGTCGCGGCGATTCAGCTTTCCTGACGTTTCACCTGTTGCCAGGCGTCTTCCATCTGCTCGAGCGTGGCGTCTTCAAGCCGCAGCCCGCTTTGCTGGACAATCTCTTCCACCTGGCGGAAGCGGCGCTCGAACTTGCGGTTCGCCGCCTGCAGCGCGTTCTCCGCCTTGTGGCCTAAATGGCGCGACAGGTTCACCGTGGCGAACAGCAGATCGCCGATCTCCTCTTCCAGCTTGCTCTCGTCGACCACCGCCTGGCGGGCTTCGTGCATCACTTCGTCGATCTCTTCGTACACTTTGTCCAGTACCGGCCCCAGGGTGTTCCAGTCGAAGCCGACCGAGGCACAGCGTTTCTGGATCTTGTGCGCTTTCATCAACGCCGGCAGCGCCTGCGGAATGTCGTCCAGCACCGAGTGCAGCGCTTTTTCGGCGCGCTCGCCAGCCTTCAGCTGCTCCCAGCGCGCCGCCACGGCTTCGCTGTCTCCGCCCTCGGCGTCGCCGAAAATGTGCGGGTGACGCCGCTCCAGCTTGTCGCTGATGGCGGTGCACACCTCATCGAAATCGAACAGCCCCTGCTCCTGCCCCATCTGGGCGTAAAACACCACCTGAAACAGCAAGTCGCCCAGCTCGTCGCGCAAATCGGCATAGTCCTGCCGCTCGATGGCGTCCAGCACTTCGTAAGTCTCTTCCAGCGTATAAGGCGCAATGGTGGCGAAGGTTTGCTTGCGGTCCCACGAGCAACCGATCTGCGGGTCGCGCAGCGTTTTCATGATGTTCAGCAGACGCTGCAGCGGAGTGGATTGGGTCATAAAAAATCTCTGAGAAAGCATGGGGGCGCAGGGGAGCGCCCGCCGAATTCATGGATTTCGGGCCGCATCCGCTATCGATACGGCCCGAAAGGCGATGTGGGCTTAGTTGCCGTGCAGACGCTTGGCGTCTATCACGTCCGGCAGCTGGTTCAGCTTCGCCAGCACCCGGCTCAGCACCTGCTGGTTGTAGATTTCGATATCCATGTCGATGGTGGCCAACTGCTTCTTGGTGTCGCTGCGGCTGGCGACGCCCAGTACGTTGACCTTTTCGTTGGCCAGAATGGTGGTAATGTCGCGCAGCAGCCCGCTGCGATCGTTGGCCATCACGCGCACCACCAGCGAATAACCGCTGGAGTAGCTTTCACCCCATACCGCGTCGACGATGCGCTCCGGCGCGTGCGATTGCAGATCGACCAGCTGATCGCAGTCCGCCCGGTGGATCGAAATACCGCGCCCCTGGGTGATAAAGCCGACGATGTCGTCGCCCGGGATCGGCTGGCAGCAGCGGGCGATGTGGTGCATCAGGTTGCCCACGCCCTCCACCACCACCCGGCCATTGTCCTTGTTGCGGGCCGGCGGCGGCGCTTTCTGCTGCACCAGCTGGCGCAGCGCCTCGCGATCCTGCTCTTCGGCGCTCGGCTTGTTGAACTTGCCCTGCAGGTAATTCACCATCTGGTTCAGGCGAATGTCCCCACCGCCGATCGCCGCCAACACCTCGTCCAGCGAGTTCATGTTGTAGCGCGGGATCAACAGCTTCTCGGCCTCTTTCAGGCTGATGCCGAGATGCTCCAGTTCGTTGTCCAGCATCTGACGACCGGCGAGGATGTTCTTGTCGCGATCCTGCTTGCGGAACCAGTTATGGATCTTCGAGCGCCCGCGGCTGGTGGTGACATAGCCCAGGTTCGGGTTCAGCCAGTCGCGGCTCGGGTTCGGCTGCTTCTGGGTGATGATCTCAATCTGATCGCCCATCTTCAGCTGATAGGTAAACGGCACGATGCGGCCGCCGATCTTGGCGCCGATACAGCGGTGACCGACGTCGCTGTGAATGTGGTAAGCGAAATCGAGCGGCGTGGAGCCGGCCGGCAGATCCACCACGTCGCCTTTCGGCGTAAACACATACACCCGATCGTCGAACACCTGGCTGCGCACTTCGTCGAGCATCTCGCCGGAGTCCGCCATTTCTTCCTGCCAGGCGATGAGCTTGCGCAGCCAGGCGATGCGTTCTTCGTAGCCGGAGCGCACGGTCACGCCCGCGCCCTCTTTGTACTTCCAGTGCGCGGCTACGCCCAGCTCGGCGTCTTCATGCATTTGCCGCGTGCGGATCTGAATCTCGACGGTTTTGCCGCGCGGCCCCAGCACCACGGTGTGGATCGACTGGTAGCCGTTGGGTTTCGGGTTGGCGACGTAGTCGTCGAACTCGTCCGGCAGATGGCGGAAGTGGGTATGCACGATACCCAACGCCGCATAGCAATCCTGCAGGCGCTCCGCCACGATGCGCACCGCGCGCACGTCGAACAGTTCGTCGAACGCCAGGTGCTTTTTCTGCATCTTGCGCCAGATGCTGTAGATGTGTTTCGGCCGGCCGTAGATCTCCACCCGAATGCCTTCGCTGGCCATTTCGGCGCGCAGCCCGGCAACGAAATCGTCGATGAACTGTTCGCGATCGATGCGGCGCTCATGCAACAGCTTGGCGATGCGCTTGTATTCTTCCGGATGCAGGTAGCGGAAGCAGAAATCTTCCAGTTCCCACTTCAGCTGGCCGATGCCGAGCCGGTTGGCCAGCGGGGCGTAGATGTTGGAACACTCTTTCGCCGCCAGCACGCGCTCGTCTTCCGGCGCGTCTTTCACCTCGCGCAGGTGAGCGATGCGCTCCGCCAGCTTGATGACCACGCAGCGGAAATCCTCCACCATCGCCAACAGCATGCGGCGCACGTTGTCGACCTGTTCGGAGGCCATCGAGTCGTTTTGGGTGGCTTTCAGTTGGCGAATGGCGTCCATGTCGCGCACGCCGTGCACCAGCGCGACAATGCCCTTGCCGAACGCTTCGGTCAGGGTCTCTTCCTGCACGATGCCGGCATCCACCAGCGGGAACAGCAGCGCTGCGCGCATGCTGTCGTTATCCATGCTCAGCGTCGAGAGGATTTCCACCATCTCCAGACCACGCCACAGCAGCAGCGAGGCGTCGGGGTGATTCTGGGTCTGCTGCTCACAATAACGCCAGGTTGCGGCCAATCGCTCACATGACTGCGGGTTAGGTAGCCCCAAGCCGGCTATCCACTCATCGAGAGCGAACTCACCCGCCGTATTCAGATGTGCACTTCTTACCGCAACCATAACTTCTCCCTACTTTGCAGCGACCTCTGGCGCGCGCTCGTTGATAAACAGCGCCATTGATTCAAGATGCCCCGTGTGCGGAAACATATCCAACATCCGCACGCGCGCAAGACGATAACCGGCGCTCAACAGCACTTTGCTGTCGCGAGCCAGCGTGGTGGGGTTACAGGAAACATACACCACCCGCGCCGGCGCCAGTTTTACAATGTGTGACATCACCCCGGCCGCACCGGCGCGGGCGGGATCCAGCATCACCTTATCAAACCCTTGTGCTGCCCAAGGTTGCCGCGCAACGTCGTCCTCCAGATTCTCGTGGAAGAACGATGCATTATTCAGCTTATTCTTATGTGCATTATATTGCCCATTCGCTACCAGCGTGGCAACACCTTCGATGCCCACCACCGCAGCGGCGCGGCGCGCCAGCGGCAGGGTAAAATTGCCCATGCCGCAGAACAGGTCCAGCACCCGATCATTGGGTTGAATGTCGAGCCATTCAAGGGCCTGCGCCACCATTTGTTGGTTTACGGCGTCATTGACCTGAATAAAGTCGCGCGGACTGAAGTCTAAGCGTAGCCCGTCAACCTGATAATACGGCGTGTCACCGCACAGTTTTTCCACGCGATCGCTGTCCGGCGCCAGGTAAACGGCGAGGTTTTCCCGCTCGCCAAACGCCAACAGCGCCTGCCGATCCGCCTCTTTCAGCGCGTCGAGATGGCGCAGCACCAGCAGCGGGCCGTTATCCGCCAGCACCAGCTCTACATGCCCCAGCCGCCGTACCGCCTGCAGCCCGCTCAGGCAGGCGCGCACCGGCGCCAGCAGCCGTTCCAACTCCGGCCGCAGCACCGGGCAGTGCTCCACCGCCACCAGCTCGCTGGAGGCCGCCTGTCGAAAGCCCATCATCAGGCGCTGCGGCTTGGGCTGCCACGCCAGGCTCAGGCGGGCGCGACGGCGATAGCCGTATTCCGGGCCGGCGATCACCGGCTCCTGCTGCGGGGTCACCCCGGTTTCGCGGGCGATCATGCGCACCAGCGCCGCCGCCTTGCTCTGCTGTTGCAGCGCCTCATCCGCATGCTGCTGCTGGCAGCCGCCGCACACGCCGAAATGCGGGCAGCGCGGCGCCACCCGCTGTGGGCTGCGGCTCAGCAGGCGCTTGAGCTTGCCTTTGGCGAACTGGCGCTTATCTTCGGTCAGCTGGATTTCCGCCTGCTCGCCCGGCAATACGCCCGGCACGAACACCGCTTTGCCGTCGTGGCGCGCCACGCCCTGGCCGAAAGGGTCGAGATCGCTCACCGTCACGGTGAAGATTTGTGAGCTCTGCCGGGTCGTCACGCGGCGTTTGGGAGAGTAGAATTGCGCCATATTTGTCGATTGTGTGCTGGTTCATTAAGCTAGTGTCAGCTGTCAATTCTCCCACATTGGAATCCCATGACCAAATACAGCCTGCGTGCGCGCATGATGATCCTGATTCTGGCCCCGACCTTGCTGATTGGTTTGCTGCTCAGCACCTTCTTCGTGGTGCACCGCTATAACGAGCTGCAGGAGCAACTGGTCGACGCCGGCGCCAGCATCATCGAGCCGCTGGCGGTGGCCAGCGAGTACGGCATGACGTTCCGCAGCCGCGAATCGGTCAGGCAGTTGGTCAGTCTGTTGCACCGCCGCCATTCGGACATCGTGCGTTCGATCACCGTGTTCGATGCGCAGAACAATTTGTTCGTCACCTCCAATTATCACCACAACTTCGCTCAGCTGCAGCTGCCGAAAGGCGTGCCGTTGCCCACTGAGCTGATGCTCACCCGACGCGGCGATTCGCTGATCCTGCGCACGCCGATCCTGTCGGAAAGCCAGTATCCGGATGAAACCGCCGACGGCGGCAGCCACCCCGACAACAACCTGGGCTATGTGGCGATCGAGCTGGATCTGCAGTCGGTGCGGCTGCAGCAATATAAAGAGGTGTTCGTCTCCACCCTGCTGCTGTTGCTGTGCATGTGCATCGCCATCCTGTTCGCTTACCGGCTGATGCGCGACGTGACCGGCCCGATCCGCAACATGGTGAATACCGTCGACCGTATCCGCCGCGGCCAGCTCGACAGCCGCGTGGAGGGCTACATGCTCGGCGAGCTGCACATGCTGAAGAACGGCATCAACTCGATGGCGATGTCGCTCACCGCCTATCACGAAGAGATGCAGCAGAACATCGATCAGGCCACCTCCGACCTGCGTGAAACGCTGGAGCAAATGGAAATTCAGAACGTCGAGCTGGATCTGGCGAAAAAACGCGCGCAGGAAGCGGCGCGCATCAAGTCCGAATTCCTGGCCAACATGTCGCACGAGCTGCGCACCCCGCTCAACGGCGTAATCGGCTTCACCCGCCAGATGCTGAAAACCGATTTGAGCGCGACCCAGACCGACTATTTGCAGACCATCGAACGCTCGGCCAACAACCTGCTGACCATCATCAACGACGTGCTGGACTTCTCCAAGCTGGAGGCCGGCAAGCTGGTGCTGGAGCATATTCCGTTCGCCCTGCGTGAAACGCTGGACGAAGTGGTGGTGCTGCTGGCGCCCAGCGCCCACGATAAGGGGCTGGAACTGACGCTGGATGTGCACAACGACGTGCCGGAGCAGGTGATCGGCGACTCGCTGCGCCTGCAGCAAATCATCACCAACCTGCTGGGCAACGCCATCAAGTTCACCGAAACCGGCAATATCGATATTCGCGTCGAGCTGCGCAAACGGCTGGATCGCCGGGTGGAAGTGGAAGTGCAGATCCACGACACCGGCATCGGCATCTCCGAACGCCAGCAGTCGCAGCTGTTCCAGGCGTTTCGTCAGGCAGACGCCAGCATCTCCCGCCGCCACGGCGGCACCGGGCTGGGGCTGGTGATCACGCAAAAACTGGTGAAAGAGATGGGGGGCGATATCTGCTTCCACAGCCAGTTAAACCGCGGCTCGACCTTCTGGTTCCACATCACGCTGGATCTGAACGAGGGCATGCTGTCGCTGGCGCCGAGCCTGCCGGATCTGAACGGCAAAACGCTGGCCTATATCGAGTCCAACCCGACGGCGGCACAGGCGACGCTCAACATGCTCAGCGTCACGCAGCTGGTGATCACCCACTCGCCGACGCTGGCCCAGCTGCCGCCAGGCCACTATGACTTCCTGCTGGCCGGCGTGCCCATCCCGTTCCGCGCCAATATGGCGCAGCACGAGGACAAATTGCTGGCCTCGCTGAAGCTGGCCGATCGGGTGATTCTGGCGCTGCCGTGCCAGGCGCAGATCGACGCCGAGCTGCTTAAACAACAAGGCGCGCTCGGCTGCCTGATCAAGCCGATCACCAGCACCCGGTTGTTCCCGCTGCTCAGGATGGAGACACCGACACGCCTCACCGCGCCGCCTGAGCGTAAACGCCTGCCGCTGACGGTGATGGCGGTTGACGACAACCCGGCCAACCTGAAGCTGATCGGCACGCTGCTGGGGGAACAGGTAGAAAAAACCCTGCTGTGCGAGAGCGGCGAGGAAGCGCTGGCGCTGGCGCGCGACAACGTGCTGGATCTGATCCTGATGGACATTCAGATGCCGAAGATGGACGGCATTCACGCCAGCGAGCTGATCCGCCAGCTGCCGCATCACAACTCCACGCCGATCGTCGCCGTTACCGCCCATGCCGCCAGCGGCGAGCGCGAGCACCTGCTGCAGGCCGGGATGGACGACTATCTGGCCAAGCCGATCGACGAGAAAATGCTGACCCGCGTGCTGTCGCGCTACCACAGTGGCGACGTGGAAAACGCCGTCGCCGACGACGCGCCGCTGTCGCTCGACTGGCCGCTGGCGCTGCGTCAGGCGGCCAATAAACCGGATCTGGCGCGCGATCTGCTGCAAATGCTGCTCGATTTCCTGCCGCAGGTGCGCGAGCGGGTGCAAGCGCTGCTCGACGGCCAGCATGACGACGAGATCCTCGATCTGGTCCATAAGCTGCACGGCAGCTGCAGCTACAGCGGCGTGCCGCGCCTCAAGCAGCTGTGTTTCTACCTCGAGCGGCAGCTGCGCCAGGGCGTCACCAACGACGAGCTGGAGCCGGAGTGGCTGGAGCTGTTGGATGAGATTGAACTGGTGATCCACGCGGCGCGCGCGCATCTGACGCAACCGGCCTGAATCCTCAGGCCATAACGCAAAAAGGCACGCCGCAGCGTGCCTTTCTTTTTAACGCCAGACGCCTATCACTGCGCCAGCAGGTACAGCTGGCTTTCGCCGCGCTGGATATTCAACGCCAGCACCGACGGCTTGCTGTCGAGGATTTTACGCAGCTCGCCCAGGTTCTGGATCGGCTGCTGGTTCACGCCCAGGATCACATCGCCCTTTTTCAGGCCGATACGCGCCGCGGCGCTGCCGGCTTTCACGCTGTCGACCTTGACGCCCTTCACATTGCCGACCTGGGTGTTGCTCAGCTCGGCGCCTTCGATGCCGGTGTAGATATTGCCCGAGGCCACCTGAGTCTGCGCGCTTTGCTCCAGCGTGACGTCAATCGTCACCGGTTTGCCGTCGCGAATAATGCCCAGCGACATCTTGCTGCCGACCGGCAGCGTGCCGATCTCCGCCCGGAACGAGGCGAAGCTGGAGATGGCCTTGCCGTTCATGGTGACGATCACGTCGCCGGCCTTGATGCCCGCCTTCGCGGCGGAAGACTTCGGCATCACCTGGCTGACGAAGGCCCCGCGCTGCGCGTCGACCTTCATCGCCTTGGCCAGCTCAGAGTTCAGCTCGGTGCCCATGATACCCAGCTCGCCGCGTTTCACCTGGCCATATTCGACCATTTGCGCCGTCAGGTTTTTCACCATGTTGCTCGGAATGGCGAAGCCGATACCGATGTTGCCGCCGTCCGGCGCCAGGATCGCGGTGTTGATGCCGATCAGCTCGCCGTTCAGGTTAACCAGCGCGCCGCCGGAGTTACCGCGGTTGATCGCCGCATCGGTCTGGATGAAGTTTTCATAGTTTTCGATGTTCAGGCCGCTGCGCCCCAGGGCGGATACGATGCCCGAAGTGGCGGTTTCACCCAGCCCGTACGGGTTGCCGATCGCCACGGTGTAATCGCCGACGCGCAGCTGATCGGAATCCGCCATCTTGATCGCCGTCAGATTCTTGAAGTCTTTCAGCTGGATCAACGCGATATCGGAACGCGGATCCTTGCCGATCACCTTGGCGTCGAAACGACGGCCGTCACTCAGCTGCACCTGAATCTTGTTGGCGTTGTCCACCACGTGGTTATTGGTCACCACATAGCCCTTGGCGGCATCGATGACCACCCCGGCGCCCAGCGCCTGGAATTTCTGCTGCGTGCCCTGCGGCTGGCCATCCGGCCCTGGCTGTTCGCCGCCCTGACACATCGGTGAGCCCTGGAATGGCGAACCGTCCTGGCAGAACGGCGAATCTTCGCCGAAGAACTGTTGGAACTGCTGCGGCATGCGCGGCGTATTGACCGTGGTGCTGCCCTCAACGTTAATGCTCACCACGGAAGGCATCACCTTTTCCAGCATCGGCGCCAGGCTCGGCAGCTGTTGGGTGTTGGAAGAGGCGGTTTCAGCGGCGCTGGCCGTGACCGGGCCCATCGCCATACCGATACTGAATGCCAGTGCGCTCAGAACTAATGCGGTTTTTTTCATCTGTGTGTCTCTTATAAAGTCGTTCAAAAAGAATGGCCGTCTTGCGTGCTTATTCAGAGTTAATTAATAGCCCGAAGTTCCGGCACAGATGATTGGCAATAGTAAACAAATATTGTCCGTCTTTACAAAAGTCGAGACAGCCAACCGGTTGGAATTGCTGACAATTATTCTTCAGTTGAATTATTCCGCCGCCATCAATCGACGATATTCATCATAGGCGTAAAGGTCGGTCATTCCGCTGATATAGTCCTGCAATAAACGGGCGCGGAAATAATATTCCCGAATGGCTTGCTGCTCCGGCGATAAATGCTGCAGCCCCTCTACCGCCTCCGCATACGCCAGTCGATGCTTGGTGGACAGCTTGTGGAACAGGCGCGTTTCGATCGGGTAAGCGCGGTGGCTGTCCTCGCGCACCAGCTGGCTGAAGTCCGCCAGCGACATCGCCAGCAGCGGGCTGTAAATGTCCAGCAGGCCGCTGATCACCCGGTAGCCTTGCAGCTCGAGCTGCTCGACCTCCGGGTGGTTGAACACGTGCTTGAACGCCACATTTTTAAATATTTTCAGCAGCCGGTACGCCGGGCTGGAATCCTCCAGCAGCGCCTGATTGAAACTGCCCTGATAGACCGCGTCCAGATTGTCGATAAAGCGCTGCGCCGCGTGCGGCACCAGCCGCGCCACGGTAAACACCCGCAGATACATGAAGAACTGATCTTCCGCGCTGCGCCGCGCGCCGCCGCGATCGATCTTGCGAAACGCGCTGGCGACGGTCTTGTCGAACAGATCGCCCGGCGCCACTTCGCCCCACTCCTGAATCAGGTGCTGATACAGCTGCTCGACGGTGAAAATGCTCTTCTCCACCGCGTCTTCCAGATCGGCCACGCAGTACGAGATATCGTCGGCGGCCTCCATGATATAGGTCAGCGGGAAACGATCGAACTCGCCCATGTGCAGCTCGCGCCGCAGCCGATCGACGAAGGCCTCTTCCGCCAGATAGTAGCCGGGCTTTTTCATCAGATAGCTGTGGCTGGCGGGGATGTCGCTCGCCCAGTAGGCCGGGCGGGTGTATTTCAAAATGCAGCCGACCTGCGCGTAGGTCAGGTTGAGCTTCAGCAGGCTGTACACCATGCGGATCGCCTGGGCGTTGCCCTCGAAGTGGCTGAGATCCTGACGGATCCGGCTACGCAGCCGGTTCAGATCGCTCTCCCCTTCATGCAGGCGCAGCGTCGCCACCTGGCAGCGATCGTGGCTGCCCGGCTCGCTGCCGCAGCTGGCGGGATCGAGCCGTTGGGCGAACCAGTCGTTGATCGCCGACTCACCGAAGTGACCGAACGGCGGATTGCCGATGTCGTGCATCAGACAGGCCATTTCCACGATGCTTTCAAACGGATCGAGCAGCCGGGTCAGGCCGAGCTCATCAATTCTCCCCGCCTGTTTGAAGCGGTTGAGGATCTCTTTGGCGATGTGGCGCCCGACCTGCTGCACCTCCATCGAGTGCGTCAGGCGGCTGCGCACCGCCGCGTTGCGCTCCAGCGGAAACACCTGGGTTTTTTGCTGCAGACGGCGAATGGCGGCCGAGTTGACGATGCGCCCGCGATCGCTCTCGAACTGCCGCACGATGTCGTACTCTTCCTCGGCCTCGATCGGTTTGCTGAAAGGCCGTTGGAAGCTGATTTTTTGCTTGAAGTCGATCCCGGACATCTGTTTCTCCGCCGTTGCGCCCTGCCCCCGTGATAACAATTCCCGGCGGCGGATGCAACGCATTATCTCTCTCACACAGCCATGATAGACTATGCCGCAATTCTCACGGCCAATCAGCGAGTGTTATTTATGAAAGTAGGCATCATCGGCGCAATGGAGCAGGAAGTCACCCTGCTGCGCGAGCAAATCGAAAACCGTCAAACCATCCAGCGCGCGGGCTGCGAAATCTACACCGGCCAGATCGGCGGCGTTGAGGTGGCCCTGCTGAAATCCGGCATCGGCAAAGTTTCTGCGGCCATGGGCACCACCCTGCTGCTGGAACACTGCAGCCCGGATCTGGTGATCAACACCGGTTCCGCCGGCGGCCTGGCCAGCACCCTGCGCGTGGGCGATATCGTGGTGTCGGAAGAAGTGCGCTACCACGACGCCGACGTCACCGCCTTCGGCTACGAGCCGGGCCAGATGGCCGGCTGCCCGGCGGCGTTCGTCGCCGACGACGCGCTGATCGCGCTGGCGGAAGGCTGCATCAAACAGCTGGATCTGCACGCGGTGCGCGGCCTGATCTGCAGCGGTGACGCCTTCATCAACGGCGCCGAGCCGCTGGCGCGCATTCGCGCCACCTTCCCGCGCGTCGCCGCCGTGGAAATGGAAGCCGCGGCGATCGCCCACGTCTGCCATCTGTTCGGCACGCCGTTCGTGGTGGTGCGCGCCATTTCCGACGTCGCCGACAGCGAGTCGCACATGAGCTTTGACGAGTTCCTGGTGGTAGCGGCCAAACAGTCCACGCTGATGGTCAACGCCATGCTGCAAACCCTGGCCAAGCGCGGTTAATGTGAGGCTGCGCTTTACCTCGATGCTCTGTTTGTTGGCGCTCTGGCTGGCCATGCCGGCCGGCGCCGCCCAGCGGGTGATCAGCCTGGCGCCCAACGCCACCGAACTCGCCTATGCCGCCGGCATGGGCGATGTGCTGGTGGCGGCGAGCGCCTATTCCGATTATCCGCCGCAGGCCGCCAGGCTGGAGCAGGTGGCCTCCTGGCAGGGCATCAATCTGGAGCGGGTGCTGGCGCTCAAGCCAGATCTGATCCTCGCCTGGCGCGGCGGCAATCCGCAGCGCGTGCTGGATCAGCTCGCCGCGTTCGGCATCCCGATCTTCTATGCGGACGCCGACAATCTCGAAGGGATCGCCGGTTTGCTGGATAAACTGGCGCAATACAGCCCGCACCCGGAGCAGGCGCATCAGGCGGCGGAAGGCCTTCGCCGCCAGTTCGCCGCTCTCAGACAACAGTATGCCGCTAACCCAGCGCGGCGCGTGCTGCTGCAGTTCGGTACCCAGCCGCTGTTCACCAGCTCCGGCGCCACATTGCAAAGCCAGGTGCTGGCGCTGTGCGGCGGGCAGAACGTCTTCGCCGACAGCCGCACCCCTTGGCCGCAAATCAGCCGCGAACAGGTGCTGGCGCGTCAGCCGCAGGCCATCGTCATCACCGGCGGCGCGAAAGAAGCCGCCAATGTGAAAGCCTTCTGGGCGCCGCAGCTGCAGGTGCCGGTGATCGCGCTGAACGAAGACTGGTTCAACCGCGGCGGGCCGCGCATCCTGTTGGCGGCGCAGCAGCTGTGCCGCCAGCTGGCGGAGATCCGCTGATGCTGGTGTTCTGGTTGGATATTCTCGGTACGGCGGTGTTCGCCATCTCCGGCGTACTGCTGGCCGGCAAGTTGCGCATGGATCCGTTCGGCGTGCTGGTATTGGGCGTGGTCACCGCGGTCGGCGGCGGCACCATCCGCGACATGGCGCTGGCCAACGGCCCGGTGTTCTGGGTCAAGGATCCCACCGATCTGGTGGTGGCGATGATCACCTGCGTCTTGACGCTGCTGCTGGTGCGCCAGCCGCGCCGTCTGCCGCAGTGGGTGCTGCCGGTGCTGGACGCCGTCGGACTGGCGGTGTTCGTCGGCATCGGCGTCAACAAGGCCTTCGCAGCCGGCACCGGCCCGCTGGTGGCAATCTGCATGGGGGTGATCACCGGCGTCGGCGGCGGCATTATCCGCGACGTGCTGGCGCGCGAGATCCCGATGATCCTGCGCACCGAGATTTACGCCACCGCCTGCATCATCGGCGGCATCGTGCACGCCACGGCGTTTTACACCTTCAGCATGCCGCTGCAACAGGCCATGATGCTGGGCATGATCATCACCCTGGCCATTCGGTTGGCGGCCATCCGCTGGCACCTCAAATTGCCCGCCTTTATTCTCGAACGCTGAGCCGTCGCCCTGTGGGACGGCGCTTGGCAACGCCGCATTGGGTGATTCATTAGACTAAAAACGGGCTTAGTGGTATTATTTTCACCCAATAAATAGCGTAGTGACGATGTAAAATTCTGTTATCCGCAGGTTAATCCCTTCCCCGCGCTGTTAAACCTTTTTAACTTTTTGCCGATAAGTCATCACAAGATTGCTTACGGATGGCTATTCCCGCAATGATGAAAAAAATTCTGCTTGCCTGCTGTGGCACCCTGCTGAGTGGCGCCTCGCATGCCGATGCCGTCAGCGGCCGGATCGGCGTTACTCTGACCATTGAACCGCAATGCGCCGTGCGCCTCGAGGCCGCCGCCCCACGGGCCGAATGCAGCCATGCGGCGGCGCAGCCGAACATTACCCGCCAACCGGCGCTGGAGAACGGGGCGGAAGTGATCCTCGTGGAATGGTAGGCATAAAAAAACCCGCCGGCCGTAAGGCGAGCGGGTTGATATTCTGACAGGCAAACTCAGATGCTGAACGACGAACCGCAACCGCAGGTGGTTTTGGCATTCGGGTTGGTCACCACGAAGCGCGACCCTTCCAGCCCTTCGGTGTAGTCCACCGAACCGCCGACCAGATACTGCAGGCTCATCGGATCGACCACCAGCGCCACGCCCTGCTTCTCGATGGTCATGTCACCATCGTTGACCTTGTCGTCAAAAGTGAAGCCGTACTGGAATCCGCTGCAGCCGCCGCCGGTAATGTAAACCCGCAGCTTAAGGTTCGGGTTTTCTTCGTCAGCAATCAGGAACTTAACCTTGTTTGCTGCTGCCTCGGTAAATTGCAGGGGCAGTGCCGTTTGATCACTCATACTCTTTACTCCCAACATTGTTCAGCATCAGATCGCTACTATGGCTGCCTGATTAATATTAACGATTATCCGATACCTGAGTGTTGCGTTCAAGTATTCACCGCATTTGTTGTATTTTCCTTACCTGTTTTCTCCGCCGCTTCCCGCGCCAGCTGCGCCTCCTGCCTTTGCAGCGTGCGGGCCAGGATCGACGAATACAGCGGCTTGCCGCCGAGCAGCTGCGCCACCACCGTGGCGCCGAGGCAGGTGATGATCATCGGTAAAATGAGTTGGTAGTTGTCGGTCATTTCCAGCACCAGCACGATGCCGGTCAGCGGGGCGCGCACCGTAGCGGCGAACAGCGCCCCCATGCCGGCGATGGCGAAGGTGCCCGCTTCGATGCCGTACTGCGGGAACAGGTGCGCCCCCGCCAGCCCGAAGGCGGTGCCGAACAGCGTGCCCAGCGCCAGCATAGGCGCGAAGATGCCGCCCGGCGCGCCGGAGCCGAAGCACAGCAGCGTAGTGAAGATGCGGGTAATAAAGATGAACATCAACATGCCGACGCTGTAATTGCCCGCCGCGGCGATCGGGATCAGCCCAAAGCCGCCACCCGCCGCCTCCGGCTGGATCAGCCCCAGAATGCCGCACACGCCGCCGAGCAGCCCGCCCATCAGCAAGACATTGCGCATTCTGCCGCCGTGCAAACGCGCGAACATATCCTGAGTGCGGAAGATCAGCGCGTTGAATCCCACGCCCACCGCGCCGAATATCGCCCCCAGCACCAGATAGAGCCACAGGGTATTAATGGGCGCCGAAGAAAGTTTGTCGACCGCGATCACCGAGCCCTGGCCGTTAAACAGCTGGAACACCACGCTCGACATGATCACGCCGATAAACACCGCTTTAATCGAGATCAGGTTGTAGCGGAACTGCGGCCGCATCTCTTCGATGATGAACAAGATGCCGGCCAGCGGCGCGTTGAACGCAGCGGACAACCCGGCGGCAGCCCCGGTCGCCAGCAGCGTATGACGCGCCTCGGCGCCGCGAATGCGCAGCACGTCCAATACCATGCGCCCGACGTTGCCGCCCATTTGCACCGTGGGCCCTTCGCGCCCCAGCACCATGCCCGCCCCCAGCGTGCCCATGCCGCCGATGAATTTCACCGGGATAACGCGCCACCAGCGCACCGGCCGCAGCTCCTCCAGCGCGCCTTCGATCTCCGGAATGCCCGAGCCGCCCGCCTCAGGGGCAAAGCGCCGCACCAGGTAATAGCCCAGCGCCGCCAGCGCGGCGGACAGGATAAACGCCAGCGGCCACACCAGGATCCAGGAGTCGGCGACCTGCGCCAGCGAAGCCAGCCGCTGCTGCTGCACCCACTCCACCGCCTTATCGAAGGCCACGCCGAGCAAACCGGCCAGCGTCCCCACCAGCGCGGCCATCACCAGGATCGCCACCGGCGTTTTATCGCGGCGAATAAACTGACGCACCGCATCGCTGCGGCTAAGACGCGGGCTCAACGTCCCGACTGGCTGTGATTGTGATTCCGTCATCGCGAGTAATTCGTTAGGTAATTTGTAATACAAATAGGCAAGGCGGTTATTCTACCCCAACCCGGCGGCGGGCGCTGCCGTTAATGGTATCTGACTGTGATCGTTTCATAACGCGGCGCTCTCCTCTAGAATAGCGCGGTCAAATCATTCAAAAGAGAATCCAGGAGCCGATTTATGAGCCTACACAGCAAGTCCGAAAGTCTGTACGCCCAGGCGCAACAGTTGATCCCCGGCGGGGTGAACTCTCCGGTGCGTGCATTCACCGGCGTGGGCGGTGTGCCGCTGTTTATCGAGCGGGCAGACGGGGCTTATCTGTTCGATGCCGACGGCAAGGCCTATATCGACTATGTCGGTTCCTGGGGGCCGATGGTGCTGGGGCACAACCACCCGGCGATCCGCGACGCGGTGATCGAAGCGGCGCAGCGCGGCCTGAGCTTCGGCGCGCCGACCGAGATGGAAGTCAAAATGGCGCAGCTGGTCACCGAGCTGGTGCCAACGATGGATATGGTGCGCATGGTGAACTCGGGCACCGAAGCCACCATGAGCGCCATCCGCCTGGCGCGCGGCTACACCAACCGCGACAAAATCATCAAGTTCGAAGGCTGCTACCACGGCCACGCAGACTGCCTGCTGGTGAAAGCCGGTTCCGGCGCGCTGACCCTCGGCCAGCCGAACTCACCGGGCGTGCCGGCCGATTTCGCCAAGCACACCCTGACCTGCACCTATAACGACCTGGATTCGGTGCGGGCCGCCTTCGAGCAGTACCCGTCCGAGATCGCCTGTATCATCGTCGAGCCGGTTGCCGGCAACATGAATTGCGTGCCGCCGCTGCCGGAATTCCTGCCGGGCCTGCGCGCGCTGTGCGACAAGTACGGCGCGCTCTTGATCATCGATGAAGTGATGACCGGCTTCCGCGTGGCGCTGGCCGGCGCACAGTCCTATTACGGCGTCGAGCCGGATCTGACCTGCCTCGGCAAAATCATCGGCGGCGGCATGCCGGTGGGCGCCTTCGGCGGCCGCCGCGACGTGATGGACGCGCTGGCGCCGACCGGCCCGGTCTACCAGGCGGGCACCCTGTCCGGCAACCCGATCGCCATGGCGGCGGGCTATGCCTGCCTGACCGAAGTGTCGCAGGTGGGCGTGCACCAGACGCTGACCGAACTGACCGAGATGCTGGCCGCTGGCCTGCTGCACGCGGCGCAGGAAGAGAATATCCCGCTGGTGGTCAACAACGTCGGCGGCATGTTCGGCCTTTTCTTCACCGACGCGCCGGCGGTCACCTGCTACCAGGACGTGATGCAGTGCGACGTGGAACGCTTCAAGCGCTTCTTCCACCTGATGCTGGAGGAAGGGGTGTATCTGGCGCCGTCCGCCTTCGAAGCGGGCTTCATGTCCGTGGCGCACAGCAAGGAAGACATTCAGCGCACCATCGACGCCGCGCGTCGCTGCTTCGCCAAGCTGTAATCCCGGCCGAATGACCAAAAAAACGGGCGCCTCGGCGCCCGTTTTGCTTTTCGCTGCCGCTTAAAGCAGCGTGCCGTAAATGGTCAACAGCGCCACCACCACCACGATGATCATCGTCACCTTGCGCGCCAGCGTCACCGCCGCCCGCGGCGTTTGCACCGGATCCATATGCGGATCGCGCGCCAGCGAGAACTGCGCCAGCCGCGTCAGCACCTGATACGACGATGAATGCCGATCCCCCAGCGAGGCGAACCAGGCCGGCAGCGCCCGCTCGCCGTGGCCGAACAGCGCATAGGCCACCCCGGCCAAGCGCACCGGGATCCAGTCCAGCCAGTTCAGCAGGTGATCGATGCCCGATTGCGAACGCTCCAGCGGCGTATTGTGGCGCGCCAGCCAGGTTTGATAGGCGCGCAGGAAGGCATACCCCGCCAGCGCGATCGGCCCGTAAGGCCCAAAGACCACGAACCAGAACAGCGGCGCCAGGTAATAACGGAAGTTGATCCACAGCAGCGCGTTTTGCAGCTCGCGCAGGCGCAGCTCTTCGCTGCAGTCCACCGGCAAACCGTGGATCAACGCCAGCTCTTCCGCCATCTGATCGCTGGCGTGGGTATCGCCCTGCCGCGCCGCTTTCAGATAGGCGCGGTAGTGTTTGCGCTTGATGCCGGCGCCGACGCACAGCAGATCGATGACGATCCACAGCAGCAGCGTCACCACGCCGAAGAACAACCCGTGCGACAGCCACAGAACGCCCCAGACGACCACCATCCAGGCGGCGGTCATCGCCAGCGTCTGCGCCAGCGAAACCCGATGCAGCCGCTGAAACACCACTTCGAGACGGTGATCCAGCTGCCAGTGTTCTCCCAGCTTAAACAGGCGCTCCCAGGCCAAAACCAGCAACAGCGTAAACAGCGTCATTAGCGATTCCTCTCCCTTTTTCTTGTCTCAAGCATAGCGTCGGCGGGCGCGCCGCGTTGTTCCAGAGATGCCAGATAGCGATCCCAATCGAACGCCGGCCCGGGATCGGTCTTGCGGCCGGGGGCGATATCGCAATGCCCGGCGATATTGGCCACCAGCGGCGGATAATGTTCGGCCAGCAGCGCGGTGACCGCCTGCAGCGCGCGGTATTGCGCCTCGGTGTAGGGTAACTGATCGGTGCCTTCCAGCTCGATGCCGATGGAGAAATCGTTGCACCGGTCGCGCCCCTGATACAGGGAAACGCCCGCGTGCCAGGCGCGCTGGTCGAAGGGCACGTACTGCACGATCTCCCCGTCGCGGCGGATCAGGCAGTGCGCCGACACCCGCAGCTGATGGATCTCGGCAAAATAGGGATGCTGTGCGGGATCGAGCGTGCCGGTAAACAGCTGGTCGATATAGGGGCCGCCGAACTCGCCGGGCGGCAGGCTGATGTTGTGGATGACCAGCAGCGACGGCGGCTCGTCATCCGGGCGCCGATCGCAGTGCGGCGAGACCACTCGCGTCACCCCGATAATCCAGCCATTTTCCAACTGCATCAGACACCTCTCTGCGGTGGTACTTATTCCTGCAACAGAGTAGCATGTTCCCCTACGATCTAACCGTCCATTTCGGAGTTTTCCATGCCGACACGCCGCTACAGTGCCGACAGTCGCCGCACCGAGCTTCTTGAACGAATTGAAAGTGATATTCCCTATGCCGTCGCCCAAGCGCTGCGCGAAGACCTGGGGGGTGAAGTCGACGCCGGGCGCGATATTACCGCGCAATTGTTACCGGCGGACAAGCAGGCCGAAGCCACCGTCATCACCCGCGAAGCCGGCGTATTCTGTGGCCGCCGCTGGCTGAATGAGGTCTTTATTCAATTGGGCAACCAGGTGCAGGTGGAGTGGCTGGTGGCGGACGGCGACCGTCTGACGCCAAACCAACCGCTCTGCCGGCTGCGCGGCCCCGCGCGGGTGATGCTGACCGGCGAGCGCACCGCGCTGAACTTCGTGCAGACGCTCTCCGGCGTCGCGACCGAGGTCAGCCGCTACGTGGCCCTGCTGGAAGGCACCCGGACTCGCCTGCTCGATACCCGCAAAACCCTGCCCGGCCTGCGCACCGCGCTGAAATACGCCGTGCTGTGCGGGGGTGGCAGCAACCACCGGCTGGGGCTGTCCGACGCCTTCCTGATCAAGGAAAACCACATCATCGCCTCCGGCTCTATCAAGAACGCGGTGGAAAAAGCCTTCTGGCTGCACGCCGACGTGCCGGTGGAAGTGGAAGTCGAATCGCTCGATGAACTGCAGCAGGCGCTGGACGCCGGCGCCGACATCATCATGCTGGACAACTTCAGCGTCGAGATGATGCGCCAGGCGGTCGCCCAAACCCAGGGCCGCGCCCAGCTGGAAGTATCCGGCAACGTCACCAGTGAGACGCTGCGCACCTTCGCCGAGACCGGCGTGGATTACATTTCGGTCGGCGCGCTGACCAAGCATGTGACCGCGCTCGATCTGTCGATGCGCTTCAAATGATCCCCTCGCCCCCGGCCGCTGCCGGGGGCGTTACCGTAAAATTGCGAAGCCCCTCGCACCCTTTTATTCACCGCTGCAAACAACGTCATTACTGATGGAAGCGCGCCGAGAAACGCGCAAAAGCCCCTCGCCGTGCCCCCGTGCAAACCGCTACCGTTGCCTTCCACACCCTTATGGAGGAGACAACGCATGGAAACGCAACGCGGCTTTACCCTGATAGAACTGATGGTGGTGATCGCCATCATCGCCATCCTCAGCGCCATCGGCATTCCCGCCTACCAGCGCTACATCCAGAAAGCGGCGATGACCGACATGCTGCAAACCATGTCGCCGTACAAACTGGCGGTCGAGCTGTGCGTGCTGGACGAAGGCGCCCCCACCGGCTGTGAAGCCGGCAGCAAAGGCATTCCCACCGGCGGCACGTCGCGTTACGTCAGCGGGGTGAAAGTCGTCAAAGGCGTGATCACACTGACCGGCACCCAAACGCTGCAGGGGCTGGCGGTGGCATTAACCCCCAAAGTGAACGCCGATGGGCTGACCCGCTGGAGCCGGCTGTGCAGCAGCGAAAACGCAACGCTGGTTGAAGTGTGCCAGGAAGTCTTCCGCTTCGACAACGCGGCGGAGTAACGGCGATGAACGCGCAAATCAGCGAAGAAGTTCACGCCCTGTGCCGGCGCTATCAGGCGCTGGCGCTGAACGAAGATCCGACCACCCTGACGATCGCCCTCAACGAAGAGGCGCCGCAAGGGCTGCTGGCGGCGCTGCGTTTCGCCACCGGCAAGCGCATCCATCTGGAGCAATGGCCGGCGGCCAGGCTGGAGCAGGCGCTGAACCAACGCCAGGAACCGCTACCGGCGCCGCTGGCGGCTGAAGAAGACAGCGCCGACATCGCCTACCCCGACGACGGCGACGCGCCGGTGGTGCAGTTCATCAACCAGACGCTGCGCCTGGCCATTCAGCGTCGCGCCTCGGACGTCCACTTCGAGCCCTTTCGGCAGCATTTTCGCATTCGCCTGCGCATCGACGGCGTGCTGCAAACCCTCGCCTCGCCGTCACCCCAGCTGACCGCACGCCTCATCGCCCGGCTGAAGATCCTCGGCCAGCTGGATATCGCCGAGCGCCGTCAGCCTCAGGACGGGCAGCTCAGCCTGACGCTGGACGGCGCGCGCTATGCCATGCGTATCGCCACTCTGCCGACGCTACACGGCGAAAAGGTGGTGCTGCGCGTTCAGCAGGGCGAACAGCAGGAGCTGCCGCTGGATCAACTGGGCATGAGCCGAGCGGATCTGGCGCGCTACGCGGCGGCGCTGGCCTGCCCGCAAGGTTTGATCCTGGTGACCGGCCCGACCGGCAGCGGCAAGACGGTAACGCTGTACAGCGGCCTGCGCCAGTTGAACGATGCGCAAAGCAACCTGTGCAGCGTCGAAGATCCTGTCGAGATCCCGCTGTTCGGCGTCAATCAGACCCAGATCAACGCCAAAACCGAGCTGAGCTTCGCCCGGGTGCTGCGCGCCCTGCTGCGCCAGGATCCGGATGTCATCATGATCGGCGAGATCCGCGATGCGGAAACCGCCGAGATCGCGGTCAAGGCCGCGCAAACCGGCCACCTGGTGCTGTCGACGCTGCATACCAACTCCACCGGCGAAACCCTGACGCGCCTGATGCACATGGGTATCCCCGGCTACCTGCTCGCCGGCTGCCTGAAGCTGGTCATCGCGCAGCGGCTGGTGCGCAGGCTGTGTCGCCACTGCCGCTACCCGCACAGCCAACCCACGCATTTTCCTGCCTCGGTCTGGCCGGAACCGCTGACCGCCTGGCGCGCCGATGGCTGCGAGCATTGCTTCGGCGGCTACTACGGGCGCATCGGCGTGTATGAACTGTTGCCCATTACGCCGGAAATACAGGCGGCGTTGCTGGCGAACGCCGCTCCCAGCCGGCTGGCGGATATCGCCCGCGAACAGGGGCAGCTTTCGCTGCTGCAGGCGGGCCTGGCGCTGGCCAGCGAAGGCGCGACCTCGCTGGAAGAGCTGTACCGCGTGATCGACGTCGTCCAGCTCGGCGTAACCGCGCCATGAAAGCGCGCCGGCTGTTTCTGTGGCAGGCTTTCGACGCCCAGGGTGCCCTGCGCCACGGCGAACTGATGAGCGATGAAAAACGGCAGGTGAGCCGGTTACTGATTGAGCAAGGTATGCAACCCTGGCGGATCGGGCACGGCAAACGCGTCACGCCCGGCCAGTGGCGCGGAGAACCTTTGATCCACTTCACCCGCCAACTCGCCACCCTGCTGCAGGCCGGGTTGCCGCTGGTCAATACGCTGCAGCTTCTGGCGGCAGAGCACCCTTCGGCGGCCTGGCGTTGCCTGTTGCGCCAGTTGGCAGAACAGGTGCGCGAAGGGCAGCCGCTCTCCGAAACCCTTGCCGCGCAGCCAGGCGTTTTTCCACTTATCTATCGCCAACTGATCGCCATCGGCGAGCTAACCGGCAATCTCGATCGCTGCTGCCTGCAGCTGGCGCAGCAGCAGGAAGCCCAATTGCTGCTGCGCCGCAAAGTGACCAAAGCGCTGCGCTATCCCCTCTTCATCTGTGCGGTGGCGCTGCTGGTCAGCGTGCTGATGCTGGTGATGGTGCTGCCGGAATTCGCCAAGGTTTATCAGTCGTTCGATGCGCCGCTGCCCTGGTTTACCCAAGGGTTATTGGGGTTGTCCGCGCTGCTGATCGCCGTTGGCCCCTATTTGGCGCTGCTGCTCGGCGCATTGCTGTTCGGCTATTGCCGCTGGCTGCATCCGCGCCCGCCGTGGCGCCGACGTGAGCAGGCCGCCTTGCTGCGCCTGCCGCTGATCGCCCGGCTGGTGAGCGGCGGCGCGCTGAGCCAAACGTTTCGTATTCTGACCATGACCCAACGCGCGGGTCTGACGCTGGTGGAAGGGTTGAACGCGGCGGCGCTGGCGGCCGACCATCTGCTGTACCGACAGGCGCTGGAGCAGGTGCAGCGGCAGCTCGCCGAAGGCGAGGCGTTTCATCACGCCCTCGCCCTGCAACCGCTGTTTCCGCCGCTGTGCCGGCAGCTGGTGCGGGTGGGCGAAGAATCGGGCTCGCTGGACGTCTTGCTGGATAAATTGGCGCAGTGGTATGAACGGCAGACGCACGAGCTGGCCGATACGCTGGCGCAAACGCTGGAGCCGCTGCTGATGCTGGTGGTGGGCGGGATTGTCGGCGCTTTGGTGATCGCCATGTACCTGCCTATCTTTCAACTGGGGAGCGTGCTGGGATAAAGGAGAGGTATAGCGGGCGCCGCGGTACGCGACGCCCGAATGCAAGGTGCGGCTTATTTGCTGCCGAAGACGCGGTTTTCCTGCTCCGCCACGCGGATAAAGGTGGTGCGCTTGGTCAGCTCTTTCAGGCGCTCGGCGCCAACGTAGGTGCAAGCAGAGCGCAGGCCGCCGAGGATATCGCGCACGGTAAACTCCACCTCGCCGCGCAGCGGCAGTTTGACGGTTTTGCCTTCGGCCGCGCGATACTCCGCCACGCCGCCGACGTGGCGCTTCATCGCCGACTCGGAGCTCATGCCGTAGAACAGCATGAACTTTTCGCCGTTCTCTTCCACCACGGTGCCTTCACACTCGTCGTGGCCGGCCAGCATGCCGCCCAACATCACGAAGTCAGCGCCGCCGCCGAAGGCTTTAGCGACGTCGCCCGGCACCGAGCAGCCGCCGTCGCTGACGATTTGGCCGCCCAGCCCGTGGGCCGCATCGGCGCATTCAATCACCGCCGACAGCTGCGGGTAGCCCACGCCGGTCTTCACGCGGGTAGTACAGACTGAGCCCGGGCCGATGCCAACCTTAACGATGTCGGCGCCGGAGAGGATCAGCTCTTCCACCATCTCGCCGGTCACTACGTTGCCGGCGCAGATCACGTGATTCGGGCAGGCTTCGCGCGCTTTCTGCAGGAAGGCGACGAAATGTTCAGAGTAGCCGTTGGCCACGTCGATGCAGATGAATTTCAGCGCCGGAGACAGAGCCAGGATCTGCTGCATTTTGGCGAAGTCGGCTTCGGAGGTGCCGGTGGACACCATCACGTGGCGCAGCACCGATTCCGGCATGCGCTGCACGAAGTCAGCCCATTGCTCGACGCTGTAATGTTTGTGTACGGCGGTGAGAACGTCGAAAGAAGCCAGGGCCTCTGCCATGCGGAAGGTGCCCACCGTGTCCATGTTGGCGGCGATAATCGGCACGCCGGACCAGCTGCAACCTGAATGCTTGAAGGTAAACTGACGTTCCAGTTCAACCTCGGAGCGGCTTTTCAGCGTGGAGCGCTTAGGGCGGATCAACACGTCTTTAAAGCCCAACTTCAAATCTTCTTCAATACGCATGACTTATGATTTCCTGGTTAATGGCGACGGATCGCAAGGAGGATATTCGAACCTCTGCCCGACGGCTTTCCAGTGGCGCAAAAAGACGGCGGCGAGATTAATGCCAGTTCCAGTGACGTTATAATACGCGCTAATAATCGCCGAACAAGACTGCGAATTCGCCTTTATTTACGCTACAATCCGACAAATTTACCTGCATAATCGCAGTGTGATTGCCCGCTCATTTTTGCCGTGCCGCTGCACTTTTTCTCGCCGCCCGAACGGTGCCGACGCGCAAGCGCCGCCTGCCGACTTGCACTTCTGCGCGATCGCTTTATGATTCGACTATTATTTTTTTATGAACATCGGATGCACCTAACACCATGGCCTACATTGTTGCGTTGACCGGGGGCATAGGCAGCGGCAAGACGACCGTCGCGAACGCCTTTGCGCGCCACGGCGCAACCCTTGTCGATGCCGACGTGATCGCCCGTCAGGTCGTCGAGCCGGGCACCCCTGCCTTGGCCGCGATCGCCGAACGATTTGGTAATGAAATGTTGCTGCCGGACGGCGCGTTGAACCGTGCTGCGCTGCGTCAGCGCATCTTCAGCCATCCCGATGACAAAACCTGGCTGAACCAGCTGCTGCATCCGCTGATACACCGTGAAACCCAGCGCCAACTGGCGCAGGCCGCCAGCCCGTACGCGCTGTGGGTGGTGCCGTTGCTGGTGGAAAACGGCCTGCAGGATCGCGCCGATCGGGTGCTGGTGATCGACGTCGACGCCGAAACCCAGCTGGCTCGCACCATCGCGCGCGACGGCGTCAGCCGTGAGCAGGCGCAAAGCATTCTCGCCGCCCAGGCCACGCGCCGGCAGCGCCTCGCCGTGGCGGATGACATTATTGACAACAGCGGCGCCGCTCAGGGGATAGAGCCACAGGTCGCCGCACTGCATCGTCGCTACCTTGAACTGGCGGCAACAGCGCCCCAACAGGATTAAACTGCATGAGTGATGTTTCCCCAACCGTTCTCTTTGAACACCCGCTGAACGAAAAAATGCGCACCTGGCTGCGCATCGAATTCCTGCTGCAACAGCTGCACGGCCAACGCGCCCTGAGTGAAACCGCCATCGCCCTCACCTTCTTTCGCACCGTCTCCGACTTGCTGGACGTGCTGGAGCGCGGCGAAGTGCGCACCGAACTGCTCAAAGAGCTGGAGCGCCAGCAGCAAAAACTGCTGGCCTGGGCCGATGTGCCGGGCGTGGACATGGCGCTGATCGACCAGCTGCGCGGCCAGTTGAAGTCGCGCGCATCGGCGCTGATGGCGGCGCCGCGCCTCGGCCAGGCGCTGCGCGAAGACCGGCTGATCGGCCTGGTGCGCCAGCGGCTGAATATTCCCGGCGGCTGCTGCAGCTTCGATCTGCCGACCCTGCACATGTGGATGCACGCGCCGCAGCAGGATCGCGACGCCGACGTCGCCACCTGGCTGCAGTCGCTGGATCCGCTGAACCAGGCGCTGACCATGGTGCTGGATCTGATCCGCCAGTCCGGACCGTTCCGCAATCAAATCAGCCTGAACGGCTTTTTCCAGGACAACGCCGAAGGGGCGGATCTGCTGCGCCTGCGCCTCCATCTGGCGCCACAGCTTTATCCGCAGATTTCCGGCCACAAGACGCGTTATGCCATTCGTTTCCTGCCGCTGGACAGCGAAAATGGCGTGGTGCCTGAACGCCTGACGTTCGAACTGGCCTGTTGTTGAACTTGTGAAAGAAAGCCTTCTCAGCACTGACAGAAGGCGTAAGGAACCGTTATGACGACCGTAGTAAAATGCCCAACCTGTGGCACCGGCGTGGTTTGGGGTGAAGTCAGCCCGTTCCGGCCGTTTTGCAGCAAGCGCTGCCAGCTGATCGATCTCGGCGAGTGGGCCGATGAAGAGAAGCGCATTCCGAGCAACAGCGATCTGTCGGAAAGCGAAGACTGGAGTGAAATGGACGATCGCTGATCGCCCACGGTTGGCCTGGCGGGCGCCAGGCCACGCTTGTCATTGCGCGGCGTTCGCCTGCGCCACCAACAGTCGGATGATGCCGACGTTGGCTTCCGGGAATTCGTCTTCACGCAGATCCGCCTGTTTTACCCAGCGCATCGGTTGCCCTTCACGGCCGAACGGCTCGCCTGCCCAGGCCTCCACCAGATAAAAATTCAGCGTCACGATGCGATCGCTGAAGCGATGCTCCACCACCTCCAGCAGCTCGGCACGTTCGGCTTCGATACCGGTCTCTTCCCGCAGCTCGCGGCTCAGCGCCTGTTCCGGCGTTTCACCCTGTTCGATCTTGCCGCCGGGAAACTCCCAGAACCCGGCCATGTGCGCGTCGGCGGCGCGGCGGGTAATAAAGATCTCCCGTTGCGCATTGCGGATGATGCCCACGGCGATATTCAGATGTTTCATCTCACCCTCCTGATGGGTGTCAAAAAACAGGGGCTCAGCAAGCTGAACCCCTGGTGTTATCGGTTAACCGCGGCCGGCATTACTGCAGGCGGCCGTGGCACTGCTTGTATTTCTTGCCGGAGCCGCATGGGCATGGATCGTTGCGGCCCACTTTACGCTCGGCGGTCGCCGGCGCGTTCGGATCTTCGGTCACCAGCGCGTTCTCGTCGTGGTGGCTCAACTGTTGGTGCTGCGCCAGGCGCTCGGCCTCTTCACGGCGCTGCTGTTCCAGCGCTTCCACCTCTTCCGGCATCCGCACCTGAACCTTGCTCAGCACGCTGATCACTTCATATTTCAGCGATTCCAGCATGGTGGCGAACATGTTGAAGGATTCGCGCTTGTACTCCTGCTTTGGATCCTTCTGCGCATAGCCGCGCAGGTGGATACCCTGACGCAGGTAGTCCATCGCCGCCAGGTGTTCTTTCCATAGGGAATCCAGCGTCTGCAGCATCACGCCCTTCTCGAAGTTGCGCATCATTTCGCTGCCGACCACGTCTTCCTTACGCTGGTACTGCTCTTTGGCGTTCTCCAGAATGCGTTCGCGCAGCGTCTCTTCGTGCAGCTCCGGCTCTTTGTCCAGCCATTGTGCGATCGGCATCTCCAGATCGAAGTCGTTCTTCAGGCGCTCTTCCAACCCCTGAATGTCCCACTCTTCTTCCAGCGACTGCGGCGTGATGTAGTTGTCGATGGTGCTCTTGAACACGTCCTCGCGGATGCTGGCGATGGTTTCGCTCACGTCGGACACGTCCAGCAATTCGTTACGCTGGCTGTAGATGGCGCGGCGCTGATCGTTGGCGACGTCGTCGTATTCCAGCAGCTGCTTACGGATGTCGAAGTTGCGGCTCTCTACCTTGCGCTGGGCGTTGGCGATCGCCTTGGTCACCCACGGGTGCTCAATCGCTTCGCCTTCTTTCATACCCAGTTTACGCATCATGCCGGACACGCGATCCGAAGCGAAGATACGCATCAGGGCATCTTCCATCGACAGGTAGAAGCGGGATGAACCGGCATCGCCCTGACGACCGGAACGGCCGCGCAGCTGGTTATCGATACGGCGCGATTCATGGCGCTCGGTGCCGATGATATGCAGGCCGCCTGCCGCCAGCACCGCGTCGTGGCGTTCTTTCCAGGCGGCTTTGATGGCTTCAATCTGCTCTTCGGTCGGCGCTTCCAGCAGCGCTACTTCGGCCTGCCAGCTGCCGCCCAGCACGATATCGGTACCACGGCCCGCCATGTTGGTGGCGATGGTCACCGCGCCGCTCTGGCCGGCCTGGGCGACGATATCCGCTTCCATGGCGTGGAACTTGGCGTTCAGCACCTTGTGGTCGATGCCCGCTTTGGTCAGTTCGCGGGAAACCACTTCGGATTTCTCGATCGAGATGGTGCCCACCAGCACCGGCTGGCCTTTGGCGGTACGCTCGCGGATGTCTTCGATGATGGCGCCGATCTTCTCTTTCTCGGTCATATATACCAGATCCGGCATGTCCTTACGGATCATCGGACGGTTGGTTGGCACCACGATGGTGTCCAGCTTGTAGATCGAGCTGAATTCGAAGGCTTCGGTATCGGCGGTACCGGTCATCCCCGCCAGCTTCTCGTACAGGCGGAAGTAGTTCTGGAAGGTGATCGAAGCCAGCGTCTGGTTCTCGTTCTGGATCTCCACGCCTTCTTTGGCTTCCACCGCCTGGTGCAGGCCGTCGGACCAACGGCGGCCCTGCATGGTACGGCCGGTGTGTTCGTCGACGATGATCACTTCGCCATCTTTCACGATGTAGTCAACGTCGCGGGTGAACAGCACGTGGGCGCGCAGCGCGGCGGTAACGTGGTGCATCAGCATGATGTTGGTCGGCGAGTACAGCGACTCGCCCTCATCCATGATGCCGGCTTCCACCAGCATCTCTTCGATCAGGATCAGGCCGCGTTCGGTCAGGTGGACCTGGCGCGCCTTCTCATCCACCGAGAAGTGCCCTTCACCCTTGAAGGTGTCGGAGTCTTCTTTTTCCTGGCGGATCAGTTTAGGGATCAGCTTGTTGACCTTGATGTACATCTCGGAGCTGTCTTCGGCCGGGCCGGAGATGATCAGCGGCGTACGCGCTTCATCGATCAGGATGGAGTCCACCTCATCCACCAGCGCATAGTGCAGTTTGCGCTGCACGCGCTCTTCCGGGCTGAACGCCATGTTGTCGCGCAGGTAGTCGAAGCCGTATTCGTTGTTGGTGCCGTAGGTGATGTCGGCGGCGTAAGCTTCACGCTTGGCCGGCGCCGGCATGCCCGGCAGGTTGATACCGATGCTCAGGCCGAGGAACTCGAACAGCGGACGGTTGTTTTCGGCGTCACGCTGCGCCAGATAGTCGTTGACGGTCACGACGTGCACGCCGCGGCCGCTCAGGGCGTTCAGGTAAGCCGGCAGCGTCGCGGTCAGGGTTTTACCTTCACCGGTGCGCATCTCGGCGATGCAGCGATCGTTCAGCACCATGCCGCCCAGCAGCTGCACGTCGAAGTGACGCATGCCGAACACGCGTTTGCTCGCCTCACGCACTACGGCGAAGGCTTCCGGGATCAGGCTTTCCAGCGATTCGCCCTTCTCCAGGCGCGCGCGGAATTCGTTGGTTTTCGCTTTCAGCTCATCATCGGACAGTTTTTCCATGTCCGGTTCCATGCGGTTGATCTGCTCAACCACTTTGCGCATGCGGCGCAGGGTACGATCGTTACGGCTGCCAAAAACTTTGGTTAATAATTTCACTAACATGATGTTTGATATCTCTGTCATGACGGCCTGACACGGCAGTCAACTTGCTATTATTTATGGTTTTTGTGCCCGAAGGGCGGAGTCAGACGAGCGCGGCAGGCCCGGCGCGAATGCCCTGTACCTGCGCCACCCACAGGCCGGTCTGGTGCCGTGCCAGCGTTGGCAGCACCTCAAGGTGGGTGTGGCGAATGATGGTCGGCGGCTTCGGCTCGTGCGTCAGCAGCGCGTTGAGGGTGGACAGCAGCGCCAGTTGCGCCACCTGCAAAGGGGGTTCCGCTTCGGCTTCGCTCTCCTGCACCCGCGCATAAACCGCCTGCGGCGCCAGCGCGAAAGAGAGGTGACGAATGACGGTGCGCAGCGCATGTTGCTGCCAATAATCTACGCTGAAGGTAGGACGGCGGTGCGCGTCCTGCAGCAGGGCCAGGCTGTTGAAGGTGCCATTGGCCGCATTTTGCCGGTTAAGGCTGGACGACGTATTCGGCAGTGCGGCCTGATCGGGGGCGCCGGACAAACTGGAAGACGCGCCAAGCGTGGCCGCAACCATCCCTAACAGGAGATGGGGCCAGAAATAACGTCTGCCAAATTGTCGCCAACGATTTAGAATACCGATCACGAGTTTATAATCCGCCGGAGCCCATTATGCGCGATAGCCGTCCACAATTATTAGATGTCCTGTTCGACGACGCGTCTGCCGGCAGCAAAGGGCCGCTGCATAACGTCCAGCAACGCGCGGTGGCGCTGCTCAAGCTTAACCGTGCAGTGAAGGGCCTGTTGCCCGCTCCCCTGCATCCCTGGTGCCGCGTCGCGAATTTCCGACAGGGTATTTTAGTGCTCGAAACGGCAAATGCCAGTTGGATGATGCGCTTGCGCTACGAACAACCCGCTTTGCTGTCTGCACTACGAGCGCAAATTCTACCATCATTGTCGTCGATCGACATCAGGATTAATCCGGCCTTGATGGCGAAAGGCAGCCACCAGGTGCAAAACGCAGAGAAAGCGCCGGAAAAACCGGTGCCGATGCGGCATTTGAGTCTGGAAAGTGCGGAAGAACTGAGAGGATTGGCGAGCCGTAGCCCGGAAAAACTGCGCAAGATATTGGAACGGCTGGCTGCATTGGCCGGAGAGGGTACCAACACAACCAGTCGTGATAAGTAATCAGCGACACAACTGCAAAACATCAGACCGCATCACGAGCCTGAATGCTCAGGCTCTCAGAGGATGCGCCTGCCGTTATTCGCAGCGGGCGAGGAATTCAGACCTTACGCCAATACGGTAGACGGTGCCTTGAATGCCAACGGCATTTCGGCTTCGTCCTGGAAGGTCACGTATTCCCACGCTTCCTGCTTGGCCAGCACGGCCTGCAGCAGTTTGTTGTTCAACGCGTGGCCAGACTTGTACGCGGTAAACGCGCCAATGATGTTGTGGCCGCACATGAACAGGTCGCCGATGGCGTCCAGCATTTTGTGACGTACGAATTCGTCTTCGAAACGCAGGCCGTCTTCGTTCAGCACGCGGTAGTCATCCACCACGATGGCGCAGTCGAAGCTGCCGCCCAGGGCCAGGCCGCGGGACTGCAGGTATTCGATGTCGCGCATGAACCCGAAGGTGCGCGCGCGGCTGATTTGACGCACGAACGACTCAGCCGAGAAATCAAGACGATAGCGCTGAGAGCTGGCGTCGATAGCCGGGTGATTGAAGTCGATGGTGAAGTCCAGGCGGAACCCGTTATGCGGGGACAGCTCGGCCCATTTGTCGCCATCTTCAACACGCACGGTCTCTTTCAGACGCAGGAATTTCTTCGCCGAGTTCAGCTCTTCGATGCCGGCATCCAGCAGCAAGAACACGAACGGACTGGCGCTGCCGTCCATGATTGGGATTTCAGCGGCGTCGACTTCGATGACAATGTTGTCGATGCCCAACCCAGCCAGCGCGGCGTTGAGGTGCTCAACGGTCGAAATACGCACGTCATGCTCATTCACCAGGCAAGTACAGAGCATGGTATCACGCACGGATTTTGCATCAGCCGGAAAATCAACCGGTGGATTCAAGTCAGTGCGACGATAGATGACCCCGGTATTAGCCGGCGCTGGGCGCATTGTCAGCGTGACTTTCTTGCCGGTATGCAAACCGACGCCAGTCGCCTGAACAATACGTTTTAATGTCCTTTGTTTGATCATCGTTTTATCTCGCAATGTTATCCATCCTACCAGCCAAGCATACAGCATGGCTGGCGGGACAGTTTAGCACAAAGAGCGGAGATTCCAAATTCTCAGGATATTCTTAGTCTGCCTGTTTACGCAGGAAGGCTGGAATATCAAGATAGTCGGGCTCTTTATTCGGTTGCGCAGCTTGGTCGTTGACCACCTTGGCGGCAGGTTTTACTTCCTGCGGCAGAGGCGACATGCCGTGCTGCTGATAACGGTGATCCATCACCGGCTGGCTGGCCTGCTTATTGGTCACCAGGGTGATTTCAGGACGTTTGTCCATACCGATACCGGTTGCAACCACGGTAACGCGCAGTTCGTCGTTCATTTCCGGATCCAGCGAGGTACCGATAACCACGGTCGCGTTGTCGGAAGCGAACGCACGGATGGTGTTACCCACGGTTTCGAACTCATCCAGACGCAGGTCGAAGCCGGCGGTAATGTTGACCAGCACGCCGCGCGCGCCGGACAGGTCGATGTCTTCCAGCAGTGGGCTGGAGATCGCCATTTCGGCCGCTTCTTCGGCACGGTCTTCACCGCAAGCCACGCCGGAACCCATCATCGCGTAGCCCATTTCGGACATCACGGTGCGCACGTCGGCGAAGTCGACGTTCATCAGGCCCGGACGGGTGATCAGCTCGGCGATACCCTGCACCGCGCCTTTCAGCACGTCGTTGGCCGCGCCGAACGCGTCCAGCAGAGAGATGCCGCGCCCCAGAACTTTCAGCAATTTGTCGTTCGGGATGGTGATCAGCGAGTCCACGTGTTTGGACAGCTCAGCGATACCCTGCTCCGCGAATGCCATGCGCTTCTTGCCTTCGAAGTTGAAAGGCTTGGTCACCACGGCCACGGTCAGAATACCCAAATCTTTAGCCACTTCAGCCACCACTGGCGCCGCACCGGTACCGGTACCGCCGCCCATGCCGGCCGCGATGAAGACCATGTCTGCGCCGTCCAGCGCTGCGCGCAGGGCTTCGCGGTCTTCTTCCGCTGAATTGCGACCCACTTCCGGGTTCGCGCCCGCACCCAGACCTTTGGTAATACCGCTACCGATCTGGATGGTTTGGCCAACCGCCGTTTTGCGGAGCGCCTGGGCGTCCGTGTTCACAGCGAAGAATTCAACACCTTCGATGCGCTCGCGCACCATGTGTTCAACGGCGTTGCCACCGCCGCCGCCGACGCCGATGACTTTAATCACCGCGTCATTGGTTAGTTCCATTGGTTCAAACATAGTTTCTCTCCGTTTTGTGCCTGTCGCTGCGAGATCATAAAAAGATTACTCAGCATGATCTCTTTGTTGAAACATTAAAACTCTTTTCTCAGCCAGCTATTGATGCGTTTAAACCAATTGCCCACCGAGGCGCGTTTTTCTACTTCCGTCTCACCGCTCAGGTGAGACTCTTTTCCATAGTGCAGCAGACCTACCGCCGTCGAGTAGTAAGGCTCCTGCGCATAATCCGTCAGACCCGTGATGTTCAAGGGTTGGCCGATGCGTACCTGAGTGTGAAACACCCGTTGCGCACAGGCTGCCAGGCCATCAATCTGGGCGGCGCCACCGGTCAGCACGATACCTGCCGCCAGATGATGCTTCACCCCTTGCTGACGCAGTTGCTCCTGCAATTGCAAAATTTCATCGTTAACCAGATTCAACAGTTCGGTGTAGCGTGGCTCAATGACTTCAGCCAGCGTCTGTCTTTGCAGACTGCGCGGAGGACGTCCCCCGACGCTAGGCACCTCTACATTCTCATCCTTGCTAACAATCGACCCAAGCGCACAGCCGTGTCGAACTTTAATCGCTTCCGCGTCGGTCGGCGGCGTGCCGAAGGCGTAGGCGATATCGCTGGTGACCACGTTCCCGGCATAAGGGATCACTTTGGTGTGGCGCAGCGCACCGCCGGTGTACACCGCCATATCCATGGTGCCGCCGCCGATATCCACCACGCAAACGCCGAGTTCGCGTTCATCTTCGGTCAGCACCGCGTAGCTCGCGGCCAGACCGGCGAAAATAAGTTGGTCAACTTTCAGGCCGCAACGTTCCACGGCCTTGACGATGTTCTTCGCCATATCGTTATGGCAGGTAATCAGATGCACCTTGGCCTGCATGCGCACGCCGGACAGCCCAACCGGGTTTTTGATGCCTTCCTGATAATCGATGGCGTATTCCTGAGGAATCACGTGCAGAATGCGGTGTTCGTCGCGCACGCGCACCGATTTGGCGGTATGCACCACGTTCTCCACGTCATCCTGCGTCACTTCCTCTTCCGAGATCGGCACCATGCCGATTTCGTTCTGGCAGCTGATGTGTTTGCCCGACAGCGCCAGATACACCGAGGAGATCTGGCAGTCCGCCATCAGCTCGGCCTGATCGATGGCGCGCTGTACGCACTTCACCACCGACTCCAGGTCGTTTACGCCACCCTTATCCATGCCGCGAGACGGGCAGCTGCCCACCCCGATAATGTTGACCATGCCATCGGGCAGAACTTCCCCTACCAACGCGGAGACTTTTGCAGTACCGATCTCCAGTCCAACTACCAGTTTTCTGTCCGTCGACTTGATCATTGTTGTTTTGCCTGTGCCTGATTCTGTTGCTGATTACTGTTTTGCTGACCGCCAAGCGCCTGCGGATCGACCAACACCGGAGCCCACCCTACCGAAGCGCCGGACTCGTAGCGCAGATCGACATAGCTGACACGCTTGCTCTCCGCCTGGCCCTGCTGCTGCAATACCGGGTAAAGCTCGATAAACCGCTGCAAACGCCCATTGCGGTCATCGCGCCCCAGCTCAAGCCGGACATCGTTGTCCAGCGCCAGCTGCCAGGAATGGCGCGCGGTCATCGCCGCCATTTTCAGCGTATATTTGCTGGCCGCCAACGAAGCGCTCATCGCCCGATAGCCTTCCAGCACATCCTGCTCGCTCCCTTCCGGCCCGTAGAGCAGCGGCAACTTCTGCTTGCCCGCCCGCTCCGCCGGCACGCTGAACGCTTTGCCTTCGGCGTCCACCATGTGCAAATCGTTCCAGCGCGCCACCGGGACGTACTCCACCAGATGGATCTTCAGCTCATCCGGCCATTGTTTGCGCACGCTGGCCTGCTTGATCCACGGCAGACGTTCGATCTGCTGCTGGATGACGTCCACATCCTGCGTCATAAAGGTGCCGGGCGCGCCCAGCGCCAGGATCGCCTGACGAATATCATCGTTGGTGGTGTAGTGGCGTTCGCCGGTCACCACCAGCCTTGAGAGCGGCAGGCGACTGGCGTCTTTCATCCAGCCAAGCACCGCCCAACCGCTCCACACGACCGTTCCCAACACCATCAGCAGGAAAATCATTCCCGCCAACTGGGTTCCATTGCTGCGGCGCGGGCCGTTATCGACCTCGCGATCGCGCGCATTCAGGGCAGCTTGCGACATATCAGTCGGCCAACTCCAAAATTCTCGCCACCAACTGCGAGAAGCTTAATCCAAACTGGCGCGCCGCCATCGGCACCAGGCTATGACTGGTCATGCCCGGAGAGGTGTTCACCTCAAGCAGATAGAAGCTGCCATCGCTGTCTTGCATCACGTCGACGCGGCCCCAGCCGCTGCAGTCCAGGCCGCGATAGGCGCGCAGCGCCAACGCCGCCATCTCGGCTTCCTGCTCGGCGCTCAAACCGCTCGGGCAGAAGTACTGCGTGTCATCCGAAATGTACTTGGCCTGGTAGTCGTAAAACACGCCGGCCGGCTGGATGCGGATCGACGGCAGCACCTGGTCGCCCAGCATCGCCACGGTATATTCCGGGCCGCTCAGCCACTTCTCCACCAGCACATCGTCGTCATGACGGAAGGCCTCTTCCAGCGCGGCTTCCAACGCGGCGCTCTCGGTGACCTTGCTCATGCCGACGCTGGAGCCTTCTCGGCTCGGCTTGACGATCAGTGGCAGGCCGAGATCCGCCACGCGCGCCAGCAGCGCCGCTTTTTCAGCGCCGAGATACAGCTGGCGATTCAGCGCCACGTAAGGCGCCACCGGCAAGCCCATCGACTGCCACACCATCTTGGTGCGCCATTTGTCCATGGTCAGCGCCGAGGCCATCACGCCGCTGCCGGTATAAGGCAGCTCGAGGAACTCCAGCAGCCCCTGCAGGGTGCCGTCCTCGCCGCCGCGGCCATGCAGCGCGATAAACACTTTGGTGAACCCCTGCTCTTTCAGCTGGGTCACCGGGAAATCGCGGGTATCGACGCCGTGCGCATCGATACCGGCTTCGCGCAACCCGGCCAGCACCGCGGCGCCGGATTGCAGGGAAACGTCACGTTCAGCGGAGGTGCCGCCCAGCAGAACTGCAACTTTATCAGCCATGGTGCTCCTCCTCTTTCTTCGGCGGCTGCAGCTTCAGCTCGGCCAGTTTACGGGCGATTTTGCCCACGTTGCCGGCGCCTTGCACCAGCACCAGGTCTTCATCCTGCAGCAGCTGCGCCAGGGTTTCCGGCACGGTATCGGCATCGGAAACCAGGATCGGATCCAGCTTACCGCGGCTGCGGATGGTGCGGCACAGCGAACGGCTGTCCGCGCCCGGGATCGGCGCTTCGCCGGCGGCGTACACGTCGAGCATCAGCAGCACATCCACCTGCGACAGCACGTTGGCGAAATCGTCGTACAGATCGCGGGTGCGCGTATAACGGTGCGGCTGGAAGATCATCACCAGACGCTTGTCCGGCCAGCCGGCGCGCGCCGCTTTCAGCGTGGCGTCCACTTCGGTCGGATGGTGGCCGTAGTCGTCCACCAGCATCGCGCTGCCTGCTTTGCCGTTGACCGGCTCCAGCGGGAACTCACCGAGGAAATCGAAGCGGCGCCCGGTGCCCTGGAAGCCCGCCAGCGCGCGCAGGATATCTTCGTCGTCGATGCCTTCTTCGGTCGCTACCGCTACCGCCGCTGCGGCGTTCAACGCATTGTGGCGGCCCGGCGCGTTCAGCGTCACCGTCAGCAACGGCTTGTCCTGACGGCTCAGGGTAAAGTGCCCCTGCGGCCCAATCTGCCGGTAGTCTTCGATGCGCACATCGGCATCGTCACTGAAGCCATAGGTGGTGATGTGGCGACCCACGCGCGGCAACAGCTCGCGCACTACCGGATCGTCGATGCACATCACCGCGCGGCCGTAGAACGGCAGGTTGTGCAAGAAATTGATAAACGTCTGCTTCAGGTTCTCAAAGTCGCCCTGGTAGGTGTCCATGTGGTCGGCTTCGATATTGGTGACCACGGCCACCATCGGCTGCAGATGCAGGAACGACGCATCGCTCTCATCCGCTTCCGCGATCAGATAACGGCTGGACCCCAGTCGCGCATGGGTGCCCGCCGCCTTCACCAGCCCGCCGTTGACAAAGGTCGGGTCCAGGCGGGCTTCGGCGTAAATGCTCGAAACCATCGCCGTGGTGGTGGTTTTGCCGTGCGTGCCGGCGATAGCGATGCCGTGGCGAAAACGCATCAGCTCCGCCAGCATCTCTGCGCGGCGGATCACCGGGATGCGCGCTTCACGGGCGGCGACGATCTCCGGGTTGTCGGCGGAGATGGCGGTAGACACCACCACCACGCTCGCATCCAGCACGTTTTCCGGACGGTGATTGAAGTAAATCGTCGCCCCGAGCGCGCTCAACTGTTGGGTGACCGGATTCGGCGCCAGGTCGGAGCCGCTGATCTGATACCCTTCGTTTGCCAACACTTCGGCGATACCACCCATGCCGGCACCACCGATGCCGACAAAGTGAATGTGCCGGACGCGACGCATCTCGGGCACGATAGTACGTAGTTTCGCCAGTTGTTGTGTATTCATCACTCTCTCTAATCCGGATCCGGTACCCCGGCCCTACATCACATTGCTTTTATTCAGGTTCGGCGCACCGACCCCTGCACTCGTTACTTGGCGAGCCGCACCAGCTCCGCCGCCACGCGCTCGGTGGCGTCCGGAATGGCGACCGCGCGCGCTTTCTCGGCCATGGCCAGCAGCGTCTTGCGATCCCAGCTCGCCAGCAGTTCGGCCACCACATCGGCGTTGAACTGCGGCTGTTCGATAATCTTCGCCGCGCCGGCTTCTTCCAGCGGGCGCGCGTTCCAGTACTGCTGACGATCCTTATGCATGAACGGCACGAAGATCGCCGGCAGCCCCGCCGCCGCGATTTCGCTGACGGTCAACGCGCCGGAGCGGCAGACCACCACGTCGGCCCAGGCGTAGGCGGCGGCCATGTCGTCGATGAACTCGGTCACCTTGTGCTGCGTCTGCCCTACCCTTTCGTAGTCGCGCAGCACCGTTTCCAGCGCGCCCTTGCCAACCTGATGCCAGAGCGTAATTCTATCGCCCAAACGCGCCGCGACTTCAGGAACTGTCTGATTCAGCACGCGCGCGCCCTGACTTCCGCCAATCACCAGCACGCGGATCGGGCCTTCGCGCCCCTGCAACCGCTCCGCCGGCAGCGGCAGCGCCAACACGTCGGTGCGCACCGGGTTGCCCACCACCTCGGCGTTCGGGAACGCGCCGGGGAAGGCCTGCATCACTTTGGCGGCGATGCGCGCCAGCCAGCGGTTGGTCAAGCCGGCGATGCCGTTCTGCTCGTGCAGCACCACCGGGATGCCGCACTGCCAGGCCGCCAGGCCGCCGGGGCCGGAAACGTAACCGCCCATCCCCAGCACCACATCCGGCTGATAGCTGCGCATGATGGCTTTCGCCTGGCGCACCGCCTGCCAGATCCGCAGCGGCGCAGTCAGCTGGGCCTTCAGGCCTTTGCCGCGCAGGCCGGAGATGCGGATAAAATCAATCTCGATCCCGTGCTTCGGCACCAGATCGGCTTCCATTCGGTCTGCGGTTCCGAGCCAGCGCACCTGCCAGCCCTGCGCCATCAGATGATGCGCGACCGCCAGCCCCGGGAACACGTGCCCGCCGGTACCGCCTGCCATCACCATTAAACGCTTAGGTTTCCCGCTCATCCCTTACCTCTTCACAAACGCCTGAGCCTTGGTCAGGCGCGTTTCATAATCAATTCGCAGCAACAGTACGATGGCCGTCGACATAATCAGCAAACTTGAACCGCCGTAACTGATCAGCGGCAGCGTCAGACCTTTGGTCGGCAGCATGCCCGCCGCGGCGCCGACGTTAACCAGCGCCTGGAAGCTGAACCATACGCCGATCGCGCAGGCCAGGAAGCCGGAGAAGCGTTGGTCGATCTCCAGCGCGCGGCGCCCGATGGACATCGCGCGAAAAGCGACGAAGAATACCATTAACAGGGCTAAAACCACACCGATATAGCCCAGTTCTTCACCCAAAATGGAGAAGATGAAGTCGGTGTGCGCTTCCGGCAAATACTCGAGTTTCTGCACCGAGTTGCCGAGCCCCTGCCCCCAGAACTCGCCGCGGCCAAACGCCATCAGCGACTGGGTCAGCTGGTAGCCGCTGCCGAACGGGTCGGCCCACGGGTTCCAGAACGAGGTCACGCGGCGCATACGGTACGGTTCCGCGATGATCAGCAGCACCACGGCGAACACGCCGGAGCCGATGATCGCCAGGAACTGCCACATTTTCGCGCCGGCCAGGAACAGCATCGCCAGCGTGGTGATGAACAGCACCACCACGGTACCGAGGTCCGGCTGCGCCAGCAGCAGCACCGCCAGCACCACCATCACGCCCATCGGCTTGCAGAAGCCCCAGAAGTTGCTGCGCACCTCTTCCACCTTGCGCACCAGATAGCTCGCCAGGTAGCAGAACAGCGACAGCTTGGACAGCTCCGCCGGCTGAATACGCAGCGGGCCGAGCGCGATCCAGCGCGAGGCCCCGTTTACCGAGCTCCCCACCACCAGCACGATCAGCAGCATCACGATCGACATCAGCAGCATCACGTTGCTGTAACGCTGCCAAACTTCCATCGGGATACGCAGCGTCACCAGCGACAGACCGAACGCCAGGCCGAGGTACAGCGCGTCACGTTTGGCGAACAGGAACGGATCGTCTGCCAGGCGTTGGCCGATCGGCATCGACGCCGAGGTCACCATCACGAAGCCGATGATCGCCAACCCGAAGGTCAGCCACAGCAGGGTGCGATCGTACAGCACCATGTTGACCGCATCGTTGTCGCGCGCGCCGGTCACCCAGTCTTTCATCCGTTCTGTCAGCCCGAAGTTCGGCAAGCGTAGTTTCATCCGCCAAGCTCCTGCGCCAAGCGGGCGAACTCATCGCCGCGCACTTCAAAATTACGGAACTGATCGAGGCTGGCGCAGGCCGGCGACAGCAATACCATGTCGCCGGGCTGTACGCGGCCGGCGATGGTGCGCATCGCCTGCTCCATGGTCTCGGTCAACGTCGCCACTTCCGGCCGCAGCTGTGCCAGCTGGGCGCCGTCGCGGCCAAAGCAGTACAGACGCACGTTGTCGCCCTGCAGATAGCGCGCCAGCGGCGAGAAATCGGCGGACTTGCCGTCACCGCCCAGCAGCAGATGCAACGTGCCGTCTACCTGCAGGCCGTTCAGCGCCGCTTCGGTGCTGCCGACGTTGGTGGCTTTGGAATCGTTGATCCAACGCACGCCGTTGTTCTCCCAAGCCAACTGGAAGCGGTGCGCCAGGCCGGTGAAGGTGGTCAGCGCCTTCAGGCTGGACGCGCGCGGAATATTGACCGCATCCGCCAACGCCAGCGCCGCCAGGGCGTTGGTGTAATTGTGGCGGCCGGTCAGTTTCATCTCGCGCGTATTCAGCACTTTCTCACCGCGCACCCGCAGCCAGGTTTCCCCCTGCTGACGGTTCAGGTGATAGTCGCCCACGTCGGCGCCGAAGCTGACGCAGCGCGCGTCGGCGCCGCGCACCGGCATGGTCAGCGCGTCGTCGGCGTTCACCACGCACACCGCGGCGTTTTCATACACGCGCAGCTTGGCGCCGCGATACTGCTGCAGGCCGAACGGATAGCGATCCATATGATCTTCGGTCACGTTCAGGATGGTCGCCGCCGCCGCTCGCAGGCTATACGTCGTTTCCAACTGGAAGCTGGACAACTCCAGCACGTAAAGCTGGCATTCCTGACGCAGCAGGCTCAGCGCCGGCAGGCCGATATTGCCGCCCACGCCCACCGCCCAACCGGCGGCTTTCGCCATCTCGCCCACCAGGGTGGTGACGGTGCTTTTACCGTTGGAGCCGGTGATCGCCACGATCGGCGCCTGCGCTTCACGGCAGAACAGTTCGACGTCGCCGACGATTTCCACGCCGGCGTCCGCCGCGGCGCTCAATGCCGGGGTCGCCAACGCGACGCCCGGACTGGCGACGATCAGATCCGCCGCCAGCAGCCAGTCCTGATTCAGATCGCCCAGATGGCGCTCCACGCTTTCAGGCAGTTTGTCCAACCCTGGCGGCGCGATACGGGTATCCATCACGCGCGGCGTCACGCCGCGCGCCATGAAGAAATCGACACAGGACAGGCCGGTGAGGCCCAACCCGATGATGACGACTTTTCTACCCTGATAGTCTGCCATGATTAACGCACCTTCAGCGTTGCCAGGCCAATCAGCACCAGCATCAGCGAAATGATCCAGAAGCGCACGATAACGCGCGGCTCCGGCCAGCCTTTCAATTCATAGTGGTGGTGAATCGGCGCCATGCGGAAAATGCGTTGCCCGCGCAGCTTGAACGATCCCACCTGCAGGATCACCGAGAGCGTCTCTACCACGAATACGCCGCCCATGATCACCAACAAGAACTCCTGACGCAGCAGCACCGCGATGGTGCCCAGCGCGCCGCCCAGCGCCAGCGAACCGACGTCGCCCATAAACACCTGGGCCGGGTAAGTGTTGAACCACAGGAACCCGAGGCCGGCGCCGACGATGGCGGTACACACGATCACCAGCTCACCGGCATGACGCAGATACGGAATATGCAGGTAGTTGGCGAAGTTCATGTTACCGGTCGCCCAGGCCACCAGCGCGAAGCCGGCCGCCACGAATACCGTCGGCATGATCGCCAGGCCGTCCAGGCCATCGGTCAGGTTGACCGCGTTGCTGGTGCCGACGATGACGAAATAGGCCAGCAAGATATACAGCAGGCCCAGCTGCGGCATCACGTCCTTAAAGAACGGCACAACCAGCTCGGTGGCTGGCGTGTCTTTTCCTACGGCGTACATGGCGAATGCGACAATCAGCGCAATCACCGACTGCCAGAAATACTTCCAGCGGGCGATCAGCCCTTTGGTGTCCTTACGCACCACCTTGCGGTAGTCGTCGACGAAGCCGACGATGCCGTACCCCACCAGCACGAACAGCACGCACCAGACATACGGGTTGGACGGGTAAGCCCACATCAGCACCGAAATGGTGATGGAGGTCAGGATCATGATGCCGCCCATGGTCGGCGTGCCGCGCTTGCTGAAGTGCGACTCGGGGCCGTCGTTGCGCACCACCTGGCCGAAGGACATTTCTTGCAGACGCTTGATCACCCGCGGGCCCATCCACAGCGACAGGAACAGCGCGGTCAGCAGGCTGACAATGGCTCGGAACGTCAGATAAGAAAAGACGTTGAAGCCTGAGTAATACTTGACCAAATGCTCGGCCAGCCAAACTAACATGGTGCTTTCTCCTGTAACGCGCGTACTACCTGCTCCATTGCGGCACTACGTGAACCTTTGATTAACACGGTAATGACCGCATGTTCCGACAGTAATTCCGCCACGCGCGCGATCACTGCAGTCTTGTCCTGATAATGTTCGCCGTTGCCGGACGCTTCGCTCAGCACGCGGCTCAAACCACCGACGCTGATCACTTTGTCGACCCCGGCCAGACGGGCGGCTTCGCCCACCTGACGGTGACACTCTTCCGCTTCCGCACCCAGCTCGGCCATATCGCCGACCACCATCACGCGGTAGCCCGGCATCTCTGCCAGCACCTGCGCCGCCGCGGTCATCGACCCGACGTTGGCGTTATAGCTGTCGTCCAGCAGCAGCTTGCCTTCGGCCAGCGCCACCGGAAACAGACGCCCCGGCACCGCCTGCAGCTGTTTCAGCCCCTGACGCACCGCTTCGAGGGTGGCGCCCACCGACATCGCCAGCGCCGTCGCCGCCAGCGCATTGGCCACGTTGTGGCGCCCCGGCAGCGGCAGCGCGATCTCGGCGGTGCCGAACGGGCTGTGCAGCGTGAACTGCGTGCCCGCGCCGTTTACCCGCACGTTATCCGCGAAGAAGTCCACGCCTGCGGCGGCCTGCGGCGAGAAGCGCCAGACGGTTTTGCCGCCCAGCATGTTCTGCCAGTGCGGCCAGTCGTTGTTATCGGCGTTGATGATCGCCACGCCGTCGGCCGGCAGGCCGGTAAAGATTTCACCTTTCGCCTGGGCGACGCCGGCCAGCGAGCCAAAGCCTTCCAGGTGAGCCGCCGCCAGGTTGTTCACCAAAGCGGTTTGCGGCCGCGTCAATGCGGTGGTGTAAGCAATTTCGCCAATGTGGTTAGCGCCCAGCTCTATCACGGCAAAATCATGCTGCGGTTCCAGACGCAGCAACGTCAGCGGCACGCCGATGTCGTTATTGAAGTTGCCGGCGGTATACAGCACTTCGCCGCATTCGCGCAGAATGGCGGCGGTCATTTCTTTCACCGATGTCTTGCCCGAGGAGCCGGTCAGCGCCACCACTCGCGCCGGCACCTGCTGACGCACCCAGGCGCCAAGCTGCCCCAGCGCCAGACGGGTGTCTTGCACCACCAGCTGCGGCACGTCCACCAATAAGCGCTTACTGACCAGCAGCGCCCCGGCGCCTGCGGCTACGGCATCCGCCGCGAAGTCGTGAGCGTCGAAACGCTCGCCTTTCAGCGCCACAAACAGGCAACCGGCGGTCACCTTGCGGGTGTCTGTCGTCACCTCGACAATTTGGCAATCGGCGCCAATCAGCTCAGCGCTCAATACCTCAGCCAGTGTCTGAAGAGAGACAGGGATCATGCCAGCACCCCCAGCAGTCGGGCGACCGTCGTGCGGTCGGAGTAATCCAGGCGGCGGTTGCCCACCAGCTGATAATCTTCGTGGCCTTTGCCCGCTACCAACACCACGTCCTGTTCCTGCGCCTGCATGATGGCGCTGGTTACCGCTTCGGCGCGGCCGTGGATCACCAGCGCCTGCCCGGCGTCCAGCAATCCGGTCAGGATGTCGTTGATAATCGCGCGCGGCTCTTCGGTACGCGGGTTGTCATCGGTGATCACCACGCGATCGGCGAACTGTTCGGCGATGCCGCCCATCAGCGGACGCTTGCCCTTGTCGCGATCGCCGCCGCAGCCGAACACGCACCACAGCTGCCCCTGGCAGTGCAGGCGCGCGGCTTCCAGCGCTTTCTCCAGCGCATCCGGCGTGTGGGCGTAATCCACCACTACCGTCGGTTTGCCCGGCGCGTTAAACACTTCCATGCGGCCGCAGACCGGCTGCAGACGGCTGCCGGTTTCCACCAGCGCCTCCAGCGGATAGCCCAGCGACAGCAGCGTCGCCAAGGCCAACAGCAGGTTGCTGACGTTGAACGCGCCCATCAGGCGGCTTTCGATCTCGCCGTCGCCCCAGCTGGAGCTGAAGCGAACGGTGGCGCCGTTGTCGTGATAGTCGACCGCCGTGGTTTTCAGCCAGCGACCGTGACAGCCCGGCTGCAGGTTGCCCTGCATCGTCACCGCCACCGCATCCGGCAGCTTGCTCAGCCAGCGCTGACCGACTTCATCGTCGGCGTTGATGATCGCCTGCCCCACGCTGTGGGCGGCGAACAGCGACCATTTGGCCGCCTCGTAATTGGCCATATCACCGTGGTAATCCAGGTGATCGCGGCTCAGGTTGGTGAAGACCGCCGCGGCGAACGGCAGCGCCGCCACCCGGTGTTGCACCAGACCGTGCGAAGAAACTTCCATGGCGGCGAAGGTCGCGCCCTGTTCCGCCAGCTCGTTTAATACGTGTTGAACATCCACCGCAGAACCGGTGGTATTCTCGGTCGGGCACACCTGGCCCAGCAGGCCGTTGCCGACGGTGCCCATCACCGCGCTGGTTTCGCCCAGCAGTTGGCTCCACTGCGCCAGCAGCTGCGTAGTGGTGGTTTTGCCGTTGGTGCCGGTCACGCCGACCAGACGCAGACGCTCGCCCGGCTGGTGGTAAAAACGCCCGGCCAGCGCGGAAAGGCGCTGGTTCAGTTGGCTCAGGTAGATCACCGGCGCGCCGTGCATTTCAACGATGGCGCCGTCTTCGGCCTGACCGTCAGCTTCGGCGATCACGGCGGCGACGCCCTGCGCGATGGCCTGCGGAATATAGCGGCGTCCATCCGTTTGATGGCCGACAACGGCGACAAACAGATCCCCGGCAGCCGCCACACGGCTGTCTAATGTCATTTCCCGCAGCGCGCGCCCGGGGGCCGTCGGCACCCACGGGGCGAGTAAGTCGCGCAAATTACGATCTGCCACCTGAACCCTCTTTCTTGTTAATCACTAATTCGCTTTTGTCACCGGTAGGCAACGCGTCAGGCTCGACGTTCATGGTGCGCAATACGCCGCCCATGATGGCGCCGAACACCGGCGCGGAGATTGCGCCACCATAGTATTTCCCACCCTGCGGGTCGTTGATGACGACCACCAGGGCAAAACGGGGGTTACTTGCCGGCGCGACGCCGGCGGTATAAGCGATGTATCGGTTGACGTATTTGCCGTCCGGGCCCACTTTTTTCGCGGTACCGGTTTTGATGGCGATACGGTATCCCTTGATGGCGGCTTTCACGCCGCCGCCGCCCGGCAGGGCCACGCTTTCCATCATGTGCACCACGGTGCGCACCAGAGGTTCAGGGAAAACGCGCTCGCCGGCGACCGGAGGGTCAACCTTGGTGATCGACAATGGGCGATATACGCCCAGGCTGCCGATCGTTGCATAGACTCGCGCCAACTGTAACGGAGTTACCATCAGCCCGTAGCCGAAAGAGAAGGTGGCCCTCTCTATGTCAGACCACCGTTGTTTTTTTGGGTATATGCCACTGCTTTCTCCGACCAGCCCCAAATTGGTCGCTTTTCCCAGCCCAAAACGAGAGTAAGTATCTACTAACGCTGAGGACGGCATCGCTAACGCCAGCTTTGAAACACCGACGTTACTCGACTTCTGCAAGATCCCGGTCAATGACAGCTCCGAGTACCGCGCCACGTCTTTGATCTCGTGGCCCTGAATGCGGTACGGGATGGTGTTCAGCACGCTGTTTTCTCTCACCACGCCGTTTTGCAGCGCGGTCATCACCACCATCGGCTTCACGGTTGAACCGGGTTCAAAAATATCGGTGATAGCACGGTTACGCATGGTCTCTTTCGGCGTACCGGCCATGTTGTTCGGGTTGTAAGACGGGCTGTTGGCCATCGCCAGCACTTCGCCGGTGTTCACGTCGATCAGCACCGCAGTGCCCGACTCGGCCTTGTTGAACGCCACCGCGTTGTTCAGCTCGCGATACACCAGCGCCTGCAGGCGTTCATCGACGCTCAGCACCAGGTTGTGCGCCGCCTGGCTGTCGACGGAGGAAATATCTTCGATCACCCGGCCGAAGCGGTCCTTACGCACCGTTCTCTCGCCCGGTTGCCCGGTCAGCCAGCGGTCGAAGCTCTTCTCGACGCCTTCGATGCCTTGCCCGTCGATATTGGTCACGCCGATGATATGCGACGTCACCTGCCCCGCCGGATAGTAACGGCGCGACTCCTGCCGCAGGTAGATCCCCGGCAGCTTGAGTTTGTGGATGTAGTCGCCGATCGCCGGGTTCACCTGGCGCGCCAGATAAACGAAGCGCCCTTTCGGGTTAGCGTTGATGCGGTTTGAGAGTTGGTCCAGCGGGATGTTCAGCGCATCGGAAAGCGCTTTCCAACGGCTGTCCAGCGTGATGCCGCCGCGCTCGTTCAGCTCTTTCGGATCCGCCCACACCGCATTGACCGGCACGCTGACCGCCAACGGCCGGCCGGCGCGATCGCTGATCATGCCGCGCGCGGTCGGCACTTCCTGCACGCGCAGCGAACGCATGTCGCCTTCTTTCACCAGACGATCGGGGTTGATGACCTGCAGGTACGCGACGCGCAGCATCAGGCCGACCATCGCCAGCAAAATGCAGCCGCACAGCAACGCAAAACGCCAGCTGACAAAGCTGGCCTGATCTTCCTGGCGTCTCAACTTACCGGGGCGCGCTGCTTTCATGCGTTTCCTTTCTACTCCGTGTCATTATTCCGGTTAAACCATTCATTGTTTAACGATGATATTTTCCTGCGATGGATCAACGTGTTGCATCTGCAGTTTTTCTGTCGCGATACGTTCAACCCGGCTGTGATCGCCGAGGGCGTTCTCTTCTAAAATCAGGTTGCGCCACTCGATATCCAGCGCATCGCGCTCCAGAACCAGCTGTTCGCGCTCGGCGGTCAGCAGGCGGGTGCGGTGCGCGGTGGTCACCACGAAAACCGCGGAGACCAGTGACGCAATCAGTAAAATCAGGGGGATCTTGGCATTGCGCAGCAGATCGCCGCCAATCACCCCGACCAGGCCGTGACGTTCGTTGCCAATCACGCGGGCATCCTCTCAGCAATACGCAGCACCGAGCTGCGCGCACGCGGGTTGTCCGCCACTTCCGCTTCCGACGGCATCATTTTGCCCAGCGCTTTCAGCGTTCGCCCGCCCATGCTGCGCAGTTGCTCTTCGGTCAACGGAATGCCCGCCGGCACCTGGGCGCCGCGGCTGTGGTGACGCATAAAGCGTTTGACGATGCGGTCTTCCAGCGAGTGGAAGCTGATGATCGACAAACGGCCCCGTGGGGCCAGCACTTCCAGCGCGCCGTCGAGCGCACGCTCGATCTCTTCCAGCTCGCTGTTGATATAGATGCGGATCGCCTGGAAGCTGCGCGTCGCCGGATGCTTGTGCTTTTCACGGAACGGGCTGGCATCGGCAATCAGATCCGCCAACGCTTTGGTGCGCGTCATCGGCTCCACGCGGTTTCTTTCCACGATGGCGCGCGCGATGCGCTTGGCGAAACGCTCTTCGCCAAAGGTTTTCAGCACCCAGGCGATGTCGTCCGCTTCGGCCTTCATCAGCCACTCTGCGGCGGACAGGCCGGTGGAGGGATCCATGCGCATGTCCAGCGGGCCATCGCGCATAAAGGAAAACCCGCGCTCTGCGTCGTCAAGCTGCGGCGAAGAAACGCCCAGATCGAGCAGAACGCCGTCGATCTTGCCCACCAATTCACGTTCCCGCACGTAGTGCGACAACTCGGAGAATGGGCCGTGTACGATGGTAAAACGAGGATCTTCAATAGATTTGGCGGCTGCAATCGCCTGAGGGTCACGGTCAATCGCCAGCAAGCGTCCTTCCGGCCCCAGTTGGGACAGAATCAGACGAGAATGGCCACCGCGACCAAAAGTACCGTCGATATATATGCCGTTGCTGCGGATGTTGAGGCCGTTGACGGCTTCGTCCAGCAGGACGGTGGTGTGTTTATAGTTTTCCAACATGCTTATAGCGACAAGTCCTGTAGCCGCTCAGACAACGGTTCCTGAGTCGACTGTTCAGCGTCAATATCATCCTTGACTTGTTGATACCAGGTCTGTTCATCCCACAGTTCAAACTTGTTGAACTGACCGACCAGCATCACTTCTTTCGTGAGCCCGGCGTGTTGCCGCAGCGTATTGGCGAGCAGCAAACGGCCGGCACTATCCATCTGACACTCACTGGCATGCCCCAGCAGCAGGCGCTGAACGCGGCGCTCGGCGGGATTCATGCTCGACAGACGTGATAATTTTTGTTCAATAATTTCCCATTCGGGCAAAGGATAAAGCAGCAGGCAGGGCTGATGGAGGTCAATGGTACAGACCATTTGGCCTTGCGATTCCTCGTTGAGCAATTCCCGATATCGGGTAGGTACGGCGAGCCGCCCTTTGCTGTCGAGGTTGACCATCGTCGCTCCACGGAACATTCCTGAGCTACCCCTTAGTGACCGTTTTCACCACTTTACCCCACAAATTCCCACACAATGGAGTTTACGGAGGGTATGAAAACCTTGTCAAGCCAGAGCGCCAGCGCTTTGGCAATATTTCTCTGGTCATTTTGGGAGCTGACTCGCGAAAGAAACTCTGATTATTCGACGATTAAAAATTAACACCATGATAAACGGAGAGAATTTTCTAAGCGGAAAGAATCTGATTAAAAACCTTACGAACTGGCGATTAATTAACTCATTACTTCCTTCTGCAAGCCATGTCTCATTTTTCAGCTCGGCAATCTCAGTGCGGTAACCGCTGGCGAGCCGCGCCCGCCAAGGCTCGGCGCCTGGCGAATCGATCGCGGAATAAGGCCATAACTCCTTGAGTTAATAACGCTCAATCGTTATTCACCGTAAAACCGGTCGCTATTTTACTTCAATTTGCACTGCCGTGATGAGGCCGCGAAAAAAATAAATGGCTCGGATATTACGAGCAGAAGTAATTTCGATTTAAATCAATTTGGTAAGATTATTCCCAAAATACCTGTTTACAATTATGGTTTCATTTTCTTACACCTTTATTTCCACAATTTCTGCCGGAAAAAATCCTCACTTGAAGCAAAAAATCGCAACCACATGTTTTTAATGAGTTTATTTTAAAATGCCGATTTTAATCCCTCCGCCCTCACCTCTTCCCCGGTTCCGCGGGACAAAAACCGAACAAATGTTAAAAATAAAAATATAAACCTAGTTAAAAAACATAATGCAGATTAGTACACTATAAAAAACGCAAAAACCCAGATTTAACATCCAAGCATTAATAATTTAACAGCAGGTTAACCAAGGGGGATGACACATGCTTTCGCCCGCCGCTCACTGGCGTAGCGCCGCTGCCGATACGTTCGCACTGGTGGTGTACTGCTTTATCGCCGGCATGGCGATAGAAGTGTTGATCTCCGGCATGAGCTTTCAGCAATCCCTCTCTTCGCGCCTGCTGTCGATTCCGGTCAACATCCTGATCGCCTGGCCCTACGGCCGCTATCGCGATCTGTTTATTCGCACGGCGCGCCGCTGCCCGCGCGGCCAGTTCGTGCTGCGCAACCTCGCCGATCTGCTGGCCTACGTCAGTTTCCAGTCGCCGGTTTATGCCGCCATTCTGTGGAGCGTAGGCGCCGACGGCCCACAAATGCTGGCGGCGGTGACCAGCAATGCGCTGGTCTCCATGGCGATGGGCGTGGTGTATGGCTATTTCCTGGAATATTGCCGGCGGCTGTTCCGGGTGGCGGGCTATGTCTAAACCAGGAGCCCGACAACGCGAGCTCCCGTAGAGCGAACTATTTGCGGCTCAGGCTGCCGCGGCGGAACAGATTGCGGCGAATACGCGTCAAACCCGGCTTGGGTTTACGCGGTTCGTCCAGGCTGGCCAACACCAGCTCGAGCACGCGTTCGGCCACGTCGCGATGGCGCTGCGCCACCGCGAGCACCGGGCACTCGAGGAAATCCAACAGTTCATGGTCGCCGAAGGTGGCAATTGCCAGATCGGTCGGCAAACGGCCGCGTTGCTTCAGCGTCACGTCCATCACGCCCTGCAACAGCGAGAACGAAGTGGTGAACAGCGCCTGCGGCATCGGGTGCGTTTTCAGCCATTCGGCGAACAGCGCGCCGGCGGCTTCACGTTCATAGCTGTTGGCGTACAGGTAATCGACATGGCGGGGATCCTCTTGCCAGGCCTGACGGAAGCCCTGCTCGCGCAGGAAGCTCACCGAAAGCTCCGGCAAGGCGCCCAGATACAGCACCGATTCCGCCGGGAAGGTGCGCAGCTCCTGCGCCAGCGCAAAGGCGTCTTCCTGATCGGCCCCGACGACGCTGATGAAATGCTCGCGATCCAGCGCGCGGTCCAGCGCGATGATCGGCAGCGGATCGTTGGCCCAGCGTTGATAGAAAGGATGCTCCGGCGGCAAGGCGGTGGAGACGATGATGGCGTCCACCTGGCGCTGCAGCAGGTGCTCGATACAGCGCATTTCGTTGTCCGGCTGATCTTCGGAACAGGCGATCAGCAATTGGTAACCACGCTGGCGCGCCTGGCGTTCCAGGTAGTTGGCGATGCGGGTATAGCTGGTATTTTCCAGATCCGGGATCACCAGACCGATAGAACGGGTACGCCCGGCGCGCAGCCCCGCCGCGACGGCATTCGGGTGATAGTTATGCTCCCTGACCACGGCCATCACTTTCTCGACGGTTTTATCGCTGACACGATACTGCTTCGCCTTGCCGTTGATGACGTAACTGGCCGTCGTGCGCGAAACGCCCGCGAGACGCGCGATTTCATCCAGTTTCACATGAACCCCTTAATGACGCTGAAAATAGAAGTGAAGGCTGTGCTCGGATTAACCATGACATCCCGTGCGGTTATTCAATCCAGCCTCTGCGATCTAACAGCAGAAAACACTGCCTAGCAACCGCTTTTGCCGAAAGGTGCCAGCAATCGGGCAAAAAATACCGAAAAACAAAGGGCGCAGCCACGCCGCGCCCCTGATTATTCACCGCCAGACCGCACTCAGCGCATGATTTTGTCGCCACGCGACACGCCGACCACCCCGGAACGGGCCACTTCCACGATCTCCGCCACTTCACGCACCGCGCTCAGGAAGGCGTCGAGCTTGTCGCTGGTGCCAGCCAGCTGTACCGTGTACAGCGTCGCCGTCACATCCACGATCTGGCCACGGAAAATGTCGGCGCAGCGCTTCACCTCTTCACGGCCGTAGCCGCTGGCCTGCAGCTTCACCAGCATGATCTCGCGCTCAACGTGGGCGCCCTGCACCAGCTCGCTGACGCGCAGCACGTCCACCAGCTTGTGCAGCTGCTTCTCAATCTGCTCCAGCACTTTCTCGTCGCCGACGGTCTGGATAGTCATGCGCGACAGCGTCGGATCGTCGGTCGGCGCCACCGTCAGGCTCTCGATGTTATAACCGCGCTGGGAGAACAGCCCGACCACGCGCGACAAAGCGCCGGATTCGTTTTCCAGCAAGACAGATAAAATACGGCGCATGATCAGGTCCTCTCCGTTTTGCTAAGCCACATTTCGTCCATGCTTCCGCCGCGGATCTGCATCGGGTAAACATGTTCGGTTTCATCGACGGTCACGTCGACGAACACCAGCCGCTCTTTTTCCGCCAGCGCCTGCGCCAGCTTGCTTTCCAGCTCATCCGGCGTGCGGATGGCGATGCCGACATGGCCGTAAGCCTCGGCCAGCTTGACGAAGTCCGGCAGCGAATCCATGTAGGACTGCGAGTGACGGCCGGAATAAATCATGTCCTGCCACTGCTTTACCATGCCCAGATAGCGGTTGTTGAGGTTCACCACCACCACCGGCAGGTTATATTGCAGCGCGGTGGACAGCTCCTGAATATTCATCTGAATGCTGCCGTCGCCGGTCACGCACACCACGGTTTCCTCCGGCAGCGCCAGCTTGACGCCCAGTGCCGCCGGCAAGCCGAAGCCCATGGTGCCGAGGCCGCCGGAGTTGATCCAGCGGCGCGGTTTATCGAACGGATAATAGAGCGCGGCGAACATTTGGTGCTGGCCCACGTCCGAGGTGACATACGCATCGCCTTTGGTCAGGCGGTGCAAGGTTTCGATCACCGCCTGCGGTTTGATGGTGCCGCTGTGCTTGTCGTAACCCAGGCAGTCGCGGGCACGCCACTGCTCGATAGACTGCCACCAGTCGCGCAGCGCGTCGTGATCCTGCGCTTTCTCGTCCTGAGCCAACAGCTCCAGCATCTGCACCAACACCTGCCTGGCATCGCCGACGATCGGAATATCGGCGTCCACCGTTTTGGAGATCGAGGTCGGATCGATATCGATGTGCAGCACGGTGGCGTCCGGGCAGTATTTGGCCAGATTGTTGGTGGTGCGATCGTCGAAACGCACGCCGACGGCGAAGATCACGTCGGCGTGATGCATGGTTTTGTTGGCTTCATAGGTGCCGTGCATGCCGAGCATGCCGACGCTCTGCCGGTGGGTGCCGGGGAAAGCGCCCAACCCCATCAGGCTACTGGTCACCGGCAGGTTCAGCTGTTCCGCCAACGCCAACAGTTCGGCTTCGCAACCGGCGTTGATCGCGCCGCCGCCGACGTACATCACCGGCTTTTTGGCCGCCAGAATGGTTTGCAGCGCGCGTTTTATCTGCCCGCGGTGCCCCTGCACCGTCGGGTTGTAAGAACGCATGCTCACGTCCTGCGGGTAGGCATAAGGCATCCGCACCGCCGGGCCGACGATATCTTTCGGCAGATCGATCACCACCGGGCCGGGCCGGCCGCTGGAAGCCAGGAAGAACGCCTTCTTCAACACCGCCGGGATGTCTTCGGTGCGTTTTACCAGGAAGCTGTGCTTCACCACCGGGCGCGAAATCCCCACCATATCGCACTCCTGGAAGGCGTCGTAGCCGATCAGCGAGCTGGGCACCTGCCCCGACAGCACCACCATCGGGATCGAGTCCATATAGGCGGTGGCGATACCGGTAATGGCGTTGGTGGCGCCGGGGCCGGAGGTCACCAGCACCACGCCCACTTCACCGGTGGCGCGCGCGTAGCCGTCGGCCATGTGCACCGCCCCCTGCTCGTGGCGCACCAGAATATGATCGATCCCTCCAACCGTATGCAGGGCGTCGTAGATATCGAGCACCGCCCCGCCGGGGTAGCCGAATACATGTTTAACGCCCTGATCGATCAACGATCGGACGACCATCTCGGCTCCTGACAACATCTCCATGGGTTTGCCTCCAGGCTTGCTTATTCTTCTCTGGCGCCGGAACGTAGCGCCTGCTGCGGGGCAATGCCCCAAAGTTTTTATGGGTTGTCGCTATCGAATTAACATAACGTCAGAATTTGGGGCAGGCAAACGACAAAATGGCTTAGCGGAGGCATGGTTATTGCCAAGCGGCTGGATATCACGGCTTTATAAAAACAATGCGCTAGCCGCAGGGTTGTCAGGCTAGGCATTGTTTCGAACAGAGGGAAAATTACAGAACTAAATCAGGTGAAGGATATGCCGCTTTTTTCGCCGGGCACATGGCCCGGCGGCGGCGTCAGGCCTGTTCCTGGTACATTGAATCGATTTCGCGCTGATAGCGCTGCAGGATCACTTTGCGGCGCAGCTTCAGCGTTGGCGTGAGCTCTCCCAGCTCCATGGAAAAGGCCGCCGGCAGCAGCGTGAACTTCTTCACCTGTTCGAAGCGCGCCAGCTCCTTTTGCATCTCGCGCAGACGCTTTTCGAACATCTCGAGGATTTCACCGTTGCGCAGCAGCTCCAGGCGATCCTGATACTTCAGATTGACTGACTTCGCATACTCTTCCAGCGACTCAAAGCACGGCACGATCAGCGCGGAAACGAACTTGCGCGCATCGGCGATGATCGCCACCTGCTCGATAAAGCGATCCTGCGCCAGCGTGCCTTCCAGCATCTGCGGCGCGATGTATTTGCCGCCGGAGGTTTTCATCAAATCCTTCAGCCGTTCGGTGATGAACAGGTTGCCCTCTTCATCGATCGCCCCGGCGTCGCCGGTTTTCAGCCAGCCGTCCTCGGTAAAGGTCGCGGCGGTTTCCAACGGTTTGTTGAAATAGCCGCGCATCACGATCGGCCCGCGCACCTGGATTTCATTTTCCTCGCCAATGCGCACCTCGACCTCCGGCAGCGGTTTGCCGATAGAGCCGAAGCGGAAATGCCCCTCTTCCCAGCAGGAGACGGTGGCGCAGGTTTCGGTCATGCCGTAACCGTACTTGATGTTGACGCCCATCGCCTGGAAAAACAGGATCACATTGTCGTCCAGCTTGGCGCCCGCCGCCGGCAAAAAGCGCACCCGGCCGCCGAGGATACCGCGCAGCTTGCTCAACACCAGCTTGTCGGCCCAGCGGTGGGTGAAGTCGAACACTTTGCCCAACGGTTTGCCGGCCCGCTCCTGCAGGAACTTGCGCTCGCCGCAGACGATCGCCCAGTGGAACAACGCACGGCGCAGCCAAGGGGCGCGCGCCACTTTTTCATGCACCGCACTGAAAATCTTCTCGTAGAAACGCGGCACCGCACACATCAGCGTCGGGCGGACCTGCCCCATCGCTTCCCGCACCCAGTCGGTATTCGGCAGGAAGACGTTCTGCGCGCCGGAATGCATCACAAAGAAGCTCCAGGCCCGCTCGAACACGTGCGACAGCGGCAGGAAGCTGAGCGACACATCCTCTTCGCCGACCGTCAGCCTTTCATCATGCAGGTAGAGCTGCGCCGCCAGGTTGCGGTAGTCCAGCATCACCCCTTTCGGCTCGCCGGTAGTACCCGAGGTATAAATCAGGGTGAAGAGATCCTGCAGGGCGCACTCTTCAATACGCTGCCGACGTTGAGCGGCAAAAGCCGCCGGATCGGCAGCGCGCTCGAAGGCGCTCAGATGCTGTGCGATCTCGCAGCCGCGCAGATCGGCCCCCTCGTCGAAGACGATAATGTGCCGCAGCTGTGGGCAGACGCCGCGCAGCGCGATGACGGCGTCAAGCTGCGCCTGCTCACCGACGAACAGTATGCGGATGTCGGCGTCGTTGGTGACAAACGCCGCCTGCGCCGGCGTATTGGTGGAATAGAGCGGTACGCTGACGCCACGCAGGTGCAGGATCGCGAGATCGGTCAACGACCAGGCCATCGTGTTATTGGCGAAAATACCGATGCGTTCTTGCACTTCGACGCCCAGCCCCAGCAGCCCGGCGGCGATGCGATCGATGCGGGCGGCGGCCGCTCCCCAGGTCAGTTGCAACTCGCCGTTGGGCGACCATTGGCGAAAAGCTGTGCGATCGGCTCGGTGGGTGATTTGATGCTGTATACGATGGATCAGATGGTATTGCAGCAGATTAGTGATCATAGTGCTCTAAGCCTGAAATGAATCATACAGTTAAGCCTGAACGACGCCTTGCGGCCCTCATCTCAGCTTACACGTGTTTACTTTTTTCCGCGCAGTCTACCTACTCTCAGGCAGGGGGAAAAGCGATTTCAGCGTAGAAGTGTGAGCCAAAACTCAGGCCGGCTTTCGCGCTTTCATCAGTTGGACAGAACGGGAAGGAAAAGGTTTGCCGGCGGCAATAAAACGCGGCCCATCCGGGCCGCCGCATCGAGTTAGTTTAAAATACTAGCCGGAAAGTAAAAATCAGAATATTAATTTATATTAATTATTTTTGCTGAACGAACAAACCCACTATGAAAATAAGTTATTTTATCGCCGTAAAACCAAGAAACATCTTAATAAAAACACAGATAGTTCTTAGTTTTTATCATGAGAAAAAAACGCTCAGTTGAATATTATCTTTATATGGCTCCCATTTTTTATCGATTTACTTTGGGTTACCTGCCTCAATCAGGACGGATTTCATCCACTGGTGCCCTTTATCCCGCTCGGAGGATTCATGCCAGGAAAGATAGCAGGTTGCTTTATTGTGATTGGCGCACAAAGGAACCGCCTTTATTTTCAACGCCTCCGTCTGTTGTCTCACCAGCCAGGCAGGTGCAATCGCCACCATCTCCGTTTGCGACACCATATTCAACACGCTGTAGAGATCCGTGCACTGCTGCGTCACGGCGCGCAGCATCGGTTCCTCTAAATAAAAAGGCTTACTGAACGATCCAAAACTTTCCAGGGATACCGCCGCGTGCTGTTCGGCCAGCATTTGCTCCGGCGTCGCCTCCTCGCCCATTCTCGGGTGCGCCTGCGCGGCCGCCAGCACTAATTCGTCGTCGAACATCGCCAAACTGCGAAACTCTGCCGATTCGAAACGGCTGTAGCCGATGACAAACTCGACGTCCTGATAACGCAATTGATGTTCGATATTATTGTTGATGTATGACTTTATTTGCAGGTTAAGCTGCGGCGCGATCTGTTTGACGTGATTGATTATCCCGGCGCCCAGGCGCAAATCGAGCGGACTGCACAGCGACAAGGAAAACGCTCGCGTGCTGGTCAGCGGCTCGAACTCGGCGCCCGGCAATTCATTCTGCACCAGCTGCAACGCTTGCCGCACCGGGCCAAACAGCTGCCTGGCCCGCATGGTGGGCTGGATCCCGCGCCCGCAGCGCACGAACAGTTCGTCGTTGAACATCACCTTCAGGCGCGCTACCGCGTTGCTCACCGCCGGCTGCGACATCCCTAGCGAATTAGCGGCTCGCGTAATATTTTGCATTTGCATCACGGCGTCAAACACCGTTAGCAAATTAAGATCGACGCTGCGCAAATGAATGTCCGCCGGCTCTTTGACCATAGTGATTTCTGAATCATATTCAGCCATATTTCACTCCACTAAATCCTGTGTAGATAATCTAATCCTTATGCTCGACAAACAATGAAACGCCGCATTGTCATATCTTTGCACGACAAATCCTGCCATTACCGTCATCAACCGATAAAAAACCTCGTGTTATCGACACGATATAAGTCGTATATGGAATACATGTCAGTAGTTTCTCCCGTCAGCGGGAAGAATGCCACCTGGGTAGTACTAATAATTAGGTATCAACAATGATTAATACAACTAAACAACATAGCTGCACTGTATGAGACAAACTATAAAAACACATCATAAGCAATCAAACCATCTAAAAACACCGCTCACTTTGTGTAAAATTACATTATTTTGTTATATTATGACTAAAATAATCAATTAATCATATGAATTCAATTTAAATCATTTGTATAAAAAATGTTATTTTGTTGCCCCCCGTGATTAATCCCTCTTATTTTTTCATCGCAAATCTTAACGCAACGAAATCCAGAAGCAATTAGCGCAGTATATATTCGATTCGTTTATGCTAAGCAGCGCGCAAACTGGCCCCATTTTTTCTCTAAGGCGTCGCTTTTTTGCCGAATGATCCTCTGTTTGGCCAATGGGCTGGTGCATTGTCCCCGCATTCAATCAGGTGTTGACATCGCCAGGCCAATCACGTATCAAATTAGGCAGACACCCAATTTAAGAGAAGCTGAACCCTTATGATCCGTACTCATCGTCTACTAGGCCTACTACTCAACGCATCTTGTTTGCGCGGTATGCCTGTGGACGAAGTTCGGAGCTGACTCAGCCGATCACCCATAAGAAACCCGCGCTACTGCGCGGGTTTTTTTTTGCCCGCTTAGCGTGAAATCAACACGATAAGGAATGCACCGATGAGCCAACAAGTCATTATTTTCGATACCACGCTGCGTGATGGCGAACAGGCGTTGCAGGCCAGCCTGAGCGTAAAAGAGAAGATTCAGATTGCGCTGGCGCTGGAAAGAATGGGCGTCGACGTGATGGAGGTCGGTTTCCCGGTCTCTTCGCCGGGCGACTTCGAGTCGGTGCAAACCATCGCGCGCCAGATCAAGAACAGCCGCGTCTGCGGCCTGGCTCGCTGTGTGGACAAAGACATCGACGTGGCCGCCGAAGCGTTGCGCGTCGCCGAAGCATTCCGCATCCACGTATTCCTGGCCACCTCAACCCTGCACATCGAATCGAAACTGAAGCGCTCGTTCGACGAAGTATTGGAGATGGCAGTGCGCTCGGTCAAACGCGCCCGCAACTACACCGACGACGTAGAGTTCTCCTGTGAAGACGCCGGCCGCACGCCGATCGACAATCTGTGCCGCGTGGTCGAAGCCGCCATCAACGCCGGCGCCACCACCATCAATATTCCGGACACCGTCGGTTACACCACGCCGAACCAGTTCGGCGGCATCATCACCACCTTGTATGACCGCGTGCCGAACATCGACAAAGCCATCATTTCCGTGCACTGCCACGACGATTTGGGCATGGCGGTCGGCAACTCCATCGCCGCGGTTCAGGCCGGCGCCCGTCAGGTGGAAGGCACCCTGAACGGCATCGGTGAGCGCGCCGGCAACTGTTCGCTGGAAGAGGTGATCATGGCGATTAAGGTGCGCCAGGACATCATGAACGTGCACACCAACATCAATCATCAGGAAATCTTCCGCACCAGCCAGATCGTCAGCCAGCTGTGCAACATGCCGATCCCGGCCAACAAGGCGATCGTCGGCTCCAACGCCTTCGCCCACTCCTCCGGCATTCACCAGGACGGCGTGCTGAAAAACCGCGAAAACTACGAAATCATGACCCCGCAGTCGATCGGCCTGAAGGACGTGCAGTTGAACCTGACCTCCCGCTCCGGTCGCGCGGCGGTGAAACACCGCATGGAAGAGATGGGCTACCAGGAGCAGGACTACAACCTGGATACCCTGTACGCCGCCTTCCTGAAGCTGGCCGACAAAAAGGGCCAGGTGTTCGACTATGACCTGGAGGCGCTGGCCTTCATCAACAAACAGCAGGAAGAGCCGGAGCACTTCAGCCTGGGCTACTTCAGCGTGCAGTCCGGCAGCAGCATCATGGCCACCGCCTCGGTGAAACTGATCTGCGGCGGCGAAGAGAAAGCCGAAGCCGCCACCGGCAACGGCCCGGTCGATGCGGTTTATCAGGCAATCAATCGCATCACCGACTACCCGATCGAGCTGGTGAAGTACCAGTTGACCGCCAAGGGCCATGGCCGTGACGCGCTGGGCCAGGTGGATATCGTGGTCTCTTACAACGGCCGCCGCTTCCACGGCGTGGGTCTGGCGACCGACATCGTCGAATCTTCCGCCAAGGCGATGGTGCACGTGTTGAACAATATTTGGCGCTCACAGCAGGTAGAAAAAGAAAAGCAGCGCCTGCAGCAAAACAAACATCAAAATAATCAGGAAACGGTGTGAACATGACGAAGACTTATCACATTGCCGTCTTGCCCGGAGACGGCATCGGCCCGGAAGTAATGGCTCAGGCGCGCAAAGTGTTGGACGCGGTGCGTCAACGCTTTGACATTCGCATCACCACTGCCGAATACGACGTCGGCGGCATCGCCATCGATCGCCACGGCAGCCCGCTGCCGCCGGCGACCGTCGCCGGCTGCGAGCAGGCCGACGCCATCCTGTTCGGATCGGTAGGCGGCCCGAAATGGGAACACCTGCCGCCGGCCGAGCAGCCGGAACGCGGCGCGCTGTTGCCGCTGCGCAAGCACTTCAAACTGTTCAGCAACCTGCGCCCGGCGCGCCTGTATCAAGGGCTGGAGGCATTCTGCCCGCTGCGCGCCGACATCGCCGCCCGCGGCTTCGACATTCTGTGCGTGCGCGAACTGACCGGCGGCATCTACTTCGGCCAGCCGAAGGGCCGCGAAGGCCAGGGCATGCAGGAGCGCGCTTTCGATACCGAGGTGTATCACCGTTTCGAGATTGAACGCATCGCGCGCATCGCCTTCGAATCCGCCCGCAAGCGCCGCCACAAGGTGACGTCGATCGACAAGGCCAACGTGCTGCAAAGCTCCATCCTGTGGCGTGAAGTGGTCAATCAGGTCGCCAAGGATTACCCGGACGTGTCGCTGTCACACATGTATATCGACAACGCCACCATGCAGCTGATCAAGGATCCGTCCCAGTTCGACGTCTTGCTGTGCTCCAACCTGTTCGGCGACATTCTGTCCGACGAGTGCGCGATGATCACCGGCTCGATGGGCATGTTGCCGTCCGCCAGCCTGAACGAGCAAGGCTTCGGCCTGTACGAACCGGCGGGCGGTTCCGCGCCGGATATTGCCGGCAAAGGCATCGCCAACCCGATTGCGCAGATCCTGTCCGCCACCCTGCTGCTGCGTTACAGCCTGGGCGCCGATGAAGCGGCCGACGCCGTGGAGCGCGCCATCAACCAGGCGTTGGAACAGGGCTACCGCACCGCCGATCTGGCCGGTGACGGCAAAGCCGTCAGCACCGATGAAATGGGCGACATCATCGCTCGCTTTGTAGCTCAGGGGGCATAACATGGCCAAGACCTTATACCAGAAGCTGTACGACGCCCACATGGTGCACGAAGCGCCGAACGAAACGCCGTTGCTGTATATCGACCGTCACCTGGTGCACGAAGTCACTTCGCCGCAGGCGTTCGACGGCCTGCGTGCCATGGGCCGTAAGGTGCGCCAGCCCGGCAAAACCTTCGCCACCATGGATCACAACGTGTCGACCCAGACCAAAGACATCAACGCCAGCGGCGAGATGGCGCGCATCCAGATGCAGGAGCTGATCAAGAACTGCGCGGAATTCGGCGTTTCGCTGTATGACCTGAACCACCCGTTCCAGGGCATCGTGCACGTGATCGGGCCTGAGCAAGGCATGACGCTGCCGGGCATGACCATCGTTTGTGGCGACTCGCACACCGCCACCCACGGCGCTTTCGGCTCGCTGGCGTTCGGCATCGGCACCTCCGAAGTGGAACACGTGCTGGCGACCCAGACCCTGAAGCAGGGCCGCGCCAAGACCATGAAGATTGAAGTCACCGGCGACGCCGCCGAGGGTATTACCGCCAAAGACATCGTGCTGGCGGTGATCGGCAAAACCGGCAGCGCCGGCGGCACCGGCCACGTGGTGGAGTTCTGCGGCAAGGCGATCGAAGCGTTGAGCATGGAAGGACGCATGACCCTGTGCAACATGGCGATCGAAATGGGCGCCAAGGCCGGGTTGGTCGCGCCGGACGACACCACCTTCGCCTACCTGAAGGGGCGTCAGTTCGCGCCAACCGGCGAAAACTGGGAGCAGGCGGTCGCCTATTGGCGCACGCTGAAGTCCGATGCCGACGCCCAATTCGATACCGTGGTGACGCTGCGCGCCGAAGAGATCGCGCCGCAGGTCACCTGGGGCACCAACCCCGGCCAGGTGATCGCCGTCAATCAGGCGATCCCGGCGCCGGAATCGTTCAGCGATCCGGTCGAGCGCGCCTCCGCGGAAAAAGCCTTGGCCTACATGGACTTGAAACCGGGCATCAAATTGACCGACGTGCCGATCGACAAAGTGTTCATCGGCTCCTGCACCAACTCGCGCATCGAAGATCTGCGCGCGGCGGCGGCGATCGCCAAGGGGCGCAAGGTCGCCAGCGGCGTGCAGGCCATCGTGGTGCCGGGCTCCGGCCCGGTGAAGGCCCAGGCGGAAGCCGAAGGGTTGGACAAAATCTTTATCGAAGCCGGTTTCGAATGGCGTTTGCCGGGCTGCTCGATGTGTCTGGCGATGAACAACGATCGCCTGAATCCGGGCGAGCGCTGCGCGTCCACCAGCAACCGTAACTTCGAAGGGCGTCAGGGCCGCGGTGGGCGCACCCACCTGGTCAGCCCGGCGATGGCCGCCGCGGCCGCCGTTGCCGGTCACTTCGCCGACATCCGTGATATTCACTAAGGGGCTAACGTGGCTAAATTTACTCAACATACCGGCTTAGTGGTGCCTTTGGATGCGGCCAACGTCGACACCGACGCCATTATTCCCAAGCAGTTTTTACAGAAGGTCACCCGCACCGGCTTCGGCCAGCACCTGTTCAACGACTGGCGCTTCCTCGACGACGCCGGCCAGCAGCCGAACCCGGAATTCGTGCTGAACAAACCGCGCTATAAAGGCGCCAGCATCCTGTTGGCGCGCGAGAACTTCGGCTGCGGCTCCTCGCGCGAACACGCGCCCTGGGCGCTGACCGATTACGGATTCAAAGTGGTGATCGCGCCAAGCTTCGCCGATATCTTTTACGGCAACTCGTTCAACAACCAGCTGTTGCCGGTGACGCTGAGCGAACAGCAGGTGGATGAGCTGTTCAAGCTGGTGGACGCCAACGAGGGAACGGAGTTCGTGGTGGATCTGGAGAACCAGACGGTCAACGCCGGCGGCAAAAGCTATCCGTTCGAAATCGACAGCTTCCGCCGCCACTGCATGATCAACGGGCTGGACAGCATCGGCCTGACGCTGCAGCACGAAGCGGACATCTCCCGCTACGAAGCGCAGCAGCCGGCGTTTTTGAATTAATCCCCTTCACCCGCCGCCCGGCGGGTGAGTTTTTTTCCTCACCAGTAGCCCAGCAGCTTCCACCATGCTCCGCCGATCACTATCCAGATCAGCAAGTTAACCACGCTCATCACCCATCCCGCTTTCCACCATTCCCCCAGCGTCACGTAGCCGGAGCCGAAGACGATCGGCGCGGTGCCGGTGCCGTAATGCGTCAGCGACATCATCAGCGAGGAAGAGAACGCCAGGATCAGGCCCAGCAGCGCCGGTGGCGCGCCGAGCGCGATGCCGGCTGCGAAGAAGGCGGCGAACATCGCCGTCACGTGCGCGGTGGTGCTGGCGAAGAAATAGTGCGAATACAAATAGATGAGGGTCAGCAAGATCGTGCCGCCCACCCAGCTCATGCCCATATGGTCGATGCCGTTGCCCACGGTTTGCGACAGCCAGCCGATCAGCCCCAGCTTGCCAAGGAAGCTGGCCATCATCACCAGCGCCGAGAACCACACCACGGTGTCCCACGCGCCTTTATGCTTGAGCACATCCTCCCAGCTCAGCACCCCGGTGGCCAGCAGCACCGCCAGGCCGATCAGCGCCGCGGTGGTGGGATTGACCGCCAGCGCCGGGCCGAAGATCATCGCCGGAATGCCGGCCCACAGCACCAGCAACAGCGCGAACACCCCGAGGGTGATTTTCTCCGGCAGCGTTACCGGCCCCAGCGCCTGCAGTTTTTCGCGCGCGAAGCGCGGCGCGTCCGGGGTACTTTTCACCTCCGGCGGATACAGCAGATAGATGACCAGCGGCATCACGATCAGCGAGCACAGTCCCGGCACCAGCGCGGCGACTGCCCACATCGACCAGGACAGCTCGAAGCTGCCGTGTGTGCCTTTGGCGATCAGGCTGACAATCAGCGGGTTAGGCGCGGTAGCGGTGATAAACATCGCCGAGGTGACCGGGTTGATGTTGTAGTTCACCAGCGACAGGTAGCGGCCGATTTTGCCGGAGGTATTGAGCTCGGGTTTGGAGCCGAAGCTGTCGGCGATCGACTTCATGATCGGGTGAATGATGCCGCCGCCGCGCGCGGTGTTGCTCGGCGTCACCGGCGCCAGCGTGGTTTCCGCCAGCGTCAGCGCATAGGCGATGCCCAGCGTTTTTTTGCCGAACAGCGAAATAAAGTAATAGCCGATGCGCGCGCCCAGCCCGGTTTTATTCAGGCTGAGGGAGATCATGATCGAAAAGCCGATCAGCCAGATCAGCGGGTTGGAAAAGCCGCTGAGCGCGTCGTCCAGCGCGGCGCCCGGCTTGCCGGGATTGGTGACGCCGGTCACCGCCACCAGGGCGATGGCGATCACCGAGACTGCGCCGATCGGCATCGCCTTGCCGATGATGGCGATGATGGTGCCGATAAACAGCGCCAGCAGCTGCCAGGCATTAGGCGCGACGCCCTCCGGCACGGGAATGAGGAACCAGATAATCAGCGTGGCGGCAAGGGCGCACAGGGAAGGAAGCGGTTTGAGCGGTGTGAGTTTATCCATAACGTTCCCACTGTTCTAAACGACAAGGCGGCATCTCAATAGCGAGATGGGCGTGGGCGCAACGATCGCGCGCCATATGTCTTCAGCTTGGGCGTCCGGTTCAGCCTTCTCAATGACTTGCATCAAGAATGCCGTCGTTTGACCTCACACTTCACGCACTTTGGCGCTCATCCCGAGCGCCGCCAGCGCCAACAGCGCCGCCATCCAATACACCGAGCCATGACCGAAATTCTCCACCAGCGCGCCCTGCAGCACCCCGGCCAGGATCACCCCGGTAGAGATGCTGTTGGTGAACAGCGTGGTGGCGGCGCCCGGCCGGCCCGGCATCAAATCCTGAAAATAGAGCATGCCGATACCGGCGACGATGCCGATAAACACCGCGTTGAGCAACTGCAGCGCGATCAGGGCCGGCTTGCTCTCCAGCACCGTCAGCCCGAGATAAAACAGCACGCCCGCCGCCACCGCCAGCAGCATCATGTTGCGTTTGCCGAAGCGTTGGACGTAATAACCGGCCAACAGCATCGCCGGGATCTCCAACCCGGCGGCGGTGCCCATCAGCACCCCGGCCAGCCCCTCCGGCAGGCCGAGATCGGCGGTGATATACAGCGGCATATCGATGATATACAAGGTATTGCAGGTCCACATCAGCATCGAGGCGATGAACAGCAGCCGCACATCGCGATTGCGCCAGGCGCTGGCGGGCGCAATCGGCGCGGAAGCGCCTTCCCGCAACCCTTCGCCATCCGCCGCGCGCGGCACCGAAGGCAGCATGAATCCTACCAGCAGCACGCAGACCGCGAAGGTAGCCGCGGCGATCAGGAACATCACGGTGAACCCGTAGCTGAGCGCCAGCGCAAACGACAGCGGCGGGCCAATCACCCACGCCAGCGATAGCTGGGCGCGCATCACCGAGCTGAACATCACCACTTCACGCGCCTCGCTGTCGGCGTATTCCCGCGCCAGCGCGAAAATCTGCGGCATGGCGGTGTTGGCAACGGCGGACATCAGCACCCCGGCGGTGATCAGCGTCAGGTAGTCGCGGTTAAAGGCAAACAGCAGACAGTTGCCGACCGCCATCAGGCAGCACAGCAGGATCAGCCTGCGCCGATCGCCGCGGGTATCGGAGCGTTTGGCCAGCAGAAAACTGACGACGATGCCGGCCACCGCGTTGGCGGTGTAAAACAGCCCGACCCACAGCGGCCGCACCTTGACCTCGGTGGTCAGAAACAGGCTGAGCGTCGGCGTCAGCAACGCGCCGGCGATGCCAGAAAGAAAAGCAATCAGCAGGAATGCGGCAAAGATGGGATTGATGCGCTGTGACAACCGGCTCAGGCGTTGCATATCGTCTTCCCTGACCTCAAAGCAGAAAAAAGAACCTTAGGCCACGGCGAGAAAAATGCAAGCGCATTGCCATGACCACGCATAAAAAAACCAGTGGGTCGCCCCACTGGCTGGTGAAACAGCACCATTACTCAGAAATTGGTTGCCGGAGCCCCTACAGGTGCTCGCGATACTGCTTATCGGTCATCTCTTTGATGTCCCATTGCGTCAGGTGCGCCAGCATCGCCAGCCGCGCCTGCTCGGGCACCACACTCAGCCAGTCTGCGCGCTGGCGGCGCACCGCGCTGAAATAGCGCTGGTAGAACTGTCTGGATAAGAAAGCTTTCATCATTACGCCCTCCCCCTTTCATTGATGAAAATTATCGGCGTAATATAGGGAAAGAAAAATTGACGAGTTGAGGCAGGAGCGTTCCTCTTTTATGTCCACGTCCCGATTGCAGCAGCAGTTCATCCGTCTGTGGCAGCGCTGCCACGGTGAAACCACCGACACCACGCTGCAGGATCTGGCGGAGGTGCTGAGCTGCTCGCGGCGCCACGTGCGCTCCCTGCTGAGCGCCATGCAGCGAGAGGGCTGGCTCACCTGGCAGGCGGAGTCGGGGCGCGGCAAACGTTCGCGGCTAACCTTCCACTACACCGGCCTGGCGCTGCAGCAACAGCGGGCCGAGGAGCTGTTGGAACAGGACCGCATCGATCAGTTGGTGCAGCTGGTGGGCGACAAAAACGTGGTGCGCCAGATGCTGCTGTCGCAGCTGGGGCGCAGTTTCCGCCAGGGGAAACATATCCTGCGGGTGCTCTACTACCGGCAGCTGTACAACCTGCTGCCCGGCTCGGCGCTGCGGCGTTCGGAGACCCATTTGGCGCGCCAGATCTTCAACGGCCTGACGCGCATAAATGAGGAAAACGGGGAACTCGAGTCCGATCTGTCCCACCATTGGCAGGCGCTGACGCCGCTGCACTGGCGGTTTTACCTGCGCCCGGCGATCCATTTTCATCACGGCCGCGAGCTGGAGATGGCGGACGTCATCACTTCCCTCTCGCGTCTGACCTCGCAACCGCTGTTCTCGCATATCGAGAGCGTCACCTCGCCGACGCCGTTCGTGATCGACGTGCAGCTGCGCAGCCCCGACCACTGGCTGCCCTGGCTGCTGGGCAGCGTGCAGGCCATGATCCTGCCGCGCGAATGGCGCGAACTGCCTGATTTCGCCCGCCATCCGGTCGGCACCGGCCCCTACCGCATGATGCGCAACCATCCCAGCCAGATGAAGATCCACGCCTTCGACGACTATTTCGGCTATCGGGCGCTGATCGACGAGGTGAACATCTGGGTGCTGCCGGAGTTTTCCGAAGAGCTGGTGCACTCCGGCGTACAGCTGCAGGGCGATGAAACCGGCAACAGCGAGCTGGAAAGCCGGCTGGAAGAGGGCTGCTATTTCCTGCTGTTCGATCAGCGCTCCCCGCTGGCCGCCGATCCCGCCATTCGCAGTTGGCTGTGCGAATTGATCAACCCCATTTCGCTGCTGAGCCACGCCGGGCCGCTCTACCAGCGCTATTGGTCGCCGGCGTACGGCCTGCTGCCGCGCTGGCACCACAACCGCACGCTGGCGCAGCAGCCCAAGCCCGCGGGCCTGACCGAACTGACGATGACCCACTTCAATGAGCATTCGGAGTTTCACGCCATTCGCCAGGCGATCGAACCGCTGCTGGCGCAGCACGGCATCCGCCTGATTGTGCAAAGCGTGGATTACGCCACCTGGCACCAGGGCGACGCGCGCAGCGATCTGTGGCTCGGCAGCGCCAACTTCTATCTGCCGCTGGAGTTTTCGCTGTTCGCCACGCTGTACGAACTGCCGCTGGTGCAGCACTGCATGAACGAAGATCTGGCGCAGGACGCGGCGCTGTGGCGCGCCAACCGCTTGCCGCTGGCGGAGTTCTGCCAGCGTCTGGTCAGCAACCACCAGCTGCATCCGCTGTTCCATCACTGGCTGCAGTTGCACGGCCAGCGCAGCATGCGCGGCGTGCGGATGAACACCCTCGGCTGGTTCGACTTCAAGTCCGCCTGGTTTGCCCCGCCGGAGGCATAAGCGCCTTTCGCCCGGGTCGGTTAATCTTTACAATAGCGCCGTCTCAACGGGGTGCGGTAAGTCGGGCCGCATGATAAGCCCGATTTTCCGCTGAGAGCACACCCGTCGAACCTGATCCGGTCAATACCGGCGGAGGGATTTGAGCCCAGCGAACCGGCGACGCCGCCTCGCCCCCTCAGATGCCCTTGCCCCCTTATTTTTCAGGAGTGCAACGTGGTCAAAACATATCTGCCCTGCTTATTGCTGCTGTGCGCCGCGCCGGTGTTCGCCAAGCCGACGCTGACGGTTTACACCTACGATTCCTTCGCCGCCGACTGGGGCCCCGGCCCGGCGGTGAAAAAAGCCTTCGAAGCCGAGTGCGACTGTGAATTGAAGTTCGTCGCGCTGGAAGACGGCGTCTCGCTGCTGAACCGCCTGCGCATGGAAGGCAAGAACAGCGCCGCCGACGTGGTGCTGGGGCTGGACAACAACCTGTTGCAGGCGGCGCAGCAAACCGGCCTGTTCGCGCCGAGCGGCGTCGACACCGCCAAACTGACGGTGCCGGGCGGCTGGCAGGACGCGACCTTCGTGCCTTACGACTACGGTTACTTCGCCTTCGTCTACAACAAAGAAAAGCTGAAGAACCCGCCGAAAAGCCTGCAGGAGCTGGTCAGCAGCGATCGCAACTGGAAAGTGATCTACGAAGATCCGCGCACCAGCACGCCGGGCCTCGGCCTGCTGCTGTGGATGCAAAAAGTGTATGGCGACAAGGCGCCGGCCGCCTGGCAGCAGTTGGCGAAGAAGACCGTCACCGTCACCAAAGGCTGGAGCGAAGCCTACGGCCTGTTCCTGAAAGGCGAAGGCGATCTGGTGCTCAGCTACACCACCTCTCCCGCCTATCACCTGATCGAAGAGAAAAAAGATCTCTACGCCGCCGCCACGTTCAGCGAAGGCCACTACCTGCAGGTAGAAGTGGCGGGCAAGCTGAAGGCCGCCAAACAGCCTGAGCTGGCGGAGCGCTTCATGCAGTTCATGGTGACGCCGGCGTTCCAGAACACCATCCCGACCGGCAACTGGATGTACCCGGTGATCAACACCCCACTGCCCGTCGGCTTTGAGCAGATGAACGTGCCGCAGACCGCGCTGCAATACAGCGCCGAAGAGGTGGCCAAACAACGCGGCGGCTGGATCCGGGCATGGCAAACCGCCGTCAGCCGCTGATCCCCCGCTGGCTCTGGCCGGGGCTGCTGGCCGCCGGCGTGATCCTGCTGGTCGCCGCGCTGGCGATGGGCTCGCTGTGGCGTCACGCGCCGGACAGCGACTGGCGCGGCCTGTGGCAGGACAGCTACCTGTGGCACGTGGTGCGCTTCACCTTTTGGCAGGCGCTACTGTCGGCGCTGATTTCGGTGCTGCCCGCCGTTCTGCTGGCACGCGCGCTCTATCGCCGCCGTTTCCCCGGCCGTCAGCTGCTGCTGCGGCTGTGCGCCATGACGCTGGTGCTGCCGGTGCTGGTGGCGGTGTTCGGCCTGCTCAGCGTCTATGGGCGCCAAGGCTGGCTGGCGACGCTGTGCGGCTGGCTGGGCATCGAATATGGCTTCTCGCCCTACGGTCTGCAGGGCATTCTGCTGGCGCACCTGTTCTTTAACCTGCCGCTGGCCACCCGCCTGTTGCTGCAGGCGCTGGAGAACATTCCGGTGGAGCAGCGCCAGCTGGCCGCCCAACTGGGCATGAACGGCTGGCAGCAGTTCCGCTTCGTCGAATGGCCGGCGCTGCGCCGCCAGATCCTGCCGAGCGGCGCGTTGATCTTCATGCTGTGCTTCGCCAGCTTCGCCACCGTGCTGTCGCTGGGCGGCGGGCCGCAGGCCACCACCATCGAACTGGCGATCTACCAGGCGCTGAGTTACGACTACGATCTGGGCCGCGCCGCCATGCTGGCGCTGATCCAGTTAAGCTGTTGTCTGGGGCTGGTGTTGCTCAGCCAGCGGCTGAGCCAGGCGCTGCCGGTGGGCCATACCCACGCCCAGCGCTGGCGCAACCCGGAAGACAGCCTGTGGCGGCGCGTCGGCGATTTTCTGCTGATCGCCGCCGCGCTGTTGCTGTTATTGCCGCCTCTGCTGGCGGTGATCGCCGACGGCGCCAATCAGGCTATCGTCAGCGTGCTGCGCCAGCCGGTGCTGTGGCAGGCGCTGTTCACGTCGCTGCGCATCGCCCTCGGCGCCGGGCTGCTGTGCGTGGCGCTCACGATGATGCTGCTGTGGAGCAGCCGCGAGCTGAAGCTGCGGCAGCATCTGCGCGGCGGCCAGGCGCTGGAGCTGAGCGGCATGGTGATCCTGGCGATGCCGGGTATCGTGCTGGCCACCGGCTTCTTCCTGCTGCTGAGCGATACGATCGGGCTGCCGCAGTCACCCTATGCGCTGGTGATCCTCACCAATGCGCTGATGGCGGTGCCCTATGCGCTGAAGGTGTTGGAGAACCCGATGCGCGACCTCGCCGAACGCTACAACCCACTGTGCCTGTCGCTGGATATCCACGGCTGGCAACGGCTGCGGCTGATCGAACTGCGCGCGCTGCGCCGCCCGCTGGCGCAGGCGCTGGCCTTCGCCTGCGTGCTGTCGATCGGCGATTTCGGCGTAGTCGCCTTGTTTGGCAACGAGCATTTCCGTACCCTGCCTTTTTACCTGTATCAGCAGATTGGCGCCTACCGCAGCAACGACGGGGCGGTGACCGCGCTGCTGTTGCTGCTGTTGTGCTTCCTGTTGTTTACCCTGATCGAACGCTTACCGGGGCGCCATGCTGACGCTTGAAAAACTGACCTATCTGTATGAACACTTGCCGATGCGCTTTGATCTGCGCATCCAGCCGGGCGAGCGCGTCGCGGTGCTCGGCCCCAGCGGCGCCGGTAAAAGCACCCTGCTGAGCCTGATCGCCGGTTTTCTGCCGGCGGCCAGCGGCCGGCTGCTGCTGAACGGCGAAGACCACACCGCCACACCGCCGGCCAAACGGCCGGTGTCGATGCTGTTTCAGGAGAACAACCTGTTCGCGCACCTGACGGTAGCGCAGAACATCGGGCTGGGGTTGGATCCCGGTCTGCGCTTGACTGAACAGCAGCGCCAACAGCGGGCGCATATCGCCCGTCAGGTCGGCCTGGAAGAGCACCTGGAGCGTCTGCCGTCGCAGCTTTCCGGCGGCCAGCGTCAGCGCGCCGCGCTGGCGCGCTGTTTGATTCGCCAACGGCCGATCCTGCTGCTCGACGAGCCCTTCTCAGCGCTCGATCCGGCGCTGCGCAACGAGATGCTGCAGCTGCTGCAGACGGTGTGCGAACAGCGCAACCTGACGCTGCTGATGGTGTCGCACAACCTCGACGACGCGGCGCGCATCGCGCCGCGCACGCTGCTGGTGGTCGACGGCCGCATCTACTACGACGGCCCGACGCAGGCGCTGCTTGACGGCAGCGCGCCCGAAGCGCGCGTGCTGGGCATTTCGGGTAAAGCGTGATCTGACGCGCGTTTTTTATGCTGCGCCAATAAACCTGTTGTGCGAATTTTGCGCCTGTGTTTTTATAAAAACCTGACTCTTTTTACTGATGATAAGGTTCCCTGTGATCGCATCCTCGCTGACTTCGACCCTACTAGTTACCGCGCTACCAGCCGCGGTGGTCGTCGTGCGTGTGGTGGTGGTCGTCGGCAATGCGCCGTAGGGTCCGAATCAACGCATCGATTCCCAAACCCCGCCGGCGCAAACCGGGCGGGGTTTCTTGTTTTAGCACCCTGCCCAGAAAAGCTCACCGGCCTTGAGAAAGGACAGGAACATGGCAACTTCGGGCACGCCTCAACCGGGCACCAGCTTCACCGGCGCACAATTGATCGTTCATCTGCTGGAGCGGCAGGGCATCACCACCGTCGCCGGCATCCCCGGCGGCGCCGCGCTGCCGCTGTATGACGCGCTGAGCCAAAGCACTCGCATTCACCACGTGCTGGCGCGCCACGAACAGGGCGCGGGCTTTATGGCGCAGGGCATGGCGCGCGCCAACGGCAAAGCGGCGGTGTGCATCGCTTCCAGCGGGCCGGGCGCCACCAACCTGGTCACCGCCATCGCCGACGCCAAGCTCGACTCCATTCCGCTGGTGTGCATCACCGGTCAGGTACCCTCCTCGATGATCGGCACCGACGCCTTTCAGGAGGTGGACACCTACGGCATTTCCATCCCGATCACCAAGCACAACCATCTGGTGCGCGATATCCGTGAGCTGCCGCAGGTGATCGGCGACGCGTTCCGCATCGCCGAATCCGGCCGCCCCGGCCCAGTCTGGATCGATGTGCCGAAAGACGTGCAGACCGCCACCATCACCCTGGAAGAGCTGCCGCCGATCGCCGTGCCGGACGCCGCCCCAACCTTCGATCCGGCGCTGGTTGCGCAGGCCGCCGCGATGATCAACCAGGCGAAACGCCCGATCCTCTACCTGGGCGGCGGCATCATCTGCGCCGAGGCTCACCGGCAGGCGCTGGAACTTGCCGAACGCGCCGGTCTGCCTACCACCATGACGCTGATGGCGCTGGGGGCGATGCCGGTGGAACACCCGCTGTCGCTGGGCATGCTGGGCATGCACGCGGCGCGCAGCACCAACTTCATTCTGCAGGAGGCCGATCTGCTGATCGTGCTGGGCGCGCGCTTCGACGATCGGGCAATCGGCAAAACCGAGCAGTTCTGCCCTAACGCCGCCATCATTCACGTGGATATCGACCGCGCCGAGCTGGGCAAGGTCAAGCAGGCCAACGTGGCGATCCATGCCGACGTCGGCCAGGTACTGCAACAGCTGCTGCCGCAGATCGACACGCAGCCGCGCAGCGCGTGGCTGAGCACCGTCAACGACCTGAAGCGCGAGTTCCCGTTCAACATGCCGAACGCCGACGATCCGCTGAGCCATTACGGCCTGGTGCTGGCCGCCGCGCGCTGCGTGGACGACAGCGCCATTATCACCACCGACGTGGGTCAGCATCAGATGTGGGTGGCGCAGGCCTATCCGCTGAGCCGGCCGCGCCAGTGGCTGACGTCGGGCGGCCTGGGCACCATGGGCTTCGGTCTGCCGGCGGCGATCGGCGCGGCGCTGGCAGAGCCCGAGCGTAAAGTGCTGTGCTTCTCCGGCGACGGCAGCCTGATGATGAACATTCAGGAAATGGCCACCGCCGTCGAACACGATCTGGACGTGAAAATCATTTTGATGAACAACCAGGCGCTGGGGCTGGTGCACCAGCAACAAACCCTGTTCTACCAGCAGCGCATCTTCGCCGCCGCCTATCCGAAACGCACCGACTTCCTGAAGATCGCCGCCGGATTCGGGCTGGATACCTGCGATTTGAACGCCGCGGAAGATCCGCAGGCGGCGCTGGCCGAAGCGATCCAACGCCCGGGGCCCTGCCTGATCCACGCGCTGATCGATATCAACGAAAAAGTGTTCCCGATGGTGCCGCCGGGCGCCGCCAACATCGACATGATTGGAGAATAAGCCATGCTGCAACCACAAGATAAACCCCAGGTGATCCTGGAGCTGGCCGTGCGCAACCATCCCGGCGTCATGTCGCACGTTTGCGGGCTGTTCGCTCGCCGCGCGTTCAACGTCGAAGGCATTCTGTGTCTGCCGCTGAAGGACGGCCAGCAGAGCCGCATTTGGCTATTGGTCGCCGACGATCAGCGGCTGGAGCAAATGATCAGCCAGGTGGAAAAGCTGGAAGACGTGCTGCAGGTGAAGCGCCACAGCGAAGACGTGCGGGTATTTGAACAGCTGGAAGCGTTCTTTCAGTAATACGAAGGGGGCTTACGCCCCCGCAATCATTGCCCGGACAGCACCTGCCACAGCAGGTGCCGATACACCGGCATCAAGGGCTGCTGGCTCAGCAGATAACCGACCGCCAGCGCCGCCAGCCAGCTCAATCCGCAAACCACGCGCAGCCGCAGCGGCGTCAGCCAACGGCTCAGCCGATCGGCGCTGCGCTTATCCTCACGCCACCAGCGCCAACTCAGCCACACCGCCAGCCAGATCGTGAGCGCCGCGGCGAGCAGCAGCCACTTGAACATCGCGCTGTTGGCGCCGGCGGGAATGTCGATCGCCACGCCCGCCAGGATACCGGGGAAGAAATAGACCGGCGGCCAGGTCAGGCAACCGATGATGTTCGGCAAGGCAAACTTGTACGGCGGCAGATCGAGCATGCCGGCCACCATCGGCACCAGCGGGCGCGTCGGGCCAACGAAGCGGCCGATCAGAATGGTCGCCATGCTGTGCTGGTGCAAGGCGTGCTCGGTTTTGTCGAGCAGCGCTTTGTTCTTCTTCAGGAACGACCAGCGGTGCAAGGGCCCTTTGAAGGCGCGGCCGACGAAATAAGAGATCCAGTCGCCGAGCAGGCAGCCGACGATCCCCGCCGCCCAGGCGTAGTAGAAGTCCACCTTGCCGCTGCCGATCAGCGCGCCGATGCTGGCCATCATCACCGTGCCGGGCAGCAGCAGCCCCACCAGCGCCAGCGACTCGAGAAAAGCGACCAGCAGGACGACCATCAGGGTGAAAGCCAGCGACTGGGTGATCAAATCTTGTAAATAGGCTTCCATTACACCTCTGCGGATTATTCGGCCAAACGGGGCGAAGGATTTTCCAGCGCCGCCGCTGGCGAGTCAATCGATGAATTGTATGCGTATTTGGCAGCGCCGAACGCCGATGGACAATGACTGTATAAAAACACATACTATAATTTATCTATATTAGCGCCAAAACCGACATCTCGCTGAATGTCGCGCACGCCGCCCGGCGGAAGACGAAGGGGTTATGACAGCACTGCAACAGGGTTTCCTGCTCACTCGCCACTGGCGCGACACGCCCGCCGGCACCGAGGTCGAATTTTGGCTGGCGACCGACGCGGGTCCGTGTCAGCTGCGCTTGCCGCCGCAAACCTCGGTGGCGTTTATCCCCGCCGAACAAAAGCCGCGCGCGGAACTGCTGCTGCGCGAAGAACGGCAGGTGGAACTGAAACCGCTGGCACTGACGGATTTTCATCACCGCCCGATGCTGGGGCTGTACTGCCGCCAGCACCGTCAGCTCATCAAGCTGGAAAAACTGCTGCGGGAAGGCGGCGTTACGGTCTACGAGGCCGACATTCGCCCGCCCGAACGCTATCTGATGGAGCGCTTCATCACCGCGCCGGTGTGGTTCAACGGCCAGGCCAACGGCGGCGGGCCGTTGCTCAATGGCCAGATGAAGCCGGCGCCGGACTACCGCCCGACGCTCAGGCTGGTGTCGCTGGATATCGAAACCACCGCCCACGGCGAGCTTTACTCCATCGCGCTGGAAGGCTGCGGCCAGCGGCAGGTCTACATGCTGGGGCCGGCCAACGGCGGCGATGCGCCGCTGGATTTCGATCTGGAATACTGCGCCAGCCGCCCCCAACTGCTGGAACGACTCAACGCGTGGCTGGAGCGCCACGATCCCGACGCCATCATCGGCTGGAACCTGGTGCAGTTCGATCTGCGGGTGCTGCAAAAGCACGCCGAACGCTACCAAATCCCGCTGCGGCTGGGGCGCGGCGGCAACCTGCTGGAGTGGCGCGAGCACGGCTTCAAGCAGAATCACTTTTTCGCCGCCGCCGCCGGCCGCCTGATCATCGACGGCATCGAAGCGCTGAAGTCCGCCACCTGGAACTTTCCCTCCTTCAGCCTGGAATACGTTTCGCAGGAACTGCTGGGTGAAGGCAAGGCGATCGACAACCCTTATCAACGCATGGCGGAGATCGACCGGCGCTTCGCCGAAGACAAACCGGCGCTGGCCCGCTACAACCTGAAGGACTGCGAGCTGGTGACGCGCATCTTCGCCAAGGCCGATCTGCTCAACTTCCTGCTGGAACGCGCCACCGTCACCGGGCTGGCGGCCGATCGCAGCGGCGGATCGGTGGCGGCCTTCAGCCACCTTTATATGCCACGCATGCACCGCCTGGGCTTTGTCGCCCCCAACCTCGGCGAACAGCCGGAGGAACACAGCCCCGGCGGCTTCGTGATGGACTCCCGGCCCGGCCTGTACGATTCGGTGCTGGTGCTGGACTATAAAAGCCTGTACCCGTCGATCATCCGCACCTTCCTGATCGATCCGGTCGGACTGGTGGAAGGCATGCGCCACCCAAACGACGCCGATTCGGTGCCCGGCTTTCGCAACGCCCGCTTCTCGCGCAGCAAACACTGCCTGCCGGCGATCGTCGAGCAGATCTGGCAGGGGCGCGAGGCCGCCAAGCGCCAACACAACAAGCCCCTGTCGCAGGCGCTGAAGATCATCATGAACGCGCTGTACGGCGTGCTGGGATCGAGCGGCTGCCGCTTCTTCGATCCGCGGCTGGCGTCGTCGATCACCCTGCGCGGCCACGAGATCATGCGTCAAACCCGCGAGCTGATCGAAGCCGAAGGTTATCAGGTGATTTACGGCGATACCGACTCCACCTTCGTGTGGCTGAAACAGCCGCATGACGAGCAGCAGGCGGCGCAGATCGGCCGGACGCTGGTGCAGCGGGTCAACGCCTGGTGGCAGCAGCATCTGCAGCAGCAGTTCGGGCTGGAGAACGCGCTGGAGCTGGAGTTCGAAACCCACTATTCCCGCTTCCTGATGCCGACCATTCGCGGCGCCGAACAGGGCAGCAAGAAGCGCTACGCCGGCCTGATCGCACGCGGCGGCGGCGAGGAAGAGATGGTGTACAAAGGCCTGGAAACGGTGCGCACCGACTGGACGCCGCTGGCGCAGCAGTTCCAGCAGCAGCTCTATCAGCGCATCTTCAAACGGCAGCCCTACCAGGACTATGTGCGCGACTACGTCGGCAAAACCCTGAACGGCGACTTCGACGATCAGCTGGTGTACCGCAAGCGCCTGCGCAGGAAACTCGACGACTATCAGCGCAACGTGCCGCCGCACGCCCGCGCCGCGCGCATCGCCGACGACTACAACCGCAGCCAGGGGCGGCCGCTGCAGTATCAGAACGGCGGCTGGATCAGCTACGTGATGACCGTCGCCGGGCCGGAACCGCTGGAAACGCGCCATTCGCCCATCGACTATCAGCATTACCTCGAACGCCAGCTGCAACCGGTGGCAGACGCTATACTCCCTTTCTTGCACGACGATTTCACCACGCTGGTCACCGGGCAGATGGGGCTGTTTTGAGATTGCGCCAGGTTAAGAAAAATCATCCGGTTTTGCAGGTGACGAACGCGCCGCCTTCCATTACCATAGCGCCCTTCCCAAAACTGAACCACGCTTAGCCCTGCCGTCTCACGACGTCTGCATGGCGTGAACGGCTATTGCCCGTCAAATTTAAAACAAACCGGGATAGCAGACGTTCAGTACAGGTGCCGCGGCCCTTCCCGCCCGGTAACAAGACTTACTTACAAAGAATCGAGCCGACAATATATGCCTTTTACTCTTGGTCAACGCTGGATCAGCGACACGGAAAGCGAATTAGGACTGGGCACCGTCGTGGCGCTGGACGCGCGCATGATTACCCTGCTTTTCCCCGCCACCGGTGAAAACCGCCTCTATGCCAGAAACGATTCGCCGATCACCCGCGTGATGTTCAACCCGGGCGATACCGTCAGCAGCCACGAAGGATGGCAGCTGCAGGTGGAAGAGGTGAAAGAGGAAAACGGTCTGTTGACCTATATCGGCACCCGCCAGGACACCCAGGAGAGCGGCGTGGCGATGCGCGAAGTCCTGCTGGACAGCAAGCTGACCTTCAGCAAGCCGCAGGATCGCCTGTTCGCCGGCCAAATTGACCGCATGGACCGTTTCGCGCTGCGTTTTCGCGCGCGCAAGTACCAGAGCGAGCAGTATCGCCTGCCGTTCGCCGGCCTGCGCGGCATGCGCGCCAGCCTGATCCCGCACCAGTTGCACATCGCCCATGAAGTCGGCCAGCGCCATGCGCCGCGCGTGCTGCTGGCGGACGAAGTCGGCCTCGGCAAAACCATCGAAGCCGGCATGATCATCCACCAGCAGCTGCTGGCGGGCCGCGCCGAGCGCGTGCTGATCGTGGTGCCGGAAACGCTGCAGCACCAGTGGCTGGTGGAGATGATGCGCCGCTTCAACCTCTACTTCTCGCTGTTCGACGACAGCCGCTACGCCGAAGCCAAGCTCGACAGCAGCAACCCGTTCGAAACCGAACAGCTGGTGATCTGCTCGCTGGACTTCGTGCGCCGCAACAAGCAGCGCCTGGAAGAGCTGGCGGACGCCCAGTGGGATCTGCTGGTGGTTGACGAAGCGCACCACCTGGCCTGGAGCGAAGAAGCGCCGAGCCGCGAATATCAGGTGATCGAACAGCTGGCCGAGCATATCCCCGGCGTGCTGCTGCTGACCGCCACCCCGGAACAGCTGGGCCAACAGAGCCACTTCGCGCGCCTGCGCCTGCTCGATCCAAACCGTTTCCACGACTACGGCGAGTTCGTCGCCGAGCAGCAGAAATACCGCCCGGTGGCCGACGCCGTCACCCTGCTGCTGAGCGGTAAACGCCTGGCCGACGACAAATTGAACCTGTTGGGCGAGCTGATCGACGAGCAGGACATCGAACCGCTGCTCAAAGCCGCCAACAGCGAAGGCGACAACGCCGAGCAGGCGCGCCAGGAGCTGGTTTCCATGCTGATGGATCGCCACGGCACCAGCCGCGTGCTGTTCCGCAACACCCGTAACGGCGTGAAGGGCTTCCCGCACCGCAACCTGCACCAGATCAAGTTGCCGTTGCCGACCCAGTATCAGACTGCGATCAAAGTGTCCGGCATCATGGGCGCCAAGAAGTCCGTCGAAGCGCGCGCGCGCGACATGCTGTACCCGGAGCAGATCTACCAGGAATTCGAGGGCGAAAACGCCACCTGGTGGAACTTCGACCCGCGCGTCGAGTGGCTGCTGGACTACCTGCTGGCCAACCGCAACGAAAAAGTGCTGGTGATCTGCGCCAAGGCCGACACCGCGCTGCAGCTGGAGCAGGTGCTGCGCGAGCGTGAAGCGATCCGCGCCGCGGTGTTCCACGAAGGGCTGTCGATTATCGAGCGCGACCGCGCCGCCGCCTACTTCGCCTCCGAAGAGGAAGGCGCGCAGGTGCTGCTGTGTTCCGAGATCGGCTCCGAAGGCCGCAACTTCCAGTTCGCCAGCCAGCTGGTGATGTTCGATCTGCCGTTCAACCCGGATCTGCTGGAACAGCGTATCGGCCGTCTGGACCGTATCGGCCAGATGCACGATATCCAAATCATGGTGCCTTACCTGGAGCACACCGCGCAGGCGGTGCTGGGTCGCTGGTTCCACGAGGGGCTGGACGCCTTCGAACACACCTGCCCGACCGGCCGCACCATCTACGACAGCTGCTACGAGCAGTTGATCGGTTATCTGGCCGCGCCGACCGAACAGGAAGGCTTTGACGAATTCATCCACGCCTGCCGCCAGCAGCACGATCAGTTGAAAGCGCAGCTGGAACAGGGCCGCGACCGCCTGCTGGAGATGCACTCCAACGGCGGCGACAAAGCCCAGGCGCTGGCCGCCGCCATCGCCGAGCAGGATAACGACGTCAATCTGGTGGGCTTCGCGCTCAACCTGTTCGACATCGTCGGCATCAACCAGGAAGACCGCAGCGACAACCTGATCGTGCTGACGCCGTCCGACCATATGCTGGTGCCGGACTTCCCGGGCCTGCCGCAGGACGGCTGCACCGTCACCTTCGATCGCGATCGGGCGCTGTCGCGCGAAGACGCGCAGTTCGTCAGCTGGGAGCACCCGATCATCCGCAACGGCCTGGATCTGATCCTGTCCGGCGATACCGGCAGCTGCGCGGTGTCCCTGTTGAAAAACAAAGCGTTGCCGGTCGGCACCCTGTTGGTTGAGCTGGTGTACGTGGTGGAGGCTCAGGCGCCGAAGCACCTGCAGCTGACCCGCTTCCTGCCGCCGACGCCGATCCGCATGCTGATGGATCGCAAGGGCACCAACCTGGCGGCGCAGGTCGAGTTCGAAAGCTTCAACCGCCAGTTGAACGCGGTCAACCGCCACACCTCCAGCAAGCTGGTCAACGCCGTGCAGCAAGACGTGCACGCCATGCTGCAGCAGGCGGAAAGCCTGGTGGAAGTGCAGGCGCGCACGCTTATCGAACAGGCGAAGCAAGAGGCGGACGACAAGCTGAGCGCCGAGCTGGCGCGTCTGGAAGCGCTGAAGGCGGTCAACCCGAACATCCGCGACGACGAAGTCGAAGCGCTGGAGTTCAACCGCCGTCAGGTGCTGGCCAACCTCAATGAAGCCGGCTGGCGTCTCGACGCCATTCGTCTGGTGGTGGTCACCCACCAGTAACCGGCGCGACGCGGGGCGGCAACCGCCTCCCCGTTCGGCCCTTTTCGCGGAGCCAAGATGGAACCCTACAATCCCCCGCAGGACCCGCTGCACATCCTGTATCAGGATGAACACATCATGGTGGTCAACAAGCCCAGCGGCTTGCTGTCGGTGCCCGGCCGCGCGCCGGAAAACAAAGACAGCCTGATGACCCGCATTCAGGCCGATCATCCGGCCGCCGAATCGGTGCACCGGCTGGATATGGCCACCAGCGGGGTGATCGTGGTGGCGCTCAACAAGGCCGCCGAGCGCGAGCTGAAGCGTCAGTTCCGCGAACGCGAACCGAAGAAATCCTATATCGCCCGCGTTTGGGGGCATATGGCGCATGACGAAGGGTTGGTGGACTTGCCGCTGATCTGCGACTGGCCGAACCGGCCGCTACAAAAGGTGTGTTTTGACACCGGCAAAGCGGCGCAGACGGAGTATCAGGTGCTGTCGCGCGACGCCGACGGCAGCACGCGCGTGAAGCTGACGCCGATCACCGGCCGCTCGCACCAGCTGCGGGTGCACATGCTGGCGCTGGGGCATCCGATCCTCGGCGACGGTTTCTACGCCCCGCCGGAGGCCAAGGCGATGGCGCCGCGGCTGCAGCTGCATGCGCAAGAGTTGCGCATCACCCACCCCGCCTTCCAGACGCCGATGCACTTTCGCGCCGAACCGGATTTCTGAGGCTAATCTCAGGGATACCCTAAATAATTCGAGTTGCAGGAAGGCGGCAACTAAGCGCAGCCCCGGGAGCGTACAAAAAGTACGTGACCGGGGTAAGCGCAGGCAGCCAACACACCTGTAGCTCGAAGTATGACGGGTATCGTTATTTGAAGCCTTTCTCGCGTTTGATCAGATCGTACGCCGCCTGAATTTCCTGCGCTTTCTGCTTGGCCATTTCCATCATCTGCGGCGGCAAGCCCTTCGCCACCAGCTTATCCGGATGGTGTTCGCTCATCAATTTGCGGTAGGCGCGTTTGATGGTGGCGGCATCGTCGCTGCTGCGCACGCCGAGCACCTTGCACGCATCGTCGAGCGTCGGGCCGCGCTGAGCCTGCTGATAGCCGCCCTGCGAATACCCGCCCTGCTGACCGCCGCCGAACTGACGCCCGCCCTCCATCATGCTGAGAAACTGATCGAACTGCGCATGCGAAATGCCCAGCTCTTCGGCGATGACATACAGCACCTGGCGTTCATTCGGGTGTAGCGAGCCGTCGGCGAACGCCGCCTGAATCTGAATTTCCAGAAACATCCGAATCAAATCGAAGCGGCCAAAACAGATGCTGCGGAACTGCTGCAGCGTCTCACGCAGCGGGAACTGGCTCTGTTTCCCCTCGCGGAACGCCTGCTGCGCCGCGGTGCGCGCTTCGCCGTGCAGCTGCAGGCGATCCATGAACAGGCTGGCGATCTGGATATCTGCCTCGGTAACGCGTCCTTTGGATTTGGTCAGGTGGCCCATCACCTGAAAAGTGGTGCGGAAAAACAGCGTTTGCCGCGTTTGCTGGTCGGTGAAGAAACCCCGGCTGCGCTTATTGCTGCGCGCCGTATCGATCATATGACCGATAATCAGCCCCAGAACTACACCCCAGAATCCCGCGCCAGACCAAATGGCGACGATGACGCCGAGCAGTTTTCCCCAATACTGCATATACTCCTCAATTATCATGCCGAAAGCCGCCCGCCCCCTTCGCTTCAGGAAAGGGCGCAGGCGATTTTTCCCAGAATTTGGATTATCATACCTGTCATTTATCTTTGCGCCTAACGACGACGCAAGTAAACGGCTGGATTTAGCACTAGCGCAACGCAGATGAGTAATATAGTCTCTGACCGTTTGCCGGACATGACGCCTCTGATGACGGAACACCAAAACCGCGTATGAAAAAAAGTTTCCCAACACTGCTGGCCACGATGATTTGGACGGCACTCTACAGTCAGCACGCGCTGGCTGATCTGGCCGAGCAATGCATGCTTGGCGTTCCCGTTTACGACAAACCTTTGGTCAGCGGCGATCCGAACAGCCTGCCGGTCACCATCAATGCCGATGACTCGCGCGCCGACTATCCGAAAAGCGCCCTGTTCAGCGGTAACGTGCATATCGAGCAGGGCAACAGCACCCTGACCGCCAAAGAAGTCGAGCTGAACCAGACGCAAAACCCTGGCCAGGCGGAGCCGGTGCGCACGGTTACCGCCACCGGCGACGTGCACTACAGCGACAATCAGATCAAACTGAAAGGCCCGAAGGCCTGGTCGAACCTGAACACCAAAGATACCGACGTCTATGAAGGCGACTACCAAATGGTAGGCCGTCAGGGGCGTGGCGACGCCGACAAGATGAAAATGCGCGGCGCCAACCGTTACACCATTCTGGAAAACGGCACCTTTACCTCCTGTCTGCCGGGCGACGACAGCTGGAGCGTGGTCGGCTCCGAAGTGATCCACGATCGCGAAGAGCAGGTGGCGGAAGTGTGGAACGCCCGCTTCCGCATCGGCGGCGTGCCGGTGTTCTACAGCCCGTACCTGCAATTGCCGGTCGGCGACAAGCGCCGTTCCGGCTTCCTGATCCCGAACGCCAAGTACGGCAGCAACAACGGCTTCGAGTTCATGTTGCCGTACTACTGGAACATCGCGCCGAACTACGACGCCACCATCACGCCGCATTATATGTCCAAGCGCGGCCTGCAGTGGCAGACCGAGTTCCGCTATCTGGTGCAGCCGGGCCTCGGCCTGATGGAGTTCGACTGGTTGCCGGACGACAAGGAATACGGCAAAGATCATGACGACAGCAAGCGCTGGCTGTTCTACTGGAACCACAACGGCGTCATGGATCAGGTGTGGCGCTTCAACGTCGACTACACCAAGGTCAGCGATTCCAAATACTTCACCGATCTGGACTCCAAGTACGGTTCCACCACCGACGGCTACGCCACGCAGAAATTCAGCCTCGGCTACGCCAACGAGAACTGGAACGCCACGCTGAGTTCCAAGCAGTTCCAGATTTACGACGATACCGATCGCTCGCAGTCGGAATCGTATAAAGTTCAGCCGCAGCTGGATCTGAACTACTACAAAAACGACCTCGGCCCGTTCGATTTCCATATTTACGGCCAGGCGGCCAAGTTCACCAGCGTCAACCCGTACAGCCCGGACGCCACCCGTCTGCATATGGAGCCGACGCTCAACCTGCCGCTGACCAACGGCTGGGCCAGCCTGAACACCGAAGCCAAGGTGATGGCGACCCACTACCAGCAGGATATTCCTGACGGTTTCGCCGCCAACTACCAGAGCCGCAAAGGCGCCGTTGCACCGGAGCTTGATGATTCGGTCAACCGCGTATTGCCGCAGTTCAAGGTCGACGGCAAGCTGGTGTTCGAACGCCCGATGATCTGGGCCGAAGGCGCCACCCAGACGCTGGAGCCGCGCGTACAGTACCTGTACGTGCCCTACCGCGACCAGAGCAACATCTACACCTACGACACCACGCTGCTGCAGACCGACTACTCCGGCCTGTTCCGCGACCGCACCTACAGCGGCCTGGATCGCATCGCTTCGCAGAACCGCGTCTCCACCGGTTTGACCACCCGCATTTATGATGACGCGCTGGTTGAACGTTTTAACGCTTCCGTGGGTCAAATCTACTACTTCAGCCGTTCGCGCACCGGCGATCAGGTAACCGGGTACGACAACAACGACGATACCGGCAGCGTGGCCTGGGCCGGCGATACCTATTGGAAAATCGACGATCGTTGGGGCCTGCGCGGCGGCCTGCAGTACGACACCCGCCTGAACAGCGTCTCGCTGGGCAACGGCGTGGTGGAATACCGCCAGGATGCCGAGCGCGTGGTGCAGTTGAACTACCGTTACGCCACGCCGGAATACATCCAGACGGCGTTGAACACCAAAACGGTTCCGGCCTTCCAGGACGGCATATCGCAGGTGGGCATCACCGGCAGCTGGCCGATCGCCGATCGTTGGGCGGTGGTCGGGGCGTATTACTACGACACCCGCGCCAAACAATCCGCCGATCAGCTGGTGGGGCTGAAGTACAACACCTGCTGCTGGGCAGTGACCCTGGGCTATGAGCGCAAGATCACCGACTGGAACAACAGCAACAGCGTTTACGACAACAGAGTTTCGTTCAACGTCGAACTGCGCGGCCTGAGCAGCGATCATAGTCTCGGCTCCGCAGAAATGCTGCGCTCCGGCATTCTGCCGTATCAGCGCGCATTCTGACGCTTTGCAACACTTTGAAAACGAGAACTTTCACCCGCATTTGCGGATTACATAATGGGAAATGTATGAAGAACTGGAGAACGCTTATTCTCGGATTGGTGGTTTGCGCCAATGCCGCGTTCGCAGCACCCCAAGAAGTGGATAAAGTCGCCGCCGTCGTGGATAACGGCGTGGTACTCGAAAGCGACGTCAACGGTCTGTTGCAGTCAGTGAAGCTCAACGCCCAGCAGGCCGGCCAGCAATTGCCGGACGACAAGACGCTGCGCCATCAGATCATCGAACGCCTGATCATGGATAACATCCAGCTGCAGATGGCCAAGAAAATGGGCATCACCGTGTCCGACGCCGATCTGGACAAGGCGATCGCCAACATCGCCGCGCAAAACAAGATGAGCGTCGATCAGCTGCGCAGCCGCCTGTCGTACGAAGGGTTGAACTACAACACCTACCGTTCGCAGATCCGCAAAGAGATGCTGATCTCCGAAGTGCGTAACAACGAAGTGCGCCGTCGCGTCACCATCCTGCCGCAGGAAGTGGACGCGCTGGCGAAACAGGTGGGCGCGCAGAACGGCAGCGACACCGAAATGAACATCAGCCACATCCTGATCCCGCTGCCGGAGAATCCGTCGCAGCAGCAGGTCGACAAAGCCGAAGAGCTGGCCAAACGCCTGGTGGGTGAGATCAACAGCGGCGCCGACTTCGGCAAGCTGGCGATCACCTACTCCGCCGATTCTCAGGCGCTGAAAGGCGGCAACATGGGCTGGGGCAAGCTGCAAGAGATCCCGACCCTGTTCGCGGAACGTCTGGTGAGCGCCAAGAAAGGCGACGTCGTCGGCCCAATCCGTTCCGGCGTCGGCTTCCACATCCTGAAAGTGAACGACATCCGCGGCGCCAGCCAGTCGGTGTCGGTTACCGAAGTGCACGCCCGTCACATCCTGCTGAAACCTTCGGTGGTGCTGACCGACGATCAGGCGCGCGCCAAGCTGCAATCCGTGGCGGAAGCGATCAAGAGCGGCCGCGCCAAGTTTGCCGACGAAGCCAAACAGCTGTCGCAGGATCCGGGTTCTGCCATGCAGGGCGGCGATCTGGGCTGGGCTTCCCCGGACATCTACGATCCGGCCTTCCGCGATGCGTTACTGAAGCTGAGCAAGGGTGAAATCAGCGCGCCGGTCCACTCTTCCTTCGGCTGGCACCTGATTCAGCTGCTGGACACTCGTCAGGTGGATAAGACCGACGCCGCGCAGAAAGATCGCGCTTACCGCATGCTGTTCAACCGTAAATTCGCCGAAGAAGCGCAGACCTGGATGCAGGAACAGCGCGCCCAGGCTTACGTGAAGATCCTCGATGGCAGCGATGCACAGCAATAAACGCGTCGTCATTACCCCCGGCGAACCCGCCGGGGTAGGGCCGGATTTGGTGGCAGCGCTGGCGCAACAGGATTGGCCTGTTGAGCTGGTGGTGTGCGCCGATCCGGCCCTGCTGCTTGAACGCGCCAAGCGTTTGGGCCTGCCGCTGACGCTGCGCGACTACCAGCCGCAGCAACCGGCCGAAGCGCAACGCGCCGGCACGCTGACCGTGCTGCCGGTGCCGCTCGCTCAGCCGGTCACCGCCGGGGAGCTGAACGTCGGCAACAGCGCCTACGTGGTGGAAACCCTGGCGCGCGCCTGCGACGGCTGCCTGAACGGCGAATTCGCCGCGCTGATCACCGGCCCGGTGAACAAGGGCGTGATCAACGACGCCGGCGTGCCGTTTATCGGCCATACCGAATTCTTTGCCGATCGCAGCCGCTGCGATCGCGTGGTGATGATGCTCGCGACCGAAGAGCTGCGCGTGGCGCTGGCGACCACCCACCTGCCGCTGCTGGCGGTGCCGGGCGCCATCACGCAACAGAGCCTGTTCGAAGTCATCCGCATCCTCGACCACGATCTGAAAACCAAATTTGGCATCCCCCGGCCGCACATTTACGTTTGCGGTCTGAATCCCCACGCCGGGGAAGGCGGCCATATGGGGCACGAAGAGATAGACACCATCATCCCGGCGCTCGACGCGCTGCGCGCTGAGGGCATCCATCTTGTCGGCCCGCTGCCGGCGGACACCCTGTTCCAGCCCAAATATCTGCAAGATGCCGATGCGGTGCTGGCGATGTATCACGATCAGGGGCTGCCGGTGCTAAAATACCAAGGGTTCGGCCGCGCGGTGAATATCACCCTCGGTTTGCCTTTCATACGCACCTCGGTCGACCACGGTACCGCTCTGGAACTGGCCGGCACCGGCACCGCCGATGTCGGCAGTTTCCAAACGGCCCTGAATCTCGCCATTAAAATGATAATTAATTGTAATGAATAACAGAGTCCACCAAGGGCACTTTGCCCGCAAACGCTTTGGACAAAACTTTTTAACCGATCAGTTTGTCATCGATAGCATTGTCTCCGCCATTCACCCGCAGCCGGGCGAAGCGGTGGTCGAGATCGGCCCCGGCCTCGGCGCCTTGACCGAGCCGGTCGGCGCGCGCATGGACCGCATGACGGTGATCGAACTGGACCGCGATCTGGCCACCCGGCTGGAAAACCACCCGCGGCTGAAAGACAAGCTGACCATCCACCAGCAGGACGCCATGACGGTGAATTTCGCCGAACTGGCCGAGGAAGCTGGCCAACCGCTGCGCGTATTTGGTAACCTGCCGTACAATATTTCGACGCCGCTGATGTTCCACCTTTTCAGCTATACTCAGGCAATCCGCGACATGCACTTTATGTTGCAAAAAGAGGTGGTCAACCGTCTGGTGGCCGGCCCGAACAGCAAGGCCTACGGGCGTTTGACCGTAATGGCGCAGTACTACTGCAACGTCATTCCGGTGCTGGAAGTGCCGCCGACCGCGTTCGCGCCGCCGCCGAAGGTCGATTCCGCCGTGGTGCGTCTGGTGCCGCACAGCGTGCTGCCGAATCCGGTGGGCGACGTGCGCATGCTGAGCCGCATCACCACGCAGGCGTTCAACCAGCGGCGGAAAACCATCCGCAACAGCCTGGGCGACCTGTTCACGCCGGAGCAGCTGACGGAGCTGGGCGTCGATCCTTCGCTCAGAGCAGAAAATATTTCTGTGGCGCAGTACTGCAAGCTGGCGAACTGGCTGTCAGCCAATCCGGCGCCGCAGCAATAAGGAGTTGTTGTCATGATTGATTCGCCCCGCGTGTGTATTCAGGTTCAGAGCATCTATGTGGAATCACAGTCGATCCCTGAAGAAGAGCGTTACGTCTTCGCCTATACCATCACCATCCGCAATCTGGGGCGGACCGACGTGCAACTGCTGGGCCGTTACTGGCTGATCACCAACAGCAACGGCCGCCAAACCGAAGTTCAGGGCGAAGGCGTGATCGGCGAACAGCCCGTCATTCCGCCCGGCGGAGAGTTTCAGTACACCAGCGGCGCCATTCTGGAAACGCCGCTGGGCACCATGGAAGGCCATTACGAAATGGTTGACCACCAGGGTCAGCCGTTCCGCACCGCTATTCCCGTGTTTCGCTTAGCCATTCCAACGCTGATCCATTAATTATGTCGACATACCTTATCGGCGACGTTCACGGCTGTTTCGATGAACTGAAGTCGCTGCTGGCTCAGGTTGCGTTCGATCCCGAGCGCGATCAACTGTGGCTGACCGGCGATCTGGTGGCGCGCGGCCCCGCCTCGCTGGACGTGCTGCGCTTCGTGCGCTCGCTCGGCCCGGCGGTGCGCATGGTGCTGGGCAACCACGATCTGCACCTGCTGGCGGTTTACGCCGGCATCAGCCGCAACAAACCCAAAGATCGCATCACCCCGCTGCTGGAGGCGCCGGACGCCGACGAGCTGATCAACTGGCTGCGCCGCCAACCGGTGCTGCAGGTGGACGATGAGCAAAAGCTGGTGATGGCGCACGCCGGCATCACCCCGCAGTGGGATATCGACACCGCGAAAATGTGCGCGCGCGAAGTGGAAGCGGTATTAAGCAGCGACAGCTACCCGCTGTTCCTCGACGCCATGTACGGCGATATGCCGAACAACTGGACGCCGGAGCTGAGCGGCCTGGCGCGTCTGCGTTTCAGCACCAATGCGCTGACGCGCATGCGTTATTGCTTCCCCAACGGCCAGCTCGACATGATCTGCAAAGATGCGCCGGGCACCGCACCCGCGCCGCTGAAACCGTGGTTCGAGCTGCCGCGCCTGGTGGATCCGGAATACACCATCGTCTTCGGCCACTGGGCCTCGCTGGAAGGCAAGGGCACGCCGGAAGGCGTGATCGGGCTGGACACAGGCTGCTGCTGGGGCGGCGATCTGACGATGCTGCGCTGGGAAGACCGCCGTTACTTCACGCAGCCCGCTAATCGCGGCGAGGCGCCCGACCACGCCGGCAGGCTGGCCGCGTTCTGAAAACATCAAGGCGGCCCCAGGCCGCCTTTGCTCTCTTTACCGCCTTACGCCCCAATCACCCCGCCATCTTCACGCGTGATCATCAACACCGATGAACGCGGGCGCGGGCTGTTGTTTGGGAAGTGCGAATCGCCCTCTTCTCCCGGATGCTGCACGTTGACGAACATCGTCTTGTAGTCCGGGGTGAAGGTGATGCCGGTCAGTTCGCAGGACTTCGGCCCCACCATGAAACGGCGAATTTCGCCGCTGATCGGATCGCCCACCAGCATCTGGTTGTTGCCCTGCCCGGCGTAATCGCCCTTGTTGCTGTACTTGCCGTCGGTGAGGATCCACAGGCGGCCGGCGCGATCGAAGCCCAGCCCATCCGGGCTGTTGAAGGTATTTTCCGCCGTGATATTCGGCGTGCCACGGTTGACGCCTTCCGGGTGGGCGATCGGGTTGCCGCACAGCGCATAGATGTCCCAGGCGAAGGTGCCGGCGGTGGCGTCGCCGCCCTCGTCCCAGCGAATGATCTGGCCATAGATATTGTTCGGCCGCGGGTTGGCGGCGTTCAGCGGCATCCCTTCCTCGCCGCGCTTGCTGTTGTTGGTCAACGTGCAGTACGCGCGGCCGTCATGCGGGTTCACCGCGATCCACTCCGGGCGATCCATTTTGGTGGCGCCGACCTGCTGCGCCGCCTTGCGGGCGAAGATCAGCACTTCGGCCTCGTCGCGGAAACCGTTCTCCGGCGTCAGGCCGTTCTTGCCGAACTCGAGCGCAATCCAGCGCCCTTTGCCCTTCAGCGGCGTGCCGGCCTCATCGCCGTCGAACTGCGCCACGTACAGCGTCCCTTCGTCCAGCAGCGTGCGATTGTTGGCCGGATTGGCGGCGTCGACCACGCCTTTGGAAACGTACTTATAGATATGTTCGCCGCGTTCGTCGTCACCCATGTACACCACCAAACGGCCATCTTTGGCCACGGTCACCGCCGCGTTCTCGTGCTTGAAGCGGCCCAGCGCGGTGTGCTTGATGGGCGTCGAGGTCGGATTCAGCGGGTCAATCTCGACGATCCAGCCGTGGCGGTTGAATTCGTTGGGGTTCTTCGCCACGTCGAAGCGCTCGTCATAGTCCGGCCAGTTGCGCTCCGGTTCGCTGGCCTTCAGCGTGTAGCGCTTCTGTTCCGGCGTGGTTTTGTAATCAGCCTGATGAGTGCCAAAGTAGGTATCGAAGTTTTCTTCGCAGGTCAGGTAGGTGCCCCACGGCGTCTTGCCGTTGGCGCAGTTGCCGAAAGTGCCCAGCACCTTGCGCCCGCTCGGATCGGCGGCGGTCTGCAGCAACGGGTGCCCGGCGGCCGGGCCGCTGAACTGCATTTCGGTATTGGCGGTGATGCGGCGGTTATAGCGCGACGGGCGCTCCACCTCCCAGCGCTGGCCGTCGCCGACGCGCTTTACCGCCACGATGGAGACGCCGTGCGCCGCCTGCGATTTACGCACCTCTTCCAGGCTGGTAGCCTTGGCGCCGCCGTGAGCGAACAGGTACTGCTCGTTAACGTATTCGTTATTGATGGCCATCACGCCGTGATTGTCATCGATCGGGAAGAAGCTCATGCCGTCGTTATTGTCGCCGAACTGTTTTTCCTGATCGGCGGCGCTGTTGTTGCCCTGCGGATCGAAGGCCGGCGCGCCGTCCACCAGCGGCTCGCCCCAGGAGATCAGCACCTCGGCGCGGTAGCCAGGTGCGATGGTCACCTCATCGGCGGTAGACGCGGCGATGCCCTGAAAACCCAACAGCTTGTTCGGCGGCAGATCCTCGGCCAACGCCTCACTGGAGACCGACCAGATGCCGCCGCCGAGAAAACCGGCCAGGCCGACGGCGCCGGCGCTGCCGAGCAGCAGTTTGCGGCGAGTGGGATCGATCAGGCGGTCGGCGTCTAATTGCTCAATTTGCTTGGTCATAGCGTGGTTACCTTTTTAGTTATGGCGCCGCAGTCAAGATTCACCAGAGTTGCCGTGGCGCTCGGAGTTGGGCTTCATACTAATCAGGTAATGTGACGGAAAGGTTACAAACGACGGGCGCAAAAAGGCCGGGGGCGCAATTGCTTGCGCCCCCGGGGAGAGTTGGCTAACGCGCTTAGATCAGCGGCGCTGCAGGATTTCGAAGCAGTAGCTGTGCGAGTTCAGATCGTCGGCGTCGTGGAATTCGCTGAACGTGGTTTCCCACTCGTCCGGCTCGTAATCCGGGAAGTGGGTATCGCCGCCGACTTCGGCGTCGATGTGCGTCAGGTACAGGCGATCGGCGCGCGGCAGCAGCTGGGTATAGATGCGCCCACCGCCGATCACCATCACTTCTTCCACCTCGCCCGCGGCGGCCAGCGCTTCATCCAGCGAGGTCACCCAGGTCACCCCGGCGGCATTGCCCGGGCGGCTGCTCAAAACGATATTGTGGCGGCCCGGCAGCGGGCGGCCGATGGACTCGAAGGTCTTGCGGCCCATAATAACCGGCTTATTCAACGTGTTGCGTTTAAACCACGCAAGGTCCGCCGGCAGGTGCCACGGCATGGCGTTTTCCATGCCAATAACGCGATCCGCCGCCAAGGCAGCGATCAGGCTGATAATCATTGTTTAACCCTGTGTAGGCAGCAAAATTGGTGACACTATACGTAAAGGCCTGAGTGCCGTCGATAGGCTAATCAAGCAAGATGAATATATAAGATAGCTCTTATCAGTATATCTAATAACCAACGATCTCCCGCCAGGTCATTTCACACGCCGGGGCGTTTACGGTACAGCCACAGGCCCGGCAACGACAGGCCGATCGACAATGCGCCAACGATAAAACTGGCCTTGAGGAAGTTGGTGATCATGGTCTCCATCAGGGCTTCGCTGTAGCCCAGATGCGAGATCTCCACCACCGTTATCATCGCGGTATAGGCGGAAATGCCGGGGAACATCGGGATCACCGCCGCCACGGTGAACACCTTCGGATGCGCCAGCAGCCAGCGCGACCAGTAGATACCGATGATACCGATCAGGATCGCCGCCAGCAGCGAGGCCCACTCGATGTTCATGCCGCCATGCATCATCAGCATGCGCGAGCCGCGCCCGATAGCCCCGAGCAACGCGCAATAGCGCAGCGCGCGCAGCGGCACGTTGAACACCATGGCGAAGCCCAGCGCCGGCACCGCCGCCAACAGCATCTCCTGCAACAAGGCCCACAGCAGACTCATGACCACCCCCGCAGATCCCACAGCGACATCGCCATCACCACCCCGATGCAGGTCGCCAGCGTCAGCAGGCTGGCCATCGCCCAACGCGCCAGCCCGGTATTGACGTGCCCCTTGAACATGTCTGCCACCGCGTTGATCAGCGGGAAGCCCGGCACCAGCAACAGCACGCTGGCGGCCATCGCCACGCTCGAGGTGTCTTTAAAAGCCGGCAGGCGCAGCAGCAGTCCGGAGATCGACGTAGCGACAAACGCCGTCAGGCAAAAATTGATCAGCGGATTCATATGGCGGGCGGTGAGGATTTGGCGCACCAGCATCGCCGCGCCGCTGGCGATAAAGGTCACCAGGAAAGCATCGCCGCCGCCGCCGTTGAGCATGCTGAAACACCCGCAGGACAACCCCACCATCAGCACCACCAGCCAGCGCGGGTAGCGTAACGGTCGGATCCTGTCAAAGCGGCGCGCCACGTCGTGCGCATCCGCCAGGTGGTGCTCGGCGAGGATCACGATATGCTGCACTTCGGTCACCACCTGCATATTGATGCCGCGATCGACGTTCTTGCGGGTGGTGGTCAGACAGGCGCCGTGACTGAGGGTGGTCAACACCACCGCATTGGCGGAGATCGAGCTTTCCACGCTGTCCATCCCCAGCGCCAGCCCCAGGCGGGTCGACAGCTGTTCCACCACCGTGCTCTCGGCGCCGTGCTGCAACAGCAGCAGCGCGCATTGAATGCACAGGCGGGTAATTTCACGCTGTTGCCGGTGCGGCTCCGGCCGGTCTGTGGCGTTAGTCTGCTGCATGATGCTCCGTTGCTGGCGATAGATGAATTATTATCATAGAGCCTAACAATACCTCATTGGGTTGATGCGCATCAGAGGAAGCGGCGTTATTATCGCCAGAACTCTGTCTTTTGCGCGAGACGCTCCCATGCTTGAAACTTCGCTGTTCGTCGCCGGCATTGCCGCCCTCGGCATGCTCTCCCCCGGCCCGGATTTTTTCCTGGTGATCAAAAACGCTGCCCGCTATCCGCGGCTGGCCGCCATGATGACCGCCTTCGGCGTGATCTGCGGCGTCGCCACCCACATGTCCTACTGCGTCGCCGGGCTGGCGGTGGTGATCACCACCACGCCGTGGCTGTTTAACCTGCTGAAATACGCCGGGGCGGTCTATCTGGTGTGGATCGGCATCCAGGCGCTGCTGTCGCGCGGCGGCGGCAAGATGAACGTCAGCAATCTGCCGCAGCAGCCGGTCAGCCTGAAGAGCGCCTTTGCGCAAGGCTACCTGTGCAACCTGCTGAACCCGAAGGCCACCCTGTTCTTCCTGGCGGTGTTCACCCAGGTGCTGCAGATCGATTCCGGTCTGGGCGACAAGCTGTGGTACGCGGGGATTATTCTCGGCCTGTCGGTTATCTGGTGGCCGCTGCTGGTGTTCCTGATCCAGAGCGGGCCGGTGCGCCGCGGGTTGGAAAAGACCCAGAAGATCGTCGACAAGCTGCTGGGCGGCATGCTGATCGCCCTAGGCATCAAGGTCGCGCTGAGCTAAGCAAAAGAAGGGGCGCCGATCTGGCGCCCCTACTCTTATCCTTTGGCTTCCACCACCTCGTCCTCCGGCGCCTTGCCATCGATACTGCCGCGCCAGCCGGTCTGCTGCACCCGCGCCAGCCGATTCTGATCCTGCTCGATGGCCGCGCTGAGCATCTCCTTGGCCCGCTGCAGGCTGGCGATGCGGAACTCGGTGTCCTGATAATTCTCCAGCGTGTCTTCCAGCATCTTCAGGTTATAGCGGCGGAACGTGTCCGCCTTCTCGCGCGCCTCATAGGCGTCCAGCCCCAGCAGCTCCAGCGTTTCACGGCCGACGCGCAGCGAGCTTTCGAAGGTTTCGCGCTCCGGTTTTTCCACCCCCAGCTGCCGCAGCTGATACCAGTGATCGACGTCGCGCGCCCGCGCCACCACCTTCAGATGCGGGAAGTGCTGCCTGGCCAGCTCGGTTAGCGCCAGGCTGTCTTCCACGTCATCGATGGCGTTGATCAGCACCTTGGCGTGGGCGGCGCCAGCGGCCTCCAGCAGATCGGCGCGCGTGGCGTCGCCGTAGAACACCTTGGTGTCGAATTTGCGCAGCGTTTCGATATGGTCCGGATCGTGATCCAGCACCACGGTGTGTACGCCGTTGGCCAGCAGCAAGCGGCCGGCGATCTGGCCGAAACGGCCGAAGCCGGCGATGATCACGCTGGCATTTTCGTCGTCGATGACGTCCGCCGGGCGCTCCTCTTTCGGCGCATTTTTCTCCAGCTGCGCGGCGATCACCAACAGCAGCGGCGTGGCCGCCATCGACAGCGCCACCGCCAGCGTCAGCGACTTGGCCCATTCGACCGGCAGTACGCCGGCCAGCTGCGCGGCGCTGAAGATCACGAAGGCGAATTCACTGCCCTGCCCCAGCAGAATGGCAAACAGGCCGCGCTGGCGCTTCGGCACGCCGAGCAGCGGCCCAATCAGCCACAGCAGCGCTGCCTTGATCAGCATAAAGCCCAGCAACAGCGAGGCGATCAGCAGCGGGTGATGGAACAGCGTGCCGAAGTCGATCGACATGCCGACGCCGATAAAGAACAGCCCCAGCAGCAGCCCTTTGAACGGCTGAATATCGCTCTCCAGCGCGTGGCGGTATTCCGAGCTCGCCAGCAGCACCCCGGCGAGGAACGCCCCCATCGCCATCGACAGCCCGGCCATCTCCAGCAGGATGCCGAAACCGAACACCAGGAACAGCGCCACGGCGCTGAACACTTCGCGCATGCCCGAACGGGCGACGAAGTGCAGCAGCGGGCGGGTGACGTAGCGGCCGAGCAGCACCACCATCGTCAACGCGCCCACCACCTTGGCCGCCGACAGCACGAAAGCGCCCAGCGTGGTGGTGGCGCCGCTGCTGGCCAGCAGCGGGATCATCGCCACCAGCGGGATCGCCGCGATATCCTGGAACAGCAGCACCGCAAACGCGCTGCGGCCGATCGGCGACGGCGTCAAATTACGTTCGCTCATCGCCTGCATGGCAATGGCGGTGGATGAGAGGGCCAGCGTCAAACCTATCAGCAGCGCCACCTTCCAGTTGAGGCCGAGGAAGTAACAGAAGGCGCTCAGCGCCAGGCCGCAGCCCACCATCTGAATGCTGCCGCCGCCGAATACCGAGGCGCGCAGCGTCCACAGCCGCTTGGGATCCAGCTCCAGGCCGATGATAAACAGCATCAGCACCACGCCGATCTCGGCGAAGGTCAGGATCGATTCGGCGTCCGACACCAGCTTCAGCCCCCAGGGGCCAATGATACAGCCGGCGATCAGGTAGCCGAGCACCGAGCCCAGCCCCAGACGCACCGCGATCGGCACGAACAGCGCGGCGGAGCCGAGGTAGATCAGCCCCTCGATCATCATGTGGTGATTATCCATGGCTGGCCTCCCGAGTTTCCGCTTCGGCATGTTCCATCAGATAGTCGACCAACCGCTGCCGGTAGGCTTCGCCGGCGGCGAGCAGCGCCGGTTCGTTGCAGGTAAAAGTATTATGTACGGCAAAATAGGGTTGCCAGTTCATGCCGCAGTAGATCGCCGTGGCCTGCAGCGGCTGCGCCAGCGCAGCAAAGTTGGGAAAGTCGCCCAGCTCGAAGTGGTGCTCGTCGCCGCCGCTGGTCACCGCCCACAGGCAGTCTTTACCCACCAGCGCGTTGCCGTCGTGGCCGTAGGCCCAGCCGTGCTCCAGCACTTTATCGATCCACAGCTTCAACAGCGGCGGGAAGCTGTACCACTGCATCGGATGCTGCAGCACCACCAGGTCGGCGCGCTCCAGCGCCCGCTGCTCGGCGTTGATATCGATATTGAAATCGGGGTACAGCTCATACAGCGAGCGCACCTCTACCTCGGGGAGATCCCTCACCGCCTGCAGCAGGCGCTGATTGGCATGCGAATGCCGGGGATACGGGTGAGCGTAAATTATCAGAATCATTGTTATCGTCGTTCCTTCGTTCCTTGCCAATACACCAAGCATATACCAATCACACAGGGTGACAGTTTGCCCACTGATTGATAGCGGAAATTTTTAACGCCTGCCGACAAATTCGCTGAATAAAAAAAGGGCGCTGCATTGAACTGCAGCGCCCCTGGCGTAGCGTTATCGCGCGGTTACTTGCCGATGCGCGCGTGCATTTCCTGCACCGACGTCACCTGCTCGGTCGGATCCGCTTTCAGCGCCATCGCGGTAGCGAAGCCGCCGTTCAACGTGGTGTCGTAGTGCACCTTGTACTGCAGGGCGCTGCGGCGAATCAGCTTGGAGTCCTCAATCGCCTGACGGCCGGCCGTGGTGTTGACGATGTAGGTGTACTCGCCGTTTTTGATACGGTCCTGAATGTGCGGACGCCCTTCGTGCACCTTGTTGACCAGGCGCGGGTTGATGCCCGCTTCGCCCAGCACCACCGCGGTGCCGTGGGTGGCGTCCAGCTCGAAGCCTTGCTTCAGCAGGCTGGCGGCCAAATCGACCACGCGAGCCTTGTCGCCTTCACGCACCGACAGCAGCGCGCGGCCCTGTTTCTTCATGCCCGAGTTGCTGCCCAGCATCGCTTTGGAGAAGGCTTCCGCAAAGGTGCGGCCCACGCCCATCACTTCCCCGGTAGAGCGCATTTCCGGCCCCAGAATCGGGTCGACGCCCGGGAATTTGTTGAACGGCAGCACCACTTCTTTCACCGAGTAGTACGGCGGGATAATTTCTTCGGTCACGCCCTGCTCGACCAGCGTTTTGCCCGCCATCACGCGCGCGGCCACCTTGGCCAACGGCACGCCGGTCGCTTTGGAGACGAACGGCACGGTGCGCGCGGCGCGCGGGTTGACTTCAATCAGGTAGACTTCGTTGTCTTTCACCGCGAACTGCACGTTCATCAGGCCGCGTACCTGCAGCTCGAACGCCAGCTTTTCCACCTGGCGACGCATCACGTCCTGAATTTCCTGGCTCAGAGTGTATGCCGGCAGCGAACACGCGGAGTCGCCGGAGTGCACGCCCGCCTGCTCGATGTGCTCCATGATGCCGCCAATCAGCACGCGCTCGCCGTCGCAGATGGCGTCGACGTCCACTTCCACCGCGTCGTCCAGGAAGCGGTCCAGCAGCACCGGCGCATCGTTGGACACGCTGACCGCAGTCTGGAAGTAACGGCGCAGGTCGGTTTCGTCATAGACGATTTCCATCGCCCGGCCGCCCAGCACGTAGGAAGGGCGCACCACCAGCGGATAGCCGATGCCCGCCGCCTTCTCCACCGCCTGCTCGATGGCGGTGACGGTGGCGTTGGCCGGCTGCTTCAGGCCCAGACGGTTAACCGCCTGCTGGAAGCGCTCGCGGTCTTCGGCGCGGTCGATGGCGTCCGGGCTGGTGCCGATGATCGGCACGCCCGCGGCTTCCAGCTCACGCGCCAGCTTCAGCGGGGTCTGGCCGCCGTACTGCACGATCACGCCCTTCGGCTTCTCAATGCGCACGATTTCCAGCACGTCTTCCAGCGTTACCGGCTCGAAGTACAGGCGGTCGGAGGTGTCGTAGTCGGTGGAGACGGTTTCCGGGTTGCAGTTGACCATAATGGTCTCGTAGCCGTCTTCGCGCAGCGCCAGCGAGGCGTGCACGCAGCAGTAATCGAACTCGATGCCCTGGCCGATACGGTTCGGCCCGCCGCCCAGCACCATCACTTTCGGCCGGTCGTTGGTCGGGTTGGACTCGCACTCTTCTTCATAGGTGGAGTACATGTAGGCGGTGTCGGTGGCGAATTCCGCCGCGCAGGTATCCACGCGCTTGTACACCGGATGCAGGCCGTGGCTGTGGCGCAGCTTGCGAATTTCGCTCTCGGCGACGCCGGCCAGCTTGGCCAGACGCGCATCGGCGAAGCCCTTGCGCTTCAGGGTGCGCAGGAACGCTTTGTTCAGGCCGTTGATGCCCGCTTCGGCCACCTGCTCTTCCAGGCGCACCAGCTCTTCAATCTGCACTAGGAACCAGCGGTCGACGTTGGTCAGGTTGAAGACGCCGTCAACCGACAGACCGGCGCGGAAGGCGTCGGCGATGTACCAGATGCGGTCGGAACCGGCGTCTTTCAGCTCGCGGCGGATTTTGGTCAGCGCTTCCGGATCGTCCAGGCTCACTTTCGGGTCGAAGCCGGTGGCGCCCACTTCCAGGCCGCGCAGCGCTTTTTGCAGCGACTCCTGCTGGGTGCGGCCGATGGCCATCACTTCGCCGACCGATTTCATCTGGGTGGTCAGGCGGTCGTTGGCGCCGGCGAACTTCTCGAAGTTGAAGCGCGGGATCTTGGTCACGACGTAGTCGATGGACGGTTCGAACGATGCCGGGGTGCGGCCGCCGGTGATGTCGTTCATCAGCTCATCGAGGGTGTAGCCCACCGCCAGCTTGGCGGCGATCTTGGCGATGGGGAAGCCGGTGGCTTTCGACGCCAGCGCCGAAGAGCGCGACACGCGCGGGTTCATTTCGATAACGATCAGGCGGCCGGTTTTCGGGTTGACCGAGAACTGCACGTTGGAGCCGCCGGTTTCCACGCCGATCTCACGCAGCACCGCCATCGAGGCGTTGCGCATGATTTGGTATTCCTTGTCGGTCAGGGTCTGGGCCGGCGCGACGGTGATCGAGTCGCCGGTGTGGATGCCCATGGCGTCGAAGTTTTCGATCGAGCAGACGATGATGCAGTTGTCGTTCTTATCGCGCACTACCTCCATCTCGTACTCTTTCCAACCGATCAGCGATTCGTCGATCAGCAGCTCGTTGGTCGGCGACAGATCCAGACCGCGTTCGCAGATCTCTTCGAACTCTTCGCGGTTGTAGGCGATGCCGCCGCCGGTGCCGCCCATGGTAAAGGAAGGGCGGATGATGCACGGGAAGCCGACGTCAGCGGCGACCGCCAGCGCTTCTTCCATGGTGTGCGCAATGCCGGAACGCGCGGTGTCCAGACCGATTTTCTTCATCGCCACGTCGAAACGGCGACGGTCTTCGGCCTTGTCGATCGCATCGGCGGTGGCGCCGATCATGGTCACGCCGAACTCGGCCAGCACGCCCTGACGCTCCAGCTCCAGCGCGCAGTTCAGCGCCGTCTGGCCGCCCATGGTCGGCAGCACCGCATCCGGGCGCTCTTTTTCGATGATCTTGCGCACCACTTCCCAGTGGATCGGCTCGATGTAGGTCGCGTCGGCCATTTCCGGGTCGGTCATGATGGTCGCCGGGTTGGAGTTGACCAGAATGACGCGGTAACCCTCTTCGCGCAGCGCTTTACACGCCTGGGCACCCGAGTAGTCGAACTCACACGCCTGGCCGATAACGATCGGGCCAGCGCCGAGGATCAGGATGCTTTTTATGTCTGTACGTTTTGGCATTTTTTTACTGCTCCTGATTATTTGGCGTTAGAACGGTAAGTCTCAATCAGTTCGATAAAGTGATCGAACAGCGGCGCGGCATCGTGCGGGCCTGGGCTGGCTTCCGGGTGACCCTGGAAGCTGAACGCCGCCTTGTCGGTGCGGTGAATGCCCTGCACCGTGTGGTCGAACAGCGATTTGTGCGTGACGCGCAGGTTCGCCGGCAGGTTGTTTTCATCGACGGCGAAGCCGTGGTTCTGCGCGGTGATCATCACGGTGTTGTTGTCCAGATCCTTCACCGGGTGGTTGCCGCCGTGGTGGCCGAGCTTCATCTTCATGGTTTTCGCCCCGCTGGCCAGCGCCAGCAGCTGGTGGCCCAGGCAGATGCCGAACACCGGGATGTCGGTTTCCAGGAACTGTTTGATGGCGGCGATGGCGTAGTCGCACGGCTCCGGGTCGCCCGGGCCGTTGGACAGGAAGATGCCGTCCGGATTCATTTTCAGCACCTCGTCGGCGGGGGTCTGCGCCGGCACCACGGTCAGGCGGCAGCCGCGATCCACCAGCATGCGCAGGATGTTGCGCTTGGCGCCGTAGTCATAAGCCACCACGTGGAACGGCAGCTCCGCGGCGGTTTTGGCTTCGGGCAGGTCGCCTTCAAGCGTCCAACTGCCTTGCTGCCAGCTGTAAGCCTCTTGGGTGGTGACCTCTTTCGCCAGATCCATGCCCTTCAACCCCGGGAAACCTTGCGCCTTGGCCAGGGCCAGCGCGGCGTCCGGCGAGTCAGCGGCGATGATGCAGCCGTTCTGGGCGCCCTTCTCGCGCAGCAGGCGGGTTAATTTACGGGTATCGATATCGGCGATCGCCACGATGTTGTGACGCTTGAGGTAGTCGGACAGGCTTTCTTCGTTGCGGTAGTTGCTGGCGATCAGCGGGAGGTCACGAATGACGAGGCCTTGGGCGTGTACTGCGGAGGATTCTTCGTCGGAAGCATTGGTGCCGACATTGCCGATATGAGGATAAGTAAGAGTAACGATCTGGCGGGAATAGGAAGGATCAGTGAGGATTTCTTGATAACCGGTCATCGACGTATTGAAGACCACTTCCCCCACTGCCGTTCCCTCTGCCCCGATGGCCCGACCGTGGAATTGGGTTCCGTCTTCCAGAACCAATAGCGCTGACTTTATCAAAACATCCTCCGAGGAATAATCAATCACAATATTTGCATATTAATTCAGATATCGCGATCTAAATCAATGCAAAAACCGTCCGCGAGGCCAATTTTTGGCAAATTGGGCGCATTTTAATGATGAGTGCCCGGCTTGTCTACCCAAACTGCCGTTTTTTGTTTTATTTTTGCAGTTCTCGGCGCTCATGCGGCTTGAGCGTCGATAAAAACACAGAAAACCGGGGCTGGAAAACGGTTGCGAAGCTGAATGACGGAAAATGGCGCCAGAATGGGCTCAAAAAGACGCTGAAATGGGATCTGGTGGATGAAAACGGAGTGATTAGCGAGATAAGCACCGATAAATAACAATTATGACAACAAAAACACACCAACACTTCATTTTTCATGTTAAAAAAAAGGACAATAAATTTATTGTCCGATTATCATAGCATTATGATCAATACAACCACATCACGATGGTATGCAAATTAATTATAATTGGTCCAAATTCAACACGTCGCGCATATCAAACAGACCTTTATCACGGTTATGTAACCAGGAAGCCGCGCGCACCGCGCCGCTGGCAAAAGTCATACGGCTAGAGGCTTTATGGGTGATTTCCACCCGTTCACCGATGTCGGCGAACATCGCGGTGTGCTCGCCAACGATGTCTCCGGCGCGAATGGTGGCAAAGCCGATGCTTTTCGGATCGCGCTCGCCGGTATGGCCTTCGCGCGCATAGACCGCGCAGCTTTTCAGATCGCGCCCCAGCGCGCCGGCGATCGCTTCGCCCATGGCCAACGCCGTGCCCGACGGCGCGTCCACTTTGTGGCGGTGGTGCGCCTCAACGATTTCGATATCGGTATAGTCGCCCATCACCTGCGCGGCCTTCTCCAGCAGTTTCAGCACCAGGTTGACGCCGACGCTGAAGTTGGCGGCGAACACGATGCCGATATGCTGCGCCGCATCGCGGATCGCCTGCTTGCCGGCGTCATCGAAGCCGGTAGTGCCAATCACCATCGCCTTGTGGTGCGCCACGCAAAAATCCAGGTAGCCCCGGGTACTTTCCGGGCGGGTGAAGTCGATCAAAATATCGAACTCGTTCGCCACCTTCTCCAGACTGTCGCTCACCTTGACGCCCAGCGCGCCAATGCCCGCCAGCTCACCGGCGTCGACGCCGATCAGGCTGGAACCCGGGCGCGACAGCGCCGCCCCCAATACCACGCCTTCCGCCTGCTGCACCGCCTGGATCAACTGACGGCCCATCCGGCCGCCGGCGCCCGCAATCGCAATGCGGATTTGTGTATCACTCATGCTTGCTCTCTTCTTGATTTGACGCCTATCCCATTAGGCTATCGATTCAGGGTAACCGCCCCGCTTCAGCGTCGCCAGAGGATTCATTTCATAATTAGAAAATTATGATATTCCCCCGCTTTCATCAGCGGCGCTGTCGTGAGATTAACATTCAACCGATTTGGCGGCCTGCGACGATTGTACATAATCATGCAGTTTCCATGGCAAAAAAATGCGGAAAAAAGGCGCCGAAAACGGCGCCTGGGGAAGGGAGAACGGCGAGGTCAGGCGGTAATGGCGGCCACTTCGTTGGCGATCGCCGTCAGCGCGTCGTGGCGGGCATAGTCCTCACGCACCAGCGCCGCACGTTGCCGATAGATCGGCTGCTGCAGAATGCGCGTCGCCGCCGCCAGGATCTGTTCGGCGCTCGGCGTGCTGGTGTGCAGGCTGATGCCGCAGCCGGCGGCCACCACGCGCGCGGCCGCCTCCAGCTTGTCCTCGCCGGTGCCGGCGACGATCAGCGGCACGCCGCTGTCCAGCGCATAGTTGATCGAGCCGTAACCGCCGTTGGTGATCAGCAGCGCCGTCTCCGGCAGCCAGCGTTCGAAGGAGATAAACTCCCGCACTCTGGCATTGCCCGGCAGCGCGTCCATCAGCCCTTCCGTCGCCCGTCCGCCGGTGGTGGCCAGCACTCGCACCGGCAAATGCGCCAGCGCTTGCAGCGTCGGCACGATCAGCTGATGCAGATCGACATTGGCCAGCGTGCCCTGTGTCACAATCACCAGCGGCCGACGATCGTCCGCCTCCCACAGCGTCTCTTCCACCGCCGGCTGGCCGCCGCTGCGCAGCGGGCCAACGAATCGCACGCCGCTCGGCAGATCGTCACGCTCATATTCCAGCGCCGTGGTAGCCAGCTGCAGGAAACGCTCGCAGCCACCGATCAGCGCGTCGGTGAACGGGCGATCCAGCGCCCGCCCGCCCGCCTGCAGCAGCGCCGCATCGAAGCTCTGCTGCACGTCATCGATCAGCACGCGCGTTTCCTCATCCACCAACTGCTCACGGGTCAACGCCTGCGGCAGCAGCGCTGGCGGGATACGCGGGCCATAAAAAATAGCATCGCGCGAAGAATACGACAGCGGCGTAACGCCGATACCGAAGACCGGTGGCCGCTCGGCGGACTGCAGCAGCGGCAGCACGCCGTAGAAGCAGTTCTCCACCATCAGCAGATCGGTCTTTTCGGCGGCGATGGCCGCACGCAGCTGCCGATCCAGCAACGGGATCGGTGCGGCGAAGAAATCCTTCAGCGCCAGCGCCATCTGCGCATTGCCCGGCGGCAGCGCGGCGCGCTCGGGGAAGTGCTCTTCCAGGTGGCGGTAATCGAAATCCACCTGCGCGTCGAACGGCACGAAGCTCGCGCCCGCCGCCTCGGCGCGTTCGCGAAACAGCGCGCCGGTCATCACCCGCACCTGATGCCCTTGGGCAATCAGGTGGCGAGCGATGGCTAACATCGGGTAGACGTGCCCCGGAGTGGCGACCGCCGCCATCAGTATCCTTGCCATAATGCTCCTTTACGCTTCTGCGTTGGCCGGCTTCAGCGCCAGATTGGCGCACACCGGGTTGCTCTGAATATGCACGCGCTGCAAATGACGCGCGGAACGGGCGGTAAAACCTTCACGGCCGTGCAGCAGCGAGAAGTTGTCCGCCACCACCACGTCGCCCTGCTGCCACTGATGGGCATAATAGTGACGCGGATCGTACAGGTGCTGCTGCAGAGTGTGGTGGAACTGTTCCTGCTGGTGTTCCGGCACGCCGTGGTATTCCAGCGCATGTTGATTGAGGAATTTTTTTCCTTCCGTCGGCGGTTCATTGTAGCGCATGATTAAGCCCCTGCCGTTCGGGTGCTGCACCACCAGCGGCGAACAGACTTCGCCGCCGTAATGCACCACCTGCTTGATGCGGTAGGTGATCGAGACCGACAGCCACTGATCCAGCAGCGCTTCGTCCGCATTGGCCAACAGCCGCGTGGTGTCGACGAAGGTGGTGCATCCGCCTTCGTCCGGCGACGGCGCCGCCACGCAGTGGAACAGCTGGAACTCGGGGATGGTCGGCTTATACATGCCATCCCAGTGCAGCGGGACGTAACTGCTGTCGAAGATATGATCCTTGGCGTCCGGATGCTCCTTCACGTCCAGCACCGCGCCGAACGGCCACATCATGATCTCGCCCCACTGCTCAGCGTAGCGAGTCAGAACTTCCGCCTCGCTGAAACCCGAGTCGAATCCGCGCAGCACCAGCAAGTGGTGTTCCTGCGCCAGCGCCCGCAGCGCCGCCACCGGCAGCTCGCCGATCTTTTGCCCCGGATGCTGCGGCGTCAGGATCGCGCCGAACGGGGTATTCGGTTGAATATGGCAATTAAGCGGTTGGTTGTTCATCGGTGATTCTCCTTGCATCGAATGTGCTGCTCACACGGCAACGTGCCGTCAAAAACGCGCCCGCCAGGATTTCGGGCGCAAAAGCCCGCCACGGCCTCAGGCCATCTGCGGTTGTTCGATCAGGTAATGGCTCGGCGTGCCGCGGATCTCCACCAGTTCGCCGTCCAGGCTCTGCGCGTCTTTACGCTTCATCAGCACGAACTGGCCGTTCACGTTGGCCGCCACGCCGTGCCACGGCGTCAGCCAGTCGTCTTTGGTCGGCATCATGTGGATGCCCATTTTCAGGCTGTCGGCCGGCTGCGGGTGAATCGACAGGCGGATCGCCGCCGGGAAATGCTGCGCCAGCAGGTTGCCCCAGGCCCAGCTGCGCTGGATCACGCCGCAGGCGCGTTGTTTGGCGTCTTTCTGCAGCGCGGCGTTGGAACCGCTGTAGCCCGGCAGCTGGCTGTCTTCATACAGGAAGCGCGTGATGGCGCGGTACAACAAGAGGCCCTGTTCGTCCTGCATCAGCTGTTGCTTGATCGCCTCTTCCGATTCGGCATAGCCCTCCACCAACAGCCGGCGCAGCAGATCGTAATCATCGGTATGCTCCGCCAGGCCTTTGACGTCGCCGAGGTTGAACACGCTCAGGTGCGTCGCACCCACTTCATGCAGCAGGCTTTCAATCTCACGCTGATAGTGGTTGATCGCTTCATCGCTGACGCGGATCAGATCGCCGAACACGTGGCCGTCGGAGCAGATAACGATATGCGCCCCCGGCGGGTAATAGAGTTGAATGCGCTGGCACAGCGAGTTGAGGAAGATCAGCGACAGCCGCTCCGCCATGTCCGGCACCGCGCCGATCACCTTGTTGGTGTTGGGCGACTTGGTGGGAAAAGCCGGCAGCACGAATTCGATACGTTGCTCGTTTTCAATGAATGCCCGAATGCGCGGCAATTGCACCTGAGTGACCCGCCGTTCTTCTTCAGCAATCGAGGTATCGTCACCGGGGAAGCGGCGGCGGTATTGCAATAATTCACGTAGGATTTTTAACGATATTTCTTCTTTCTGAGCGCTGTCCACAATGAGCTCCTGTTGCGATGTGGCGCGGGTGCATTATTGATAAGCGCAATAAGATTTATCAAAAAGAGAAAAAACTCTGCGAAATAATAATCAGCCCGGCGTTTATGTGCTTCAGGCAATATAGAAGAGATAGTGCTATATTATTAGCCCGTATAATTCACAATCTTGGTTAAGTTGTGCTTAACAAACTATGAGCAATATTTTAAAACGCATGGCCATTTTCTCAAAAGTGGTCGATTGCGGCGCATTCAGCATGGCGGCAAAAGAATTGGGCATGACGACTTCCGCCGTCAGCCAGCATATTCGCCAGTTGGAAGAACATCTGGGCATTCAATTACTGCTGCGCTCGACGCGCTCATTGAGTCTGACCGAAGCCGGACTGTGCTTTTATGAAGATTGCCTGCTGATGATCCACGCCGCCGAACGTGGCCAACAACGGATCGCCGCGCTGCGCGGCGAACTGGTCGGTGAGCTGCGCGTCGCCACCTCCACCGAATTCGCCACTCACTATCTGGTGCCGGCGCTGCAAAGTTTTCTCGACGAACATCCCCGTCTCACGCTGCGGCTGGAAATTCACGATGAGAAGATAGATCTCATCACGCAGCGCATCGATCTGGCGATACGCGGCGGCGTGCTGGCCGACTCCAGCTACGTTTCCACGCGGCTGGCGCGCTGCCGCGAAGTGCTGTGCGCCTCGCCGGCTTACCTGGCGCATCACGGCGTGCCGGATTCGCCACAGGCGCTGACGCACCACCAATGGGTCACCTTTACGCCGCTCGGCAACCCGCAGTTTGTCCGCCTGATCCATCGCAACGGCGGTGAACACCGCATGCGTATGACCGGGCGCTTGTTCACCAACAGCGGTATGGCGATGAAGGAGTTGGCGCTGACCGGCAAGGGTATCATTCGCAATTTCTTCGCCAACGTTGAACGTGAATTGCGCAGCGGCGAGCTGATTGAAATATTGCCCGATTGGCGGTTACCGGAAATTAATTGCTATGCCATTATGCCGCGCAGGGAGATCCAGCCATTAAAAGTCAGACGATTGCTTGAACATATGAAACTCTATTTGCAGGAGAAGGGATTAAGCCCCGTAGAACATATTCGGCAGGAATAAAATAAGAAACATCTGCAACATCTATTATTGTAATTATTGTAATCACCTTGCCAACACCGGGCCCCATTTAGATTGCAGCCTAATGATATTTTTATTAATGACTTTTCGCCAGCCTATATAATTAATCACATCGACGTTATTTCAAATACTCAGAATAAATTTGACTTTAGTTAGCAGAAAATTTGAATATGCATGGAACATTATTTTTTTACGCGGCGCGCTTTCCAAAAAAAACGGGAAGCCTAAGCTCCCCGTTGTCATCCGCCGGCGCATGTCAGTCGATCTGACGAACGTCCACGCGCAGCTCTTTAGGCACTTCAAACACGATGTTCTCTTCACGCCCGCTGATTTCATGCACGTCCAGGCCACCCAGCGCTTTCAGGCGAGAGATCACCTCCTGCACCAGCACGTCCGGTGCCGAGGCGCCGGCGGTAACGCCGATATTGCGCGCTTCGCTCAGCCAGCTTTCCTGAATATCCGCCGCCGAGTCGATCAGATAAGCCGGTTTGCCGACGCGCTGCGCCAGTTCCGCCAGACGGTTGGAGTTGGAGGAGTTCTTCGACCCCACCACCAGCACCACGTCCGCATCGCCGGCCAGGTTGCGCACCGCTTCCTGACGGTTGGTGGTGGCGTAGCAGATATCATCCTTACGTGGCCCGATAATTTTCGGGAAACGCTGACGCAAGGCGTCGATCACGTCCGAGGTATCATCCACCGACAGCGTGGTCTGCGTCATGAAGCACAGGTTGTTTTCGTCTTTCACCTGCAGCTTCCACACGTCTTCCGGCGATTCGACCAGGTACATGCCACCCTGCGGGTTGCTGTACTGGCCCATGGTACCTTCCACCTCCGGGTGCCCGGCGTGGCCGATCAGGATCGCTTCGGTGCCGCGGCGGCTGGCGCGCGCTACTTCCATATGCACCTTGGTCACCAGCGGGCAAGTGGCGTCGAACAGCATGGTCAGATCGCGCGCCTTGGCTTCGGCGCGCACCGCCTGAGAAACGCCGTGCGCCGAGAAGATCAGGATAGAGCCGTCCGGCACTTCGGCTATCTCTTCGATAAACACCGCGCCGCGCTCACGCAGGCTGTCGACCACGTAGCGGTTGTGCACCACTTCATGCCGCACGTAGATCGGCGCGCCATACAGTTCCAGCGCGCGTTCCACGATGCTGATCGCACGATCAACCCCGGCGCAGAAGCCGCGCGGGTTAGCCAGCAATATTTGCATGCATCTCCTCCTGCTGCGGATCGATCTCCAGCACTTCGATATCGAAGGTCACCGGATGGCCCGCCAGCGGATGGTTGAAATCGACGGTGATCGAATCTTCCGCCACCGCGCGCACCACGCCCGGCATTTCACTGCCGTCGATGGCGGTAAACAGCATGATGGTGCCCACGTCCGGCACGCCGGTTTCCGCGAAGTCGCGGCGCGAGAAGAACTGAACCAGATCCGGGTTCTCCGCGCCGAACGCCGCTTCCGGCTGCAGGGTAAAGGCGCATTTGTCGCCCGCGCGCAGGCCGAGCAGCTGCGCCTCCAGCGGCGCCGACAGGCTGCCGTCACCCAGGCGGAACAGCGCCGGCTTGCCGCTGCTGCGGGTGGATTCGGCGGTCGAACCGTCTTCCAGTTTCAGCGTAAAGTGAACCAGCACCGCGCTGTCACTGATAACCTGAGCCGTCATATTACTCACCTTTACTCTTTGCGCTTTTGTTCGCCGGCGACAGGAAACCTTCCAGCACGATCATCGCCGCGCCCACGCAGATAAAGCTGTCCGCCAGGTTGAAGGTCGGGTAGTGCCAGTCACCGACGTAGAAGTCGATGAAATCGACCACGAAACCGTGCCACAGGCGGTCGAACAGATTGCCCAGCGCCCCGCCGATGATAAAGGCGTAGGCGATGTTGTTCAGCTTCTGCTGCGCCGCACTGCGGTACATCATCACCAGCAGCACCGCAACGATGGCGATGGCGATGCCGGCGAAGAACCAGCGCTGCCAGCCGCCGTGATCGGCGAGGAAGCTGAACGCGGCGCCGTAGTTGCGCGCGTAAAACAGGTTGAACGACGGGATCAATGGCTGGGACTGGCCCAGCGTAAAGTTAGCGAGGATCCACTGCTTGCTGCCGAAATCCAGCGCCAGCACCGCCACCACAACCCACAGCCAACGCAGGCCGGTCGAACAAATTGATTTACTCATCAGGCGCGAGTTCTCAGGCAAAGTTACGCTTCTCGCCGTCACCGGCGACGTTGCTTACACAGCGGCCGCAGATGTCTGCATGCTCCGCCACCAGGCCGATATCGGTGGTGTAATGCCAGCAGCGCGGGCACTTCTCACCCGGTGCCGTGCTGAAGGCGATCTTCAGCCCTTTCAGCAGCTCGGAAGCCTGCGCGTCAGCCGGCGCCTCCGCCAATGGCGCCACGCTCGCCGCAGAGGTCAGCAGCACGAAGCGCAGCTCATCCTGCAGGCTGTTCAGGCGCGCCGCCAGCTCGCTGTCGGCATACAGCGTTACCGCCGCTTCCAGCGAACCGCCGAGGCGTTTGTCGGCACGCGCCTGCTCCAGCACCTTGTTCACTTCGCCGCGCACTTTCAGCAGCTCGGCCCAGAAAGCGTCGTTCATCGGCTCGCCTTCCGCCAGCCCGAACAGGCCGTCGTACCACTCTTCGGTGAACACGTACTGCGCGCGCTTGCCCGGCATGAAGCCCCAGATCTCGTCCGCAGTGAACGACATGATCGGCGCCATCCAGCGCACCAGCGCTTCCACGATGTGATACAGCGCGGTCTGGCAGCTGCGGCGGGCGACGCTGTCGCTCTTCGCGGTGTACTGACGATCCTTGATGATATCCAGGTAGAAGGAGCCCATCTCGACCGAGCAGAACTGCATCAGACGCTGCACCACTTCGTGGAAATCGTAGTTGGCGTAAGCCTGCTCGATATCCTGCTGCGCCGCCAGCGCACGGCCGACCGCCCAGCGGTCCAGCACCACCATGTCTTCCGGTGCCACGCAATCGGTGCTCGGCTCGAACCCGTTCAGGTTGGCCAGCAGGAAGCGCGCGGTGTTGCGGATGCGGCGATAAGAGTCGGCGGAACGCTTGAGGATCTCGTCGGACACCGCAATCTCGCCGGTGTAATCGGTCGACGCCACCCACAGGCGCAGAATGTCGCCGCCCAGCTTGTTCATCACGTCCTGCGGGCTGACGGTGTTGCCGATCGACTTGGACATCTTGCGGCCCTGGCCGTCAACGGTGAAGCCGTGGGTCAGCACTTCTTTATAAGGCGCCTTGCCTTTCATCGCGGTGGAGATCATCAGCGATGACATGAACCAGCCGCGGTGTTGGTCGGAGCCTTCCAGATACATGTCGGCGCTGTGGCCGTGGAACTCAGGACGCACGTCGACCACCGAAGCGTGGGTGGAACCAGAGTCGAACCACACGTCCAGCGTATCCGGCACTTTCACGTAGTCGGCGGCGTCCGCGCCGAGGATGTCGGCGGCGTCCAGATCCCACCAAGCCTGAATGCCGTCTTGCTCGACGCGCTTGGCCACTTCTTCCATCAGCTCAACGCTGCGCGGGTGCAGCTGCTCGGTTTCTTTATGCACGAACAGCGACATCGGCACGCCCCAGGTGCGCTGACGCGAGATGCACCAGTCCGGGCGGTTGGCCACCATCATTTCGATGCGCGCCTGACCCCAATCCGGGATCCACTGCACGCCTTTGATCTCTTCCAGCGACTGCTGACGCAGGCCTTTCTGATCCATGCTGATGAACCATTGCGGCGTGGCGCGGAAGATGATCGGCGTCTTGTGGCGCCAGCAGCACGGGTAGCTGTGCAGGAACTTCTCGACGTGCAGCAGCGCACCTTTCTCACGCAGCAGGTCGACGATCAGATCGTTGGCCTTGAAGACGAACTTGCCGTCCAGCAGCGGATGGGTACCGGTCAGGTAGCAGCCGTTCGGCCCTACCGGGTTGGCGATCTCCAGACCGTATTTTTGGCTGATGACGAAGTCATCCGGACCGTGGCCACCTGCGGTATGCACCGCACCGGTACCGGCGTCCAGCGTCACGTGCTCGCCCATAATGGCCGGCACGTCGAAGCCCATAAACGGGTGTTTGAAGCGCAGCAGCTCCAGATCGGCGCCTTTGCAGCTGCCCAGCACCGCCCATTCGGTGATGCCGGCGCGTTTCATCACGCTTTCCACCAGCTCGGCCGCCAGGATCAGGCACTGGCCGTCAACCTGCACCAGCTGATAGGTGAAGTCCGGGTGCAGCGAGATCGCGCGGTTGGCCGGCAGGGTCCACGGGGTGGTGGTCCAGATAACCAGGGAGATGGCGCCGCTGAAGTTGCTCACGCCGAACTTGGCCGCCACGGCAGCCGCGTCGGCCGCATGGAAAGTCACGTCGATCGACGGCGAAGTCTTGTCGTAATACTCCACTTCCGCTTCCGCCAGCGACGATCCGCAGTCGGTGCACCAGTGAACCGGCTTGGCGCCTTTCAGCAGGTGGCCGTTGCTGATGATCTTGCCCAGCGCGCGGATGATGTTGGCTTCGGTTTTGAAGTCCATGGTCAGGTACGGACGATCCCAGTCGCCCAGCACGCCCAGGCGGATGAAGTCCTTTTTCTGGCCTTCAACCTGCTCGGCCGCGTACTCGCGGCACTTCTGGCGGAACTCGGCCGCCGTCAGCTTCTCGCCCGGTTTGCCGTACAGCTGTTCAACCTTCAGTTCGATAGGCAGGCCGTGGCAGTCCCAACCCGGCACATAAGGCGAGTCGAAGCCGGCCATCCCTTTCGACTTGATGATAATGTCTTTGAGAATCTTGTTAACCGAGTGACCAATGTGAATGCTGCCGTTCGCATACGGAGGGCCGTCATGCAAAATGAAGGTTTTTTTGCCCTTTTTGGCAGTACGAATAATCCCGTACAGATCCTGTTCATACCAACGTTGCAGCATGCCAGGTTCGCGCTTGGCGAGATCGCCGCGCATCGGGAACCCTGTTTCCGGCAAGTTCAGGGTATTCTTGTAGTCACTCATTAGATTCTCGGTTCCGTTTTCGGCTATAGAGATTAAACCGGTGTCTGTAGCCCGAAGAACTTCCGGGCCGTCACCACATCATTGGCGATTTGCTGCTTCAGGGCATCGAGCGAAGCAAACCGCTGTTCATTGCGCAATTTTGCGCGGAGCACCACCTCAATATGGCGCCCGTAAAGATCCATTGTGACATCCAGCAGATGCACTTCCAGCTGCTGGCGCACGCCGGCGACGGTCGGGCGCGTACCGATATTGGCCACGCCCGGCAGCGGCTGCGGCCCCAGGCCGTACACTTCCACCGCATACACCCCTTTCACCGGCGCCACCAGGCGCTTGAGCGGCAGGTTGGCGGTCGGGAAGCCGATGGTGCGGCCCAGCTCGTCGCCATGCACCACGCGCCCGGAGATGCTGTACGGGTGGCCCAGCAGGGTCTCCGCCAGCGGCAGATCGTCCTCACTCAGCGCGGTGCGGATCGCGGTGCTGCTGATGCGCCGATCGCCTTCGCGGAAGGTCGGGGTGCTGACCACCTCGAAGCCGTACTCTTTTCCGGCCTGCTGCAATAGCGGAAAATCGCCCTGGCGCCCGGCGCCAAAGCGAAAATCATCCCCCACCATCAGGAATTTGACGCCCAGTTTTTCCACCAGCAGCTCGGCGACGAACGCCTGCGCGGTGTTGGCGGCAAAACGCGGATCGAACTTGACGCAGAGCAGGTAATCGACGCCCGCCTGCGCCAGGTAGTTGGCCTTGTCGCGCAGGCGCGTCAAGCGGGCCGGCGCCTTGTCTGCGGCGAACATCTCCAGCGGCTGCGGCTCAAAGATCATGACCATCACCGGCAGCCCGAGGCGTTGCCCTTGTTGCTTCAACTGCTCCAGCAACGCCTGATGACCGCGATGCACGCCGTCAAAGTTGCCGATGGTGAGCACGCAACCATGGTGGCGCGCCCGGATATTGTGAATGCCGCGAATTAGCTCCATAGCTGGCTCAAAACAGTGGAAATCGGCGGATTATACCTTGTACAGCCGGTAAGGTTAACCCGCGATTGGTGCCTTTATGTAATAGACACACCATACCGGAGATAATCTGCGCGTGAAACGGCTTCGCCGCAGTTTATCCGGCGCCGCCGGGCCGATTCTCGACCGCAGCCAACGGCTTGCGCCCGCCGCGGCAAAACATTGGCGAATTTTCTCGCGAAACACTGTATTCCCAAGAGCGAAGCTGGTAAAATCCTGCGCCATCACAACGTAGCGAGTGCCGCCTGTACAAACGGCGCTTATTTGCACAAATCCATTGACAAACGAAGGCTAAAAGGGCATATTCCTCGGCCTTTGAATTGTCCTCAATAGAATATATTTGGGAGTTGGACCTTGGCTAATATCAAATCAGCTAAGAAACGCGCCGTACAGTCTGAGAAACGCCGCAAGCATAACGCAAGCCGTCGCTCAATGGTGCGTACCTTCATCAAGAAGGTAGACGCAGCTATCGCAGCTGGCGACAAAGAAGCAGCACAAAATGCATTCCTGGTAATGCAGCCACTGGTGGACCGTCAGGCAGCTAAAGGCCTGATCCACAAAAACAAAGCAGCGCGTCATAAGTCAAACCTGACTGCACGCATCAACGCAATGCAATAAGCATTTCGTTATCTGCTTGATAAAAAAACCGGCTCAGGCCGGTTTTTTTACGTCCTGCGTTCAGTGAACCGCTAGCAGGAAAACAGCGCAGAAAAATCTTTGTTGCACACGCGCTGCACCGCCGGATGCTGGATCATGCGTTCGGCGAAGATGATGTAATACTCCTCCTGCACGCTGTCGATGCGCCCAATCTCCACCACGTTGTCATCGTTGTAGGTATCCTGCGCATACAGCGTCGGCGCCACGAAAATCGCATTGTGATACATGCCGAAGGCCTTCATCAGCGCCGCATCGTCGAACTCGCCCAGGATCTCCACCTGAATGCCCTGCGTATTGAACCAGTTGAGCAGCTTGCGCCCCAGCATCGAGCGGCGGCCGGGGATCAGCAGTTTGCGCTGCTCCAGACAAGCCGGGAACGGCAGCTCCGGCGCCGGCTGGCGGCAGAAGAAGCTGATGCCGCACTCGCCCAGCTTCAGCGAGAACAGCCCTTCCTGCTGGCTGGAGTCCACCGGACAATCCGACAGGATCATATCCAGCTTGTGCTGGCTGAGCTGCTCCAGCAGCATCTCGTGCGTCGATTCAAAGCAACGCAGGTGGATCTGTTCGTTGTCCACCACCACCGCCGTTTCCAATACCTGGCTGACCAGGCGCTTCGACAGCGCATCGGCCACGCCGACGTCGAACAGCAGATTCGACTCTTTGCGGTAGTTGACGATATCCAGCATTTCCTGGCTGAGCATAAACATCTTGTCGGCATAACGAAACACCAGTTGCCCCAGCTCCGAAGGCACCAACCCGCGCCCCTGGCGTTTGAACAGCTTGCCGTCCAACCGCTCTTCCAGCGCTTTGATCTGGCCGGTGATGGTCTGCGGCGTCAGAAACAACGCTTCGGCGGCACCGACCACGGAACCGGCCTTGCAGACCTGCCAGAAATAGTAAAGGTGATTAAAGTTGATATGCGACATCCTCACGAGCGGCTCTCCTTAACAACGTTTCGCAGCGGCAAACGGTGTGCCGTGACGAGCGACAAACTTCCTTTCCCTGCTTCAGACAACGTATAGCCCCATTAGTCCCAACGAACAACGGCCGAAGCTGCACATATTTTATACCGTGCAGCTCCGACCAGCCATTTTATTATGTGCCCTTACCCGGCACATTCAGGATTAACGTACGCGCGGCAACGCCAGACGCAGCAATCCATACCCTACCACCGCCGCAGCGGTGGAGCCCAACAAGATCCCCAGGCGGGAATAGGTGCTGAGCGCCGCATCCGCATCGCCGAACGCCAGCGAGGCGATAAAAATCGACATGGTGAAACCAATGCCGCAGAGCACCGAAACGGCAAACACCTGTTTGAAGCCGATGCCTTCAGGCAAACGGGCGATGCCCATTTTCACCGCCAGCAGGCTGAAGAGGAAAATCCCCAGCGGCTTACCGATAAACAGGCCGGCCGCAATCCCAACCGGCAGCAGCGACGTCAATCCTTCCAGCGATACGCCCTGCAAAGAAACCCCGGCGTTGGCGAAAGCGAACAGCGGCAGGATCATAAACGCAACCCAGGGGTGCAGCTCATGTTCCAGCGTTTCCGACGGCGACGGCCCCTTCTTCACGTTCAGCGGGATCATAAAGCCGACGATCACCCCGGCCAGCGTCGCATGCACCCCGGACTTGAGGATCGCTACCCACAACACCAGGCCGACCATCATATACAGCGAGGTTTTACCCACGCCACGCCAGTTCATTACCGCCAATAGCACCGTCGCCGCCGCCGCCACGCCCAGCGCCACCATCGACACTTCGTGGGTGTAGAACAGCGCGATGATGATAATCACGCCCAGGTCATCGATGATCGCCAACGCCAGCAGGAACACTTTCAGGCTGGTCGGCACCCGGTTGCCCAGCAGCGCCATTACGCCCAGCGCGAAGGCGATATCGGTCGCGGCCGGGATCGCCCAGCCCTGGCGGGTGACTTCATCCGCGCCGTTGAACAGCAGGTAAATCAGCGCCGGCGCCAGCATGCCCCCCAGCGCGGCGATCGCCGGAAACACCGCCTTGTCGCGCCCGGACAGTGAGCCTTGCATCAACTCGCGCTTAACCTCCAGCCCCACCACCAGGAAGAAGATGGCCATCAGGCCATCGTTGATCCACAGCAGCAGCGGCTTGGCGATCTCCAGCGAAGCAATCTTCACCATCACCGGCAGGTTAAGGAATGCCTGATAGATCCCCTGCGCCGGGGTGTTGGCCATGATCAGGGCGACGATTGCCGCCGCGATCAGAATGATGCCGCCCGCAGCTTCCTGACGTAAAAATTGACGAATGATATTGGTCACAGTACGTCTCTCCAAATCTGTGCAGGGCGTAGCGCCCTGCAAACCACAGTCATGAAGTGAGTATAGAGGGCGTTTTAGTTCGAAAAAATAAGTTTATAAATGCTAAATAGCTCGATAAAACCGATCAAAAGCACGAATAAGTCACATTATTTATAGGGGATTGGGGGCGTGGCGTGCAAATAAAAACCCCGGGACAAACGCCCGGGGTTAGAACATAAACCAACAGAAACAGCAGGTTAGCGAGTCAGATCGTCAAAGAACTTTTTCACCCCGTCGAAGAAGCTCTTCGAACGCGGGCTGTTCTTGTCACCGGACGGGCCACCCAGGCTCTCTTCCAGCTCACGCAGCAGCTGCTTCTGCTTGTCGTTCAGATTGACCGGGGTTTCCACCACCACGCGGCACAGCAGGTCGCCCTGGCTGCCGCCACGCACCGATTTCACACCCTTGCCGCGCATGCGGAACAGCTTGCCGGTTTGGGTCTCCGAAGGCACCTTCAGTTTCACCCGGCCGTCCAGCGTCGGCACTTCAATCTCGCCGCCCAGCGCCGCCATGGCGAAGTTGATCGGCACTTCACAGTACAGGTTATTGCCTTCACGCTCGAAGATCGGGTGCGCCTTCACCTGCACCTGAACGTACAGATCGCCCGCCGGTGCGCCGTGCTCGCCGGCTTCGCCTTCACCCGCCAGGCGGATGCGGTCGCCGGTATCGACGCCGGCCGGAATTTTCACCGACAGCGTTTTGGATTTCTCTACCCGGCCGTGGCCGTGGCACTTGTTGCACGGATCTTTGATGATCTGACCGCGGCCATGGCAGTGCGGACACGCCTGCTGCACGGTGAAGAAGCCCTGGCGCATCTGCACCTGGCCCTGGCCGTGACAGGTTGGGCAGGTCACCGGCGAGCTGCCCGGCTTGGCGCCGCTGCCGTGGCAGACGTCGCACTCTTCCAGCGTCGGGATGCGGATCTCTTTGGTGACGCCACGTACCGCTTCCTCGAGGGTCAGCTCCATGTTATAGCGCAGATCGGAACCGCGGCTGGCGCGCTGACGGCGGCCTCCGCCGAAGATGTCGCCAAACACGTCGCCAAAGATATCACTGAAGTCGGCACCGCCGCCAAAGCCGCCGCCGCCCATGCCGCCCTGTTCAAAGGCCGCGTGCCCATACTGGTCGTAGGCCGCGCGTTTCTGGTCGTCGGTCAGGACTTCATAAGCTTCTTTAACTTCTTTAAACTTGATTTCGGCGTCTTGTTCCTGGTTGCGGTCAGGATGGTATTTCATCGCCAGGCGTTTGTACGCCTTTTTGATCTCACGTTCATCCGCCGTCTTGCTGACGCCGAGAATCTCGTAATAGTCTTTCTTCGCCATTCTTTTGCTTACCCTTAACATGCGTGCACGGGCGCAGAGTTGCCTCGACGCCCGTGCTGGTTTCCGGGAACGGCACCTCGGCCGCCCCGTGCCCGCTTAAGGGCGATTATTTTTTGTCTTTAACTTCTTCGAACTCAGCGTCAACCACGTCGTCGTCTTTCTGCGCCGCGTTGTCCGCGCCGGCGTCAGCACCCTGCTGAGCCTGCTGCGCCTGAGCCATTTCCAGCAGTTTGCCGGAAACCTGCACCAGAGCCTGAGTCTTCGCTTCGATCTCGGCTTTGTCTTCGCCTTTCACCGCCGCTTCCAGATCTTTCAGCGCCGCTTCGATCGCCGTTTTGTCTTCCGCCGGCAGTTTGTCGCCCGCTTCTTCCAGCTGCTTGCGCGTGCCGTGGATCAGGTGATCCGCCTGGTTACGCGTCTGCACCAGCTCTTCGAACTTGCGGTCAGCTTCAGCGTTCAGCTCGGCGTCGCGCACCATTTTCTGGATTTCGTCTTCGTTCAGGCCAGAAGATGCCTTGATGGTGATCTTCTGCTCACGGCCGGTGTTCTTGTCTTTGGCGGACACGTGCAGGATGCCGTCGGCATCGATATCGAAGGTCACTTCGATCTGCGCCATGCCGCGCGGTGCCGCCTGGATGCCGTCCAGGTTGAACTGGCCCAGAGATTTGTTATCGCTGGCGCGCTTACGCTCACCCTGCAGCACATGGATGGTTACCGCAGACTGGTTGTCTTCAGCGGTAGAGAACACCTGGCTGTGCTTGGTCGGGATCGTGGTGTTTTTGGTGATCAGCGGCGTCATCACGCTGCCCATGGTTTCGATACCCAGCGACAGCGGGGTCACGTCCAGCAGCAGAACGTCCTTCACATCACCGGCCAACACGCCGCCCTGTACCGCCGCGCCCACGGCAACCGCTTCGTCCGGGTTCACGTCTTTACGCGGTTCTTTGCCGAAGAAGTCTGCGACTTTCTTCTGCACCATTGGCATACGGGTCTGGCCGCCCACCAGGATCACGTCCTGAATGTCGGAAACCGACAGGCCTGCGTCTTTCAGCGCCACTTTCAGCGGCTCGATAGAGCGCGCAACCAGATCTTCAACCAGCGACTCGAGTTTGGCGCGAGTCACTTTGATGTTCATGTGTTTTGGACCGGTCGCGTCTGCAGTGATGTACGGCAGGTTAACGTCGGTCTGCTGAGCGGAAGACAGTTCGATCTTCGCTTTCTCAGCGGCTTCTTTCAGGCGCTGCATCGCCAACGGATCGTTGCGCAGATCGATACCCTGATCTTTCTTGAACTCTTCCACCAGGTAGTTGATCAGACGGCTGTCGAAGTCTTCGCCACCCAGGTGGGTGTCACCGTTGGTCGCCAGCACTTCGAAGGTTTTTTCGCCGTCAACGTCGTCGATTTCGATGATGGAGATATCGAAAGTACCGCCGCCCAGGTCATAAACCGCGATGGTGCGGTTGCCGACTTCTTTGTCCAGGCCGTAGGCCAGGGCCGCAGCGGTCGGTTCGTTGATGATGCGTTTTACTTCCAGACCCGCGATGCGGCCGGCGTCTTTGGTCGCCTGACGCTGGGCGTCGTTGAAGTAAGCCGGTACGGTGATAACCGCTTCAGTTACCGGTTCGCCCAGGTAATCTTCCGCCGTTTTCTTCATTTTTTTCAGCACTTCCGCAGAGATCTGCGGCGGAGCCATTTTCTGGCCTTTCACTTCCAGCCAGGCGTCGCCGTTGTCGGCTTCGACGATTTTGTACGGCATGATCGCTTTGTCGCGCTGCGCTTCTTCATCCTGGAAGCGGCGACCGATCAGGCGCTTGATGGCGAACAGGGTGTTTTCAGGGTTGGTCACTGCCTGACGCTTAGCCGGCTGGCCAACCAGAGTTTCACCGTCCTGGGTATATGCGATAATAGAAGGAGTGGTGCGGTCGCCCTCGGCGTTTTCCAGCACGCGTGCCTTGGCACCATCCATAATTGCTACGCAAGAGTTGGTAGTACCCAGGTCGATACCAATAATTTTGCCCATCTAAACGTCTCCACTAAAAAATTCATAATCAGTCAGGTTGCTAACCTATATGCGGGCGATTTTTTGCTTTTCAACTGCCCGATATCTCAGTGCGACCCGCGGTTAGCAGCTGCGGTTGCAAATAAGATGGGGCCATCCAATCCGGCATCAAGGGGCAAGGCGAAAAAAATTTCTTTTTTTTATCGTCATTCAGATCATTGTTTCCGGCTGCGGGGATCATTATGATGCGCGCGCTCTGGTGGAAAACTTCGATTTTTTGGCCATTCAGACCATTTATTATTTTACTTCGCTGTTTCCGTTAATTTTCTGTTATCGCAGAGGACTTATGCACACCAACAAGTTGGCGAATCCCGGCCCTCTCGGCCTGATGGGCTTCGGGATGACCACCGTCTTGCTGAACCTGCACAACGCGGGCTTTTTCCCACTGAACTCCGCCATCATCAGCATGGGGATTTTCTTCGGTGGCCTGGCCCAGATCCTGGCCGGTCTGCTGGAATACAAGAAGGGCAACACCTTCGGCATGACCGCTTTCACCGCCTACGGCAGCTTCTGGCTGAGCCTGGTCGGCCTGCTGCTGCTGCCGCGTCTGGGCCTGGCTGAGGCCACCGAGGCGCACGTGCTGGGCATCTACCTGGCGCTGTGGGGCATCTTCACCCTGTTCATGTTCTTCGGCACCCTGGGCGCCAACCGCGTACTGCAGTTCGTGTTCGCCAGCCTCACGCTGCTGTTCGCCCTGCTGGCCGTCGGCAACATCACCGGCAACCACGCGCTGCTGACCTTCGCCGGTTATGAAGGCATCATCTGCGGCGCCAGCGCCATTTACCTGGCGATGGCCGAAGTGCTCAACGAGCAATACGGCCGCACCGTGCTGCCGATTGGCGAACCGGCCCCGGCCCGCGTCGCGACCTCACCGGTCACCGCATAATCGCCCTTCCCTGACGAAAAAGCCCTGCATTGCAGGGCTTTTTTTTAGCTGTAGGAATCGGCTTGCCGCTCCCCGGCTTCGCTGTTCAGGTCGCGATGCAGGTAGACGCCGAGCAGCAGCCCGATGAGCGACAGCGCCAACACGTAGTAAGCGGGTGCTAACGGGGTTAATTTCATGATCAGCGTCACAAAAATAGGGGTTAGACCGCCAAAAATAGCGTACGAGACGTTATATGAGAACGAGATACCGGTAAACCGCACTTCCGCCGGGAAAGCCCGCACCATCACGTACGGCACGGCCCCCACCACGCCTACGCTGAACCCCACCAAGGCATAGCAGGCGAACAGCATTTCCGGGCGCACACCCACCGTTTGATAGAACAGCCAACTGCAGCCGGCCAGCAGCACGCTGCCGACCACCAGCGTTTTGCTGGCGCCGAAGCGATCGGCCGACAAACCGGCGACGATGCAGCCGGCGATCAGCATGATGGTGGCGATGCTGTTGGCCTGCAGCGTCAAGGCCGGCGCGATGCCGAACTGCTTTTGCAGATAGGTCGGGGTCATCAGGATCACCACCACGATGCCGGCGGAGAGCAGCCAGGTCAGCAGCATCGATACCGCCACCTCCCGTTTGTGGTTGAGCACCACCGATTTCAGCGGCAGCTCTTCAGCCAGCGCTTTACGCGCCTGCATCTCGATGAAGATCGGCGTTTCCTGCAGCCAGCGGCGCAGGTACATCGCCACCAGGCCGAACATGCCGCCCAACAGGAAAGGAATGCGCCAGCCGCCGCCGGCAATGCTCTGCGGGCTGAGCGTGGTGTTGATCACCGTCGCCACCACCGAGCCCAGCAGGATGCCCACCGTCAGCCCGGCGGTCAGCGTGCCGCAGGCGAAGCCGATGCGCCGGCGCGGCACGTGTTCGGCGACGAAGACCCAGGCGCCCGGCACCTCACCGCCGATCGCCGCCCCCTGCAGCACGCGCATAAACAGCAGCAGCAGCGGCGCAGCGATGCCGATGCTGGCGTAGGTCGGCAGCAGGCCCATCGCCAGCGTCGGCAACGCCATCAGCAGAATGCTCAGGGTAAACATCTTTTTGCGGCCGACCAGATCGCCAAAGTGCGCCATCACGATGCCGCCCAGCGGACGGGCCAGATAGCCGGCGGCGAAGATGCCGAAGGTTTGCACCAGCCGCAGCCATTCCGGCATGTCCGCCGGGAAGAACAGATCGCCGACCACGGCGGCAAAGAACACGAAGATGATGAAGTCGTAAAACTCCAGCGCGCCGCCCAACGCGGCCAACGTCAGCGTTTTGTAGTCTTGCCGGTTCAGCCGGCGATTATTGTCGTGAGGCATAGGGCACCGTCGGTAAAGGCTGTAAAAATAAAAGCCGCAGGCTTTCTGTAAAAGAATCCTTACTATAGCGGCAAATTATTTTCACACCAGACGGGCTGAAGCCGATCTCGCAGAACGCTGAAATTTAGAGGTTTATCTCGCGACGCGCGCTCTTTGGCCGAAATGCTGCTACCACCGCGGCGTGCGTTTCGACGTAAGGCCCGTCGAGCAGTTGAATGCAATAAGGCACGCTGGCGAAGATGCCGTGCACCACCGCATTGCCCTGCTCATCTTTTACCCCTTCCAGCGTTTCCTTGATCGACTTCGGCTGGCCGGGCAGGTTGATGATCAGCGCCTGCTTGCGGATCGCCCCCACCTGGCGAGAAAGAATTGCCGTTGGCACATAGTGTAGGCTGATCTGACGCATTTGCTCGCCGAAGCCAGGCATCACGCGATCGGCGATCGCCAGCGTGGCGTCGGGGGTGACGTCGCGTCGCGCCGGCCCGGTGCCGCCGGTGGTCAGCACCAGATGGCAACCCATTTCGTCCACCAGCTCGCACAGCGTCTGTTCAATTTGCGTCTGCTCATCGGGGATCAGCCGGGTTTCCAGCTTGAACGGCGTCGCCAGCGCGCCGCTCAGCCATTCCTCCAGCGCCGGAATGCCTTTATCCTGATAAACGCCGCCGGAAGCGCGGTCGGAAACGGAAACCAAACCAATACGTAAAATATCCATGCGTAACCTCTACAGCCTGATGGGGTCCGAACGGGTTCGTCCCCGTTCTGTTGTCATTGCCGAGAGTATAAGGGCTTCCCCCGCCGGCGGGAGCGTCGGGCATAAAAAAAGGTGGCCTGAGCCACCTTTTTACTGCGCGATCTGCCGGAATTACAGCAGGTCGGCGATCATTTTTTCCAGTTTGCCCTGGTCTACGGCGAACTTGCGGATGCCGTCGGTCAGTTTCTCAACCGCCATCGGATCCTGGTTGTGCTGCCAGTAGAACTCAGGTTCGGTCAGTGCGGCAGGACGCGCCTTCACTTCACCGGTGTAAGACAGTTTGCGCTCCAGCGCGCCTTCGCTCTCCGCCAGCTCTTTCAGCAGCGCAGGGGCGATGGTCAGACGGTCGCAGCCGGCCAGTTCGATGATTTCGCCGACGTTACGGAAGCTGGCGCCCATCACCACGGTGTTGTAACCGTGCTGTTTGTAGTACTGGTAAATCTCGGTCACGGAGATCACGCCCGGATCTTCATGCGGGGCGAACTCTTTCTTGTCGCCGTTGGCTTTGTACCAGTCGAGGATACGGCCGACGAACGGCGAGATCAGGTAAACGCCGGCTTCGGCACAGGCGCGAGCCTGAGCGAAGGAGAACAGCAGCGTCAGGTTACAGTTGATGCCTTCTTTCTCCAACTGCTCCGCCGCGCGGATGCCCTGCCAGGTCGAGGCCAGTTTGATCAGAATGCGATCGTTGCTGATGCCGGCTTCGTTGTACAGCTTGATCAGGCGCTTGGCCTTGGCCACGCTGGCATCGGTGTCGTAAGACAGACGTGCATCCACTTCGGTGGAGATGCGGCCCGGAACCAGTTTGAGGATTTCCAGACCGATGTTGACCGCCAGCTTGTCGGCGGCGTCGGCGATTTGCTGCTCGCGATCGCTGCTCTGGCCGCGCGCCCAGGCGATGGCTTCGTCAATCAGTTTACGGTATTCAGGAATTTGGGCTGCATTGAGGATCAGCGAAGGGTTGGTTGTGGCGTCCTGCGGTTGATACAGCTTCATTGCCGCGATATCACCCGTATCTGCAACCACCGTGGTCAGCTGGCGCAGGGAAGTTAATTTGTCGGTCATGTTGGCATTATCTCATCGTTTGTGCATGAACTTTTGGCATTGTTCAACCATGCCCTGCCCTGATAATAACATGCGCCAAGCCCGGTGCAAGGCTGGAAAACCGCGGCGCGCAGGCATCTGTTTTATCCTTGGGCGAGCAACCGTTTACGCCGATATCTTTCGCCATTACCGAGCGGATGGAAAGGCAATAACGTGCTATTGTCCGAATAAATTATGTTAAATTCGAAAAAATTGATGCAATTCGTCCGCTAATCTGCGAAAAATCTTAATCGACTGACGCCGGACAGATTCCAGCTAAGCTCTTGTAAAAAATAGGCCAATGTTTTTCACCTGCGGTGGATGCTGCAAGGTGCGCATTAAATTTCGATAAAAGGAGGGATCCCTTGACGGACCTGATGAATTTTATAAACAACATTTTGTGGGGGTCGGTGCTGATTTATCTGCTGCTCGGCACCGGCATCTACTTCACGTTGCGCACCCGCTTTATCCAGCTCCGCCACTTCAGCCACATGTTCTCGGTGTTGAAAAACAGCAATAAGAGCGACAGCGCCGGCATCTCCTCTTTCCAGGCGCTGTGCACCACGCTGGCGGCGCGCGTCGGCACCGGCAACCTGACCGGCGTCGCCATCGCCCTGACCGCCGGCGGCCCCGGCGCCATCTTCTGGATGTGGGTGGTGGCGTTTATCGGCATGGCCACCTCATTTGTGGAAAGCTCGCTGGCGCAGCTCTACAAAACCAAAGACGATAACGGCAACTACCGCGGCGGCCCGGCCTACTACATGGAAAAGGGCCTCGGCATGCGCTGGATGGGCGTGCTGTTCTCGATCTTCCTGATCATCGCTTTCGGCCTGGTGTTCAACGCCGTGCAGGCCAACTCCATCGCGCAGGCCTCCGCCGTCGCCTTCCATTTGCAGCCGCTGCACGTCGGCATCGGCCTGGTGCTGCTGAGCGGCGTGGTGATCTTCGGCGGCATCCGCTCCATCGCCAAAGTGGCCGAGCTGGTGGTGCCGCTGATGGCCGGCGCCTACCTGTTGCTGGCCCTCTGGGTGATTGGCCATAACATCGAACACATGCCGGCGATCCTGACGCTGATCTTCAAAAGCGCCTTCGGCCTGCAGGAAGCCGCGGCCGGCGCCGTCGGTTACGGCATCTCCCAAGCGATGACCCAGGGCGTGCAGCGCGGCCTGTTCTCCAACGAAGCCGGCATGGGCTCGGCGCCCAACGCGGCGGCGTCCGCTTCACCTTATCCGCCGCATCCGGCCTCACAGGGCTATGTGCAAATGCTCGGGGTGTTTATCGATACCATCGTCATCTGCAGCGCCACCGCGGCGATCATCCTCTCCTCCGGCATTCTCGATCAGCCGACCGACAGCATCAGCGGCATCGATCTGACCCAGCGCGCGCTGTCGACCGCCGTCGGCAGCTGGGGGGCGCCGTTCGTCGCCATCGCCATTTTCTTCTTCGCCTTCACCTCGATCATCGCCAACTACGCCTATGCCGAGAGCAACCTGGTGTTCCTCGAGCACAACCATCCGGGCGGCCTGCTGATTTTCCGCTGCGTGGCGTTGGGCATGGTGATGTTCGGCGCGCTGGCGGAGCTGCCGCTGGTGTGGAAAATGGCGGATACCTCCATGGCGCTGATGGCCATCACCAACCTGACGGCCATCCTGTTGCTGTCGCGGGTGGCGCTTAAGCTGGCCGATGACTACCATCGCCAACGCCGTCTGGGCAAGCTGCCGACCTTTGACGCCAACCGTTATCCGGAGCTGAAGTCGCAGCTGGAGCCGGGCGTGTGGGACGACCAAAAGCCGCCGCGCTGAGTTTTCCGGGGCGCGTGCGGTGCGCGCCCCTGCCTATTGGACCGATTGCCCCTTTTTCCCGCGCTTTTTGCTACAGTATCCGCACTTGGATAAACAGGATCTGGCCATGCTCGTTATTATTTCCCCTGCAAAAACTCTCGATTACGACAGCCCGCTGGCGACAGAACGCTTCACGCAGCCCGAAATGCTGGACAAGTCGAAACAGCTGATCAAAATTTGCCGCGAGCTGACACCGGCGCAAATCGCCAGCCTGATGAGCATCAGCGACAAGCTGGCCGGGCTGAACGCCGCGCGCTTTAGCGAGTGGCAGCCGAAATTTACCCCAGACAATGCCCGTCAGGCGCTGCTGGCGTTCAAGGGCGACGTTTACACCGGCCTGCAGGCGCAGGATTTCAGCGAAGCCGATTTCGACTTCGCCCAGCAGCATCTGCGCATGCTGTCCGGCCTGTATGGCGTGCTGCGCCCGCTCGATCTGATGATGCCGTACCGGCTGGAGATGGGCATCAGGCTTGAAAACCCGAAAGGCAAAGACCTGTACAGCTTCTGGGGCGATAAAATCACCCAAAAACTCAACGAAGCGCTGGAGCAGCAGGGCGACGACGTGGTGGTCAACCTGGCGTCCGACGAGTATTTCAAGGCGGTGAAGCCGGCCAAACTGCACGGCGCGCTGATCAAACCGGTGTTCCTCGACGAGAAGAACGGCAAGTACAAGGTCATCAGCTTCTACGCCAAGAAAGCGCGCGGGCTGATGAGCCGCTTTATCATCAAAAATCGCCTGACGCGCAGCGAGCAGCTGGTGGACTTCAACCTGGAAGGCTACGCCTTCGACGAAGCCGCCTCGCAGGGCAATGAACTGGTGTTCAAACGCCCGGAGCAGGCATAGAAAAAGCCGTCGCAAGACGGCTTTTCGCATTCTAGCCTGCCGAACCTCAGGCCGGCAGCGCCATCAGGAACTTGCGCAGCTCGGCAAAGCCGGCCGGCAGCGTGTGCGACAGCAGCGGCAGATCGGCCCGCAGCGCCAGCGCTTTCGGCAACGGCAGCTCCTGACCGAGGATCGCTTCCACGCTCTCTTTAAACTTGGCCGGATGCGCGGTGCCGAGGAACAGACCGAACTCCCCTTCCTGCAGCCGATCGCGCAGCGCGCGATAGGCAATGGCCGCGTGCGGTTCGGAGATATAACCCAGCTCGGCCAGTTCACGCATCGTTTCCTTGGTGGTCTCATCGCTGACCGCCGCGTGGCCCAGCTCTTTCAGCTGCCAGACCTTACGACGGAACAGCTCTTCCACGCGCGGCCAGTTGTTCGGCTGGCTGACGTCCATGGCGTTGGACAGCGTCGCGACCGTGGCGTGCGGCTGCCACTGGCCACTGGTCAGGAAGCGCGGCACGGTGTCGTTGGCGTTGGTGGCGGCAATAAAGCGCTTCACCGGCAGGCCCAGCGACTTGGCCAGCAGCCCGGCGGTCAGATCGCCGAAGTTGCCGCTCGGCACCGAAATCACCAGCTGATTGCGCGCTTCCTGCGGCAGCTGCGCCACCGCTTCGAAGTAGTAGCAGATCTGCGCCAGCAAGCGGCTGATGTTGATCGAGTTGGCCGAGTTCAGGTGCAGCGCGTCCTTCAATTCCCGATCGTCGAACGCCTGCTTCACCAGCGCCTGGCAAGCATCGAAGTCGCCGTCGATCGCTACGGTGTGAATGTTGCCGCCCAGAGTACAGAACAGCTTCTCCTGCAGCGGACTGATTTTGCCCTGCGGATAGAGGATCACCACCCGGACGTTTTTCAGGCCGTAGAAGGCGTGCGCCACGGCGGCGCCGGTGTCGCCGGAGGTGGCGGTCAAAATGGTCACCGGCTGATCGCCGGCCACTTCCGCCAGCATCTGCGCCATAAAGCGGCCGCCGAAGTCTTTGAACGCCAGCGTCGGGCCGTGGAACAGCTCCAGGCAGGAGACATCTTCGGTCACTTTCGCCACCGGCGCCGGGAACTCAAAAGCGGCCTGCACGCGTTTCTTCAGCGCCGCTTCCGGTACCTCTTCGCCGATAAAGGCCGACAGAATACGGCTGCTGCGGGTGACAAAGTCCTGCTCCAGCAGTTGGTCGATCTCGGTCAGTTCGAACTCCGGCAGCTCCAGCGGGAAGAACAGCCCCTGCTGCTTGCCCAGGCCTTGTTTGATCGCCTGCGCGAAGCTGACCTGCTCGTTGTGATCCTTAAGGTTGTACAGTTTCATGCGTTATCCCAGTAGTCGAGCGCCTGCGGTATCCAGACGGCAAATATGAACAAAACCTTCGTCGTTTTGCAGATAGTGTTGTTGCAGCCAGGCGGCCATGCGCTGCGCGGTGGCGCCGTCGTTGCAGACGGCGAACAGCGTCGGGCCGGAGCCGGAGATGCCGCAGGCCAGCGCGCCGATGTCCTGCGCCGCCTTGCGCGCTTCGGCGAAGCCCGGCAGCAGCCGGGTGCGGTACGGTTCGGCGATCACGTCCTGCATCAATTTGGCGGCCAGCTGCGGCTGACGGGTGTGGCAGGCATGGATAAAGCCGGCCAGATAGCGACCGTGGCTGATGCAATCCTGACGACGGTATTGCGCGGGTAAAATGGCGCGCGCTTCGGCGGTGGAGACCTTGATGCCCGGATAGGCCATGACCCACAGCCAATCGTCGAAGCACGGCACCTCCTGGCTGATGATGCCTTCTTCTTCCAGCATCAGCTGCAGGCCGCCAAGGTAGCAAGGCGCCACGTTGTCGTAATGCACGCTGCCGGAAATGCGGCCTTCCAGCTCGCCCATCAGGCCGAGCAGCGTCGTCTCATCCAGCGGCCGATCGCAGAATTCGTTCATCGCCATCAGCCCGGCCACCACCGAACAGGCGCTGGAGCCCAGCCCCGATCCGATCGGCATGTTCTTTTCCAACCGCATCGCCACCGGCACTTCGCGGCCGATCTCCTGGCAGAAGCGCTCCCAGCATTGATAAACGATGTTCTCTTTCGGCTCGGCCGGCAGCTTGCTGACGAAGCGCCCGGCATTCTGCAAACTGAACGTCTCGGCGGCTTCTACGCTGACGCAGTCGCCCAGCAGCGTGCCGTCGATCGGCGAAACCGCCGCGCCCAGCACATCGAAACCGACGCTGACATTACCGATCGAGGCCGGTGCATACACCTTAACCATATTAAACTCCCAACTTCCATGACAGTGTGCGCAGCAGATCGGCGAACACGCCCGCTGCGGTCACATCGTTACCGGCGCCGTAGCCGCGCAGCACCAGCGGCAGCGGCTGATAGTAGCGGCTGTAGAAGGCCAGCGCGTTCTCACCATTCTTCACTTTATACAACGGATCGTTGCCGTCCACCGCCTCGATGCGCACCTTGCAGCGGCCTTCGTCGATCAGGCCGACATAGCGCAGCACCTTGCCTTGCTCGGCGGCGTTGGCCACGTTGCGCGCGAACTCTTTATCCAGCTCCGGCAGGCGCGCCAGGAACTGATCCACGTCGCCCGACGCGTCGAAGGACGGCGGCAGCACCGACTCGACCTCGATATCGCTCAGCTCCAGCTTGTAACCGGCCTCGCGCGCCAGGATCAGCAGCTTGCGCGCCACGTCCATACCGGACAGATCGTCGCGCGGATCCGGCTCGGTGTAGCCGTTGGCCCGGGCCTGCAGGGTCGCCGCCGACAGCGACAGCCCTTCATCCAGCTTGCCGAAGATAAAGGACAGCGAGCCGGACAGGATGCCGGAGAAGCGCACCAGCTCATCGCCGGCGTTCAGCAGGTTTTGCAGGTTCTCAATCACCGGCAAACCGGCGCCGACGTTGGTGTCGTAGAGAAACTTGCGGTGCGAACCGGCGGCGGCCGCGCGCAGTTGCTGATAATAGTTCATCGACGAGGTGTTGGCCTTTTTGTTCGGCGTCACCACGTGGAAACCGTCCGCCAGGAAATCCACATACTGATCGGCCACCGCCTGGCTGGAAGTGCAGTCGACGATCACCGGGTTCAGCAGGTGATACTCCTTCACCAGGCGGATCAGGCGGCCGAGATTGAACGGCTCCTGCGCGCCGGCCAGCTCGTCGCGCCAGCTGTCCAGCCCGATGCCGTGTACGTTGGTCAGCATCACGCGCGAGTTGGCGATGCCGCACACCCGCAGGTCGATATGCTTTTGCTTCAGCCACGGCTGCTGGCGGTAAATCTGTTCGATCAGCGCTCCGCCGACGCCGCCGACGCCGATGACGAACACTTCGATCACCTGATCGGTGTTGAACAGCATCTGGTGACTGACGCGCACGCCGGTGGTGGCGGAATCATTGCTGACCACCACCGAAATTGAACGCTCGGAAGAGCCCTGGGCGATGGCGACGATATTGATGTTGGCGCGCGCCAGCGCGGAGAAGAAGCGCGCGGAGATGCCACGCAGGGTGCGCATGCCGTCGCCGACCACCGAGATGATCGCCAGGCGTTCCATCACGTCCAGCGGATCCAGCACGCCGTCTTTCAACTCCAGATAGAACTCCTCCTCCAGCGCGCGGCGGGCGCGCTGCAGTTCGCCCTGCGGCACGCAGAAGCTGATGCTGTATTCGGAAGAGGATTGGGTGATCAGCACCACCGAAATGCCGGCGCGCGACATCACGGCGAACACCCGCGCGGCCATGCCGACCATGCCTTTCATGCCCGGGCCGGAGACGTTGATCATCGCCATGTTGTTCAGGTTGGTGATGCCTTTCACCGGCATCGCGTCATCGGTGCTGTCTTTGCCGATCAACGTGCCGGGGGCCTGCGGGTTGGAGGTGTTTTTAATCAGGCAAGGGATTTGGAACTGGGCAATCGGCGTGATGGTGCGAGGATGCAGCACTTTGGCGCCGAAATAGGAGAGCTCCATCGCCTCCTGATACGACATCGACTTCAGTAGCCTGGCGTCCGGTACGGTGCGCGGATCGCAGGTATACACGCCGTCGACGTCGGTCCAGATTTCGCAACAGTCGGCGCGCAGGCAGGCGGCCAGCACGGCGGCGGAATAGTCGGAGCCGTTGCGGCCCAGCACCACCAGCTCACCCTTGTCGTTACCGGCGGTGAAACCGGCCATCAGCACGATGTGGTCGGCCGGGATCGCCGCCGCGGCGATGCGCAGCGTGGACTCTGCGATGTCCACGGTAGACTCCAGGTAGTGGCCTTGCGCCAGCAGTTTCTCCACCGGGTTGATCACCGTGACCGGATAGCCCTTGGCGCGGAACACCCCTTCCATGATGGCGATGGAGAGCTTTTCGCCGCGGCAGATGATCGCCGCGTTCACGCTGTCCGGGCACTGCCCCAGCAGCGAAACGCCGTGCAGCACCTGTTTGAGCTGCGCGAACTCCTGATCGACCACGCCTTTCAAGCGATCGTATTCAAAGCCCGGCAGCGCCTGCGCCAGGCCGCTCAGCAGATCGGCAAAGATCCGCTCGGCGTCGCTGATATTCGGCAGAATGTCCTGGCCCGCCACCGTTTTGTCGATCATCGCCACCAGATGGTTGGTGATCTTTGCGGGGGCGGACAAGACCGTGGCTACCTGTCCCTGACGCGCATTACTCTCCATGATGTCGGCAACGCGCAGAAAACGTTCTGCATTCGCCACCGAGGTTCCGCCAAATTTCAGCACTCGCATGTGTGATCTCTCCGAATTTAAGCCGAAAAAAAAGCCCGCACTGATTAGGTGCGGGCTTTTTTCTGTGTTTCCTGTGCGCGTCAGCCCGCCCCGTTACCTGTGGTATCGGTGGTGGTAATAATTGTGGTTTTCAGGCTGATGTTGCGCATGTTGTCTGTCTGTCTCATGAAATACTCTGTCCCCTCTATTGGTTAAAGCAATCGCTATCCCAAGTCAAACGATTTCTTTTTTTTGCTTATTTTCCGTTCAGCGACGGTAATGCGCGATGCAACAGGTGAAAAGCAAAACGACAGAACAAAAAAACAACTTAAAGCCGATTTACCAGTGGATCACGCTGGGTAACCGTCTGATGGAGCCGCTATCACTTGGCGAGTTTTTTTTCGATGTCGTGCAGCAGCGTATGCAACATCGCCGTATCGCGCTGTTGCAGCGCGCCGAGCCGCTGGTGCAGCCAGTCGCGCAATTTTTGGTCATCGCCGACCTCCAATGCGTTCAACAAGGCATCGGCGCGGCGGCGCAGCGCCTTGAGCTGCCCTTCCGACGCCGCCGTTTCCTGCGGCGTGCTGACGCCCATCAGGCTCGCCAGCTGGTAGCAGTAAACCATCACCGCCTGGCCCAGGTTAAGCGACGGATAGTCCGCCTGCATCGGCACGCCGGTCAGCAAATCCGCCAGCGCCAGCTCTTCGTTGGTCAGGCCGGAATCTTCGCGGCCGAACACCAGCGCGGCCTGGCCGACCCACTGCTTGCGCTCGCTCAGCTGTTCCAGCAGCTCGGGCGGCGTGCAGTAATAGTGAAAACGCGCGCGGCTGCGGGCGGTGGTGGCGACGGTGAAATCCACGTCCGCCAGCGCCTGTTCCAGCGTGGTGAACGTTTGCACGCCGTCGAGGATCTCGCCGGCTCCGTGCGCCACCCAGCGCGCCGCCGGCTGCAGGTGCGCCTCGCTGTCGACGATGCGCAACGACGTGAAGCCCATGGTTTTCATCGCGCGCGCCGCCGCGCCGACATTTTCCGGCCGCGCCGGAGCCACTAAAACAATATGAAGCTGCATCACTCTTCCACCGAAGGCAGGCCTGCGCTTTTGACGGTGGCACAGCACCCGCTTATATTTACAATTGCGTAACAATAAACGCGTTAATAGCAACAAACAAGATTAAACGGCTCGTTGAGCTAATAAACCCGTCGTAATAGTCATTATTCGTGCTTATGTTTTACTGCATTTATTTATCAATGAGTTAAAACAAGGCGATGATCAATAAGCGAATAATTGTATCCTATCGGGCCGGATAATGCTGAATCGTTCACAGAATTTGAGGTTCTGTGACTTAAACTGGCATTTCTGTAAGTGTTTTTCACAAATCTGTTAACGTGCTACAATTGAATTTGATATATGTCAACAAAGCGTAGTTTTGTTGGGTGATGAATTCGGCACGCGCTGTTATATTGCTGTTAATGGGGTTAGGATATGCGCCAATTTGGCACCCCAGGGGTTGTAGGGAACAGCATCCCCACCAGGCTAGCGATCTTGTTGACATGAGATGGAAAGTGCATCAAGAACGAGTTTACGTACTTTAGTCATTTGCTGAGAGGGAACGTGGCGCTATCTCTGCCCTCCTCTAAGAAAACAAAGACTTCTGTACTTCCTATTTTCTATTTTGTTGGCAATTTTAGGTAGCAAATATGCAGACCCCGCACATTCTGATTGTCGAAGACGAGTTAGTCACTCGTAACACCCTGAAGAGCATTTTCGAGGCGGAAGGCTACATTGTTCATGAAGCCAATGATGGTGCAGAGATGCACAATATCCTGTCTGAAAATGATATCAATCTGGTCATCATGGACATCAACCTGCCAGGCAAAAACGGCCTGCTGTTGGCGCGCGAACTGCGTGAACAGGCCAGCGTCGCCTTGATGTTCCTGACCGGTCGCGATAACGAAGTGGACAAAATCCTCGGCCTGGAAATCGGCGCCGACGATTACATCACCAAGCCGTTCAACCCGCGTGAGCTGACCATCCGCGCGCGCAACCTGCTGTCGCGCACCATGAACCTGGGCAGCCTCGGCGAAGAGCGCCGCCTGGTCGAGAGCTACAAGTTCAACGGTTGGGAGCTGGACATCAACAGCCGCTCGCTGATCAGCCCGGCCGGCGAACAGTACAAGCTGCCGCGCAGCGAATTCCGCGCCATGCTGCACTTCTGCGAAAACCCGGGCAAGATCCAGTCCCGCGGCGAACTGCTGAAGAAAATGACCGGCCGCGAGCTGAAGCCGCATGACCGCACCGTGGACGTCACCATCCGTCGCATTCGCAAACACTTCGAATCGACGCCGGACACGCCGGAAATCATCGCCACCATTCACGGCGAAGGCTACCGCTTCTGCGGCGATCTGGAAGAGTAATTCCGGCCTGCCGTCATGAAAACGGGGTTCAGCATGCTGAACCCCGTTTTTTTATTTCGTCTCAGCCCACGGCATGATCGGCACCGCGCTCAGCGCGTTCTTCGGCGAACCGTCGATCACCTTGTCGGAGTAGCTCAGGTAAATCAGCGAATTGCGCTTGGCGTCGTAGAAGCGCACCACCTGCAGCTTCTTGAACACCAGCGAGGTGCGTTTCTGGAATACCACCTCACCTTCCGACTTGCCGTTTTTGATCTTGTCGCTCAGCTCGATAGGCCCCACCTGCTGGCAGGAAATGGCCGCGTCGGCGGTGTCTTCCGCCAGCCCCAGGCCGCCTTTGATGCCGCCGGTTTTGGCGCGGCTGATATAACAAGTTACATTTTTAACATCCGGATCGTCGAACGCTTCCACCACGATTTTGTGGTCCGGCCCCAACAATTTAAACACGGTATCAACGGAGCCCACCTGCTCCGCCTGCGCGCTGCCAACGGTTGCGCAAACCAAACCGAATAAAAATATCCAGCCTTTTTTCATTTACTTAACTCCGATATAACCTTGCCGCAAAAATAGGTTCGGCGATCGCCATTATTTATGTCTAAGCTCACGGAATCGGTTTTTTACGGGTCCGCACCGACCGTTTTAGCACAGAGCGTGACAAAAATCTTTGAGAGTCGCGGAGTAAAAAAATTGCTATGATGCGGCGTCGTTATTTCTTTGCGCCCACTACGGTGTACCCCAATCCAACTCTGGCGCGGCAAGCGCAGCAGAGGCAAAGAGTGCAACGCATAATGGCTCATGGATCGGTCTGATAGCGCAGCACCAGCGTGACGAATCAACAGTTCGGGTTCCTACCCCCAAGCTTTACGAGGAAGATCTATGGATCAAGCCGGTATCATTCGTGATCTGCTTAGCTGGCTGGAAAGCCATTTGGACCAACCCTTGTCGCTGGATAACGTGGCGGCCAAGGCCGGCTACTCCAAATGGCACCTGCAACGGATGTTCAAAGATATTACCGGTAACGCCATCGGTGCTTACATCCGGGCAAGGAGGCTGTCCAAAGCCGCCGTCGCGCTGCGTTTGACCAGCCGGCCGATTTTGGATATCGCCCTGCAGTATCGCTTCGACTCGCAGCAGACCTTCACCCGCGCCTTCAAAAAACAGTTTGCGCAAACGCCGGCGCTGTACCGCCGCGCCGAAGACTGGAACGCATTCGGCATCTGCCCGCCGATCCGTCTGGGGGCTTTCACCCTGCCGCAGCCGGAATTCGTCTCGCTGCCGGACAAGCGCCTGGTCGGCCTGACCCAAAGCTACTCCTGTACGCTGGAACAGATCACCACCGTGCGCACCGAGCTGCGCTCGCAGTTCTGGCGTCAGTTCCTCGGTGACGTCGAAACCCTGCCGCCGGTGCTGTACGGGCTGCACCACTCGCGGCCGAGCCAGGAAAAGGACGACGAACAGGAAGTGCTGTACACCACGGCGCTGGAGCCGGATCAGGTGCCTGACAAGGCGCAGGAAGGCCAGCCGCTGGTGTTGCCGGGCGGTGAGTTTGCGATGTTCAGCTACGAAGGGCCCACTGAGGGCCTGCAAGACTTTATTCTGACGGTCTACGGCACCTGCCTGCCGGCGCTCCAACTGACGCGCCGCAAAGGGCACGACATCGAACGCTTCTACCCGAAAGGCGAGCGCCGTCCGCATCAGGCACCTATCGAGATCAAGTGCGATTACCTGATCCCGATTCGGCGTTAACGCTGCAGTTCGTCCAACGCGGGCATGTCCAGATGCGTGACATCGCCCGCCGTCTCCACGATCCAGCCGGAAGCCAGCCACGGGCTCTGCTGGTGATCGACGCGCGACAGTGAACAGTTGCGCAAGCGCAAACGGCGTTCCGCATAGGCCGGCAACCCCAGCACCGTACTGATCAAACACCCCAACGCGATGCCATGGCTGACGAGCAGCGGTTTGCTGCCTTCCGGCAGCATCAGGCAGCTCTCCAGCGCGGCGCGCATGCGCTCGCCCAGCTCCTCCATGGATTCGCCTTGAGGGATACGGCCGTCAGGAGTACCATCGACCATCTGTTTGCGCCACTGCTCTTCCTGCGGCGTCAAACTGTCGATCAGGCGTTCTTCCAGAACCCCCATGTGCAGCTCACGCAAACGCGGATCGCCTATCACTTCGCAGCCACAGGCTTCGGCGATGATCTGCGCGGTGCGGCGCGTGCGCCCCAGATCGCTGGTAATGATGTGCGTAATGCCTTCCTTACTGACGCGCCTGGCGACCAGACGGGCCTGGTGTTCACCCATGGCGGTTAACGGGCTGTCGGACTGACCCTGGATGCGGCGAGCCGCGTTCCATTCCGTTTCGCCATGGCGAACGAGGTATACCTGTAACATTTTTGTTTTCCGTTATACTGCGTGAAATTTGCGTTTATCCCCGGCCCGGCGGCGCTTTTGCCGCTGCCCGGCGTATCGGCCAGAAGGATATCAAACCCGTTATGTACCATGTTGTCGCTGCAACTACCAACCCGGCAAAGATCAAGGCTATTCAACTGGCCTTCGATGACGTCTTTGGCGCGAACCAATACCGCATTGAATCCGTTGACGTCGCCAGCGGCGTCTCGCTGCAGCCGATAGGCAACCACGAAACCCGCACCGGCTCGCGTCAACGCGTCATGGAAGCGCGCCAGGTCAGGCCCGAGGCCGATTTTTGGGTCGGCGTGGAAGCCGGGATTGAAGAGAATATGACCTTCGCCTGGATGACCATCGAGAACCCGCACATCCGCGGCGAATCCCGCTCGGCGAGCCTGATGCTGCCGGAAGTCATCTTACAAGGTATTCGCGCCGGTCGCGAATTGGGCAGCGAAATGGCGGCGATCACCGGCAATGCCGAGGTAAAGCGCCAGGGCGGCGCCATCGGCGTCTTCACCGACGGCCGGCTGAGCCGCACCAGCGTTTACCATCAGGCGCTGCTGCTGGCGCTGGTGCCGTTTCACAACGCCATCTATCAGCAATAGCACCGATCCCGCTAGGGCGCGTCGTGCAACAGCTGCTGCTCAAGCCACTGTTTCAGCTCGGGTGAAGCCGCTTTCAGGCTGTTCGAGCCGCGGGTGATGGTGGCGATCCCCGCGCCCAGTTCATTTTTCAGCTCGCGCTGGCTCATCTCGCCGCGCATCAGTTCCTGAATGATCCGCACCCGGGTGCCCAGCGCGGTGCGCTCGTCCGGCGTCAGCATCAGCTGCAGCAGCGGTTGATGCAGCTCTTGCGCAAACGAATTCTGCAGCAGCGCGACGAAGCGCAGCCAATCCTCATTGCCTTGTTCTGAAAGAGCGGGGTCGTTTAACGATAATTGCGTCATGGCAGCCACCATACTATTTAACTAGTACAGCAGCATACCATAGGGCCGTCAAAATCAATAACGTCTCTGCCACTCGGCGTCGGTCAACACCTTGGCCGGCCGGTGCGTCAGATAACGGTAAAACGCATCGTAGGCCAGCACATTCTTGACGTAGCCGCGGGTTTCCGAGAACGGAATGCTTTCGATGAACGCCACCGGATCGATACGCCCCGCGCTGTTGCCCAGCCAGGTGTTCACCCGTGACGGGCCGGCGTTATAGGCGGCGCTCGACAGGATCCGGTTGCGGCCGAACTGCTGATAGACCGACTCCAGATAGCTGGTGCCGATGGTGATGTTGGTCTGCGGATCGAACAGCTGGCTCGGGCCAACGTAACCGGGAATATTGAACATCTGCACCGTATGCTGCGCGGTGCGCGGCATCACCTGCATCAGGCCGGAAGCGCCAACCGGCGACTGCGCCTTCGGATTCCAGGCGCTCTCCTGGCGCGCTATCGCCATCGCGTAGCTGGTGGTGATCCCCTTGTCATCGGTGGCGCGGCGGAACTCCTGCGGCCAGGCGACCGGGAAGCGCTCCTCCAGATGATCCCACAGCTTGCCGACGATGGTCGCCTGCACGCTCAGATCGGCCCATTTTTGCTCAAAGGCGTAGCGCGCCAGCGCCTCTTGTTCCGGCCGGCTGCGGCTGGCGACGTAGGAGCCCCACTCGCTGCGGGCCAGGTTGTCCATGTTCCAGTACATCAGCTCGCGCACCCGGGCAACCTCCGGCCCGTCGACCAGCGACGCGCGCGGCTTGGCCGCCACCGCCACCATCACCGGATAAGTGGCGTTCAGCTTCTGCGCCGCCGCCATCGGATAGAAGCCGCGTTCGGTCATCAGGTTACGCAATATCTCCTCGCCTTCGGCGCGTTTGCCTTCGTCCATCAGCTGACTGGCGCGCCAGTAGCGCCACTCATCCTTGTTGCGCGACGCCTCCGGCAGGCGGGCCAGCCAGGTCGCCACGCCCTGCCGATCGCCGTTGCCCAACGCCATGCGCACCCGGCGCTCCAGCAGCGAAGGCGAACGGCTGCGCAGAATCACCCGATCGCGCCACTGCGCCTGTTCATAGGTGGCATCGCTGCCCATCAGGCGCCAGGCCACCGCCTCTTCCAGCCCCAGACGCTCGTCGTCGCTCATTTTCTGCAGCCGCGCGAGCGTCGGGATCATCGCCCGCGCGTTTTCCACATCCTGCCGCGCCAGGCGCTCAAAGGCGATGCCGGTGGCGGCGCGGGTAAAGTCGGTCGGCCCCACGCTGCGGGCGAAGGCTTCCACGGTGGTCGGATCGTTTTGCAAGCGCACCAGGGCGTTGCCCATGGTTTGGTAGTCGGCCGGCAGCTGGCTGTAGAGGTTGCTGACCAGCGAACTGTTGCCCTCCTTCAACGCCAGCTTCATGCGCGCCAGAATATCCAGCGGCGTTTGCTTGCCTGCGCCGCGCCAGACGCTGAACAGCCGATCGCAGGCGCCCGGCAGCGTTTTGCCGTTCAGCCACAGTTCGTCGGCGCCGCTCCAGGCCGCCTGCTGATCGCCGGTGGCCCACTTGGCGTAGTAATAATTGCAGCGCGCCGCCACCGGTTTGGGCGGCTGCGGGCTGAAGGCCAACAGGGTGCGCCAGTCTTCGCGCCGCGCCAGCTCATTGACGAAGCGCGGGGCCAGTGATTTCGCCGGCGGCAGCGTCGGGTTGCGTTTGATAAAGTCGTTCACCTCGGAGAACCCCGCCTGGCTCAGATCCTGTGTCAGCTCGCGGTATTCCAGGTAAGGATAAAGCGGATAATCGCGCAGCGTCGGCATCAGCTGCGCCACCACGCCCATCTGATTGCCGTCCCATGCCTGTTTGATCTGCTGGTAGCGCTGACGTTGCGCATCCAGAGAATCCGCCAGCGCCGCGCCTGAAAACGCCGTCAGGCACAGGCCCATTGCCAACAGCCGTCGCTTGTCCACCTTGACCATCCTCGCTCTTTCCTCACTGGTTGGACCGCAGGAGCCGCCCAGCTCCCCGGTGACCGCCGCGCCACGGCACAGCGGGACAAAATAAAGCCGGGCGCACGGCCCGGACGCAGATATCTACCATAGACAGCGCAATCGCTCATCCATTCAATACTGTAGAAGAAGAAGTGTATCGCCATGACGGGAGCCAGGTAAAAAACGTTTACTTTGGCTGACAAATCAGGCCGACGGGATATTTCCAGCCACCGGATTTTTATTAGCCACCCCGGCATTTATAAGAGAAGTAAAATAATTTTTAATTATTAGCTATGACATTATTGCATTTGTGAGATGGCGCCGCCGTTGCGCAAATCGCCTGACAGCTGGCCAAACGCGCCAACTTTGCAGAAAAGCGGTGGCAAACCCGGGTAGGCATTTTTATACTATCAAAAATAAGTAGGATAATTCCGAGAAAACAGCACATAAAGCGCCCAACGAAGACATCTTATAATACAATCCGCGCCAATTATGGGTGAGATAGTGTTCATTAGGCAGTGCGACTGACAGCTTTCAGCAAAACGATTGTCCCTTCAAGCGGGCCGAACTTTTCCTTGTCAGGCCACGGCCTGCGGGCGGTGGATCAGGCCGGAATGGCGGGTGAAGATGGCGAATAAGACCGCGATAGCGATGCGTTGCGCAAAAAGCCCCGTGCCGGGCTTCCTTGGCGCACGTCTGAATATCGGTCGCCTGCTGCTGATCGTGTTGTTGGTGCTGCTGACGTTGTCCGGGCCTGCGCGCGCCGCTGATGATCCCTATCAAAAACGCACGCACGCCGTGACGACCGTGGTGGTAGGCATCATCAGCTACGCCCGCTGGTCGCGTGAACCCAATCCGATCCGCTTGTGCGTGACCGCACCCACCCAGTATGCCGAAGGGCTGTTCGATCCGATCCTGCTGAGCGCCCCGCGTCCGATTAAAGCCGAGCGTGTGCCGTTCGACAGCCCAACGCTGAGTACCGGCTGCGATGTCATCTACTTAGGGAACATCACCGCCGCGCAGAGACAAAATTTCATGCAGCGCATTTCCGGCAACTCCATTCTCAGCATCAGCGAGAACGATAGCGAATGCTCCGCCGGCAGCGCATTTTGCCTGCAGATCGATGGGGACCAGGCCAGTTTCAAGGTCAACCTGGATGCTCTGGCGCGCAGCGGCGTGCGCGTTCACCCCAACGTGCTGCAGCTGGCACGCAAACAGGCGCCGCCGCTATGAGGCTGTTGCACAGAAACCGCGCCGGCAATGCGCGCCCGACGCTGGGCCGAGTGCTGCAGCGGGTGCATCTTGGGCTGGCGCTGATCGCCGTCGGCACCGCCGGCATCTTTTTGACGCTGGTGGCGCTGTTTGCGCTGCGCGCCTATGCCGACCACAACCTGCACCTGATCGCGCGCTCCATCAGCTATACCGTCGAGGCCGCCGTGGTGTTTGAAGACGGCGTCGCCGCGCGTGAGGCGCTGATGTTGATCGCCTCCAACGAAGAGATCCTGGAGGCGCGCATTCTGGATAATAAAGGCAAGATGCTGGCCAGCTGGCGCCATCCCTCCGACAGCCCGCTGCACGGTCTGGAGCAGATGGTTGCGCACTGGGCGCTGCCCGAGCCGGTCATCCTGCCTATTTCTCACGGGGGCAAACAGGTCGGCCAGGTCTGGTTGAGCGGCAACGGCGGCAGCCTGTTGCGTTTCCTGTTGCGCGGCCTGGTCGGCATGATCGCCTGCATGGTACTCAGCACCCTGTGCGCTCTGGTGTTGTCGCGCCGTATGCTGGTCGGCATCGTCAGTTCGCTGGACGACATCGCCAACGTGGCGCACGCGGTGCGCCGCGATCGCACCTTCGGCCTGCGGGTGCCGTCGGCGCCGATCGCCGAGCTGCATGAGCTCAGCAACGATTTCAACGGCTTGCTCGACGAGCTGGAGGCCTGGCAGGCCCATCTGAAGCAGGAGAACGACTCGCTGGCTCACCGGGCGACACACGACAGCCTGACCGGCTTGCCGAACCGCGCCTTCTTCGAAGGGCGGCTGAGCCGGGCGCTGGGCGATATCGAACCGCCGGCGAAATTGGCGGTGCTGTTTATCGACGGCGATCGCTTCAAGGAGGTGAACGACAGTTACGGCCACGCCGCAGGCGATGCGGTGCTGACCACCATTGCCGGGCGCATTCGCGCGCAGCTGCGCGAGACCGATCTGGTCGCGCGTCTGGGCGGGGATGAATTCGCCGTGCTGCTGGCGCCGGTACACGGCACGGAAGATGTCCTGCAGATCGCTGACAACATCATCGACTGCATGACGCAACCGGTCATTTTGCCGAACGACGAGGCGGTCATTACCTCTCTGAGTATCGGTATTGCGCTGTACCCTGATCACGCGTCGACGCCTCAGGGTCTTTTGCACGAAGCTGACGATGCGATGTATCAGGCAAAGCATCGTTATAACGGAGGCTGGCGGCTGGCTATACATAAATAAGAGCCCCGGCTATAACACTTGAACTAGGGATTTTGACTATGATACAGCAACTGTTTAAAGGTCGTTTTTCACTGCTGACGATGGTGTTCGTCGCCCTGCTGGCGCTCGCCGGCTGCCAGAGCAAACCGCAGGGCCTGACGCCCGAGCAGATCGCGCTGCTGCAATCGCAGGGCTTCAAGCTGACCGATAACGGCTGGGAGTTCGGCCTGTCGGATAAAGTGCTGTTCGGCAATAACATCGGCAAGCTGAACCCGGAAAGCACCGAGACGGTGCAGAAGATGGGCCGTGCGCTGCTGAGCGTCGGCATCACCAAGTTCCGCCTGGACGGCCATACCGACAACTACGGTGAAGACAGCTATAACGACCAGCTCTCCCTGCGCCGCGCCGATGCGGTGGCCGATCTGCTGGCCAGCGTCGGCATTCCGCGCGCCAATATCGAAACCCGCGGCATGGGCAAGCGCGATCCCGTTGCCGATAACCGCACCTCCAGCGGCCGCGCGGAAAACCGCCGCGTCGCGATCGTCGTCACGCCATAAGCCACCAATATGCGCCTTTATCGGCGCATAAACGGTTATACTTAGCGATCGCTGAGCGATGTCTGGGATCCGAGATCGAAACGGGCTACACTCATGCCGCCAGACATCCTATAAATACTGATATAGAGAGGCTTAGAGCAACGTGGCTCAATACGTCTATACCATGCACCGCGTCGGCAAGGTGGTACCGCCGAAGCGTCATATTTTGAAAAACATCTCCCTGAGCTTCTTCCCCGGGGCCAAAATCGGCGTACTGGGCCTGAACGGCGCCGGTAAGTCCACCCTGCTGCGCATCATGGCCGGCATCGATACCGATATCGAAGGGGAAGCGCGCCCGCAGCCGGGCATCAAGATCGGTTACCTGCCGCAGGAGCCGCAGCTTAACCTCGAACACACCGTGCGTGAGTCGGTGGAAGAAGCGCTGGCGGAAGTGGTCGGCGCGCTGAAACGCCTGGACGAAGTGTACGCGCTGTACGCCGAAGAAGGCGCAGACTTCGACAAGCTGGCCGCCGAACAGGGCCGCCTGGAAGAGATCATTCAGGCGCACGACGGTCACAACCTCAACGCCCAGCTGGAACGCGCCGCCGACGCGCTGCGCCTGCCGGACTGGGACGCCAAAATCGCCCACCTGTCCGGGGGTGAACGCCGCCGCGTCGCGCTGTGCCGCCTGCTGCTCGAAAAGCCGGACATGCTGCTGCTGGACGAACCGACCAACCACCTGGACGCCGAGTCCGTGGCCTGGCTGGAACGCTTCCTGCACGACTTCGAAGGCACCGTGGTGGCGATTACCCACGACCGTTACTTCCTGGATAACGTGGCCGGCTGGATCCTCGAACTGGACCGCGGCGAGGGCATTCCATGGGAAGGCAACTACTCTTCCTGGCTGGAGCAGAAAGACGCGCGTCTGGCCCAGGAAGCGTCCGCCGAAGCCGCTCGCCGCAAGTCGATCGAGAAAGAGCTGGAGTGGGTGCGTCAGGGCGCCAAAGGCCGTCAGTCCAAAGGCAAGGCCCGTTTGGCCCGCTTCGAAGAGCTGAACAACACCGAATACCAGAAACGTAACGAAACCAACGAACTGTTCATTCCACCTGGCGCACGCCTGGGCGACAAAGTGGTCGAAGTCAGCAACCTGCGCAAGTCCTACGGCGACCGCCTGCTGATCGACGACCTGTCGTTCTCGGTGCCGAAAGGGGCAATCGTCGGCATCATCGGCCCGAACGGCGCGGGTAAATCCACGCTGTTCCGCATGATGTCCGGCCAGGAACAGCCGGATTCCGGCAGCATCGTGCTGGGCGACACCGTCAAGCTGGCGTCCGTCGATCAGTTCCGCGACAGCATGGACGGTTCGAAAACCGTGTGGGAAGAAGTCTCCGGCGGGCAGGACATCATGCGCATCGGCAACACCGAGATGCCGAGCCGCGCCTATGTCGGCCGCTTCAACTTCAAGGGCGTCGATCAGGGCAAACGCGTGGGCGAGCTGTCCGGCGGTGAGCGTGGCCGTCTGCACCTGGCCAAGCTGCTGCAGGTTGGCGGCAACGTGCTGCTGCTCGATGAACCGACCAACGACCTGGATATCGAAACCCTGCGCGCGCTGGAAAACGCCCTGCTGGAATTCCCTGGCTGCGCCATGGTGATCTCGCACGACCGTTGGTTCCTCGACCGTATCGCCACCCACATTCTGGACTACCAGGATGAAGGCAAGGTGGAATTCTTCGAAGGCAACTTCACCGAGTACGAAGAATACAAGAAGCGTACGCTGGGCGCCGACGCGCTCGAGCCGCACCGCATCAAGTACAAGAAGATCGCCAAGTAATGCCCGAGGCGCCGCATGCGGCGCCTTTTTTACGCCTGCGCCCGGCGATAGTCGCGCGGTGAGCACGCCATCACGCGTTTGAACGCGTGGCTGAAAGCGCTGTCGGAATCGTACCCCAAACGCTGCGCGATAGCGGAGACCGGTTCGCCGCCGGTACGCAGCGCCCGCGCCGCCAGCAGCATGCGCCAGCGCGACACGTACTCGAGCGGCGCCATGCCGGCTTTCTGCTTGAAGCGCAGCGCCAACGTCGAACGGGAAACGCTCGCCGCGTCGGCCAACGCCGCCACCGTCCAGCGCCGGGCCGGATCGGCATGTACCGCCTGCATCGCGGCGCCGATGCGCGGATCGAACAAAGCGGGTAGCCAGCCGGACGCCGCACTCTCCTCCCCCATCAGGTAAATCCGCAGCGCCTGGGTCAACATGATTTGCCCCAGATGATGCGCCATCAACGTACTGCCCGGCGAAGGCCTCACCAGCTCATCCGCCAGCCGCTGCAGCGCCCATTGCAGCACGGCTGCCTCTTCCGTGCCCCCGCGGATCACCATCAACGCGGGCAGGCTGCCGAACAGCCGCTCCACCTCCTCGCCAAAGCTAAAACGGCCGCCGATAAACAGGCACGTTTCCCCCTCGCCGCAGCTCGCCACGCCGTTTTGCGCCTGCAGATAAAGCGCGTCGGCGTCGAGCGCCGGAAGAGACAAGTCGCTGCCGACGGTCAGCGGCAGGCTGCGAGTCAGCAGTAAACAGTCGCCGGCCGCCAGCCACAGCGGTTCTGCCAGCCCTTCCGCCGCCAACCAACAGCCGCCGCGCACCACCGCGTTGAACTTCCCGCCTTGCGGAGCGGGAAAATGAACGGCCCAGTCGCCGCCGGCCTTCAGGCCGCCGAAAAACGCATTCTGGCTGTTCAGTGGCGCCAGCACTTCCGATAAAGGATCCATACCCTCTCCCCATAAAGATCTTGCAAGAGCATAACCCGCGCGATGCGCTGGTCGAAGACTTTAGGACGATGGCGACAGAAATTAGGTTTTTGTTGCATTCATCCGCCGGATAGCGCCGATTTACACTCCCTGTGTCACAGCCAACCACAGCGAGGAATCCCCAATGAACAAACAAACGCCCATCGGCTCTGGCTTCAACGCCACCACCACCGCCGCCGACGTGCTCAAAGATCGTCAACTGGCCGGCATGACGGCGCTGGTCACCGGCGGCCATTCCGGCCTGGGGTTGGAAACGACTCGCGCATTGACGCAGGCGGGAGCACAGGTGATTGTCGCCGCCCGCGATCCCGTCATCGCCCGCACTCGTCTGGCCCTCGCCGGTATCAGCAACGTCGACATTTATGAGCTTGATTTGGCCGATCTGAACAACATTAGAGAGTTCGCGCAACATCTTCTGGCGACCGGCGTCCACCTCGATATGGTGATCTGCGGCGCCGGCATCATGGCCTGTACTGAAACCCGCATCGGCCCAGGCTGGGAGGCACAATTCGCGATCAACCACCTGGGGCATTACGCACTGGTGAACCACCTCTGGCCGGCTTTGGCGGGCGTCGCCCGCGTTGTCGTCATCTCCTCTTCCGGCCACCATGCCAGCGCCATACGCTGGAATGACGTGCAGTTTCACAGCGGCTATGACAAGTGGCGGGCCTACGGCCAGTCGAAAACCGCTAATGCGTTATTCGCCGTGCACCTCGACAAACGAGGACGAGCCGCCGGTGTACGCGCCTTCACGCTGCATCCCGGCATGATCCCCACGCCACTGCAGCGTTACCTCTCGCAGGAAGAGATGCTCGCATTGGACTGGATCGACGCCGACGGCAAACCCGCCCACCCGGAAATGCTGAAAACGCCGCAACAGGGTGCGGCAACCCAGGTGTGGGCGGCGACATCGCCTCAACTCAATGGCCTTGGCGGATTGTATTGCGAAGACTGCGATATCGCCCGGCGCAACGATGACGAGGGCCTTTCCTTCAGCGGCGTAAAAAGCTACGCCGTCGATCCTGAACAGGCCCAACGCCTGTGGGAATTGTCGGCGCAACTCACCGGCATCGACATCTTCGGCAAGATTTAAACAGGAGCCCCCTATGCAGAATCGCCAAATCATCCTCGGCAAACTCCCGCAGGGAAAGCTGACCGTCGATTGTTTTCAGACTCGCGAGACCCCGATGCCGATCCCCGGCCCCGGAGAGGTTCTGTTGCGCACGCTTTACGTGCCTTTGGATGCGGCCAGCAGAGCCTGGATGCAGGGCGTCACCTATCGTTCCGGATTGCAGCCAGGAGACATCATGGCCGCGACGACGCTGGCCGAAGTCGTCACGTCGCGCTCTCCCCTGCTGGCCGCCGGCGATATCGTGTTGGCGGAAACCGGCTGGCAAACCTTCACGGCCCTGCCGGCGGCTGAGGCGCTCAAACAGCCGGACATCGTTCCGCATACGCACTTGCTTAGCGTTTACGGCGTGCCCGGACTCACCGCTTACTTCGGCCTGCTGGAATGCGGACGCCCCAAGGCCGGTGAAACCGTCGTCATTTCCGCCGCCGCGGGGGCGGTAGGCATGTTCGCCGGACAAATCGCCCGGCTCCACGGCTGCCGCACGGTGGGCATTGCCGGCGGCGCCGCCAAAACGGCTCTGCTGACGGACAGGCTGGGTTTCGACGCGGCGATAGATTATAAGGCGGGGAATCTGCATGACGGCCTGCGCCGCTCGTGCCCCAACGGCATTGACGTGCTGTTCGACAACGTCGGCGGCGATATTTTGGCGGCCTGCCTGCCGCACATGGCGAAACAGGGGCGCATTGTTTGCTGCGGCGCGGTGTCGCAGTACGATACGGCCTCCCCACCGGCCGCGCCGGCCGGGATCCCCGGTTTGCTGATCGTCAACAGCTTGACGATGCGGGGGTTCCTGTTGGCCGACTTCCTTCACCGACAAGAACAGGCGCTGACGGCGCTCACGGCCTGGGTCGCGGAGGAGAAATTAGCGGTCATCGAAGATCTGATCGCCGGTTTTGAGCTGCTGCCCGCGGCCCTGGTTGGCCTGCTGGCGGGGGAGAACACAGGAAAACGCATCGTGCAAGTGACGTAATATCTTGTTTAACCCAGGAGCGGCCTGGGCTTCCTTGGTTCTTATTCCCGCGGCAGCTCGCGGGCGTAGTCGTCGAACGCCGGATGCTGCAGCACCACATCGATGAAGCAGGCCAGCGCCGGGGAATTCAGCTTGCGGCTCGGGTAAACCAGATACAGCTCGTTGCCCTCCGCGCGCCACGCCGGCAAGACTTCCACCAACAGCTTCTGCGCCACCACCTCGCGGCTGAGAAACGCCGGCAACAGCGTGATCCCCGCGCCGGCAATAGCGCATTCACGCGCATACAGCAGGTTGTCGGTGGTGTGCGCCAGCGGCAGCTGCCAGCGGTAATAGTCATCGCCGCAGCGCAGGTTCCAGGCCGTCCAGGCGCGGTGGGCAATGCAGCGATGCTGTTGCAGCTGCTGCGGGTGTTCGATCGGCGGATGCTGCGCCAGATAGGACGGCGCGGCCAACAGATAGCGCGGCGCATACCCGAGACGGCGACCGATCAGCGAAGAATCCTGCGGCTTGCCGGTGCGCAGCGCGGCGTCGAAGCCTTCCTGCACCAGATCCACCATGGCATCGGATACCGACACCTCCAGCGAAACGTCCGGATACTGGCGCTGAAAATCCGCCGCCAGCCGCGCCACCAGGGTCGCCCCCAGCCCGGCGGGCGTTGAAATGCGCAGGCGGCCGCTCGGGTTATCGCGCAGCCGCTGCAGCGCCAGATCGGCGCGTTCCGCGGCGGACATCATCGCCTGACAATGTTCCAGATAGCGCTCACCGGCGAAGGTCAGGTTCAGCTGGCGCGTGGTGCGATTGAGCAAGCGCAGCCCCAGCGTCTGTTCGAGCTGGCTGATGCGCTGGCTGACGCTGGACTTCGGCAACCCGACGCGCTGCGCGGCGGCGGTGAAGCTGCCGCACTCCGCCACCAGCGCGAACAGCGCCATGTCCTGCAGCTGTTTGAATTTCATTGTTCACCTTAAACGAACACTCCGTTAGATATTGTCCATCTTATCACCCCACTGCCGCGGGTCTACACTGGGGACATCATTTAAAAGGAGCACAATCATGTCGATAAAAGCCATTGCCGTAGACCCGCAGAACCCCGCCGGTTTCATCGAAATCTCACCGGAAATGCCGGTTCCCGGCCAGTACGATCTGCTGGTGGCAGTGAAAGCGGCGTCGGTCAACCCGGTGGACACCAAAGTGCACGCCGGTCTGCAAAAGAGCGGCCTGCAGCAGCCGCGCATCCTCGGCTGGGACGCCAGCGGCGTGGTGGTAGACGTGGGCAGCGGCGTCAGCGGCTTCAAGCCCGGCGATGAAGTGTGGTACGCCGGCGACATCACCCGCCCCGGCAGCAACAGCAGCCACCAGCTGATCGACTCACGCATCGCCGCGCACAAGCCGCGCAGCCTGAACTGGGCCGAGTCCGCCGCCCTGCCGCTCACCGCCCTCACCGCCTGGGAAGCGCTGTTCGAACACCTGAACATTCAGGACGCGCCGGAGCACAAGACGCTGCTGATCATCGGCGGCGCCGGCGGCGTCGGCTCGCTGGCCATTCCGCTGGCCGCGCTGCGCAGCAAGGTGAAAGTGATCGCCACCGCCTCAAGGCCGGAATCCGCCGCCTGGTGCCGTGAGCGCGGCGCCGATCTGGTGGTGGACTACCGCGATCTGAAGGGCGAGCTGGCGCAGCACGGCATCGAGCAGGTGGATTACATCCTGTGCCTGAACGATACCGACGGCCACTGGCCGGCGATGGCCGAGCTGGTCGCGCCGCTGGGCCATATCTGCACCATCGTCGAGAACGCGCAGCCGTTGGATCAAAACGCGCTGAAGCTGAAAAGCGCCGCGCTGCACTGGGAATTCATGTTCACCCGCAGCATGTTCACCACCCCAGACATCGCGCAGCAGGGGCGCATCCTGCAGCAGGTGGCGCAGCTGCTGGACGAGGGCAAGCTGAGCACCACGCTGAGCGAAACCCTGCACGGGCTGTCGGTAGAGACGCTGACCGCCGCGCATCAACGGCTGCTCGGCGGCCATATGCAAGGCAAGCTGGTTATCGCTTACTAAGCCTGAATCGCGGCGGCGTTTTGCGCCGCCGTTACTGCGGACGAACGAAGCCGACGCACAGCGCTTGCTCGTCGGCATGCGGATCGGCGCGGAACGTCAGCGTCTGCTGCCAATCGAGGCGCATCTTCGGCCAGTGGGCCAGCTCGCCGCCGAAGTCGCTGCGCGCGCAGTCTTCACCCAACCGCCCGAACAGAGCGACGCCGTGCTGCGCAATCTGCGGATAGCTGATGTTGACGTTGTAGATATTCGGGCGCGTATGATTAGACCAGCGCGTAATGGTCTGCGGCCGGGAGCCGGCGTACACCGTCATCCACTGCGACAGGTATTCGCCGCCGACGTAGCGCAGGCTGACGCCATACCGCTCCTGCCACAGCCGCTCCACTCCGACGCTGAACGCCTTGATACCCACCATTTTCTGGCCGGCGTTGCGCACGTTGCCCAGCATCACCGCGGCATACCCCAGATAGACCGCCAGCGCCGCGCACATCAGCCCGATGGTCGCCGCGCGCAGCGAACGCACCGGCGGCTGGCGCACGCAGCCGACCAGCAGCGCGGGCGCCAGCATGAAGAACGGCTGCAGCCACTCGGTCAGCCGGCCGCCGACGTTGAAAGAGAACCAGAAGGTAATGATGCCGAGCGGCAACAGGTAGACCCACAGCAACACCCGCATCGGCAACGCCGCTGGCCAGGCCAGCACCGCCCCGCTGCGCCGCAGGATCACCCACAGCGCCAGCGACGGATAGAACACCAGCAGCAGCGACTGCAGCATATCGAGGTTGAGCTGCATCTTGATCTGCGAATCCACCCACTTGAAGGCGGCGAAGTCATGGTTCCACAGCCAGAACAGGTTCGGCAGCACCAGCGCCAACCAGATCGCCACCGCCAGATAGAACTGCGGCTGGCGATAGCAGCGGCGGATCTGCGGTACGAACAGCGTCGACAGCGCCGCGAAATAGACGAAGGCGAAGGTCGAGTATTTCGCCATCATCGCCAGACCGGCCACCAATGCGAAAGCCGGCCACCAGTTGGCCGAACGCGAGATCGCCAGGTGGAAGAACAGCGCCATCCACGGCCACAGCATCACCAACAGGTAATTGTCGTTGTAGGGAATGATGTCGAAATTGATGATGCCGGACAGGTTGAGCGTCAGCAGCGCCATCCAGGCCAGCGAGGTGCTGCCGCTCAGGCGGCGCGCCAATAGCCAGACGCCCAACATGCCGATGGCGATGGCGATGAAGTGCCCGCCATACCAGTACAGGTTCAGCGGCAGCCACGAGAGCCAGATCGCCGGCTGCATCGCCGCACCGACCAGCCAAGGATTTTTCGGTGAGCCCCACTCGGCGTTGAAGCCCCAGTTGAGCGCCTCGACGGCGTCGTAAGGCAGGGTGGGATCGAGATGAACGGTCAGCAGCGTCCAGGCTGCGGCATAGCAGATCAACCAGAGAGCGAGTAAGCGATAAGACATGTCTTCTTCTGAGCGTTATTGTAAAGAAAATCTTAACCTAGTCGCTACCGAATGAACCATGTTTAAACAAGCCGTCAAATGTGCGCCACAGAGGCGTTTCTGCCGCCGCGACCGCACATTCCGCTAATTTTCTCAGCCTGCGGCGTGGCGATGGGCGGGCGCATTCGCCAACCGGCCGGCGTCCGCCGCCAGCAGCTGCTGCACCAGCTCGACGCAGCGCAGGAAACGCTCTTCGTAATCGCTGGATTCAACGTGCACGTACTCGATGTTGTTGGCGCGCAACATCTCCTCCAGCAGGCGCTGGAACGCCAGGCGATCGGCGGTGCTGCCGAGGCTGCGCAGGCCGTCCGCCACCCACGGCGTGTTGTTTTCCAACAGGATCACCAGATCGAAACGGTATTCGTCGATCAGCGCCTGCACGAAGGGGTGTTCACGCCCCTCGTACTTTTTGCAAAACGCCTGGGTGGTGACGAAATCGGTATCGATAAACGCCACCTTGTTGGCGTACTTGACCGCGAAATCCACGTATTGCGCCTGCCCGAGAGCGATTTTGTCGTAGTCGGAGTACTGCAGCGCCATCTCGTCGCCGCCCAGGTGCGAAAACACGTAATCGCGGCCATATTCCCAGGCGCTGGTGGTGTTGAAGATGTTGGCCAGCTTGTTGACCAGCGTCGACTTGCCGCTCGACTCGCCGCCGAGGATCGCCACGGTGCGCACGAAGAACGGCTTCACCTCGGTCGGGATATAGTCCCAATAGCGGAACGGATCCTGGCGGATCTGATTGCCGCTGATGTTCATGAACGAACGCTCGGGATCGACCAAGATGGTTTCGATGCCCAGATGCTCGCGGTAGCGCGGCGCATCCTGCGCTTCGCTGGAATAGATGAAGCTCGGCACGATGCCCTTCTGTTCCATAAAGGCCTTCATGCCGTCGCTCCACACGTTCCAGCCGTGCGGATAGGGTTCGATGCCCTGCTCGTCGAACGAGTGGATATGGATGTTTTTCTGGTACTTGAAGGTCTGCAGCAGCCAGCGCAGGCGATCGCTGACCGTTGGCTGTTGCGACATCGAACTGTTCTCGAACAGCTCGCGGTCGCGCGGTTCGTCGTGGCACAAGATAACGTGAAGTTCGTCCACCTGGCTGCAGGCGCGCTGGATCAGATAGATGTGGCCGGTGTGCAGCGGGTAAAATTTACCAAACACCACGCCGACTTTGATCTCTTTACGCGGGAACTCCAGCCCGAGAAAACGGTGCAGCGCCTCGAGCTTTTGCGCGCTCGGGCTTTTGATTTTGTCGTTCAACAGCTGGCTCAGATAGCCCTTGGTCATGCCGCTGGCATCCGCCACCTGCTGCAAAGTACAGCCCTTTTGCTTAATGGACGTCTTCAGGTAATCAAATTGCGGCATGGCCACCTCCGTTTAGTATGCTAAACAAAATAGCATATCTTACTCGCCGTCGGCGACATTAATAAAACTCTTCCAGCACGTCGAGCGCGTCCGCCAGCTTCTTGACCCCAAACACCTGCATGTTGGCCGGCGGCTTCTTCGGCATGTTGCCGTGCGGCACGATGGCGCGCTTGAAACCGTGCTTGGCCGCTTCGGAGATGCGCTCCTGGCCGCTCGGCACCGGACGGATTTCTCCCGCCAGCCCCACTTCGCCGAACACCACCAGATCGTTCGGCAGCGGCCGATCGCGCAGGCTCGACACCAGCGACATCAGCAGCGCCAGATCGGCGCTGGTCTCGCTGACCTTCACCCCGCCGACCACGTTGACGAACACGTCCTGATCCGACATCTGCAGCCCGCCGTGCCGGTGCAGCACCGCCAGCAGGATCGCCAACCGGTTCTGCTCCAGGCCCACCGCCACGCGGCGCGGGTTGGACATCATCGAGTGATCCACCAGCGCCTGGATCTCCACCAGCAGCGGCCGGGTGCCTTCCCACACCACCATCACCGAGCTGCCGGAGGTGACTTCATCGCCGCGGCTGAGGAAGATCGCCGAAGGGTTGCTGACTTCGCGCAGCCCCTGTTCGGTCATGGCGAACACCCCCAGCTCGTTGACCGCGCCGAAGCGGTTCTTGTGGCTGCGCAGGGTGCGGAAGCGGGAATCGGCGTCGCCGTCCAGCAGCACCGAACAGTCAATGCAGTGTTCCAGCACTTTCGGCCCGGCCAGCGAGCCGTCTTTGGTGACGTGGCCGACCATGACGATCGCCACGCCGCGCGTCTTGGCGAAGCGCGTCAGATAGGCGGCGGTTTCGCGCACCTGGGCCACGCTGCCCGGCGAAGACTGAATGTCCGCCATGTGCATCACCTGGATCGAGTCGATCACCATCAGCTTCGGCTGTTCCTGCTCGGCGATCAGGCAGATCTGCTCGATGCTGGTTTCCGACAGCATGTTCAGGCCGCCGGTCGGCAGCCCCAGCCGATGAGCGCGCATCGCCACCTGCTGCAGCGACTCCTCGCCGGTGACGTACAGGGTTTTCATCTGCTCGGACAGTTTGCACAGCACCTGCAGCAACAGGGTGCTCTTGCCGGCGCCGGGGTTGCCGCCGATCAGAATGGCGCTGCCGGGCACCACGCCGCCGCCCAGCACGCGATCGAACTCGAGAAAGCCGGTGGTGAAGCGCGGCAGCGCCTCAAGGCTGATTTCCGACAGCTTCTGCACCTTGCTGACGCCGGCGTCGCCGGCATAGCCGCTGAGGCGATCGTTGCGCGCCGCTGCGGGCGACGCGGCCAAACGCACTTCCGTGATGGTGTTCCAGGCATGACAGGCGCTGCACTGCCCCTGCCAACGCGGATAGTCCGCCCCGCACTCATTGCACACAAATGCCCGTTTTGCCGCTTTTGCCACGTCTTACCTCAATCTTTCGTTATCGCACTTCGTGTTTCAGGCTGCCGGTGAGAATGCACAGCACGCCCATCAGATCCGCATGCCGGATCGCCACCTGCGCTTTTTCATATACTTTCGGCTTGGCGTGGTAGGCGATGCCCAGCCCCGCCGCCTGCATCATTTTCAAATCGTTGGCACCGTCGCCGATGGCCACGGTCTGCGCCAGCGGGATCTCCAGCTTCTCCGCCAGCCGCAGCAGCGTATCGGCTTTGAACTGCGCGTCCACCACCGGCCCCAGCACTTCGCCGGTCAGCTTGCCGTCGCGGATCTCCAGCTCATTGGCCGCCGCCGCCACCAGCCGCAGCCGGTTGCGCAGGTATTCGGCGTAGTAGGTGAAGCCGCCGGAGGCGATCGCCACATGCCAGCCCATCGCCTGTAGCTTGCCCACCAGGCTGGTCAGCCCCGGCATCAGCGGCAGCTCGTCGCGCACCTGCTTGAGGATGTTGGCGTCGGCTCCTTTCAGCGTGCCGACGCGCTGGCGCAGGCTGGCGGTAAAGTCCAGCTCGCCGCGCATCGCGCGTTCGGTGACTTCCGCCACCTGCTCACCGACGCCCGCCAGCTTGGCGATCTCGTCGATGCACTCGATCTCGATCGCCGTCGAATCCATGTCCATCACCAGCAGCCCCGGCGTGCGCAGGTGCGGGATCTTGCCGAGCGGCGCCACGTCCAGCCCGCTTTCCGCCGCCAGCAGCTTGGCGCGCGGCGTCAAGGTGCCTGCCAGGCGCACCACCTGATAGTCGTCCACGCCCCAGGCGGTGACGATCACCATCGCCGCGCCCAGCTTGCGTTGGAATTGTGTAATGCGCGCCTTGTCCAGCTTTCTGCCGTATAACAGCCATCCGGTATTGCCCGCCCGGTAGTCCAGCGGCATCACTTCGTCGCCGCTGAGCGAAAGGGGAAGACCCGGCCATTGAGAGATCTCCGCCGGAAGATCGCAATAGGTCAGACTGTTTGACATCATTGACTCCTGAATGGACAAAAACGCTGCATGATAAAACGACGCATCAAGCTATCCTATCGCCAGCGGTTCTGGCAACATAAAGTGTCCCCGATGCCCAAGGAACCTGCATGGCTCGCGCTAAACTGAAATTTCGCCTGCACCGTACCGCTATTATCCTGATTTGCCTGGCTTTGCTGGTGCTGCTGATGCAGGGTGCCTCTTATTTTAGCCTGAGTCACCAAATGGCGCGATCCGAACAGGTCGAAGAGCTGGCGCAGACGCTGACCAAACAGGTCGCCTACAGCCTGGCGCCGCTGCTGGACGACGACGGCAACAACCCGCGCATCGACGCAATCCTCAAGCAGCTCACCGATCACAGCCGCATTCTCGACGTCAGCGTGTATCAGTTGGACGGCACGCTGGTCTCCCACGCCGGGGAGCAGATAAGTATACGCGATCGGCTGTCGCTCGACGGCAAGCGCGCTGGCAGCTACTTCAACCACCAGTTGGTCGAATCCATTCAGGGCAAAGACGGCCCGATCGGCTTTATCCGCATCACCCTCGACACCCACGTGCTGGCGACCGAGTCCAAGCAGGTGGACAACACCACCAACCTGCTGCGCCTGATGATCCTGCTGGCGTTGGCGATCGGCATCATTCTGGCGCGCACCCTATTGCAACACCGCCGCAGCCGCTGGCAGCAGTCACCGTACCTGTTGACCGCCAACACGCCGTTGGCAGAAGGCAATACGGTGGAAGACGACGAAGAGGATGCGCCTGAGGCAAAACAGGAAGCGCCGAAGAAGGGGTAACTCAGGCCAGGCGCTGAATGCGCTCGTGCAGCTTCTGCAGTTGCACCAACATTTGCTCGGCAATCGCCCGAAACGCCTCGCTGATGTCGTCATGTTGCGCCGTTCGCCGCCAGAACTCGAGAGCCAATAGCTCCGCTTGCCGCCAGACGGCGCCGCTCACCTCGTTGCTCAAACGGATCTCCAGCGCGTCGTGGCGCAGATTACCGCTGCTTGCCGGGGCAAAAGCCATCGGCAACATATCATACAAAGGCGCCAACATGACCGGCCGCTGGGTTATCCGCAAGAACGACAGGTTGCCTTGGTGCATATCGCTGTTGGCGATCAACCGGCCAAAGGCCCAATACAGGGCAACCCGTTGGTAGACTGAGTGATCGATCACCCCTTGCTGCAATAACCGCTCGGCGGCCACGACCCAGTTGGCGTGGCCGCTGCCGCTGAACTCGGCATCCAGCGCCTCCAGCGACACCATCGCTACCCTCCCTTCTTCACCGATGCGATCAAAGCGCTCGATCTCTAAAAAGCATTGTCGGTCAGCACCGAACAGGATTTGCGCCGATGCGGCAGGCAATCCCGCAGCGGCGACCGTCTGCAACGCCAGCGACTCGGCGATCAGCAAATCGCTCCAGCGCTGTGCAATGACATGCGTCGGCGCCAGGCTGAACTTCACCAAAACATGCGCACGGCGCCCTGGCGCCAGCTCAGCATAGGCGGCAAACTTGGGTTGCTCGCCACCGGCGGAAGAGCCTACCAGCTCCCCGGCCAGCGCCTGGACAGACAATGCGGCGTAACGCTCGATTTTATCTTCCACCGTGATGGCGACGGCTGTATCCCGCATTAACCAACGCTGATAGCTGTCGGCACCAGGCAACAGATCGCCGGTCATGTCTTCGCCATAACGGCAGAGCGCCAACAAGCGTTGACCTTCATCCCATCGCCGCACATCCTCCGGCAAATTCAACTCGCGCGCCGCTGCTTTTCCCCAGGCTCGCCCGAGAAAGCCAATCGGCCGTAGGTCGTTCAAATACCATGGCATGCCGTCATAGAGCTGCCACTCTCCGCTGCGCTCATCGCACACCGCACAGTTATCGGCAGGATACAGCGGGCAAAGCGTGGCAAACAGGTGCGCCTTACCCCGTTCATCAACCCGATATAGCGGAAACTGCCTCTCACCGCCGATCCCGCGCCGCAACGCATAGCGCGTCGCCTTACCTTTACCGAGGATCAATACGGCGCCCGCCAGTTCACGGAGACGGCGCGATAGCGTCGGCTGGCTGATGCCTAACGCTTCTGTCAGTTGACGAGCCGTAGCCGGCCCATGACGCAAAACTTGTTCAACGGTGAGCATCGGATGAATAGATTGGTGAATAGATTGATAAAGGAAGTAATAGCGTTAAATGGCAGAAAGGTAAAGCGTTAGCCAAAACTGGCCAAGCGGAATGAATAGATTGACGGGCGGGCGCCATGATGACGCCCGCCGGGGTATTATGCTTTGTCGCCCAGCAGCACGGATTCCAGCGCGATAACGATCATTTCGTTAAAGGTGGTCTGGCGTTCCGCCGCCGTGGTCGCTTCGTGACGCAGGATGTGGTCGGACACGGTGCAGATGGTCAGCGCCTTGCAGCCGAACTCTTCGTACAGCTCTGCCGCCACGCCGTAGATGCCGGCCGCTTCCATTTCCACGCCCAGGATGCCGTACTTCTTCATCACCTGGAACATGTCCGGATCCGGGGTGTAGAACAGATCGGCGGAGAAGATGTTGCCCACGCGCGCCGGGATGCCCTGCGCCGCCGCTGCGTCGACCGCGTTGCGCACCATGTCGAAGTCGGCGATCGCCGCGTAGTCGTTGTCCTTGAAGCGCAGACGGTTCACCTTGGAGTCGGTGCACGCGCCCATGCCGATCACCACGTCACGCAGTTTGATATCGTCACGCACCGCGCCGCAGGAGCCCACGCGAATGATCTTCTTCACGCCGAATTCTGCGATCAGCTCGCGCGCATAGATGGAGCAGGACGGGATGCCCATGCCGTGGCCCATTACGGAGATGCGGCGGCCTTTGTAGGTGCCGGTGAAGCCCAACATGCCGCGCACGTTGTTCACTTCCACCGCGCCTTCCAGGAAGGTTTCGGCGATGTATTTTGCACGCAGCGGATCGCCCGGCATCAGTACTACGTCAGCGAAATCACCCATCTCAGCATTAATGTGCGGCGTAGCCATAATTCTCTTCCTTTAAATCGTATTAAATAGCGTTAAACGTATAAGCCGTGGCATGTCAGACGGCGGCCAACTGCGCCGCCGCCTTAAACTCACGGATTAAAACATGCTCTTACCGTAATCCATCGGCGACAGGCCAAAGTAATTGGCGACGGTCTGGCCGATGTCGGCGAAGGTCTCGCGGTGGCCCAGCGAGCCCGGTTTCACTTTCGGGCCGTAAACCAGCACCGGGATGTGCTCGCGGGTGTGGTCGGTGCCCGGCCAGGTCGGGTCGCAGCCGTGGTCGGCGGTGAAGATGATGATGTCTTCGTCTTTCACCAGCTTCAACAGCTCCGGCAGGCGGCGGTCGAACAGCTCCAGCGCGGCGGCGTAGCCCGCCACGTCACGGCGGTGGCCATAGGAGGAATCGAAGTCCACGAAGTTGGTGAACACGATGGTGTTGTCGCCGGCCTTTTCCATTTCGATCAGGGTCGCGTCGAACAGCGCGTCGATGCCGGTCGCCTTCACCTTCTTGGTGATGCCGACGTTGGCGTAGATGTCGGCGATTTTACCGATCGACACCACTTCGCCGCCCTTCTCGTCCACCAGCTTTTTCAGCACGGTCGGCGCCGGCGGCTCTACCGCCAGATCGTGACGGTTGCCAGTGCGCTGGAAGTTGCCCGGCTTGTCGCCGACGAACGGACGCGCGATCACGCGGCCGATGTTATACCCGCCTTCGGTCAGCTCTTCACGCGCGATTTCGCACAGCTCGTACAGGCGATCCAGGCCGAAGGTTTCTTCATGGCAGGCGATCTGGAATACCGAGTCGGCGGAGGTGTAGAAAATCGGCTTGCCGGTTTTCATGTGCTCTTCACCCAGCTGATCGAGGATCACGGTGCCGGATGAGTGGCAGTTGCCCAGGTAGCCCGGCAGCTTGGCGCGTTCGACCAGTTTGTCCAGCAGCGCCTGCGGGAAGCTATTGTGCTCGTCCTTGAAATAGCCCCAGTCGAACAGCACCGGCACGCCGGCGATTTCCCAGTGGCCCGACGGCGTGTCTTTACCGGAAGAGAGTTCGCTAGCGTAAGCGTAAGCGCCGATGATGTCGGCGTTGCGATCCAGCCCCTGCGGGAAGTTGCCGGTGGACTCTTCCGCCGCTTTGCCGAGACCCAGACGGCTCAGGTTAGGCAGCGTCAGCGGGCCCTGGCGGCCCACGTTGGCCTCACCGCGCGCGCAAACCTCGGCGATGTGGCCCAGGGTGTCGGAACCCTGATCGCCAAAACGTTCGGCGTCTTCGCTGGCGCCGATGCCGAAGGAGTCCAATACCATAATAAATGTGCGTTTCATCTGTGCTCTCCTGCGTGTTCTCACGCTTTGGACGGCCGCGAAAAAGCCGCGACCGTTCCTGATTCTTGGGTTATTCCGTGATGCGCTTATATACCACCGGCGTCGCTTCCGGCGCCTTGTCGCTCAGCGTCATCGCGCTGCGCACCGCATCGGCCGCCTGCTGCCAGCTCTCTTCATCGTTGGCGTGGATCATCGCCAGCGGCTGCTGGGCATCCACTTTCTCGCCCAGGCGCGCCACCTCGGTCAGGCCAACGCTGTAATCGATGGCGTCGCTCGCCCGGCGACGGCCGCCGCCCAGCGCAACCACCGCCATGCCCAGCGCGCGGGTATCCATGGCGCTGATGATGCCCGGCTTTTCAGCATACACCGGCTTGCTCAGCGTTGCCGCCGGCAGATAGCTATCGTAGCGTTCGACGAAGTCTATCGGCCCCTGCTGCGCCGCCACCATGCGGCCAAACACCTCCGCCGCCTTGCCGTTGTCCAGCACCGCCTGCAGTTTGGCGCGCGCGTCGGCCTCGTCTTGCGCCAGGCCGCCGGACAGCAGCATTTCCACGCACAGCGCCAGCGTCACTTCCAGCAGGCGCGGGTTGCGGTATTCGCCGGTCAGGAAACGCACCGCTTCGCGCACTTCCACCGCGTTGCCGGCGCTGGAGGCCAGCACCTGGTTCATGTCGGTCAGCAGGGCGGTGGTCTTGCAGCCCGCGCCGTTGGCCACGCCGACGATCGCCTGCGCCAAGTCCTGCGACAGGGCATAGGTCGGCATAAAGGCGCCGGAGCCGACCTTCACGTCCATCACCAGCGCATCCAGCCCTTCCGCCAGCTTCTTGGCCAGAATGGAGGCGGTGATCAGCGGGATCGAATCCACGGTGGCGGTGATGTCGCGGGTGGCGTAAAAACGTTTGTCCGCCGGCGCCAGCGAGCTGGTCTGGCCGATGATCGCCACGCCGACGTCCTGAATGATTTTGCGGAAGGCGTTATCGTCCGGGAAAATATTGAAGCCCGGAATGGCTTCCAGCTTGTCCAGCGTGCCGCCGGTATGCCCCAGGCCGCGGCCGGAGATCATCGGCACATAGCCGCCGCAGGCCGCCACCATCGGGCCGAGCATCAGCGAGGTCACGTCGCCCACGCCGCCGGTCGAATGCTTGTCGACGATCGGGCCGTTCAGCGCCAGGCTTTTCCAGTCCAGCACGGTGCCGGAATCGCGCATCGCCATGGTGAGCGCCACGCGCTCCGGCATGCTCATGTCATGGAAATAAATGGTCATCGCCAGCGCGGCGATCTGCCCTTCCGACACCACGTTGTCGCGAATGCCGTTGATGAAAAAGCGGATTTCCGCTTCGCTTAACGGCTGGCCGTCGCGTTTCTTACGAATAATTTCTTGAGCCAGGAACAAGGCATCCCCCTGTGTCGCCGAGAGTCGGTGCAGACGGGCGCGCCTGGCGCCCGCCAACGAAATCGATCAGTAGCCGCCGCCGGCGGTCTGGGTCTGGTGGCCCAGCGCGGCCAGCAAGCTGGCCAGCAGGCTGGAAGCGCCAAAGCGGAAATGCCGCGCATCGGCCCAGCCTTCGCCCAGAATACGATCGGCAAGCTGCAGATAATGCAGCGCATCCTCTGCGGTGCGCACGCCGCCGGCCGGCTTGAAGCCCACCGTCTTCGCCACGCCCATATCGCGGATCACCGACATCATCAGCTCGGCGCTTTCCAGCGTGGCGTTGACCGGCACCTTGCCGGTGGAGGTCTTGATAAAGTCCGCCCCGGCCTTGATGGCGATCTCGGACGCCTTGCGGATCAGATCGGCCTGCTTCAGCTCACCGGTTTCGATGATCACTTTCAGCAGCACGTTGGCCGCCTGGCAAGCCTGCTTGCACTGTTTCACCAGCTCGAAGCCGACCTGTTCGTTGCCGGCAATCAGCGCGCGGTAAGGAAACACCACGTCCACTTCATCCGCGCCATAGGCGATGGCCGCGCGGGTTTCCGCCAGCGCGATGTCGATATCGTCGTTGCCATGCGGGAAGTTGGTCACGGTGGCGATGCGGATGTCCGGCGTGCCTTGCTCGCGCAGCGCCTTACGCGCCACCGGGATAAAACGCGGGTAGATGCAGATGGCCGCCGTGTGGCCGGCCGGGCTGTTGGCCTGACGACAGAGCGCGATCACTTTCTCGTCGGTGTCATCATCATTCAGCGTGGTTAAATCCATCAAATTCAGCGCACGTTGCGCTGCTGCGGTTAATTCGGTCATAAAACTCTCCAACTGAGTACCTGGGTGTTGGCGAGCGGACTTGGTTCCATGAAGATAGCGCTGGGGAACGGCGTTCCCGCGGCGGCAACTGAGATCCTTCTCACCGCACATGGCCACCCGCCTTGCGGCCGGCCAGTAATAGCTATTTGAACACGAATGCCGGGGGCGATTCGCGTTCATCGTCACACTATATGAAATAGCACTGTAACAGACCGGAATTATATGTGAAGAACATCACAAAATAACGCGATATCGTTCACAAATTCGCTAAAGAAGCGGCTGAAGATCGCGGGTGCGGCACGCACCCGCGTTGCTTAGAGTATAGGCGGAGTCCCGCGATCGGTCGCGCCGTCGCGGGCCTCGGGATGGCTTACAGCGCCAGGAAGAAGCCAGCGATGGTGGCGCTCATCAGGTTGGACAGCGTGCCCGCCGCCACGGCCTTCAGACCGAAGCGCGCGATGTCGTGGCGACGATTGGGCGCCATGCTGCCCAGACCGCCCAGCAGGATCGCCACCGAGGAAAGGTTGGCGAAGCCGCACAGCGCGAAGGAGATGATCGCCTTGGTATGGGCCGACAGCACCTGCAGGCCTTCCGCCGCCACTACGTCATCCGGACGCAGATAGGCGCCGAAGTTCATGTAGGCGACGAACTCGTTGACGATGATCTTCTGGCCGATGAACGAACCGGCGGTCATCGCCTCGCTCCACGGCACGCCGATCAGGAAGGCGATCGGCGAGAACACCCAGCCGAGGATCAGTTCAAGCGACAGCTGCGGATAATCGAACCAGCCGCCGATGCCGCCGAGAATGCCGTTAAGCAAGGCGATCAGCGCGATAAACGCCAGCAGCATCGCACCGACGTTCAGTGCCAGCTGCATGCCGGAGGCCGCGCCGGAAGCCGCCGCGTCGATCACGTTGGCCGGACGATCCTCTTCGGCGATCAGCTTCATCGCATCGTCTTTATCGTGGGTCTGCTCGGTTTCCGGCACCATCAGCTTGGCGAACAGCAGCCCGCCCGGCGCGGCCATGAAGGACGCGGCGATCAGGTATTCCAGCGGCACGCCCATCTGCGCATATCCCGCCAGCACCGAACCGGCCACCGAGGCCAGGCCGCCGCACATCACCGCGAACAGTTCTGATTGGCTCATGGTGGCGATATACGGACGCACCACCAGCGGCGCTTCGGTCTGACCAACGAAAATGTTGGCGGTCGCCGACAGCGATTCGGTGCGCGAGGTGCCCAACAGCTTTTGCAGCCCGCCGCCCAGCACGCGGATCACCAACTGCATGATGCCGAGGTAGTACAGCACCGCAATCAGCGAGGAGAAGAACACGATCACCGGCAGGACGCGCAGCGCGAACACGAAGCCGCCGCCGCCGAACACCTCGAACATCTTGTCGGACACCAGCCCGCCGAAAATGAACGAAATGCCCTGATTGCCGTAGGCGATAACGTTTGCCACGCCGTTCGACATACTGCCGAGGATGCTGCGGCCCAGCGGCACATACAGCACCAGCGCGCCGATGCCGACCTGAATGATGAACGCCCACGCGACGGTGCGCAGTTTGATGGCCCGGCGGTTGCTGGAGAGCAGCACCGCAATGGCGATCAGCACCGCCATGCCGACTAGGCTCATGATGAGTTGCATGCAAAGTTTCCCTGTTGCAAAAAATAAAATACATCCCTGCTCATAAAGAGAGGTCTGCTATTGGAGAGTTTCGGGGGGATTATACTGAGCGAGGTCACTCTCGCACCGATTTATGTCACAAATGCATACAACGAGACGCAAATGAAAATCTTATAACGTGACGCATGTCACGTTATCACCTCATCAATCCGGCATGGCAAACAGCGCCTGAGCATTGCGCTGCAGATGGGCGGCGATCTCGTCGGCCGGTTCCGGCCGCAGCTCGCACAGCGTTTGAAACACCTCGGCGGCGCGTTCGGGGCGATTCGGCTGCCCCTGATAGCCCGCCAGCGGCATGTCCGGCGCATCGGTCTCCAGCAGCAGCGCCTCGAGCGGCAGCTGCGCCATCACGCCGCGCGTTTTCTGCGCCCGCTCATAGGTGATGGTGCCGCCCACGCCGATGTAATAGCCGAGGCGGATAAACGCCTGCGCCTGCGACAGGCTGCCGGCGAAGCCGTGCACCACGCCGCGACGCGGCAGCTGCACGCGCCGCAGGGCTGCAGCCAGCTGATCGTGGGTGCGGCGCGAATGGAGGATCACCGGCAGGTCATGCTGTTTCGCCAGCCGCAGCTGGGCCAGCAGCACGCTTTGCTGGCGCTCGAACTGTGGGTTGTCCATATACAGATCGAGCCCGACCTCCCCCACCGCTACCAGCTTGCGCGGCCGTTCGGCCAGCAGCGCCGCCAGTTGCTCCAACTGCGGCTCATGATGCTGCGCGATATACAGCGGATGCAGCCCCAGCGCGGCGAACAGCGGCGCGTGATCCTGCGCCAGCCGCAGCACCCGCGCGAAGCGATCGGCGGTGACCGTCGGGACGATGATGCGCGTGACGCCGGCGCTTGCCGCTCGCACCAGGCTCTCGCCCTCATGCCCGGTAAAGGGCGGGAAATCGAAATGACAGTGGGTGTCGGTAAAGGCATAACTCACAGCGCGCCCCCTTCACCCGGCGGCAGATCGCCCGGCAGAATGATCTTCGGCGCCGCCACCGCGGCCTCCGGCTGCGCGCCAAGATCGGACGGCATGACGATGTCGGTCACGATCGGCGAAGGCATTCTGACGTTCTCCGGCTGGATCAGGCGGCGCGACAGCGCTTTTTTCACCCTCATGCCGTCCGGCTCCGGCTGCGCCATCCACTGGCCGACGGTGGCCAGGAAATAGCGGCCGCAGCGGCGCCCCAGGTGATAATCCTGATTGAGCGACCCCAGTCGGCTGCCCAGTGCATTGCTGGCCAGCGGCTTCGGCGGGAAGATCTCGAAGATGCGCAGCTTGCCCGGCGGCTTCTCGATAAAGCGCTGGATGCGGTGATAGCTTTGCTCGTGATGCTGCAGGATACGCACCATCTGCTGCAGGCTGCTGTCGCTCAGCCAGTGCTCCATGCGCTTCATCCACTGCGGGGTGTAGTACATCTGCGAAGGCACGGTGCGGATCACTACGATGGTGTCGGCGCCGCGGCGATAGGCCTCTTCCACCGGGATCGCATCGCTGATGCCGCCGTCCTGATAGCTGATGCCGTCCAGCTCCACGCCTTGGCGATAGAAGCCGGGAATGGCGCTGGACGCCTTGATGGCCGGCAGCCAGCGCTCGCGCTGCGCGGGCAGATAGGTCGGTTCGAAATCGTCGCTGCGGCAGGCACACAGCAGAAACTCGCGCCCGTCGGTAAAGTGCCGTTCCGCTACGTCCATCGCCAGCGGCATCTGCGCCGCTGCCGTATCAACCAGCCAATCGAGATCGATCAGATGCCCGCCGCGCACGAAGCGCAGCGGATTGAAGAATTGAGCCGAGGTGGTGTAACGGGTGATCACCCGGCGCGCGTAGCCCACCTGTCCGCAAATATAGGCAGACAGATTCTGGGCGCCGGCCGACGTGCCGATCAGCAGGTCGAATGGGTTAAAGCCCGCGCGCTGAAACTCGTCCAGCACGCCGGCGGTGAAAATGCCGCGCTGGCCGCCGCCTTCGCAGACCAGCGCCATCTTGCCTGGCCGAAAGGGCTTAGACGCCAGCGGTTCTATATTGCCGAGCGTGATGGGTATTCTGTATCCCAACTTGGCATCCTCAGTGAGATGTTTTCTCCGAGGATACCGCGTCTCGCTCTCTTCCGTAATCCTCTTGCAGCACGCCGGCGAGGAAATCATTGCTGCCGGCCAGCCAGACGCAATCGCTGCCGGACCATTCGGCCAATGCCTGCCATACCTGGCCTTTCAGCTGTTTCCAGCGCCCGACGATGATGTCGCTGTTCATGGCCGGCCCTCCCCGACGTGAGAAAAGGAATTAAGCTTTGTTACAGTTTGCAGGAAAATACCGGCCGGCTAAGGGCGCCGGCGGCCGGTGAACAGGCTGACCAGGAACAGGATAATGCCGACGACAAACACGATTTTAGCCGCCCAGGCGGCGGTGCCCGCCAGCGAACCGAACCCCAGTGCCGCAGCGATAAGCGCGATGACTAAAAAGATAATGCCCCAACGAAACATAAGCTTCTCCTTACCATTGTGAAAAAATTCGCTGCTGTCTACCGCCCCGACAACGGGGCGCGACGGCAAATCAGTTTCTTTTTTTGGTGGTACATGTCGGGCCGCCTTCACGGCCCGACCGATACGGCTTGTTGTTACTTGTTACGGGCGCCTGGCGGGATTACGGCTTGACCACCAGGTCGTTTTTCACGCTTTTCACGCCGTCGATAGCCTTGGCGATGCTTTCCGCACGCTCAGACTGCGCCTGCGTTTTCACCTCACCGGAAAGCTGCACCACGCCATCGGTGGTTTCCACTTTCACATTGCGCGACGGCACGATGTCATCGGCCAGCAGCTTGGCTTTCAGCTCGCTGGTGGTGGCGGTGTCGCCGGCATACGATTTGATCGACTGGTTGGCTTCATCTTTCACGTGCAGCTTGTCGCTGACGGTCTTGACGCCTTCCACCTTGCCGGCGACAGCGACCGCATGCTCCGCCTGCGCCTGGCTGCCGACGAACCCGCTCAGGGTCACGGCGCCTTTTTCGGTTTTCACCGAAATGTCGGAACTTTTGATGGTTTTATCTTCCACCAACGCACTTTTAACTTTAGCCGTTATCGCGCTGTCATCCATGTAACCGTCAACTTTTTTCATGGAGCTATCGATTTTGGCACCGGCACTGTCCGCGGCGTTAGACGCCTTGTTGAGCAGACTCTCTTCGGCCAGCGCACTGCCGCTGACCAACACAGAACCCAATACAACAGCCATCAACGAGTGTGCAAATTTGGTCTTTTTCATCGATCTCTTCCTTTTGTTGGGGGCTCACAACGCCAGAGCGCCGGAACCCTGCGGCCACCTTCACGCGGCCTTCTCGGTAAATACTTCATCATCGCTATACGATTAAGCGTTCACGACAGGAATATTGCAACGGCCGTGCCAACTCAAAAAAAACCTTAAAAATCAAAGAAAAAAAATCAGACGTTGGATTTTTAGCCAAAAAACTGTCGCCTATTGACGACAGGCTAAGTCACACAAAACTGAAATATAGTTATCTCATTGATATTTAAAGATACTGACTGTCTCCTATCGGCAACACATCAGAATAACTCACCAAACAAACAACATATTACAGTGATTTACTCTCAAGCAATGTGCGGACATCCCGTTAAAGATAGACCATTAGACAGAAAATGCAGGCCGAACGAACATCGCCTGGTGTCCTAGGTTCGCAAGAAAAATATGAGGGAGGTTTATTAATTAGCGCAGTGGGAATAGGAGAGGCGTGCAGGGCGCACTGGGCGCCCTGCCGATTGATCAGTGTTCGCGCGTCTTGCGGAAGGTCACATCAGGATAACGTTCCTGCGTCAGGTTGAGGTTCACCATGGTCGGCGCGATATAGGACAGGTTGTCCCCGCCGTCCAGCGCCAGGTTGATCTCGTTCTTGCGCTTGAACTCTTCGAACTTCTTCACGTCGTCGCACTCGACCCAGCGCGCGGTCGACACGTTGACCGACTCGTACAGCGCTTCCACGTTGTACTCGCTCTTCAAGCGCGCTACCACCACGTCGAACTGCAGCACACCGACCGCACCGACGATCAGATCGTTGTTGGCGATCGGACGGAACACCTGCACCGCGCCCTCTTCGGACAGCTGCACCAGCCCCTTCAGCAGCTGTTTCTGCTTCAGCGGATCGCGCAGGCGAATGCGGCGGAACAGTTCCGGCGCGAAGTTCGGGATGCCGGTGAACTTCATGTCTTCACCCTGGGTGAAGGTATCGCCGATCTGAATGGTGCCGTGGTTGTGCAGGCCGATGATGTCGCCCGGATAGGCTTCTTCCACGTGCGAACGGTCGCCGGCCATAAAGGTCAGCGCGTCGGAGATCACCACGTCTTTGCCGGTGCGCACCTGGCGCAGCTTCATGCCCTTCTCGTAGCGGCCGGAAACCACGCGCATAAAGGCCACGCGGTCGCGGTGTTTCGGATCCATGTTGGCCTGGATCTTGAACACGAAGCCGGTGAATTTCTCTTCCGCCGCCGTCACTTCGCGGGTGTCGGTTTTGCGCGGCATCGGCGCCGGCGCCCAGGCCACCAGGCCGTCCAGCATGTGATCCACGCCGAAGTTGCCCAATGCGGTCCCGAAGAACACCGGGGTCAGCTCGCCGCTCAGGAAGGCTTCCTGATCGAATTCGTGGGAAGCGCCCTGCACCAGCTCCAGCTCATCGCGCAGCTGCGCCGCCAGATCTTCACCCACCGCCTCATCCAGCTCCGGGTTGTTCAGGCCCTTGACGATGCGCACTTCCTGAATGGTGTGGCCTTTACCGGTCTGGTACAGGTAGGTTTCATCCTTGTACAGGTGGTAAACGCCCTTGAACAGCTTGCCGCAGCCGATCGGCCAAGTGATGGGCGAGCAGGCGATCTTCAGTTCGCGCTCGACTTCATCCATCACTTCCATCGGATCGCGGATATCGCGGTCCAGTTTGTTCATGAAGGTCAGGATCGGCGTGTCGCGCAGACGGGTAACCTCCATCAGCTTGCGGGTGCGATCCTCAACGCCCTTGGCGGCGTCGATCACCATCAGGCAGCAGTCGACGGCGGTCAGAGTACGGTAAGTATCTTCGGAGAAGTCTTCGTGCCCCGGGGTATCCAGCAGGTTGACCAGGCTGTCGCGGTACGGGAACTGCATCACCGAGGTGGTGATCGAGATCCCACGCTGCTTTTCCATTTCCATCCAGTCGGATTTGGCGTGCTGGCTGGAGCCGCGGCCTTTTACCGTACCGGCGGTCTGGATCGCCTGTCCGAACAGCAGCACTTTTTCGGTAATGGTGGTTTTACCGGCATCGGGGTGCGAGATGATGGCGAAAGTTCTTCTTTTGGAGACTTCGCGGGCAAATTCACTAGGAGACATGGTTTTCAGGTTCTACGGTTAGTCCGCCCTGCGACATCATCAGAACGCGCCGATCGCGGCGCCGGGCAAAGCGGTGAATAAAAGATAACAGCCGGGCATTTTCGCCGATTTGCCAACCGGTGACAATCAATGCTTTTACCGGCCGGGCGGATTACGCCAGCGGCAGCGCCATCACGATCGCGTCTTCGCGGCCGTGGGCGCTCGGGTAATAATTGCGGCGCACGGTAACCTCGTTGAAACCGAGATCTTCATACAGCGCGATCGCCGCCTGGTTGGAGGCGCGCACTTCCAGCCACAGCGTGACCACGCCGCGGCTCTCCAGCCGTTCAATCAACGCGTTGAGCAACAGGCGGCCAAAGCCACGGCGCTGGTACTGCGGATGAATGGCGATGTTGAACAGCGTGGCTTCGTCCAGCACGATCTGCGTGATGGCGAACCCCGCCATCTCCCCGTCGGCGCTCAGCTTCAGGTTAAGATAGCGATCGCCCTGATTGCTGGCGAAGGTGGTTTCCGTCCAGGGGAAAGCGTGGCTGGCTTGCTCAATGGTGAAGGCCGTGGCCAGGTCGGCCGCCGTCAGGGTAGAAATCGTGTTCATGATGACAAATCTGCTGCCAGAGGGCGCGTTTGGCCCCCGCGTCTTGGGAAAGCTCGGCCAGCGCCGGGCTGTGTAGCTGCGCACCGGCGACCGCAAGCGGTTCCGCCACGCCCAGCCGCCAACTGTTGCATGCGGTCTCTTCAGGCAGCATCGCCGCCTGTTCCGGCGTCAGGCTGTAAGTTTGCGCCGGCGTCAGCCCCAGGCTGCGCAGCACGTCGCAAAACAGCGGATCGTCCGGTGCGGGCAGCGTCTGCGCCACCACCAGCAGGCGCGCCTCGGGTGGCAGACTGACCGCCACTTCGCCCTGCAACACGCCCGGGCGGCGCAATGTCCACTGCGTAATACCCAGTTGTTGTAACAGCCAGTCGCGTTTTGATGCCATGCCGATTCCTACCCGTTGTGGTGCGCCATGCCTGCCATGCGCCGCGCTATGCTAACAAACCCGCGCAGCCCGCGCCAACAAACCCGTCGAACATATCGCCACAAAGCTCTATAATCCCCGGTCTCATTTCCAGGAGCCAATATCTGATGTCTGCATTAACCCCCGCCAGTGAAGTCATGCTGCGCCACAGTGATGAATTTATCGAACGCCGCGTGCTGTTTGCCGGCGACCTGCAGGACAGCCTGCCGGCCCAATTCGAGGCCGCGGACGTGCGCGTCCACACTCAGCAATACCATCACTGGCAGTTACTGAACCGGACGATGGGCGATAACGTGCAGTTCGGTTTGACCGTCGATCCCGCTTTCGTCGCCAACTGCGACACGCTGGTTTACTACTGGCCGAAGAGCAAGCAGGAAGCGCAATTCCAGCTGTGCAACATCCTGGCGCTGCTGCCGGTGGGCGTAGACGTGTTCGTGGTCGGTGAAAACCGCAGCGGCGTGCGCAGCGCCGAGCCAACGCTGGAAGGCCACGCCACGCTGGTGAAAATCGACAGCGCGCGCCGCTGCGGCCTGTATCACGGCCGCCTGGACGCACAGACCGAGTTCAGCCTGGACGACTGGTGGGACAGCTATCAGCTGCACGATCTGGAAGTGAAAACGCTGCCGGGCGTGTTCAGCCGCGACGGCCTGGACGTCGGCAGCTCGCTGCTGCTGTCGACGCTGGAAAAACACATGAAAGGCAAGGTGCTGGACATCGGCTGCGGCGCCGGCGTGATGGCCTCGGTGATGGCCAAGCTGTCGCCGAAGGTGAAACTGACCCTCAGCGACGTTAACGCCGCCGCGGTGGAGTCCAGCCGCGCGACGCTGGCCGCCAACGGCATCGAAGGCGAAGTGATCGTCAGCAACGTTTACTCCGACATCACCGGCCGTTTCGACATGATCATCTCCAACCCGCCGTTCCACGACGGGCTGCAGACCAGCCTGACCGCCGCCGAAACCCTGATCCGCGGCGCGGTGAAACACCTGCCGATCGGCGGCCAGCTGCGCATCGTCGCCAACGCCTTCCTGCCGTACCCGGACATTCTGGACGCCACCTTCGGCAGCCACGAAGTGCTGGCGCAGAACGGCCGCTTCAAGGTGTATCAGGCCACCGTCGGCCGCCCACCGCGCGCGCCGAAGAAGAAATAATTCGCCGTTGGCGGAAAACGACAGAGCGCGGCCTGAGGCCGCGCTTTTTTTTAGCCGTTGATATAGGCCATCGACTCAGCGCCGTAGCGATCGCCGGCCGCCGCACTCAGCGGAAACACCGCGTCGATCGCCGCCAGTTCGGCCGCGCTCAGCGTTATCTCCGCCGCCGCGACGTTCTCTTCGAGGTAGCGACGGCGTTTGGTGCCGGGGATCGGCACGATGTGCTCGCCCTGCGCCAACACCCAGGCCAGCGCCAGCTGTGAAGGCTTGACGCCCTTCTGTGCCGCCAGCTCCCCCACCTTCTCCACCAGCGCCAGGTTGCGGGCGAAGTTTTCCCCCTGGAAGCGCGGGTTGCCGCGGCGGAAATCGTCCTCGGCCAGATCCTCCGGCCGCCGGATAGCGCCGGTGAGGAAACCGCGCCCTAACGGGCTGTAAGGCACAAAGCCGATGCCGAGGCGCTCACAGGCCGCCAGCACGCCCTGTTCGGCATCGCGCGTCCACAGCGAATACTCGGTCTGCAGCGCGGTGATCGGATGCACCTTGTGCGCCCGCTCCAGCGTGGCGACCGACGCCTCGCTCAGGCCGATATGGCGGATCTTGCCTTCGCGGATCAGATCCGCCATCGTGCCCACGACGTCTTCGATCGGCACCTGCGGATCGACCCGATGCTGATAATAAAGATCGATCTCTTCTACGCCCAAGCGCCGCAGGCTGCCTTCCACCGAGCGCCGGATATACTCGGGCCGGCTGCTGACGCCGCGCGCCGAAGGATCCGCCGGATCGCGCAGGATGCCGAACTTGGTGGCCAGGAACACCTGTTGCCGTTTGCCCTTGATCGCTTCCCCCACCAATTCCTCGTTGGTGTGCGGGCCATACATGTCGGCGGTGTCGAGCAGCGTGACGCCCAGCTCCAGCGCCCGGTGCAGCGTGGCGATGGCTTCCTGCCGATCGGCGCCGGTGGAGTAGAAGTCGCTCATGCCCATGCATCCCAGCCCCAAGGCGGAGACGAGGGGGCCGTGAGAACCCAGTTTACGTTGTTGCATTGTGCTGCCCTCATGCGATGAACGGATAACGCAGCAAAGTCTGGTTGTTTACGCTACAAAGATAAATAATGCAGATTGCACATCACTGTTCAAAAATCACCAACAATCCGGAGTGGACATGGATCAGGTTCAAGCCATGCGCATTTTTACCCGCATCGTCGAACTGGGCAGCTTCAGCCGGGCGGCCGAGCGCTTGCAGCTGCCGCGCGCCACGGTCAGCAACGCGTTGAAACGGCTGGAGCAGCGGCTGGGCGTGCGCCTGCTGATCCGCACCACCCGCCAGGTGCAGGTGACCAGCGAAGGCAGCCTCTACTATCAACGCTGCGTACAGTTGCTGGGGGCGCTTGAGGAGGCGGACACGCTGTTCAGCCACCATAAGCTGCAGCCGTCCGGCAAAGTGCGCATCGATATGCCCCATTCGCTGGCGCGCCAGATTGTCATTCCGGCGCTGGACGGCTTTTACCGGCGCTATCCCGACATCACGCTGGCGCTGGGCGCCAACGACACCCACGTCGATCTGTTGCGCGAAGGCGTGGACTGCGTGCTGCGCGCCTGGGAAACCGAAGACGACAGCCTGGTGGCGCGGCGCATCGCCCAGCTGCCACAGGTCACCTGCGCTTCCCCCGCTTACCTGCAGGCCTGCGGCACGCCGCGCGACATTGATAGCCTGGAGCCGCACCGCGCGGTAGGGTATTTTTCCCTGGCCAGCAACCGCGATTACCCGCTGGAATTCTGCCGCGGCGGCAAAGTGGAACTGCGCGAACTCCCCGCCCGGCTGAGCGTCAGCGGCGCCGACGCCTACATCGCCGGCGCGCGGGCCGGCATGGGGTTGATTCAGGCGGCGCGCTATTCGCTTGCCCCCTGGCTGGAACGGGGCGAACTGGTGGAAGTGCTGGCGGACACGCCGCCGCCGCCGATGCCGATTTACATCATGTATCCGCCCGGCCGTTTCCTGGCGCCACGGGTCAGGGTGTTGATTGATTGGCTGATTTGGCTGTTTGACCAGCGGAAAAGCGGCGATATGGCTGTTTTTCCAGCAAACGCCCGCAATGCGGGGAAATAACTGTTGACGTGCCCGCCAAAATCTCTAGAATTCGCCTCCGTGGTAACGTTACTCCGGTAATGTTTCTGGTACGCGAAGGTGGCGGAATTGGTAGACGCGCTAGCTTCAGGTGTTAGTGTCCTTACGGACGTGAGGGTTCAAGTCCCTCTCTTCGCACCAAATAACCACATGATTTATATTGCACTCAGCATCGATGCGAAGGTGGCGGAATTGGTAGACGCGCTAGCTTCAGGTGTTAGTGTTCTTACGGACGTGAGGGTTCAAGTCCCTCTCTTCGCACCACGCTGGCGACGTAATATAAATCAAAGCAACAACATCGACTGTGCGAAGGTGGCGGAATTGGTAGACGCGCTAGCTTCAGGTGTTAGTGTCCTTACGGACGTGAGGGTTCAAGTCCCTCTCTTCGCACCAATTGATGATCTCTCCGGTAGTTCCTTCGAAAAAATCCCAACGCATTGATGAAAAACACGCCTAAGCGTGGTTTTGCCGTTTCCGGCGTTTTACCCGAAGTTGAAGTTGAGGCTGACCGCCGCCAGGCCGCCCGCCAGCGCCATGCAGGAAGGCAGCAGCAGATAATGACGCAGCCGGCTGTTGAACAGCATCACCAGCGTCGCCAACATCGCTATCACGATCAGGCTGCGCAGCTGCATCATATCGAGATCGATCAAGGCCAGCAGCGGCATCAGCGCGCATGGCAGCAAAACGCCCCAGGCGCTGGCCAGGCGATCGCCGAGGCACCAGCTGACGCCCCACAGCCCGCATGCGGCAATCATGGCAGTGAGCATGACAACCCCCTCAAGTGATAATGATAACCAATATCATATAACACTTTTTTGGCCGCCGCATCATTTTCGCTGCGATGACCAAACCCAGATGACACCAGCAGGAAAAAATGATAATTTGACATAAGAAAATTCCTAGTCCTGTTTGCATGATAATAATCACAACGGTCAACCATGCAATTCAAGTGGATATTTCGCGCCAAGGGAATGCTTCTCAACCTTAATTATTCGACAGTACGACTTTGCAAAGAGTGACCTCCGTATGAACGCCCGTTCTTATCAGGAATTACTGAACAGCAAGCAGCGCCTGGCATTATTTCTTTTTCTAATGATGAATGCCGCCTCTTCCATATTTACGTTATTGTTCCCTTTTAGGGATGTCCCTTCTTTTACTCTGCCTTTATTATGCATCCCGTTATTTTGTCTGGCGGCGGCGCTATTTTCTCTGCATACGCCGCGGCAATACCTGTACAAACTCAACCTGTTCGCCAGCGTGCTCGGCCTGCTGTGGGCTGCACATATCTACGTTAAAAGTCAATATTGCCTGCCGAATAACCAAGATTTTTTATTAATTAGTTTGTTCAGCATCTTTTTTATCAGCGCTATTTCTCTGACGGATAACTTTACCGCCTTTTGTTTACATGCCGTGCCTTCCGCAATGATGATCCTGGCTTTAGACGGTATGCATAATACCCTGCGGATATTATTCACCACGCTATTGCCTATTATTGCTTTCTCCATTCATCACCTGATGTTGAAACGCAGTGAAATCTTTACCCACGCGCTGGTGGCCAACCTGTATAACGAGCGGGACAAATTCAATAATTTGAGCATGCTCGATCCCCTGACCGGCCTTTATAACCGTCGCGGGCTGGAGAATAAGATCAACATGCTGCTGGAACCGCAAACCGGCCGCCACTACGTGCTGCTGCTGGATATCGACCACTTCAAGGTCTACAACGACAGCTACGGCCACGCCATGGGCGACCGGGCGCTGGTGCAGGTGGCGATCGCCATCCGCGATGCGGTGCGTTCGCGCGACATCGTGGTGCGCTACGGCGGGGAAGAGTTTTTGGTGCTGCTGACCAACGTGCACGAAGGCTACGCGGCGCAGCTGGCCGAACGGGTGCGCCAACGGGTGGCGGAACTGAATATCCCGCACGGCGCCAGCCCGCAGCACAGCGGTACGCTGACGCTCAGCGCCGGCATCTCGGCATTGGAAAAACTGGACGTCGAATCGGCGATCGGCGCGGCCGACGCCGCGCTCTATCTGGCGAAGCAAAGCGGCCGCAACAATATTCAGCTGGCGCAAAACGTCCAGCCCGCCCTGCTGCTGCCGCAGGAGTAAATACCCTGCCCGGTTAAGCGGCCGTTGGCCGCAAGCCGTTCAGCAATAGCGACAAACCGGCCAACGCCTGCTCCAAAGCGGTTTTCTCATCCGGCTGGTGCGCGATCCAAAGCGCGGCATCCATCAGGCCGCCGTTGATCAAATGCGCCAGCGATTCCGGCTCGGCGACGGCGATGCGCCCCTGCGCCATTAACGCCTGCAATGCGCCCGTCATCCAGACAATGCATTGCAGCTTACTGGCCTGCAAATATTCAGCCCCCAGCACCGAAGGTGAATCGCGCAACAAAATGCGTTGCGCTTGCGGCTCCGTCATCATGATCAAATAACCGCGACAACGCGCCGCAAACGCCTCCCAGCCATCCGCCGAACTCGCGGTAATGTCGGCCAAGCGCGCATCTATCTCGGCGTCGATTTCTTGCACGACGGCCAAAAACAAACCTTTCTTGTCCCCAAAGTGGTGGTAGAGCGCACCGCGCGTCATGCCGGCTTGCGCGGTGAGTTCATCCATCACCGTCTCGGCATACCCCACGCTGCCGAACTGCTGACGGGCGGCCGCCACCAGTTTTTGTCGGGTTTCTTCAATCATTTCTGCGCGCGCTTTACGTGCCATGGGTCCACTCCCGCCTCATTATTGATGAACGTTATAATTGACATACGCCATGTATGTCAATTAACGTAACATACGTGGCGTATGTCAATGATGGCCATTGAGCAAATACTGAGCCGCCAACTTCTGGAGCCCTTTCCATGGCAAATCCTTATTTCAACCTGTTCAACGCCCCGGGCAGCAAGGCGTTTTCCTCTGCCGGGCTGATCGCGCGCCTGCCGGTCTCGATGACCGGTATCGGCATCATTACCATGCTCTCACAGGTACGCGGCTCTTATTGGTTGGCGGGCGCGGTGGCGGCGACGTTCGCCTTTTCCATGGCGCTGCTTGCGCCGCAAATCGCGCGCGCGGCGGATCGTCACGGCCAAAGCCGCGTGCTGCCATATGCCACCGGGATCAGCACGCTCGCCCTGCTACTGCTGTTGCTCTGCACCCACTATCGGGCGCCGGACTGGACGCTGTTCGTCTTCGCCGCGCTTGCGGGCAGCATGCCCAGCATCTCCGCGATGGTCAGAGCCCGCTGGAGCGAAATTTATCGCGGCACGCCACAGCTGCACACGGCATTTTCATTCGAGTCCGTGTTAGATGAAGTGGCCTTTATCGTCGGCCCACCGATCGCCGTGGGGCTTAGCGTTTCACTCTTCCCAGAAGCCGGCCCTCTGGTGGCCGCGCTGCTTCTGGTGGCGGGCGTTGCGGCATTCGCCTCGCAAAAAAGCACTCAGCCCCCGGTCTACACCCGCAATAACCAGCGGCAGCGCGCCATCCTGGCCATGCCGTCAATGCAGATCCTGCTGCTGGCGCTGATCGCCCTGGGCACCATCGTCGGCACCGTGGACGTCATCAGCGTGGCCTTCGCCGAGCAGCAAGGACAGCCGGCCGCCGCCAGCATCGTGCTGTCGGTTTATGCGTTCGGCTCCTGCCTGGCCGGGCTGATTTTCGGCGCAATGAAGATCCCCGTCCCCTTGCCTCGCCTGTTCTTATACGCGGCGTTCGCCACCGCCTTCACCACCCTGCCGCTGCTGTGGGTGCACAATGTCTTGACGCTGGCGGCGGCGATGTTTGTCGCCGGACTGTTTTTTGCGCCGACCATGATCATTGCCATGGGGCTGGTTGAAAACATCGTGCCGCCCTCCCGGCTGACGGAGGGGTTGACCTGGATGGTCACCGGCCTGGGGATAGGCGTGGCGCTCGGCGCCGCATTGGCGGGCCTGGCGATCGATGCCGCCGGGATAGCGGCCGGCTTCGGCGTCACGCTCACCGCCGGGCTGATCGTGCTGCTGGTGGCGGCCGGCGGCTACCGCTTAATGCGGCGAACGCTGGCCTTGAAAGCGGCGTGAATCGCTCGCGCTAAGCGGTTTCCCAAATCGCCTTGCCCTGCCAGCGCCGTTCGATCGCCGCCAGGAACAGTTTCACCTTGGGGGAGAGATGGCGCCGGCTGGGATAGACGGCGCAGATCGGCGGCCCCGGGCGGCAATAGCGCTCCAGCACCGGCACCAGCGTGCCGGCCGCAATCTGCTCGCCGACCAGAAACGCCCCCACCTGGCACAGGCCGGCTCCGGCGACGGCCGCATCCCGCAAGGCCTCGACGTTGTTGAAACGCATCCGGCCGCGCACCGGCTGTTCGTGCAGTTGGCCGTTGACCAAATAGCGCCAGGGCGCCGGCAGCCCCTGATGGCTGAAGACCAGCGTCTCGTGATCGCCCAACGCCTCCGGTTTTGCAGGCGTGCCGTGCCGCGCCAGATAATCCGGCGCCGCGCAGGTGATCAGGCGATGTGGCGCGAGCACCCGCCGCACCAGCCGGCTGTCGTCGTTGCCGCCGACGCGGACAGCCACGTCGATGCCGTCGCGCACCAGATCGCTGTAATCGTCGGAGAAGCTGACGTCGGCGTCCACCTCCGGCCACTGCGCCAAAAACTCCCGCAGAATCGGCAGGATATGCAACCGCCCCAACGAGACCGGCAGATCCAGCCGCAGCCGCCCGCGTGGGGTTTGCCGCCGCGTATTGAGCGCCGTTTCCGCCTCTTCGGCCTGCGACAGGATGCGCTGCGCATACTCGTAAAACACCGCGCCGTCTTCGGTCAGGCTGACGCTGCGCGTGGTGCGCTGCAGCAACCGGGTGGCTAATCGCTCCTCCAATCGGATCACGCATTTGCCCGCCGCCGAGCGGGAGATGCCCAGCCTCTCGGCCGCCAGCGTGAAGCTACAGGCGTCGGCGACGCGAATGAACACCAGCAGGTCGGTCAGGTTATCCAACGGCATAGACGGTAAATTAGCCACGATGTGTCCCCAATGTTGCGCATTCAGGCCAGTTTATCAGCCATTTTGGCGCGGATACACTGAGGCTCTTCATCTGTTGGGAGAGTCATTATGAGTGCCTTACACGCCGGCGGCGGCGCAAAACCCTGGCTGGCGACCTTCGCCATCGGTCTGTCCACCTTTACCGTCGTCACGGCAGAAATGCTGCCCGTCGGGCTGCTGACCCCGATAGTCAGCACCTTGAACGCATCGATAGGCCGCGCCGGGTTACTGATTTCCCTGCCTGCCCTGTTCGCCGCGCTGTTCGCCCCGCTGGTGGTGCTGGGCGCCCGGCGCACGGATCGCCGCAGCCTGCTGATCGTCTTTCTGCTGCTGCTGATCGCCGCCAACCTGCTGGCCGCCGCCGCTACCTCCATAGCGCTGCTGTTCGCTGCGCGCATCCTGCTGGGCTTTTGCATCGGCGGTATCTGGGCCATCGCCGGCGGCTTGGCGGAACGTCTGGTGCCGCCGGCCTCCGTCGGATTGGCGCTGTCCGTCATCTTCGGCGGCGTAGCGGCGGCCTCGGTGCTCGGCGTGCCGCTCGGGGTGTTGCTCGGCGAAGCGCTGGGCTGGCGCATGGCGTTTCTGGCCGTCGCCGTCCTGGCGGCGCTGACCCTGCTCCTGCTGCTGTGCGTGCTGCCGCCGCTGCCGGTCACGCAGGCGGTGAGCTGGCGGTCGTTCACCGCGCAGCGCGCGAATCGCCGGTTGCTCCTCGGGCTGCTGCTGACGTTTCTGCTGGTCGCCGGCCACTTTATGGCCTACACCTTTGTCCGCCCGCTGCTGCAGACGGTCGCCGGCATCGAGAGCCGCTGGGTGGGGCCGCTGCTGTTCGCCTACGGCGTCGCCGGTATCGTCGGGAATTTCATCGCCGGCCAGGCCGCCGCCAAACGGCTGCGCCGCACCCTGGCGCTGATCGCCTTCGGGCTGGCGCTCGCCGTCCTGCTGCTGCCGCTGCTGGGCCGCGCGCCGCTGAGCGGCGGCGCCTTCCTCCTGCTGTGGGGCATCGCCTACGGCGGCGTTTCCGTGTCGCTGATGGCGTGGATGCTCAAGGCGGCGCCCAATGCGGTCGAGGTCGCCTCTTCGCTGTATATCGCGCTGTTTAATCTGGCGATTTCCTGCGGTTCACTGGCGGGCGGGCTGGTGGTGGATGCAGGGGGATTGACGATAAACGGTGTGCTGTCCGGCATCGTGCTGCTGCTGGCGCTGGCGATCCTGATGCGAACGCGCCCACAGGCGCTGACAACGGCGGCGAAGGCCGATTCGCCGCCGGGTTGAATCAGGCGCGGCGCTGCCGCAGGCCGTAAACCAGCACCACCGCGAAGCACAGCAGCGGCAACAGATAAGAGAGCGCGGTGCTGTAACGGTCGGCCAGCGCCCCCATAAAGTACGGCATGATGGCGCCGCCGACGATCGCCATGATCATAAAGGAGCTGGCGCGCTTGGTGTGTTTACCCAGGTTTTTCACCCCCAGGGCGAAAATGGTCGGGAACATGATCGACATAAAGAAGAACACCGCGATCAGCGCCACCACCGACACCCCGTCGACGCTCAGCATCACCACGCCGCACAGCGCGATGTTGATCAGCGCATAGGCCGCCAGCAGCGTCGCCGGTTTGACTCGCCCCATCAGCCAGGTGCTGAAGAAGCGCCCGACCATAAAGCAGATCATGGCGATCGACAGCAGGTAAGAGGCGCTTTGGTTAGACACATCGCGCCAGTGTTCGGTGGCGTAGTTGATGAAGAACGCCCCCACGCCCACCTGCGCCGCCACGTAGAAGAACTGCGTGATCACCCCGCCGACGAAATGCGGATGCTGCCATAAGCCCTGCGCTATCACGCCGTGCACCGGTTTTTCCTCTTCTCGGATCGCCGGCAGCCGGGTGCGGCTGAACAACAGCGCGATCAGCAGCACCAGCAGGGCGATCGCCACATAGGTCATCTTCACCGCGCTCTGATCGCCGCCGCCGGCGGACTGGCTGGCGGAGAAGAACAGCGTGCCGCCGATCAATGGGCCGATAAACTGCCCGAGGCCGTTGAACGACTGGGCCAGGTTGAGCCGCCGTTCGGCGCCCTGCGCGTCGCCCAGCACCGTGGCGTACGGGTTGGCGGCCGTTTCCAGGCAGCCCAAACCGCTGGCGATAACGAACAGCGCGAACAGGAACACGCCGAAGCTGTTGGCCGACGCCGCCGGCACGAACAGCAGCGCTCCCAGCGCATACAGGCACAGCCCGACCAGAATGCCCGCCTTATAGCCCTTGCGGTCCATAAAGTACCCGGCAGGCAGCGCCACCAGGAAATAGGCGCCGAAATAGGCCGCCTGCAACAGCCCCGACTGCGCCTTGGTAACGTGCAACGTCTCCTGAAAATGTTTGTTTAATACGTCCAGCAGGCCATAGGACAGCCCCCACATGAAGAACAGGCTGGTGACCAGGATAAAGGCCCAGCGCAGATTGGCGGTCACGGCGACGCCCGGCTGCGCGGAGGCCGCACTTTTTTCAGCAAGCATGGTGATACCCTCGTATCGTCTGGCGATGATGATGTTGGCGTTATTGCTGTTGCAGAGAAAATATCCGCGCCATTTCCACCCATTTTTCGCCCTGCGGCGTCCAGGGGGTGGCGGCCTGGTAGTGCCACATCAGCGCTTCCCATCGCTGTACTTCGGGGTTGTTCAGGCTAGCGGCGTCAAAGCGCGCAGCGTCGAAATCGGCGCTGACCTCCACGATCATGAACAGCCGGGTGCCCAACCGGTAAATCTCCATGTCCAGAATGCCGTGCTCGCGCAAATGCGCGGCGATGCCCGGCCAGATGCGCTGATGATGCTGCAGGTACTCCGCAATTAGCGCCGGTGAGTCAATCAGATCGAGCGCCTGGCAGAAACGGCGCCGCCCTGCCGCCGCGCCGCTCACGTCAGCGCCCGATCGAGATGCAGGTAGCCGCCGTCCACCGACAGCCACTGCCCGGTGGTGTGCGACGACCGCGACGACAACAGGAACGCCACGGTATCGGCGATCTCCTGCGGCGTGGTCATGCGCTGCCCGAGCGGAATGCGCGCGGTGATTTTCGCCATCTGCCGCTGCGGCTCGGCGAAGGTGTTGAGCCAGCGCTGGTACTGCGGGGTGATCACCTCCGCCGGCACCACCGCGTTCACCCGCACCCCGTCATGGCGCAGCGACACCGCCCATTCACGCGTCAGCGCCAGCACCGCGCCCTTGGCGGCGGTGTAGCCGCTGGTGCCGCCCTGGCCGCTGAGCGCGGTCTTGGAGGCGATGTTGACGATAGCGCCCCGGCTCTCCTGCAGCGCCGCCTGGCACAGGTGCGCCATCAGGTAGTAGTGCACCAGGTTCTTTTCCAACGAGCCGACGAAGGCTTCGCGCCCCGCCTCCAGTCCGACGCCGTCGTTGACCCCGGCGTTATTCACCAGCCCGTCGATGCGGCCGAAGGCCGCCAGCGTCTGGCTGACCGCGCGGCGGCAGGCCGCCTCGTCGCACAGTTCGGTGAGGATCACCTCGGTGCGCGGCTGCAGCCGCTGCAAATCGGCCAGCAGCGCCGCCTCCGGCGCGGCGTTGGTGACCAACACCGGGATCGCCCCTTCTTCGGCCAGCACATGTGCAATCGCCGCGCCGATGCCGGCACCGCCGCCGGTGACCAGCACCACCTTATCTTGCAGATACAGATCCATAACCAGACTCCGTTAAACCGTAAATTCGCCAGGCGGTGTCGCCCCAAATCGCCGCCTGCTCGGCGGCCCCCAGCGTCGACAGCGCCCGTTCGCACAGTTGCACCACCTGGCGGTAATCGCCGGCCAGCAGGCACACCGGCCAGTCGGAGCCGAACATCAGCCGCTGCGGGCCAAACGCCTCCAGCGCGGCGTCGACGAACGGCAGCAGTTCTTCCGCCCGCCACCGGCCACCCGGCGCCTCGGTGATCAGCCCCGACAGCTTGCAGGCCACGTGCGGCAGCGCCGCCAGCGGCCGAATTTGCTGCGCCCAGTGCCGCGCGCCGCGCGCGATATCCGGCTTGCCGAGATGATCCAACACCAACCAGTGCTCATCGTGGCGGGCGGCGAACGCCGCCGCGGCCGCCAGATGCCGGTGCGTCACCAGGATCTCGTACACATACCCGGCGCGCTGCAGCGTTTGCATGCCGCGCTTCACTTCCGGCCGCGCCAGCCAGGCCGCCGGATCCGCTTCGTCCTGCACCTGATGGCGCACCCCGCGCAGCGCGGTACGCGGACGAAAAGTTTCCAGACGCTGCGCCAGCTGTGGCGAAGCGATATCCAGCCAGCCCACCACGCCGCATACGCCCTCGCTCTGCTCAGCCAGCGCCAGCAGGGCCAGCGTCTCTTCCTCGCTGGGGCGCGCCTGCACCGCCAGAGCGCCGTCGAACCCCTGTTCCTGCAACAGCGGCCGCAGCCGGGGCGGATCGAAATCCTGCCGCAGCACGCTCATCCGCTCGTCGATCCACGGGTAATGCTGTGGGTGATAGCGCCAGTAGTGCTGGTGAGCATCGATGCACGGCATTCGATCCTCCCGCCTCACCCGCGGAACCGATACTGCTCGATCGACGACGGATGCATCTCGATCGAATAGCCGGGGCGGCTCGGCGGCATGTAGGCCGCGCCGTTGATCACGCAGGGATCGACAAAGTGTTCATGCAGATGATCGACGTACTCGATCACCCGGCCTTCGTGGCTGCCGGCAATGCACAGGTAGTCGATCATCGACAGGTGCTGCACGTACTCACACAGCCCGACGCCGCCGGCGTGCGGGCAGACCGGCAGCTGGTATTTGGCCGCCATCAGCATCACCGCCAGCACTTCGTTGACGCCGCCGAGGCGGCAGGCGTCGATCTGAACCACGTCTACCGCGCCGCGCATGATGAACTGCTTGAACATGATGCGGTTCTGGCACATCTCGCCGGTGGCCACCTTGACCGGCGCCACCCCTTCGCGGATGCGGCGGTGCCCTTCCACGTCGTCCGGGCTGGTCGGTTCTTCGATAAACCAGGGTTTGGCGAACGCCAGATGCTTCACCCACGGAATGGCTTCGTCCACCTCCCACACCTGGTTGGCGTCGATCATCAGCCGGCGATCCGGGCCGATCACCTCGCGGGCGATGCGCACCCGGCGGATGTCATCTTCCAGATCGCGCCCTACCTTCAGCTTCAGGTAGGAGAAACCGGCGTCGACCGCTTCCTGGCACAGGCGACGCAGCTTGTCGTCCGGATAACCCAGCCAGCCGGCGGAGGTGGTGTAGCAGGGATACCCCTCCTGCAGCAGCCGCGCCAGGCGCTCTTCTTTGCCCTCGGCACGCTGTTTCAGCAGCGCCAGCGCTTCCTGCGGCGTGATGCAGTCGGTGATGTAACGGAAGTCGATGCAGCGCACCAGCTCCTCTGGCGTCATCTCCGCCACCAGCCGCCACACCGGCTTGCCGACCGATTTGGCCCACAGATCCCACACCGCGTTGACCACCGCACCGGTCGCCAGGTGAATGGCCCCCTTGTCCGGCCCGATCCAGCGCAGCTGGCTGTCGCTGGTGAAGCGCCGCCAGAAGGCGCCCATGTCGGCGGCGATATCTTCCAGCCGCTCGCCGACGATCTGATGCTCCAGCGCGCGGATCGCCGCGCAGCAGATCTCGTTGCCGCGGCCGATGGTGAACGTCAGCCCGTGGCCGCTGAGATCCGCGCGATCGGTCTCCAGGATCACGTAGGCGGCGGAATAGTCGGGATCCGGATTCATGGCGTCGGATCCGTCCAGCCCCAGCGACGTGGGGAAACGAATGTCTTCAACCCGCAGTGCGGTAATGGTGGTCATGGCGGCGCTCCCGGTTAGGCCTGTACGGTTTGCTGGCGCTGTTCGCCCAGCCCTTCGATGCCCAGACGCATCGTCTGGCCCGCCCGCAGATAGATGGGCTGCGGTTTCTGCCCCATGCCGACGCCCGGCGGCGTGCCGGTGGAGATCACGTCGCCCGGCTGCAGGCTCATAAAGCGGCTGAGGTAGCTGACGATCTGCGGAATGCGGAAGATCATGGTGCTGGTGTTGCCGTCCTGATAGCGCTTGCCGTCCACCTCCAGCCACAGGTTCAGGCTGTGCGGATCGGCGATCTCATCGGCGGTGACCAGCCAGGGGCCGATCGGCCCGAAGGTGTCGCAGCCTTTGCCCTTGTCCCAGGTGCCGCCGCGCTCAATTTGATACTCGCGTTCGGAGACGTCGTTGATCACGCAGTAACCGGCGACGTGGCGCATGGCGTCAGCTTCGCTGATGTAGCGCCCGCCCTGGCCGATCACCACGCCCAGCTCCACTTCCCAGTCGGTTTTCTGCGAGCCGCGCGGGATCTCCACCTGGTCATAGGGGCCGACCACCGCGCTGGTCCATTTGTTAAACACCACCGGTTCTTCAGGAATGGCCGCGCCGGTCTCCGCCGCGTGATCGGCGTAGTTCAGGCCGATGCAGATAAACTTGCCGATGCCGCCGACGCAGGCGCCGAGGCGCGGCTGCCCTTCGACCAGCGGCAGCGCGGCGCTGTCCAGCGCGCGCAGTTTGGCGAGCGACGCCGGCAATAACGCGGCGCCCCCCACGTCGGCGATATGCTGCGACAGATCGCGCAGGCGGCCCTGCGCATCCAACATGCCGGGGCGCTCTTGCCCGGGTTGCCCGTAACGTAAAAGTTTCATGCGTTCCTCTCTCAAAAATGGCGGCTCAGTTGCTCCAGCCGCCGTCGATGATCTGCACCGTGCCGGTGGTGTACGAACTGGCGTCGGAGGCCAGATACAGCGCCAGTTGGGCGATTTCCTCGGTGGTGCCGATGCGCCCGATCGGCTGACGGGCGACGAACGCCTGATACACCTCTTGCTCGCTGCGCCCCTGCTCGCGCGCCTGCTCGGCAATGCGCTGGCGCAGCGACGGCGACTCCACCGTGCCGGGGCAGATGGCGTTGCAGCGGATGCCCTGCGTGACGTAGTCCGCCGCCACCGAGCGCGTCAGGCCGATCACCGCCGCCTTGCTGGCGCTGTAAGCGAAGCGGTTCGGCACCCCTTTCACGCTCGAGGCCACCGAGGACATGTTGATGATCGAGCCTTTGCCGCGCGCCAACATGCCCGGCAGGAAGGCGCGGATCATGCGGAACATCGCGGTAACGTTGAGATCGAGCGCGAACGCCCACTGATCTTCGCTGCAATCGAGGATCGATCCGCTGTGCACCACGCCGGCGCAGTTGAACAGCACGTCGATCGGGCCGATCGCTTCCGCCGCCGCCGCGATGGCGGCCGGATCGGTGACGTTCAGAGTTAGTGCGCGGATCCCGGCGCAGCCCTGCAGGCGCTCGAGGTTGATGTCGCTGGCGATCACCTCGGCACCGGCGGCGGCGAACAGCCTGGCGGTGGTAAAACCGATCCCTTGCCCGGCGGCGGTGATCAGTACGCGTTTCCCGGTTAAATCCATCTTGACTCCTCGGCCTAAAGGTCTAATGGTCAGGCCACTAAGGGCGGTTAAAGGTCAGGCCTCTAACATGACAAAAGACGCTTTACGCGTTATCGTTGGGGGAAGAAGTTAATAAAACAGCCTTGAAACCGCATTTCAATTAACCATTTTTTTACACTTGAATAACGATTACTCAAGCGCCTTGTCGCATAATTGTGCGCCAAATCACTGAACGCCGAATCGTCAAAGGTCAAAAATGCCGATTACCCGACTGGAAAACCCAAGAATTTACAGACAGATAGCAGACCAGCTCAAACGTCTGATCGAAAATAACGAATTTCCGCCGGGCAGCCGCCTGCCCTCGGAGCGCGATCTCGCCCAGCAGTTGCAGGTCAGCCGCGCGTCGGTGCGCGAAGCGCTGATCGCGCTGGAAGTGATCGGCCTGGTGGACGTCAAGGTCGGCAACGGGGTGATCGTGCGCTCGCAAACGCCGCTGGCGCCGTCGCAGGAGCCGGTGATGGCGCAGGCCGGCCGCAACCAGTGGGCGGAGATCGACGACGAACTGAATATTGAACTGGATTTCAACGCCGAGCTGCCGCCGTTTTCACTGCTGCAAACCCGCCTGTTGATCGAACCGGAGACCGCCGCGCTGGCCGCGCGCCACGCCACCGACGAAGAGCTGGCGGGCATCCGCGCCGCCTACGAGCAGAACTGCCGCGATAACCGCGCCGGCTCCGCCACTCACCCCGGCGATCGGCTGTTCCACATCCGCATCGCCCAGGCCAGCGGCAACCCGGCCTATGCGTTCATCATCGGCCACCTGCTCGGCCACCGTTACGGCAGCATGTTTCGCGTGCTGCAGCGCCACTATACGCCGGACGACATGCCGCACCGTTCCGAGCTGGAACACCGGGCGATCCTGGCAGCGATCGAAGCGCGCGACGTGCGCGGCGCCCGCAAGGCGATGAAGGCGCACCTCGATGAAGTGATCGCCATTTTCGCCCGCGCGCAGTAGGCCGCCAGCGGTCAAAAAATTTTATCGCCACCGCTCTTTTTTCTACATGCAGCCGGGGCCTGAGCGCATTACACTGGGCGACGAATAAGCCCTTTCCCCGCTGCATTGTTAAATGGATAACGACCGTTGAAGAACTCTGTCTCCGCTTTATTGCTGGCGCTGGGCCTGTGCGCCGCGCCGCTGGCCGCGCTGGCCGCCCCCCCGCAGCTGGCTTCGCAAATCGTCGACCAGTATGCCGAACATATTTTCTACAACAGCGGCGCCACCGGCATGGCGCTGGTGGTGATCGACGGCAATCAGGTGGTTAACCGCAGCTTTGGCGATACCAAACCCGGCAACAACCTGCGCCCGCGCCCGGATTCGCTGATCCGCATCGCTTCGATCACCAAGCTGATGACCAGCGAAGTGATGGTGAAAATGGCGGCGGCAGGCCAGGTCAAACTGACCGACCCGCTGCGCAAGTACGCCCCCAAAGGCGCCTATGTGCCGGCTTACAACGCCGGGCAGCCGATCACCCTGCTGAACCTGGCGACGCACACCAGCTCGCTGCCGCGCGAGCAGCCGGGCAAAAAGCCGCCGAAAACGCCGGTGTTCACCTGGCCGACCAAGGCCCAGCGCTGGCAGTGGCTGGCGCATGCCAACGTCACGGTGCCGCCGGGCGTACGCGCCGCCTACTCCAATCTGGCGTATGACCTGCTGGCCGACGCGCTGTCGCGCGCCGCGGGCAAGCCTTACAACGCGCTGCTGAAAGAGAAAATCACCGCGCCGCTCGGCATGGTCGACACCACGCTGACGCCGAGCCCCGAACAGTGCTCGCGCCTGATGGTGGCGGCGGCCGGCCCGAGCGCCTGCCGCGACACCACCGCCGCGGCCGGCAGCGGCGGCGTCTACTCCACCCCGCGCGACATGCAGCGCTGGATGCAGCAGTTCCTCTCCTCCAGCGCCAGCGGCCCACGCAAAGCCACCGCCGCCAGCGAGCAAACCATGTACTTCCAGCGCCACGATCTGGTGTCGCTGAAGGGCATGGACGTGCCGGGGCAAGCGGATGCGCTGGGGTTGGGCTGGGTGTATATGGCGCCGAAGGACGGGCTGCCGGGCATCATTCAGAAGACCGGCGGCGGCGGCGGGTTCATTACCTACATGGCGATGATCCCGGCGAAAAACGTCGGGGTGTTCGTGGTGGTGACCCGCTCTGAGCTGAGCAAGTTCACCAACATGAGCGATCCGGTCAACCGCCTGGTGAGCGATCTGGCGGCTAACAAGAGTTGAAACGCGGAGCGCAGCCTGCTGCGCCCCAACGCCTCAGGCCGGCACCGCCATCGGGTGGATCACCGAATGGAAATTGCGCTTGAAGTAGATCAGCCCGTTGCCGGCTTCGCTCAGCGCGATCTGTTTGATCTGCACCAGGTACATCTGGTGGGTGCCGATGCTCTGGATCTGCTCGATCTCCCCTTCCAGGCTGGCCAGGGTATTGCGCAGCACCGGCTGCCCCAGCGCACCGAGTTGCCACTCTTTCAGCCGGAAACGATCTTCCATGCTGACGCCGGTCATGCCGGCGAAGTGGCGCGCCATCAGCTCCTGCTCGTGGTTGAGTACGTTGACGCACAGCCTGCGGTTTTCCTGAAACACCGGGTTCATCGCGCTGTTGCGGTTGATGCACACCAGCAGCGTCGGCGGCGTATCGGTTACCGAGCACACCGCCGTGGCGGTGATGCCGCAGCGCCCCGCCGGGCCGTCGGTGGTGACGATATTCACCGCCGCCGACAGGCTGGCCATGGCGTCGCGAAAGCGCAGGCGCTGTTCATTTTCCTGAGACATACAACCTCCTCCTGAATTACTTCAGCAGATTATCCAACTGATTAATATCGTCATTGTTCCGCAGGTGCGGCACCTTCCAGCCGTGCTGATCGTAATCGGCCAGGCACTTGTCGACCATCTGCATCATGCGATCCATGTTGCCGGATCCCTGCGCGTGGCGCAGGCACTGCAGGCGGATCTCATCCTGGCTGCCGGCGTAGTTGATCTCATACAGCTCGTGACGGCCGCCGAATTCGCTGCCGATCGCATCCCACATCAGCTTGAGGATCTTGATGCGTTCGACGTGATCCATACCGTCCGATCCGCGCACGTAGCGCGCCAGGTACTTGTCGATCTCCGGGTTGTTCATGTCGCGCACGCTGGACGGCAGGTAGATCAGGCCGCTGGTGACGTTCTTCTCGATGATGTGTTTCACCTTGGTGTAGGCCATCGGCGCCATCACGCGGTAGGTTTGCAGCGCGGCGGAATCCGGCAGGTAGGCGCCGTTTTCCCATTTTGTGGCTTCGGCGCACATCGCGTCGCTCAGCGACCAGAACAGGTTGCGCCAGGCCACCACTTCGCCCAGATCGGCCTGCACGCCGCGGAACTCCAGCACGCCGGTGCACGAGAGGCTCTTTTGCAGCAGCGCGGTGATGAAGTCCATCTTCACCGCCAGGCGCACGCAGGCCTGCAGCGGGAACAGCCGGGCGAAACCGCCCTGGGTGCTCCAGCGCCGGCAGCGGTCGAAATCGCGGTAGATCAGCACGTTTTCCCACGGGATCAGCACATGATCCATAATCAGGATCGCGTCGTTCTCGTCGAAGCGGCTGGTGAGCGGGTAGTCGAACGGCGATCCGGTGGCGCCGGCCACCAGCTCGTAAGAAGCGCGCGAAATCAGCTTCACCCCTTCGGCGTCCATCGGCGCCACAAACATCAGCGCGAAGTCCGGGTTATCGCCCATCACCTGCGCCGAACCGAAGCCGATGAAGTTGTAGTGGGTCAACGCCGAGTTGGTGGCCACCACTTTGGCGCCGCTGACCACGATACCGGCGTCGGTCTCTTTCTCCACCTGAATGTAAACGTCCTTCACCTCGTTGACCGGCTTGTGGCGGTCGATCGGCGGGTTGACGATGGCGTGGTTGAAATAGAGCCCGGTTTCCTGAATGCGTTTGTACCAGTGGCGCGCGTTGTCGGCGAACTGGCCGTAGAACTCCGGATAAGCGCCCAGCGCGCAGCCGAAGGCCGCCTTGTAGTCCGGCGTGCGCCCCATCCAGCCGTAGCTTTGGCGCGACCAGTCGGCGATGGCGTCGCGCTGCTGACGCATCTCTTCCGGGCTGCGGGCATAGCGGAAGAATTTATGGGTATAGCCGCCGTTGCCGGTGTCGGTATTCCAGCACAGGCGATCCTGGCTGGCCGGATCGTGCAGCGCGTCATACAGCTGGCCGACAGACGCCGCCGCGTTGCGGAACGCCGGGTGGGTGGTGACGTCTTTCACACGCTCGCCGTAAATGTAGATTTCGCGGCTGTCCTGCAAACTTTTCAGGTATTCGGCGCCGGTAAACGGGCGTTTGCTGTCGGCACGAAAGTCTTCTGGTTTCATCGGGTCTTCCTCGTCATCGGCATTTTTCAGGCCGTGGATCCGGCCATTTGTTAAAATAATGTTTTCTTTTGGTTGCTTAATTGAAGCTGCCAAAGCCGGTTTCGAGAAGAGACTTTTGCGGCAATCGCCGGTACTTTTCAGGTCAGTTTGCCGCTTTCGCGGCAAACTGTGATCGCGGTTACGAAAGGGCGTGTTGCGCCGCGCGGTAGGTCGAGGGGGAACAGCCTTCCAGCCGATTGAAAAAACGGGCGAAATAGGCCGGATCCTTGAAGCCGAGGCTGTAGGCGGTTTCATGCACCGTGCAGGCGCTGAACAGCAGCATGCGTTTGGCCTCGCGCAGCAGCCGATCGAAGATCAACCGCTTGGGCGGCCGGTTGGCGAAGCGCCGGCACAGGTCGTTGAGCCGCGATTCGGTCACTCCCAGCGCCTGCGCATACTCCGGCACCGGCAGGTGCTCGCGAAAACGCTCGTCCACCATCTTGTTGAACCGCTGAAACAGCTGCAGTTCGCCGCGCACGCCGCTGTTGGCGTTGTCTTCCAGCGCGGTGTTGCGCAGCAGCAGCGTGAACACCGCCTGCGCCAGCAGCGCCAGCGTCTGTTCGCGCCCGGCCAGGTTCTGGCCGAACTCGCGGCGGATCAGCGTCCAGTAGTGGCTGAGCGCCGTCAGCTCCTGCGGCGCATCGGCCAGCGACAGGCAGATGCCCGGCATGTCCAACGCCAGGTTGCTGCCGGGATACAGGCGCTCCAGCAGCGGCCAAATCAGCTCCTGGCGCACCGTCAGCACGTGGCCGTCGCTGTCCGGTTCGGTGAAGAACGCATGCGGCACCGACGGCGGCGTAAGGATGAACAGCGGCGCCTGCACCGAATAGTGCTGATCGTCGAGCTGCAGCTCTATCTTGCCGGTTTCCAGGAAATGCACCTGAAAGAAGCAGTCGTGCCAGTGCACCTGCATGTCGCGGCCGAAGAATGCCGCCAGCCCGGCGAAGGTTTCGTAGTGCACCTCGTCGGCGGCGTAACGCGCGTCATACTCTTTGCAAATATCGATGTTGGCGATAAAGCCGGTACTTTTCCGCACCTCATGACCTCCTGCAATCATGCCCACTTGCGCATCAAGGCGTCGCCCTCGGGCGCGAATCCTTCATCGGGATGCGCCACACCAGCACGGCGCCGACGATCAGCAGCGCCGAGACGAAATACAGCCCGGAGTTGAAGCTGCCGGTCAGATCCTTGAACCAGCCGATCAACAGCGGGCTGAGCGCCGATCCGATATTGCCGGTGGCGTTGATCACCGCGATCCCCACCGCGCGCGCTTCCAGGCTGATCGACTGATCCGGCGTGGTCCAGAAGATCGCCATGGCGGTAAAGGAGCCGACCGAGGCCATCACGATCCCCAGCAGCTGGATCAGGCTGTGATCGGTGGCGGACGCCAGCAGCCAGCCGGCGGCGGCGAACAGGTATGGCAGCGCGGTGTGATGCTTGCGCTCCTGCAGCCTGTCGGATCGTTTGCTCCACCACACCATGCCGGCGATGGTGCAGATCTGCGGGATCGCCGCCAGAATGCCGATCGTCACGTTGCTGCTGCCCTGGTTGAAGCTTTGCAGGATCTGCGGCGTCCAGATGTTGATCGCGCTCAGGGTGTTGGTCAGGCAGAAATAGGCCAGCGTGTACATCAGCACGATCGGCGTGAAAATCTCGCGCCACAGGCTGCGTTGCTGCAGCGCGCGGTGGCTGCTCGGCCCGTTGGGCTGCACCAGCTGCAGCTTGTCGGCCTCCATCATCGCCTGCAGGCTGGATTTTTCCTCGTCGGTCAGCCACTTGGCCTTGGCCGGCGTATCGTCGAGGTAAAACCACACCACCACGCCCAGCAGCACCGACGGAATGCCTTCCAGCAGAAACAGCCACTGCCAGCCCTTCAGGTTCATCACCCCATCCAGCGCCAGGATATAGCCGGAGACCAGCGAGCCGATCGCCATGGTCACCGGCATGGCGATCATGAACAAGGCGTTGGCGCGGGCGCGGTAGAACGCCGGGAACCAGTAGGTGAGGTACACCAGAATGCCCGGCAGGAAACCGGCCTCGGTGATGCCGACGATCATGCGCAGCACGTACAGGCTGGTCGGCCCGGTGGCGAACATGGTGCAGGTGGAGGCGATGCCCCACAGCACCATGATGGTGGCGATCCAGCGCCGCGCGCCGACCCGGCTCAGCATCATGTTGCTCGGAATGCCGAAGATCACGTAGGTGACATAGAACAACGTCGCCGCCAGCCCGAACATGGTCGAGCTGAGGCCGAGATCTTTGCCCATCGTCAGCCCGGCGAAGCCGATGTTGATACGGTCGAGGAAAGAGAAAACAAACAACACGAACAGGAAAATGATCAGGCGCCGAAACAACTTTTTAATCACCGATTGCTCGGCGGCGGTTAACGCTTTATGTTGCTGCGCCGGGTTGGCCGGCGGCAGCGAATCGACGTGGTTCATGGTTCAGTAAACTCCCGATGAAGGCGCTTGCACCCCGCCCTGTTTGAACTCGTCAGCCAGGGCTTCCGCCGCCCGCGCCAGCAGGGTGGTGTCCACCCCCACCGCGACGAACAGCGCGCCGGCTTCCAGATAGCGCTGCGCCAGTGCCTTGTTGGCCATCAAAATGCCGGGCGCCTTGCCGGCGGCGCGGATGCGCGCAATCGCGTCGTCGATGGTGCGCTGCACTTCCGGGTGCTGCGGATTGCCGGCGAAGCCCATATCGGCGCTGAGATCCGCCGGGCCGATAAACACGCCGTCCACCCCTTCCACCTGCAAAATGGCGTCGAGGTTTTTCACCGCTTCGCGGGTTTCAATCTGCACCAGCACGCACATCTGCTCGTCGGCCTGCTGCAGGTAATCGGGCACCCGGTTCCAGCGCGAAGCGCGCGCCAGGGCGCTGCCGACGCCGCGCACGCCGTGCGGCGGATAGCGCGTGGCGCGCACCGCATCGCGCGCCTGTTCGGCGTTTTGGATCATCGGGATAAGCAAGGTTTGCGCGCCGACGTCCAGCAGTTGCTTGATGATCACCGCGTCGTTCCACGGCGGCCGCACCACCGGCCGGCTCGGGTAAGGCGCGACCGCCTGCAGCTGCCCCAGCACCGTTTGCACGTTGTTGGGCGCATGTTCGCCGTCGATCAGCAGCCAGTCGAAACCGGCGCCGGCCAGCAGCTCGGCGCTGTAGCTGCTGCACAGCCCGAGCCACAGCCCGATCTGCGGGCGTTTTTCCTGCAGCGCACGCTTGAAGTGGTTGGTTAACATCGCATTCTCCCTGACAAGCGGGCGTAGCGCATGGCCCCCGCCCGGTTTAGTCGGCCCGGTTCGCCGAGCCTGCTTTTTAGACGAAGCGGCAGCTGATGCAGCCCATCGGGCCGTAGTCGACGTGGAAGGTATCACCGCGCCGCGCCGGCACCGGCCGGGTGAAGGAGCCGCCGAGGATCACCTGCCCCGCTTCCAGCTCCACCTCATACGGCGCAAGCTTGTTGGCCAGCCAGGCCACGCCGTTGGCCGGGTGGTTGAGCACCGCCGCCGCCACGCCGGATTCTTCAATCACGCCGTTGCGGTACAGCAGCGCGGAGATCCAGCGCAGATCCAGCGCATCCGGCTTGATCGGCCGCCCGCCCATCACCACCCCGGCGTTGGCGGCGTTGTCGGAGATGGTGTCGAACACCTTGCGCGGCCGTTGAGTCTCGGGATCGACGTTGTGGCTGCGCGCGTCGATGATCTCCAGCGCGGGAATGACGTAGTCGGTGGCGTTGTAGACGTCGAACAGCGTGCAGTTCGGCCCGCGCAGCGGCTTGGCCAGCACGAACGCCAGCTCCACCTCCACCCGCGGCACGATAAAGCGATCGATCGGAATGTCGCTGCCGTCGTTGAAGAACATGTCGTCCAGCAGCGCGCCGTAGTCCGGCTCGGTGATCTGCGAGCTCACCTGCATGGCGCGCGAGGTCAGACCGATCTTGTGGCCTTTGAGCGTGCGCCCCTCGGCGATCTTCAGCTCCACCCACTGCCGTTGAATGGCATAGGCGTCTTCGATGGTGATCTCGGGATGATCGAGCGACAGCGCGCGGATCTGTTCACGACTCTTTTCCGCCTGATGCAGGCGCTGTACGGCGCGGTTAACCTGCTCTTTATCCAGCATTTACGACCCCTTATTCACGCCTTGTTGAACAGCGCGTGGACATTGTTCTGTTTGTAATTCAGCACCGGATCCAGCTCTTCCATGGTGAAAGAGAGCGCCAGGTAACGCTGCGCCATCAGCGCGGCGAAGTGTTCCTTGATCAGCGCAAACAGCATCTCGCCCACCTGCTGCCGGCTTTCCAGACTGCGGCCGTGGCCGATCTTCAGCGTCATGTGCACGAAGGCGTAGTCCTGCTTGCCGTCGGCCATCTGCCAGGTGTCGAGCCAGATGGCGCGGCTGCGCACGCCGGCCAGCGGAAAGATGCCGGTCGCCGCCAGCGCCTCGTTGACCTTGGCGAACAGGGTGGGCAAATCCGCCTCGCGGCGGATGTTGTCGGTACATTCAGCGTAAAAATGGGGCATAGCGTTCTCCAGACGGCAAATATGCGCGGGCGCGGCCCGCGCAGCGGCATTTACAGCGTATTGCCAAGCTTGAAACCTTTTTCCGTATCGCCCTCACGGGTATAGGAAAAACCGTCTGCGCCGATGGTGACGGCCATTTCGCTGGGCGCACTGCGCTCGATGACCGGCTGTGGCTGCCCATCGAGATCCAGCACCAGCGATCCTTCGGTATACCAGCTCGGCACCACTGGATTGCCCCACCAGTCGCGGCGCTGGTTGTCATGCACGTCCCAGGTCACGGTCGGGTTGTCCGGATCGCCGGTGTAGTAATCCTGCGTGTAGATTTCCACGCGGTGGCCATCGGGATCGCGCAGGTAGAGGTAGAACGCGTTAGAGACGCCGTGACGGCCGGGGCCGCGTTCGATCAAATCGGACTTGCGCAGCGCGCCGAGCTTGTCGCAGATGGCCAAAATATTGTGCTTTTCATGGGTGGCGAAGGCGATGTGGTGCATGCGCGGCCCGGCGCCGCCGGTCATCGCGGTATCGTGCACCGTCGCCTTGCGGCGCATCCAGGCAGCGTAAACCACGCCGTCTTCATCGCGGATGTCTTCCGTTACGCGGAAGCCCAGCCCCTGGATGTATTCCACGGCGCGCGGCACGTCAGGGGTGATTTGGTTAAAGTGGTCGAGGCGCACCAGCGCGCCCGGCGTATACAGATCGTAGCGCCAGGCCAGGCGCTCGACGTGCTGCACGTCGTAGAAAAACTCATACGGGAAACCGAGCGGATCCTCTACCCGCACCGCATCGCCGATGCCTTTGGCGAACCCGTTCACCCGCCGCTCGGTACGGCAGCCAAGCGCCTTGAAATACGCTTCGGCGCGATCGACGTCTTCCGGCGTGCGTACGCGGAAAGCAAACGCCGCCACGGCGGCGACCGGGCCTTCGCGCAGCACCAGGTTATGGTGAATGAACTCCTCCATCGAACGCAGGTAGAGGGTTTTGTCATCCTCGGCGGTCACGACCAGGCCGAGGATATCGACGTAAAATTCGCGTGCGGCTTTAAGGTTCGTGACCTGAATTTCCATGTAGGCACAGCGCACGACGTCGGGAGCAGGGACAGCATTAGTGGTAAGTTTTGTCGTCATTGTTCTCATCTCTTTCGTTATTATTGTGGCCCGAGGCTTAGACGCCCCATTTCGGGATCGGGTGGTCGCCCATGGAAATGCACACGTTCTTCATTTCGGCGAACACTTCGAAGCTGTATTCGCCGCCTTCGCGGCCGGTGCCGGAGGCTTTCACGCCGCCGAACGGTTGGCGCAGATCGCGTACGTTTTGGGTGTTGACGAAAACCATGCCCGCTTCGATGCCGCGGGCCAGGCGCAGAACCTTGCTCACATCCTGCGTCCAGATGTACGACGCCAGGCCGTATTCCACGTCGTTGGCCATGCGCAGGCCGTCTTCTTCCGACTTGAACGGCAGCAGGCAGGCCACCGGCCCGAAGATCTCTTCCTGCGCCACGCGCATCCGGTTGTCGACATCCGCCAGTACCGTCGGGCGCAGGAAGTTGCCGTGGCTCAAACCGGCCGGTTTGTCCGGGCCGCCGGCCAACAGGGTCGCCCCTTCTTCCACCCCGAGGCGGATATAGCCGGAGACTTTTTCCCAGTGCTGCGGGCTGATCAGCGCCCCCACCTGGGTGTTGGGATCTTGCGGATCGCCCACGCGCAGACGGTTGGCGCGCTCGGCGAAGCGTTTGACGAATTCCGGGTAGATGCTCTCCTGAATGAAGATGCGCGAACCGGCGGTGCAACGCTCGCCGTTGATCGAGAAGATGGTGAACAGCGCGGCGTCGAGCGCCCGCTCGATGTCGGCGTCTTCAAAGATCAGCACCGGCGACTTGCCGCCCAGTTCCATGGAGAATTTCTTCAGCCCGGCGCTTTCGATGATGCGGCGGCCGGTGGCGGTGCCGCCGGTGAAGGAGACCGCGCGCACGTCTTTATGGCGCACCAATGCGTCGCCGGCGGTGGCGCCGTAGCCCTGCACCACGTTCAGCACCCCGGCCGGAATGCCGGCCTCCAGCGCCAGCTCGCCCAGGCGATCGGCGGTCAGCGGCGACAGTTCGGACATCTTCAGCACCGCGGTGTTGCCCAGCGCCAGGCAAGGCGCGGTTTTCCAGGTGGCGGTCATGAACGGCACGTTCCACGGCGACACCAGCGCGCATACCCCCACCGGCTGCACCAGCGTGTAGTTGAGCATCTTGTCGTCCACCGGGTAGGTCTTGCCGTTCATCTGCTGGCACACCTCGGCGAAGAACTCGAAGTTGTGCGAAGCCCGCGGGATCAGCACGTTTTTGGTCTGGTGGATCGGCAGGCCGGTGTCGGCGGTTTCCAGTTCGGCGATCTGCGGCACGTTCTGGTCGATCAGCTCGCCCAGGCGGCGCATCAGGCGCGCGCGCTCTTTCATCGGCGTGTTGGCCCACTTGGGGAACGCCTCTTTCGCCGCCGCCACCGCCTGATCTATCTCCAGCTGGCCGCCGGAGGCCACTTCCGCCAGCACCTCGCCGTTCGCCGGGTTGGTGGTGGTGAAATACTCTTTGCTGGCGACGTTCTTGCCGTTGATCCAGTGGTTGATGGTTTTCATCGCAGGCTCTCCTCGTAATCTTTTTCACTGATAATGTGGTTAACCAGACGGCCGATGCCCTCGATCTCCACCACCACTTCGTCGCCCGGCTGCACGTCGGCCAGCCCTTTCGGCGTGCCGGTGGCGATCATGTCGCCCGGCTGCAGCGTCATGAATTCGCTCAGGTAGGCGACCAGGAACGGAATGTCGAAAATCATGTCGGCGGTGCTGCCGCGCTGGCGCAGCTCGCCGTTGACGTAAGTGCTGAGCGCCAGCCGGTGCGGATCGGCGACGTCGTCACGATCGACGATGTAAGGCCCGATCGGCGTCAGGGTGTCGCGGCTCTTCACCCGCAGATTCGGCCGGTAGTAATTCTCCAGGTAATCGCGGATGGCGTAGTCGTTGCACAGGGTGTAGCCCGCCACATACTCCATGGCGTGCTCGCGGCTGACGTTGCGCGCGGTCTTGCCGATCACCGCCACCAGCTCGGCTTCGTAATGCATATACTCCACGCCGGCCGGGCGCACCGACACCTGGCGGTGACCGGTCAGGGTGTTCGGTGCCTTGAGGAACACCAGCGGCTCTTCCGGCGCCTTGAATTCCAGCTCGCTGGCGTGGTCGGCATAGTTCAGCCCCAGGGCGAACACCGTGCCCTGCGCCGGCGGCAGCCATTCCACTTCGCGCTCCTGCAGCACCTCGCCGTTCGGCAGCGTGACGCGCAGCTGCTCGTCCACCTGCACGTTGAAGACCTGGCCATGATGGCGAATACGGGCATGTTTCATGATGCGGCTCCTGCCTGGGTGACGCGGTTGGTCAGCGTGGGCAGGCCGGCGGCGCGCACCGTCACCTCATCCCCCGGTTTGATCTCCACCCGCTGGTGCGGGGTGCCGATCAGCACCGCATCGCCCGGCTGCAGGGTGATAAAGTCGCTGATGGCGGCGATCAGCTCAGGCACCGAGCGCACCAGATCGGCGGTGGACCAACGATCCTGCTCCACGCCGTTGATCTCGGTGACGATCTCCAGCCGATCGGCATTCGCCAGCTGGCCGATCTCCCCCAACGGGCAGAACCCGTCGCGGCATTTAGCCTTGATCGCCGGGCGGTAGAAGCTGCTCTCCGGTAGGCTGACGTCGTTGGCCAACGCGTAGCCGGCCAGATAACGGCCCACCTGCGCCACCGGCACCTTGCGCGCGGTATCGCCGATGATCACCGCCAGCGTGCCGCCGCTCTGCACGGTTTCACCGGCCGGAAACGGGATCGCCCCGCCGTTGGCGAGGTGGGTGTTGCGCGGTTTGATAAACCAGACCGGGGTTTTGGGCGGGGTCTGATACGGCGGCTGGTGAAACGCCTGATCCCAGGCGTCCAGTTGGCTGCGGTGGTTCAGCGCAACGGAAAATACGGTGCCTTTCATGCGAACTCCTCCAATGGCAAAACATGACAACCGGCATTCATTAATATATTAATGATTACTTTTATACGCTGTGCAGCTTTTACGCAACGCGCTTGGAGTGATTTGTGATCGTGATAACAAAATATTCACAAATAACGAACATTAGCGTGATTATTCAACGTATTAATCATTTTTCTCGCCATTTTTCGCTGCGGCACGCATTTTTGCTTTATCCCTACGGGTAACTTTGGCTACTATTAAGTTATTAACAAAATCGGGCTTTGCGGGGCGGGCGCCCCCATAACGAGCGCCGTAACAACGAACACCTTGATAGCTAAGGCCAAACTTATGCATGAATCGTTAACCATCGCCCTGCTGCAGGCGCGTGAAACCGCCATGGGGTTCTTCCGCCCGATCCTGAAAAGCCACAATTTGACCGAACAGCAGTGGCGCATCATCCGCGTGCTGGCCAACAGCCGCTCGATCGAATTCCACGAGCTGGCGGCGGAAACCTGCATCCTGCGCCCCAGCCTGACCGGCATTCTGTCACGCATGGAGCGTGACAAGCTGATCTTCCGCCTCAAGCCGGTCAACGATCAGCGCAAGCTGTACGTGTCGCTGACCCAGCAGGGCCAGGATCTGTATGAAGTGGCGCGCCACCAGGTGGAACAGGGCTACGCCGAGATTGAAGCCGCTTTCTCGCGGCAGAAAATGGACCAGCTGATGACGCTGCTGGACGAGCTGATCACCCTGGGCGACAGCCTGCCCGCCAACGTCACCGCGCATCCCACTAAGAAGTGATTTAACCAACCGGAATTCTCAAATTAATTGGCGTTGCAGCAAACAACGCTGCAGCGTCAAGTAAGCAGAGAATTCGTTTCCGGCAACAGCGCGCCGCCGTCCACCACCAGCGTCTGGCCGGTGATGTAGGCCGCCGCCGGCGAGGCGAGAAACACCATCGCCGCGGCGATGTCTTCCGGTTCCCCCAGCCGCCCGAGCGGCACCGAGGCGGCGATCGCCTGATTCACCTGTGCGCCGCCCAGGTTGACCATCGCCGGCGTGCGGATCATCCCCGGCTCCACGCCGTTGACGCGAATTTTCTCCGCCGCCAGCTCCAGCGCCGCCGCGCGAATAAACCCGTTCACCCCGGCCTTGGAGGCAGCGTAGTGCGCCAGCCCCGGGTAGGCCACCCGCGGGCCGGTCACCGACGAAGTCACCAGAAGGCAGCCGCCGCCCCGGCGGCGCATCCACGGCAGCGCCGCCTGCGCCAGAAAGAACGGCGCCATCAGATTGACGCTCAGCGTGCGTTGCAGCAGGGCCGCGTCGATGGCGGCGAACGGCGTCAGCGGAAAGTAAGCGGCGTTGTGGATCACCACGTCCAGCCGTTGATGCCGCTCGCCCACCATCGCCACCAGCTCGGCGATCTGCCCCGGTTCGGCCAGATCGCAGGCCAGCGCCTGCACGCTCAGCCCTTCGTCCCGCAGCGCCTGCGCCGCCGCCTGCGCCTGCGGCAGCTGCACGTCCGCGATCGTCACCTCGGCGCCCAGCCGGGCAAAGGCGCTGACGATCGCCAGCCCAATGCCCTGCGCGCCGCCGGTCACCAGCACCGCCTGCCCCGCGAAGGCGTCGGCCGCATAGGTTGCGCTCATCGCCCTATCCTCGCGGGTGGCGCGTGGTGTTCAGCACCTGCGCATGGGCACCGACCGCAAAGTTGCTCAGCGCGCTGAAATCGCTGCCCTGATAACCGAGGATCTTGCCGTCGGTGCGCATGCCCTGCAGATCGATCATCACCACGCCCAGCGTCGGGATGATCTTCTCGCGCCAGACGAACAGATAAAGCTGCTCCGCCACCTTCACGTAGTGGCAGCGATCGACGTCCGCCAGCCCTTTCTCCACCCCGTCCAGACACTGCCAGGCGTAGAAGTTATCGTTCAGGTAGATGTGCTCGTACCGCTCGGTCGGGCTGTAGGTGTACATGTTGCGCATGCCGATCAGCTCATCGGTAAAGCCCGGCGGCGCCACGTCGGCGTCATCCAGCGTGCCGAAGCGGAACTCGGCCTCGACCGCGGTCAGCGGCAGCCCCTGTTCCACCCGGCTGAAGGCATCGAGCCGCGCCTGCGCTTCGTCCGGCAGCTGGCCGTATACCGCAGTGAAGTTGCCCTGATTGCGGTCGCATACCAGCGTAATGCTGGCGTTGGCGCGGGCGGGATCGAGAAAATCGATGAACAGCACGCCGGGGCGAATGCTGGTGGCACGATAGGCGACGCCGCGCCGTTCGCCCCACTCCAGCGTCTGCTCGTCGGTAAACCGGCAGCGCTGCGTCGCGCCGTCGCTAAAGCGCAGCGTCAGCGTGCTGCCCGCCAGCCCGTGCTGCCGTTCCAGCGTATTGCTGTGCGGCGCAAAGCCTTCCGCCAGCGCGCCAACCTGAATGAATACCGCTTCTGAACTCATGGAAATGCTCCTTACAGGGAAGTGAAAGCCAGGGTCGGCACGTCAACGATGGTGGAGCCGCCGTCGGCCACCAGCGCCGCGCCGGTAATGATTGAAGCTTCGCTGGAACACAGGAAACGGCAGACGCGGGCGATCTCCTCGGCGCTGGCCGGGCGGCGCAGCGGCACGTCGCGGCAGACCATCTGGTAAGCCTGCTCCAGCGATATCTGATGGGCGTCCATCAGCAGTTGCATCTCTTCGTCCGCCATCGGCGTGGTCACCCAGCCCGGGCACACCGCGTTGGCGCGCACGCCCAGCGGGCCATAGTCGCGGGCGATGGAGCGCATCAGCCCGATCAGCGCGTGCTTGGCGGTGACGTAGCCGCAGACCTCCGGCCCGGCGGCCAGCGAGGCGATCGAGGCCACGAACAGCAGGTTGCCGCCGCTTTTAATCAGCTCCGGCAGGCAGGCGCGCGCGCTGGCGAAGGCGCTGTTGAGGTTGCTGTCCATCGCCCCTTGCCACTGCGCGTCGGTCATCTCGGTGATGCGCTTGAAGCCCATGCCGCCGGCGCTGCCGATCAGGCAGTCGATGCGCCCGGCGTCGCGCAGAATGGCCGGTAGCAGCGCGTGGTTCCAGCTCTCGCCGCTGGCGGCGTCGCCCACCAGCGCCTGCGCGCCGATCTCTTGCGCCAGCGCCGCCAGCGGTTCCGGGCGGCGGCCGATGATGAACACCCGATCGCCCTGCGCCGCCAGCAGACGGGCGCAGGCGGCGCCGACGCCGGTGCCGCCGCCGGTAATCACAACCACTCTATTCATGATTCAGCTTCTCCATCAGTTGGCCGATCATCAGCAGGCTGCTCAACAGCAGCCGCCGCTGTTCGGCATCCAGCCGCAAATAGCGGCGGCCGGCCGGCAAACGGCTGACCACCTCCGACGCGGCAAAATGCTCGATATCCACCTGCCAGCGCCCGTCTTTCACCGTCAGCCGCACGCGGCGAAAATCCAGCTGCGCCAGCGTCTCGCCGATCTGCGGGTAGCGCTGCAGGCCGTCCAGCACCCGCTGCGCGGCCGCGTGGCGCTGGCGCAGCAGATAACGCACCCCGCGCCGCCGCAGCCAGCCGCCGGTCACCACGTCCAGCGTCATCGGGGGCTGCGCCGCGCACGCGCCCTGCAACCGAAAGCGGTGGCTGACGATATGCGCCATAAACAGCCCCTGCACCTGTTCGTCGATCTCGATCTGCGGCCCCTGCGGCAGCGTCAGCCGCAGCAGGCCCGGTGCCAGGCGTTCGCACGCGTAGGGTTCCAGGTTGCGCGCCAGACGATCCAGCGCGGCGCCCGGCCGATAGCCCGACGGCGCTCGCCGCCAGGCGCGATTAAATGAGGGAAGTAAGCCGATCAAACTGCGCCTCCTCGTTTTCACCTTTGGCGAACGCGTTCTCCAGCACCTGCTCGACCGGCACCGGCTTGAACGGATTCACTTTCTGCACGCACAGCGTCCAGAACAGCGCATAGGCGGCGGTCAGGCCGATCATCCAGCCGAAGGGAATGTAGATGTCGCTCGGGTTCATTCCCGGCGGCGTGATGTAAACGATGGCCAACACGATGCCGACGCTGGAAACGATCTGCGGCAGCGGGAACCACGGCGATTTATAGGCGCGCGGCAGATCGGGGCGGCGTACGCGCAGGATCACCACCGAGCAGGTCACCAGCAGGTAGGCCACGCCCCAGGCGCACACCGCCGCCAGCACCAGCGGAATGATCCTGTCGAGGTTGCCCTGAATGGCGAAGGCGTGTACGCAGGGGATCAACACCGCCACCAGAATGCCGACCACCGGCGTCTTAAAACGCGGGTGCAGATAGGCGAATATGCGCGGCAGCGCGCCGTCCAGCGCCATGCCGTACAGAATGCGCGGCACCGCCGCCATCAGCGTGTTGATGGTCGCCGCGCCCGCCAACAGCAGGCCGACGCCGAGCCAGTATTTGCCGAACTGGCCCATTACCTGGCCGGCGAACGCCGGGATGGCCATCGGCGTTTCCAGCAGGCGCGCGCCGCTGGCGGCGTCGATCACCACGTTTTCCACCTGGTGGCTGAGCGCCGCGCCATACAGCGCCATGCACACCGCCACGCCGCACAGCCCCAGCGCCATCGCGCGCGGGATCACCCGATCGCAGCGTTTGATCTCCGGTGCCATCGGCGTCACCAGCTCACAGCCGACGAACATGAACATCGCCATGCCGATCAGGCTGAATACCGCGAAGGGATCGTTCAGGCTCAGCGTGCTGCCGAACCAGCCCTCGAGCGGCACCGCATGCGGCGACAGCAGCCCGACGATGCCGAAAATCACCAGCGTGCTCCACATGGCAAAGGTCAGCACGATCTCCGCCTTGCCGAAGGCCTCGATGCCGAACGCGTTGAGCAGGCCGAACACGATGACCAGCCCGACGCCGACCATCCAGGAGGCGTTGTGGCTTTCCATCAGGGTGTTGAGGTGCTCGAAGTTCACCAGCGCCATGATGCCGGAGAGAATGGTCTCGGCGGTGCCGGCGAAGATGTGCACGATCAGGTAGGCCGACAGCGCGCCGGTGATGGCGAAAAAGCGCCCCATGCCGCTGGAGATGTAGTCGTAAACCGAACCGGAGGTCGGCAGCAGCGCCGCCGCTTCGGAGAAGGTGGTGAGCTGCGCCTGCATCATGATGAAGGCGATCAGCATCGCCAGCGCGAAGGTGTCGCCGCCGATGCCGAAGCCGCTGGTGACCGTCAGGATCACCGGGCTGGCCATGATCACCCCAACCGAACTGGCCAGGGTGGTGGGAAAGCCGACCTTGCCTCGAGCCAGGTGGGCGTGCAACCGCGACGACAGGTTCATGGTTATTTCCTCTTATAGTTTTGGCCTGATGCATGCAGGTGCTTGCAGGTTTTTCACCGCCAGCGGCGGTCATCTCACTATAGAGAGGAAAGGAAAATGCTGACTATCGTCCTTAAGGACGAGACGGTTTCAACCTGCGGCCGCGCTCACGGCGGCGCGCCACTGCATCGCTCCCTGCGGGCTGCGCGGGTAGGCGCGCAGCGGCGCCAGCAGCGCGGAAAAGAAGGCGTAATAGCCGGCGCACAGCCGGTTGTAACGATCTTCGCCCACATGCGCCGGGCAGCCGCCCTGGCAGACGCTTTTCACGCTGCAGCGTTGGCACTCGCGGCGCAGGCTCTTGTTTTTACCGAACGGCATCTCCGCCGCCCTTGCCGCCAGGGTGGCGAGCGGCGTGTGGCGATCGGCATGGCCGAGCAGGTGCTGCGCGTTGATCAGATGATCGCAGGCGTAAAGCCGCCCGTCCGGCTCCATCACCAGATTGCCGCCGCAGCGTTCGGCGTGTACGCAGCTGGGGCTGACGTGGGTGAAATACTGCGCGTAGACCTGCTCGATGTTCATTACGAAGACCTGGCCGACGTGCCCGCGGCTGCGCCAGCGGCGGTATACCGCCAGCATGAAGCGCCCCCAGTTGGCGGCGCTCAGCCCATAGCCGGCGGTGGGCGCATCCCCTTCCAGCATCAGCGGCTGGAACTGCAGATAGCGCGCCCCGATCGCCACCGCATGATCGTAGATCGCCTCGGCGCGATCCGCGACGCCGTCGTGCACCACCATCAGCAGGTTGAAATCGATCTGATGGCGCTGCAACAGCGCAATGCCGCGCAGCGCGGCGTCATAGCTGGCACCGCCGCGCTTGTCCGGCCGGTGGGCGTCCTGCACCTCGCGATCGCCGTCCAGGCTGACGCCGAGGATAAAGTGATGCTGCCGGAACAGCCGGCACCAGGCGTCGTTCAGCAGGGTACCGTTGGTCTGCAGGCTGTTGCTGATCCGCACGCCCGGCGGCGCGTAGCGGCGTTGCAACGCCAGCGCCCGCTTGTAAAAACCGATCCCCGCCAGCAGCGGCTCACCACCCTGCCAGACGAAGTTGATCTCGCGGCTGTAACGCGGCTGGGCGGCAATGTAGCCGCGGATAAATTCCGCCAGCAGGTCGTCGTCCATCTTGCGCGTCCGCTCCTGCTGGCGCTGCGGATAGTAGCAGTAGCGGCAGCCCAGGTTGCAGCCGGCGCCGATCGGCTTCACCAACAGATGAAAAGGCGCCGCCGCGCGCGGTTCGCTCTCTACCGGGATCTGCTGCACGCGCAGCTGGGCCAGGTTCATGGCGCCGCCTGCGGCAACGGTTTGTGGGTCAACGGATCCAGGCCGATGTAGTCGCCGGTGCTGGCGTCGACGCCGAGGTAGTCGATCGCTGCGCCTTTGGCTTCAATGACCATGCCCTGCTGCGCAAAGCGGCGATACGCCTCGCTCAGCCGTTTGACTCGATCCGGGTTGGCGGCGGCCAGATCGCGCGTTTCCAGCGGATCGTCATGCAGGTTGAACAGCCCCCACGGCGCCATCTGCGCCGTCGGCCCGGCCTTCACCAACCGCCGCAGCTTCCAGACGCCGTCCACATAGGCGGCCTGGTTATGCAGCTCCACGCCGTAGGTCGCGCGCGGCACGCCGTCGGCCTCGCCGCTGAAATAGCGTTTGAAGCTGACGCCGACCATCGGCAGCGTCGGTTTGGCCTTCAGCGGTTTGTTGGCGTCGATGCCGGCATAGTCATACAGCGTCGGGGCGATGTCATACACCGCCATCGGCGTGCGGTCGATGCCGCCGCGCCCCTTCAGCCGCGGCGCGGAGATGATGAAATCGGTATTGATGCCGCCCTGCGCGCTGGTGGTTTTGTGGTAATTGGCGTACGGCGCGTTGCTGACGTTGGCCCAGTGCGGCCCGTAGGAGATGAACGAGCCCTTGCGGCCGAGGTTGGCGTAGCTGTTGTCGAACTGCCGCCAATACTCCGGCTTCGAGCCGTAGTAGAAGCCGCTGGCGGGGTTGGCGCCGTTGTCGGTGGCGAACACGATCACCGTATTTTGGTCGCGGCCGGTCTGCTTCAGGGTGTTCAGCACCGCGCCGACCTGATCGTCCATGTAAGCGATCATCGCCGCGTACACCTGCATGGTCTTGGCTTCATATTTTTGCTGCTCGGGCGTCAGCGCGTTCCAGGCCTTATCCAGCGCCAACGTCGGCATCGGCGTGCGCTCGGAAATCAGCCCCAGCGCTTTCAGGCGCTGAATGCGCTGCTGATAGGCCTGCTGGTAACCGGCGTCGTATTTGCCGTCGAATTTGGCGATCCAGTCATCCGGCGCCTGCAATGGATCGTGCGGCGCGGTGAAGGCCAGATAGGCGAAGACGGGCTTATTTTGCGGCGTATCGCGGATCCACTGTTCCAGCTGATCGGCATAGGCCTTGCTGGAATAGAAATCTTTGGGCAACGACACGCGTTTGCCGTTCAGAGTGTAGAAGGTGTGGAACGCCTCCACGGTGCCCAGCGGTTTCGCATCGTCGAAATGGCTGGTGCCGCCGCCCATAAAGGCGAAGGCGCGCTCGAAGCCGCGATCGGTCGGTTTGGCGCCGTCGACATAGCCCAGATGCCATTTGCCCGCCATCATGGTGGCGTAACCCGCGTCGCGAAAACGCTCCGGCAGCGTGATCACGCGGTCGGTCAGGCGCATTTCATAGCCCGGCTGCGCGGCGGTGCTCTCATACCACCACATGCCGCCCATGCCGGCCTGCTGATTGGTATTGCCGGTCATCAGCATCGACCGCGCCGGCGCCGACATCGGCGAGGTGTAGTACTGGCTCATGCGCACGCCCCGTTCGGCCAACGCCTGCAGGTTGGGCGTCGGTATCTCACCGCCGAACGGGCTGATGTCGGAGTAGCCCATGTCGTCTACCAGAATGATCAGCACATTGGGGCGATCGGCGTCCGCCCCCTGTGCCAGACCCGATAAGGCGCCGCTCAACGCCACCGCCAACGTTTTTTTCTGCATCGTTTGTTCCCCGTATGGTCATGCGGACTGAACAACCCGACGCCTCAGCCCGAGAAAGGTCATCATTTTTTCGTCTTATACGTTTGGCGCCGCCTGGCGCTATCTTCAATTCGCAGTGTAGGAAGCGGCGGAAAAGCCTGGCTATCGTTCTTAAGAACGAGGGACGACGGCGACGGCATCGGCTGTAGCACGCGCAGGGCGGCGAGGGCTTCGTCCGGGCAAACATTGAAAAGCGCTGTAAATTCAGCGGGAAAAGCGGTGAATTATTTCATTAACCTATTAATGAAAATCGCGATAAATCCGAACCGAAAAGCCCTGATTAACGCAGTGTCATCTTGTTATTTATGTGTTTTATTGCAATCGGCCTCACGTTGTTAATATGTTTTTATTGTGTTGCCAAATTGCTACAACTATGCTTGTATCGTTCATATATTGACCGCCAACCTTCTCCAGATTGAACGATAAAGGGAGGAACACGAATCATGCACAGCACAGCATCCGATGCCTTTATCAACAGTTGTTTGGCGACCATTACGCACCTGATCCCGGTGTCCGCCGGGGTGTTTTATCTGGTCGATCGCGACCTGCGGCCGGATCACTACATCCTGTACGGCATGCCCGATAAAACGCATCAGCAGTATCTGAACCACTTCCAACAGATAGACCCGCTGCAACCGGCCAATTTCCATCGCCAGGACATCACCATGGTCGGCATGAGCCCGGCGGCGATCGCCGGCAACCGCCGCTATTACCACGACTTTATGCTGCCGAACGACATGCGCGACATGACGGAGATCTTCATCCGCCAGCGCAAGCGCATCGTCGCCGGGGTATCGCTGATCCGCGATACGCCGTTTACCGAAGTGGAGCGCGGCCGCCTGCGCGCGGTGCTGCCGCTGATCGAGCTGGCGACGCGCGATCTGCTGCCCGACGGCGAGGCGCAGATGCTGACCGCCAAAGAGCAAGAGATCGTCAACCTGGTGCGCGAAGGCGCCAGCAATAAGCGCATCGCCCTGAAGCTGGGCATTTCGCTGTCCACGGTGAAAACCCATATGCGCAATATTTTCGCCAAAACCGACGTGGTGAACCGCACCGAGCTGGTCGCCGGCGGCTTTCTCGCCCACGGTTAACGCCCGATAACGGCCGCCGCTGCCGACGGCCGGAAAATAACGCCAAAACGTATTCGCCATTTATGGCGCGGCCTCCCCCTGCCCGCAATCGGGCCGGGCGGGATATTTCATCGTCACTTAACGCTTGGGGAATAAGGTTTATGTCCAGTGATTCGGTTTCCGCGCCCGCCGTCGGCGCGGCGCTCCCCTGCCCGCCGCGGCTGCTGACCGCCATTATCGTCTTCGCCGCCATCGCGCCGGGCATTCTGATGACCGCCCCCGCCGTGGCCGCCCAGCTCGCCGCGCAGTGGCAGCTCGGCCCGGCGCAGATCGGCCACCTGTTCTCCACCGAACTCGGCGCCATGAGCCTGGCCACGCTGCCGGCGTGGTGGTGGATCGGGCGCATCAACTGGCGGCGGGTCGCTACGCTGTCGGCGCTGGTGTTTATCGCCGGCAACCTGGCTTCGGCGCTGGCGCAGGATTTTACCCTGCTGCTGCCGCTGCGCTTTATCGCCTCGCTGGCGGGCGGCACCCTGATGATCCTGTGCATCACCTGCGCCGCCGGCACCGCCAATCCCAGCCGGGTCTATGCCTTCTGGGTGCTCGGCCAGCTGGTGCTGGGCGCGGTCGGGCTGCTGGTGCTGCCGCCGCTGTTCGCGCACTTCGGCCTGATGGCGGTCTACCTGATTCTGGCGGCCATCATGCTGTGCTGCCTGCCGCTCATCCCGGCGTTCCCCAACGGTTTCACCGCTGCCCGCGCCGCCCGCAGCGGCCCCGCCGCCTCGCTGGCGCGCAAGCTGTGCGCCGTGCTGGCGGTGCTGACCTTTTACATCAGCCTGAGCGCGGTCTGGACCTTTATCGGCGGCATCGCTGCCGGCGCCGGGCTGTCGCCGGCCCACAGCGGCCAGGTGCTGGCCGTCGCCACCTTGCTCGGCATCGTCGGCGCGGGGGCCGCGGCGCTGATCGGCGCGCGCTTCGGCGGCGGACGCCCGATCGTGCTGGGGTACGCCCTGCTGCTGGCCAGCGTGGCGCTGCTGACGAGCCAGCCCCTGCTGCTGCGCTTCGCCCTGGCGGCCCTGCTGTTCAAATTCACCTGGACCTTCGTGCTGCCGTTCATTCTGGCGCGCGTCGCCGGGTTGGATAACGACGGCAAGCTGATGAACGGCATCAACCTGGTGATCGGCGGCGGCATGGCCATCGGCCCGACGCTGGCCGGCTCTCTGATCGAATCTTCCGGCGGTTTCAACGCCTTGCTGTTCGGCGCGCTGGGCTGCGCGCTGCTGTCGCTGCTGTTGATTTCGCTGGCTTCACCGCGCGCACCGCGCCGTATAACAGGAGGAGAAAGGTGAAAAGAACAACCGGTTTCTTGTTTGATGAACGCTGTTTCTGGCACAGCACCGGCCTGCACGCCACCACCCTGCCGGTCGGCGGCTGGGTACAACCGCCCTCGGGCGCCGGCCACGCCGAGTCGCCGGAAACCAAACGGCGCATGAAGAACCTGATGGACGTGTCCGGCCTGTCGCGCCAGCTCACCCTGCTGAGCGCCGAACCGGCGACGGAAGAAGACCTGCTGCGCATTCACCCCGCCCACTACCTGCAGCGTTTCAAACAGGTGAGCGACAGCGGCGGCGGCCTGCTGGGAGAGGAAGCGCCGCTGGGGCCGGGCAGCTATGAGATCGCCAAACTCTCCGCCGGGCTGGCCTGCGCGGCGGTGGAGGCGGTGCTGCAGGGCGAGCTGGATAACGCCTATGCGCTGTCGCGCCCGCCGGGCCACCACTGCCTGCCGGATCAATCGATGGGTTTCTGCTTCCTGGCCAATATTCCGATCGCCATCGAGCGCGCCAAGGCCCGCCATGGCCTCGGCAAGGTAGCGGTGCTCGACTGGGACGTGCACCACGGCAACGGCACCCAGCACATCTATTGGCAGCGCGGCGACGTGCTGACGCTGTCGCTGCATCAGGACGGCTGCTTCCCGGCGGGCTATTCCGGCGAACGGGATCGCGGCGAAGGCACCGGGGCGGGCTGCAACGTTAACGTGCCGATGCTGGCCGGCGCCGGCGACGACGGCTACCTGCACGCCATGCGGCGCATCATCATCCCGGCACTGGAAAAATTCGAGCCGGAGCTGATCATCGTCGCCTGCGGTTACGACGCCAACGCCCTCGATCCGCTGGCGCGCATGCAGCTGCACAGCGACAGCTTCCGCGCCATGACCGCGCTGGTGCAGGACGCCGCCGACCGGCTGTGCGGCGGCAAGCTGGTGATGGTGCACGAAGGCGGCTACGCCGAATCCTACGTGCCGTTCTGCGGGCTGGCGGTAATGGAACAGCTGAGCGGCGTGCGCACTGAAGTGCAGGATCCGTTGCTGGCGTTCATCCAGCAACAGCAGCCGCGCGACGCCTTCAACCGCTTCCAGCGCGAAGCGCTCGACGAACTGGCGCGCCAGTTCGGCCTGTAATCCCCTCTCTGCGGGCGCCGCACCCGGCGCCCCTGACAACTTAGTCGCCAGCCGCTACGCTGAAGGGCAACCCTACCACCATGAGAACAATAAGATGCCCGAACAAACCGTCAGCTTTATCAAAGGCCGTCACGGCGACATCGCCGTGCATGATTGGGGAAATGACCAGCCGCGCTATCTGGCGCTGCTGATACACGGCTACGGCGAGCATCTCGGCCGTTACCAATACGTGGCGCGCACGCTACAGGTGCAGGGCGCGCGGGTGTTTGGCCCCGACCATCTCGGCCACGGCCTGTCGCAGGGCGAACGCGTGCTGATCGAGGATTACGACGCCGTGGTCGACGACGTGCAGCGCGTGGTCAGCCATTTCCGGCAGCAATACCCCACCTTGCCGCTGGTGGTGATCGGCCACTCGATGGGCGGCATGATCGCCACCCGCTACGTGCAGCGCTACGGCGAGGAGGTGCGCGCGCTGGTGCTGTCCGGCCCGCTGCTTGGCGACAGAACGGCGATCTCCGATCTGGCCGAACTGCCGACGATCCCCGACGCGCCGCTGGATACCGCTACCCTGGCGCGCGATCCGGCGGTTGGCGCGGCGTATCAGGAAGATCCGCTGGTGTGGCACGGGCCGTTCAAGCGCCCCACCCTGCGCGCCATGCAGCGGATCCTCGCCGCCATCAACGCCGGGCCGGGCTTCGGCGCGCTGCCCACGCTGTGGATCCACGGCGACGACGATCGGCTGGTGCTGATGAGCGAAACGCAAACCGCGCTCGATCGTCTGCGCGGCGACAATTTCGAACGGATGATCAATGCGGGCGGGCGGCACGAGAGCTTTAACGAAACCAATAAGGATCGGATCCTCAAGCGGGTGACCGATTTTATTGCGCGGGCGTTAGGCTAAGGCGCTCCCCCTCAGCGGGCCGAGGGGGCATGACGGCGTCAGCCCTCGACGATGGCGAGGTAGTGTTTGACGAAGCGATCCGAGGTGATGTCCCAGCGCACCGGAGTGCCTTTCTCAACGAACCAGGAATCGCCGGCCTGATACTGCACCGATTCGCCGGTGCGTTCGTTGGTCAGGGTCGCGCTGCCTTCCCACACCGTGGCGTGCTCGGCGAACGGATACTCCATCACGAAGCTGCCGCGGGTGCAGCTGAACACGCCGCAGTTCAGGTTGTCGGTCGGCTCGCCGAAGATGCTGGCCACGCCGACGGTCGGCGTGCCGGCGATCACCGTGGCGCCCAGGTTGCTGACGCTGCCGATCTCCAGCAGTTCCGGCAGTGGTTGTTTAAGCAGTAACGGTTTCATGTCATTCTCCTCTGAGGGTTAACGGCGGCCTTTCCAGTAGCCGGATGTCTGGTGCCAAACCTTACCGGCGGTGGTCATCACCCGCCGCAGCTTGTCCTTGCCGAAGATGTTGACGTGCGGGATCGAGCTCATCAGATCGTAGCGATCGGATCCTTCGCTCATGCCTTCCGCCAGCACCTTGCACACGATGTGGCTCGGCGTCACGCCAAAGCCGGAGTAGCCCTGCACGTAAAACACGTTGTCGCGATCCGGCAGCGTGCCGATCTGCGGGAACAGGTTGGCGCTGCAGCACAGCGGGCCGCCCCAGGCCAGATCGATCTTCACGTCTTTCAGGTACGGGAACACTTTCAGCATCAGGTTGCGGTTCCAGGCCTTGAGATCCGACGGGAAGTATTCGATCAGGCGGGTGGCGCTGCCGAACAGCAGCCGGTTTTCGTTGGTCACCCGGTAATAGTCGATCACCGGGCGGATGTCGCTGTAGGCGCCGCGGATCGGGCTGATCTGGCGGATCAGATCGTCAGACAGCGGCTCGGTGGCCAGCTGGAAGGCGTAGGTATTGATGGTCTTGCGATAAATCTGCGGCTCCATGCCGTTGAGGAAGCCGTTGCAGGCCCACAGCATCTTGTTGGCGCGCACCGAGCCCATGGCGGTGCGCACCGTGATGCGCGGGCCATACTCCACGTTGAGCACGCTGCTGTTCTCGAAGATTTTCACCCCGTAGCCGCTCAGCGCCTTGGCCTCGCCCAGCAGCAGGTTGAGCGAATGCACGTGGCCGCCGCCCATGTGTTTCAGCGCGCAGGTGTAGGCGTCGGAGCCCACCACCTGCTTCACCTCCGCCCCGGTGTAGAGCTCAATCTCCTCCTGCGGCGCTACCGCCCTGAACTCCTTCAGCCAGCCGCGCAGGGTCTTCTCCTGGCGCGCATTGCTGCCGAGGTAGCCGTAGCCGAAACAGAAGTCGGCGTCGATGTCATATTTCTTGATGCGCTCGCGGATAATGCCGGCGCCGAGGTTGCTGATTTTGAAGATGGTTTCCAGCCCGGCCGGGCCAACGTGGCGCTTGATCTTCTCCAGATCGTGGCCGATGCCGGCCATCACCTGGCCGCCGTTGCGCCCGGTGCCGCCGTAACCCAGATAGCGGCCTTCGAGAATGGCGATGTTGGTGATGCCCTTCTCCGCCAGCTCCAGCGCAGTGTTGATGCCGGAGAAGCCGCCGCCGATGATCACCACGTCGACGTCCAGATCCTCTTCCAGCGTCGGGAAGCGCAGATCGTATTTTTTGGTCGCCGCGTAGTAGGTTAAGGACTCGATTTCGTTGTTCACTGCCGCACTCCCGATTGCCTATGCCATGACATCGGATTATCGGGAGGCGGCAGCCGTGCCGCTATGTCCCCTTAGGGACATTCGTCCCCTTCATCTTTCAAACTACAGCGTTGTTGGCTGCTGACGTTCACCCCAGTCACTTACCTAAGTAAGCTCCTGGGGACGCTCGTCCTGGCCGCCTAGCTGTAGCTTGAAAGCTATAGGGGATAGATCGATACATTCACGCGCTGCGGCGCTGCGGCGCTGCGGGGCGGTCAGCAGCAGGCTGAACAGTTCGGCCTGCGAGCCGATGTTCAGCTTGCCGTAGATGTTCTTACGGTGATTTTTTACCGTGCCGAGGCTGATGAACAGCCGGTCGGCAATCTGCTGCGAACCGCAGCCGGCGAGGATCAGATCGACAATCTCGCGCTCGCGCGGCGTCAGCAGATAGCGCGCCTGCGCGCCATCGTCGTTCCCCGTGTCGGCCTCGGCCGGCGCCGCCACCACTTCGCCGTGCAGCCGCGCCACGCTTTTCACCAGCGTCAGCGCGCTGCGCAGATCCGCCCGCTGCGGGTAGCGCACCGCCACCGTGCGGCGCGCCGAGCCGAAGAACACCCCCAGCCCGCGCTCCGGCGTCAGCTGCAGCAGCACGCCGGCCTCGTCGTGCCAGCCGGTCTTGCGATAAAAATTACGGTAATAGTCGCTGTGATAAAACCCGCAGGGCGCCAGCTGGCGCAGCGTGAGCACCTCGCCTGCGCCGCCGTCGTTCAGCGCACGGTAAAACGGATCCTGCAGATAGGCGCCCTGTTGGTAGATCTGGTTGACCGCATCGCTGTTTTCCCGCTCGGTTTTGATCAGGCAGCGCGGCGGCCGGCCGCGTTCGAAGGCATAAACGATGGCGTTGTCGAAGGCGAAAAAACCTTCCAGCCAGTTCAACAGGCTGGGATAAAAGCGCGGGCTGGCCACCGCATCGATCACCGCAGACAAGCGTTCAACCTGAATATCCATACCCGCCTCGCCATTATTAATACATTAACAATCTACCGATTTCGGATGGGGTTGGCCGAATGACGGCCGGTACTGTTAAAAAAAAGCATCAGGCGCGCCGAAATGCAAGAACGCGATCGTTTACATGTTAAACAACTCACAAGTTGCCGCAGCGGGGAAAGCGGTGGCCGCTCCGCGCCCGCTGGCTTATGCTGTGGCATCGCGCCCTGCAACGCCGTCAAGGAGACCTCATGTCCGTCAGCCACATCATCGCCAACCGCCAGACCTGGTTCGGCCACGGCAGCATCCGGCAACTGCCGCCGCTGCTGCTTGCCGATCCGCAGCCAACGCTGCTGTTCAGCTGCCGATCTTTTCTCAACGGCCCGGTGTACGCCGGCCTGCGCGAATCGCTGGCGCCACTGTTCATCGGCACCGAGATCGTCAGCCACGAGGCGTCACCGCAGGAAATCGACGCCTGGGTGGCGCGCTGGCGCGGCCAGGCGCGGCGCGTGGTGGCCATCGGCGGCGGCAGCGTGCTGGACGCCGCCAAGGCGTTCTCCGCGCTGGTGGAGCATCCGCTGCCGACGCTGCGCTATATGGAAAAGGTGGGCGACAGCAAAATCAGCGGCGCCACCCTGCCGCTGATCGCCATTCCCACCACCGCCGGCACCGGCAGCGAGGTGACGCAGAACGCGGTGATCACCGACACTCAGGTCAGCAAAGTGAAGGCCTCGCTGCGCCACAATAACTTCGTGCCGCACACCGCCATTCTCGATCCGCAGCTGCTGTCCGGCGCGCCGGACAAGGTGCTGGCCTACTGCGCCATCGACGCCTTCACCCACCTGTTCGAGGCCTATCTGTCGAAAACCGCCGGCACCATGACGCGCGACATGTCGCTGAGCGGCATCCGCCACTTCCTTGCGGCCTGGCCGGCGCTCAACCGCAGCGACGCGGCGCGCGAAGCGATTATGCAAGCTTCGTACCTTGGGGGGCTGACGCTGAGCGCCGCCGGGCTGGGGGTGATCCACGGCATCGCCGGCGAGATCGGCGCGCTGCGCGACTACCACCACGGCCAGGTCTGCGGCCGTCTGCTGCTGCCGTTCCTCGCCCTGTTGGAAAGCAGCGAACAGCCGCAGCAACGCGCGCTGATGGCCGAGCTGGCCGCGCGCCTGTATCCGCACTGGCAGGGCAGCCCGGAGAGCTACCTGACCGATTTCATCACCCGCCACGCCATCGCGCCGTTCTGGCAGGACGATTTGCCGATTTCCGGCCAGGAACTGGCGGTGGCGCTGGACAAATCCAACAGCAAGAATTCCTGGATCGACTATGCGCCGGCGCAGCGGCAACGGATGATCGAAGAGGCATTTCGCGTCGAATGACTATTTCTACCCTAAATAGTTGGAGCTGCATCCCGGCGGCAAGAGGCGGCTCGCCAGAGCTTACTCAAGTCAGTGACTGGCGTACGCGCTCGCAGCCAACACAGATGCAGTTTCAAGTATGACGGGTATAATCAGATCAACGCACTAGCAGGAGTTAAGGAAATGGGCATCATCGGCTGGATCTTCGCCGGCATCGCGGTCGGCATCCTGGTCGGCGCGCTGATCAAAATCTTCGGCAAGAAGAAAGAGCAGTAAGCGTCACGCTGTTCCGTGGGCCGCCAGCAGGCACTCATGGAACAGCTTCACCACCCGCTGCGGCACCGGCGAGCGGCGCAGCACGCTGGAGTATTCGCAGTGATAGCGGAACAGCGCCGGTTTGATCGCCCGCATCAGGTTCTGCGCCACGAAAAACGCCGCGTAGTGATCCGGCAAAAAGCCGACGTATTTGCCGGAGAGGATCAGCGTGGCGATCGACTCCTGCGCGAACCCCGTCGCCTTGCGATGCAAATGTTGCTGCAGGCTCAGTTCCATATTCGGCGAATGGTAGCCTAATCCAGCGAAGGCATAATTGTGCAGCAGATCCCAATTTAATGTTTCATGGGGGGCGGAAAATAATTCATGCTGCGCGCCGCAATATAAGAACATCCTCTCACTGAATAACGAATGATAAGATAAACTTTCCGCGCTGCGGTGCATGGGAATAACGCCAACCTGAAATTGCCCATCAATTACGCCGCGTTCAATGGTATTAATCGGCTCCACGTACATTTGCAAAGAAACCTCCGGCGCACGCTCGCTGAATAACGCGATGGCCCGGCCGATCTGCGCCTGCGGATTGCTGACCGTATGGTCGAATATCGCCACGTGCAGCTGCCCGCCCAGGCGCTGATGCACCTCGTCCACCCCGCGCCGGAACGCCTCGGTGGCCGCCAGCAGGTTGACCGTTTCCTGGTAGATCAACAGCCCCTCGTCGGTGACCGCAAAGCCCTCGCGCCCGCGCTGACACAGCGTCAGACCCAGCCGCTGTTCCAGATCCTTGATGTGCTTGCTGATGGTCGACAGGCTGATGTTCAGCTCCAGTTCGGCGGCGCTCATCCCACCACAGTCGACCACGGCTTTGAATACCCGCAGCAAACGCAGATCCATATCCGACAATTGCCCTAACAGCGCGCGCTTTTTTACTTGCATAAAACCTTAAGTAAGTTTCGACATATGATTATTCACAGTAGAGAACAAGCGGTACATAGTCAATTTCGCACAACAATTCGTTAACAACTCGGTTTATTTCATTAATCGCTCTTATTTTCCTGTTCGGAGGAAAACATGGCCGCTGAAAATCACCCGCTAAATAGTCTCGATGCCGAAGGGTTAGAGGCCCATTGGATGCCTTTTACCGGCAACCGTAATTTTAAAGCGCAGCCGCGCATCATTACTCAAGCCGCGGGGGCGTATTACACCAGCCATGACGGCAGAAAGATTTTCGACGGCCTGTCCGGATTATGGTGTTGCGGATTGGGGCACGGCCGGCAGGAAATCACCGACGCCGCCCAGCGCCAGCTGGCGACGCTGGATTACTCGCCGGCGTTTCAGTTCGGCCACCCGCTGTCGTTCGAACTGGCCAACAAGATCAAGGCACTGACGCCGGCAGGGCTGGATTACGTGTTCTTCACCGGCTCCGGCTCGGAAGCGGCGGACACCTCGCTAAAAATGGCGCGCGCGTACTGGCGCGCCAAAGGCCAGGCGGGCAAAACCTGCTTTATCGGCCGGGAAAAGGGCTATCACGGCGTTAACTTCGGCGGTATCTCAGTCGGCGGTATCGCCGGCAACCGCAAAACGTTCGGCGCCGGCGCCGAGGCGGACCACCTGCCGCATACCCTGCTGGCCGGCAACGCCTTTTCGCGCGGCATGCCGCAACAGGGGGCGGAGCTGGCGGAAGAGCTCAACCGCATCATCGCGCTGCGCGACGCCTCAACGATCGCCGCGGTGATCGTCGAACCCTTCTCCGGCTCCGCCGGGGTGATCGTGCCGCCGGTCGGCTACCTGCAGCGCCTGCGCGAAATCTGTACCCAGCATGACATCCTGCTGATCTTCGACGAAGTGATCACCGCCTTCGGCCGCTGCGGCGCGATGACCGGCGCCGAGGCGTTCGGCGTCACGCCGGACATCATGAACATCGCCAAACAGGTGACTAACGGCGCGCAACCGATGGGCGCAGTGGTGGTGCGGCCGGAGATTTACCAAACCTTCATGAACGGCGGCGAGCCTGACTACCAGCTCGAATTCCCGCACGGCTACACCTACTCCGCCCACCCGGTCAGCTGCGCGGTCGCGCTGGCGACGCTGGACATCCTGCAGCGCGAACAGATGGTGGAGCGCGTACAGGCGCTGGCGCCCTACTTCGAGCGCGCGGTGCACAGCCTGCAGGGAACCAAACACGTCGCCGACATTCGCAACATCGGCCTGGCGGCCGGCATTACGCTGGCGGCGCGGCCGGGCGAACCGGCGCGGCGCCCCTTCGAGGCGGCGATGCGCTGCTGGGAAAGCGGATTTTACGTGCGCTACGGCGGCGACACCCTGCAGCTGGCGCCACCGTTCATCAGCAGCGAAGCGCAGGTCGATGCGCTGATCAACGCCGTCGGCGACGCCCTCAACGCCACAGAATAAGGAGAGAACCATGACCATTACCCATTGGATCAACGGCGAGCCCGCCGCCGGCGGCGAACGCAGCCAGCCGGTTTACGACCCGGCCACCGGTCAGTCGGCGCAGGAGGTGCAGCTGGCCGACCGCGCCACGGTGGAGCGCGCCATCGCCGCCGCCGAACAGGCCTATCCCGCCTGGCGCGACACCCCGCCGCTGAAGCGCGCGCGCATCATGATGAAGCTCAAGGATCTGCTGGAGCAGCACGCCGACGCCATCTGCCAACTGATCACCGCCGAGCACGGCAAGGTGCTCAGCGATGCCCTGGGCGAACTGCAGCGCGGCATCGAGAATATCGAATACGCCGGCTATGTGCCGGAACTGCTGAAGGGCGAACACAGCAAAGAGGCCGGCCCGGGCATCGACAGCTGGAGCGAGTTTCAGCCGCTGGGGGTGGTGGCGGGCATCACGCCGTTCAACTTCCCGGCGATGGTGCCGCTGTGGATGTGGCCGATGGCGGTCGCCTGCGGCAACACCTTCGTGCTGAAGCCTTCCGAGCGCGTGCCTTCCGCCGCGCTGTATATCGCGAGGCTGGCGACGGAGGCCGGGCTGCCGCCGGGGGTGCTCAACGTGGTCAACGGCGATCGCGAAGCGGTGGAGACGCTGCTGCATGACGGGCGCGTGAAGGCGATCAGTTTCGTCGGTTCGACGCCGGTGGCGGAGCACATCTATCACACCGGCTGCGCGCAGAACAAACGGGTGCAGGCGCTGGGCGGCGCCAAGAACCACGCGGTGGTGCTGCCGGACGCCGATATCCCCGGTGCGGTCGGCGCGCTGATGGGCGCGGCCTTCGGCTCCTGCGGCCAGCGCTGCATGGCCATCCCGCTGGTGGTGGCGGTGGGCGACGGCACCGCCGAAGCGCTGATCGCCGGGCTGCGGCAACAGATGGCCGCCATGCGCGTCGGCCCCGGCAGCGACAACCGCAACGACATGGGGCCGCTGGTGACTCAACAGCATTATCAGAAGGTGAAAGGCTATATCGATCAGGGCGTGGCCGAAGGCGCCGAGCTGCTGGTGGACGGGCGCGAACTGAGCGTGACCGGCGCGGACGGCCGCCCCAGCCAGGGCTATTTCCTCGGCCCGACGCTGTTCGATCGCGTGACGCCCGGCATGCGCATCTATCAGGAGGAGATCTTCGGCCCGGTGCTCGGCGTGGTGCGCGCGGCGTCGCTGCCGGAGGCGATGGCCTTGATCGACGCCCACGAATACGGCAACGGCACCTGTCTGTTCACCCGCGACGGCGAGGCGGCGCGCTACTTCTCCAGCCGCATTCAGGTCGGCATGGTGGGGATCAACGTGGCGCTGCCGGTACCGGTGGCCTACCACTCGTTCGGCGGCTGGAAGCGCTCGCTGTTCGGCGATCTGCACGCCTACGGCCCGGACGCCGTCAGGTTCTACACCAAACGCAAGACCGTGACCCAGCGCTGGCCGGCCTCCGGCGATGCCCGGCGCGCCAGCTTCAGCTTCCCATCGGGGCAGGGGTAATCCCAGCATAACGAAAAGTCCCTTCCGGGGAAGTTCGCTTCCCCGGTATTTCCACGCGCTCCATTTCATCTTTACGCAGGACAACAGAGTCGCCCTTCTGGCGGCAACAACAATTCACCCAAGCGTTAATGGAGTAGTTCCCAATGAAAGAGTCCGCCCCTGAACACACCTTCAAAGGCAATCTCAGCGTCCTCGACGTGGTGATGATCACCGCGTCCGGCGTGACGCCGGCCAGTTCGATCTTCGTCATCGCCCCGCTGGCGATCGCCAACGCCGGCAGCGGCGCCTTTCTGTCGTTTCTGATCGCCGCCTGCGTCGCCGCCGCCATCGCGCTGTGCTATGCCGAACTCGGCGCCGCACACCCCAGCGCAGGCGGCGAATACAGCATCATCAAGCGCCTGTTCGGCACCCTGTGCGGGTTGCAGACCTATCTGTTTATCCTCAGCGCCTCGCTGTTCGTGCCGGCGGTGCTGGCCACCGGCGCGGTGCCCTACCTGAACACCGCGCTGGGCACCCAGTTCGACGCCTCGACCGCCGGCATGCTCACCGTGCTGGTCGGCGGCATCTGCGCCATTTTCAACATCAAGGCCAACGCCCTGCTGACCGGCGCCTTTCTGGTGGTGGAAGTGGCGGTGCTGGCGCTGATCGCCTGGCTCGGCTTCAGCCACCCGCATCAGAGCACGGAGATCCTCACCGCGCCGGTGATGCTGGACGCGCAGGGCAGCCTGGCGCCGGTGTCACTGCCGCTGATCGTCGCCATGGTCGGAGTCGCGCTGTTCTCCTACAACGGCTACGGCGCGGCGGTGTACATGGCGGAAGACATGCGCGAACAGGGCAGGCCGATGGCGATCGCGATCATGCTGACGCTGGCCATCGTGGTGCTGGTGGAACTGGTGCCGTTCACTGCCCTGCTGATCGGCTCGCCGTCGCTGACGGAGATGGCCAAACAGGCCGATCCGGTCGGCTATGTGGTCACCCAGCTCGGCGGCCCGACGCTGGCGCGGGTGGTAAGCGGCGCGATTTATCTGTCGGTGTTCAACGCCATCATCGCCATCGTGGCGCAGTTCAGCCGCATGATGTTTGCCAGCGGGCGTGACGGTTTCTGGCTGCCGGCGTTTAACCGGGCGCTGAAAATCATCCACCCGCGCTTCGGCACTCCCTGGATCGCCACCCTGCTGTTCGGCGTGCCGTCGGCGCTGCTGGCGTTTTGCTCCGATCTCGAATCGCTGACCTCGTTCACCGTGATCCTGCTGCTGCTGGTGTACATCATCATGGCGGTGGCGGCGCTGATCAGCCGCCGTCGCCGCCACTTCCACCACCCGTACCTGATGCCGCTGTGGCCGCTGCCGGTGGTGGTGGCGCTGCTGTGCTGCCTGTACGTGCTGTGGACGATTTTGATCGCCAGCAGCCTGAAAGACTTTATTATCATTGCCGGCATCATCGGCTTCGGGCTGGCGCTGAACCATCTGCGCGGCCGCCAACCGGCGCCCCTCGCCGCCCCCTCAATAGAAGGAGAATAACCATGACGCAGCGCGCTCAGGATCTGGGCATTATCATCGGACAGGGCACGCCCGGCCCGCTGAACGCCATCACCGACGTGCCCGGCGTGCGCGTCGGCCATGCCAGCATCCATGCCGATTTGGCGGACGGACGCAGCGTGCGCACCGGCGTGACGGTGATCGAACCGCGCCCCGGTTCCGCCCGCCACGCCCCCTGCTTTGCCGGGGTGCACGTGCTGAACGGCAACGGCGACGCCACCGGCCTGGAATGGGTGCGCGAAGCGGGCCTGCTGACCAGCCCGATCGCCTTCACCAACACCCACAGCGTGGGCGTGGTGCGCGATGCGCTGATCGCGCTGGAGCGTGAAACGCTGCCCGCGGGCGACAATGCGGTGTATTGGAATATGCCGGTGGTGATGGAAACCTTCGACGGCCTGCTCAACGACATCAACGGCTTTCACGTCAAGGCCGAGCACGTGCGCCAGGCGCAGCAGGCGGCCCGGGGCGGCTTGCCGCAGGAGGGCGCGGTCGGCGGCGGCAGCGGCATGATCTGCCATGAATTCAAAGGCGGCAGCGGCACCGCGTCGCGCCGCTTGCCCGCCGATCAGGGCGGCTGGACGGTGGGCGCCATCGTGCAGGCCAACCACGGCAAGCGCGAGTCGCTGCTGGTCGGCGGTTACCCGGTAGGCCGGCATCTGGGGCATCTCCCCTCGCCGTTCACGCCGCAGTTGCCGCATCCCGGCATGGGCTCCATCGTGGTGGCGCTGGCGACCGACGCGCCGCTGCTGCCGCACCAGTGTGCGCGGCTGGCGCAGCGCGCCAGCATCGGCATCGCCCGCACCGGCGGCGGCACCGAGGATTCGAGCGGCGACATTTTCATCGCCTTCGCTACCGGCAACGACGGCCTGCCGCCCGCCGACTACGCCAACAAAGGCGCCTTCACCACGCCGCTGCGCATGGTGAACAACGACTATATTTCGGCGCTGTTCGCCGCCGCGGCGGAAGCGGTGGAAGAAGCGATCGTCAATGCGTTGCTGGCGGCCAATACCGTCAGCGGCAACGGCCACCGGGCGGAAGGGTTGAGCGCCGAGCAGTTGGTGACGGCGCTGGAGAAGGCCGGCTGGCGGCGCTAAAAAACACAGGGCGCGGAGGTGAACCGCGCCCTGCTCATCAGGATTCTCCGCCCGGCTTGGGCGGCGGGTAGTCGTAATCCAGCCGCAACGGTTCGGCGTAGACGCTGTTCCACAGCTGTTGGTACAGCTTGTCCAACCGCCCGCTCATCGCCGCGCTGTGCATCACCAGCTCCAGATTGCGCGAGTTGTCCAGATAGCCGCCGGTCCAGTTGCTGGTGCCCACCCAGGCAATCTCATCGTCGATGGTCATCAGCTTGCTGTGGATGACGCGGGCGAACGGAATGAAGCCGCTGCTGGCCGGCGGAATGGTCACCACCTTGATCTGCACATTCGGCACCAGCGCCAGGCTCTTCAGCCAGGCGATATCCGGCTTTTTGGTGTTCCAGTTGGCCACCATCAGCTCGATCTGCACCCCGCGCGCCGCCGCGCTGCGCAGCGCGTTGTCGATCACCGCATAGAAGGGGCGGCTGCGTTCCGGGCCGAACGACAGCGGCGCGTAGTCCATCACCTGCACCCGCACCCGCCGCTTGGCGCCGGCCAGCAGGCGCGGCAGCTCGGCCTGCGAATCAATCACCCCCGCCGGGTTGTAGGCGCGCGGGCTGGCCGCCAGATAGTTGCCCTGCGGCTGCGCCGTCGGCGGCGAATCGGGCAGCGCCGGCACCGGCTTATCCTGCGCCAACAGCGCCTGCGCCTGCCAGTCCTGTTCGAAGATCGCCTGGATCTGCCCCACCACCTTGGCGTCGCTGATGCGCAGCCCGGTTTCGTGAATGTGTTCCAGCGCACGCCAGTCGAAGTTCTGGCTGCCGACGAACGCCTGCTCGCCGTCCACCAGCAGATATTTGGCGTGCAGAATGCCGCCGCTCAGCTTCTGGTAAGGAATGATGCGCAGCTCCAGATTTGGGATCGCCTTCAGCTGTTCCAGCGTCTCGGCGGTAGACATGCGAAGGCCCTTCTCTTCCAGCAAAAAGCGGATTTTCACCCCGCGTTCGCCGGCCGCCTTCAGGTGCTGCAGCACGCCGTCCAGCAGCGAACCGTCCTGATTCGCCACGTAGAACTGCCCCAGATCGATGCGGGTTTTCGCCGCGTCGAACATCTCGCGCCACACCTCGGCGGTGTTGCGCAGATCGTCGGCCTGCAGCGCGGTTTCCACCGGTGCGGTGTACACCAGCTCATAGCCGGGAATAGCAAAACGCGCCGCGGCGCTCTGGCTCAACATCAACAAACAACCGCCCCACAATGCCGTATAAAGGCGGCCGAGCGGCCGCCGTACTGGATGGCCATTAGGCATAGCGCGGCGCCCCGCTGTCAACCCATTGTTCGCCGCTGCCGCTCTCCGGGCGGCTGGCCGGTTGGCCGGCGCGGATCAGCAGCACCTTCAGCAGTTCGTTGATGCGCTCCATGCGGCTCTGCAGGAAGTTGTTGGCCACCAGGCACAGCAGCGCGATGGCGATGCCGAGGCCGGTGGCGTACAGCGCGGTGCCCATCCCGGCCGACACCAGGCTCGGCTCGGACACCCCCGAGGCGGCCAGCGCCTTGAAGGTTTCGATGATCCCCATCACGGTGCCCAGCAGCCCCAGCAGCGGCGCGGCGGTGACCACGGTTTCCAGCAGCCACAGGCCGCGCGCCATCGGCGGCTTGCTCAGCAGGTACTGGGCGTCGATCAGATCGCCGATCGCCTCGCGGTCGCCGGCGTGGTGTTTCTGCGCCAATACCGGCGCGATCACCGTCATCGGCAGGCTGTTGCGCTGGGTCAGCTCGTCCGGCAGATCGGCGGCGCGGCGCACGTCCGGCGTCAGCGCCTGCTCCAGCCGGCGCGCCTGGCGCTGGGTATAGGCGAAGTACAGCGTGCGTTCGATGATGATCACCAGCGCAATCGCCAGCGCGGCGTACATCACGTAGAAAATAATGTCGTGCAACAGATTGGCGTCCATACAGGGCTCCTCTTCCCCGCCGCCCGGCAGGCGGCGGGGCATTCAGTTAAAAGGTGGCTTCCAGCGAGACGCTGAAGGTGCGTTCTTCGCCGACGTTGTAATACGGCGTGCTGGCCCTCACGCCGCCGTAAGGCGCCGCGTTGAAGGTGGTGGTGCGCACCGAGGTCAGGTATTCCTTGTCAAACAGGTTGCTGATGCCAAAGCGCAGCGCGGCGCTTTTGACGATTTTCTTGTCCACCGGCAGATGCACGCCCGCCGCCAGATCGAACACCGTGCGGCCACCGATCTTCTCGTCGTTGGTCAGATCGCCGTAGAACGCACTGACGTACTTGCCGCTGACGCTGCCGTAATACAGCCCGTCGTCATAACCCAGCGTCATGTTCAGCAGGTTTTTCGGCACGTTCGGCACCTCTTTGCCGGAAGTCGGCAGCGGCAGCCCGCCGTTGCTGACGATGTCGTTCTTCTGCTTCGATTCGGTGTAGGTATACGAGGTGTAGTAGTTGAAGTGATGCGGCAGTTGGCCACTCCACTCCAGCTCCAGCCCTTTGTTCTCCACGTTGCCGATGTTCATCATCTCGTAGTCGCCGGCCGCGTTGGTGGTGGAGATTTGGCGATCGCTGTAGCGCATGTAGAACAGCGTGGCGCTCAGCAGCATGTCCTCTTGCTGGAAACGCCAGCCCAGTTCGTGGTTCCAGCTCAGTTCCGGCTTGGTGCTGAGCGAGTCGCCGACGTTGTACAGCACGTAGTTTGGCGGCGTGCGCATGTTGCGCGTCAGGTTGTAGAACACCTGGTTTTCCTGATTCACCTTATAGCTGGCGCTGAAGTTCGGCAGGAATTCATGATAGGTGGCTTTGCGCTTCTCCGGCACGTTGTACAGGCTACCGCGGTTGTCCCCTTTGCGCTCCACATACTGATAGGCCAGGCCACCGACGAAGGTCCAGTCCGGCGTGGCGAACCAGGTATCCTGCAGCCACACCTTCTGCGCCGGGGTGATGGTGTACTGGTTGCGCCCCTGCACCGTATTGCCGTTGGCGTCCTTCACCTGATCGGAGCCGCCAGGTTTTCCCCAAATCTGCGCCGGGTTGCCGTCGTCCTTGATGCTGATGAACGGCTGGGTTTGCAGCTGGCGCGCACGCTCATACCAGTAGCCGATATCCAGGCTGTGCTGCTCGTTGATGTCCCACTTCAGCTTGGTGGTGATGCCCGGCCGCCAGGTTTGGGTCCACGACGGGCGGTAATAGGTGTTGGACTGCAGGTTGCTGAGGTCATACTGCCCTGCCCTGTCCGACGTGCTGGACAATACCGAGGCCGTCTGGCCGTTGAAACTGCCGCCGTTGCCCCAGTAGTAATACGGCTGCAGGGTCAGCGACAGGTCGTCGCGCAGCTGCAGTTTCTGGGTGAACGATAGCGTGAAGTTCTCGAACGGGTTGCGTTCGATCTTGTAATACTTGTTCAACTGCCCTTTGCTGTTGTACTCCGGCGTGGTGGCGTAATCGGTACCACGCCCATCGTTTTGGAACTGCGCCTTGCTCAGGGTGTTGTAGTTGGTGTTGTTCTGGCGGTTGTACTTCATCACCAGATTGCTGCTGTTGCCGTTGCCGTCTTCATACAGCGAGTTCATCTCGAACTTGTCGGAGTACAGGCGCCCTTCGCCGCGCCACTTCTTCGCCTCGGTGTGCGAATAAGATATCCAGTTGCTGAAACCGTTGTATTCGCCGGTCTCCAGGCGGGCAAAGGTTTTGCTCAGATTATTGCTGCCCAGCGTCTGCTTGAGGAAACCGCCGAAGTCTTTCGCCGGGCGGCGCGTCACCAGGCCAATGTTGCCGCCGCTCGAGCCGATGTGCGGGCCGTCCGCTTCGGAGGAGCCCTGGGTGACGAACACCTCTTCCAGGTTCTCCGCATCGCCCAGCAGGTTCGGGTATACCGCGTAGTTGCCGGAGTCGTTGATCGGGATGCCGTCCATCGACAGGCCGATCTGATCCGAGTTCATGCCGCGCATGGTGTAGTCCACGCCGCTCAGGCCGCTGGCGTCGTTGCTGTTGACGTTCAGACCCGGCGTGTATTTCAGCTTATCGATGGCGTTGGCCGCCGACGGCATTTTGTCCATCGCTTCTTTGGTGACGGTGGAGCGCGCCTTGGCGCTGTCATCCTGCACCATCATGCCGCCGCCGAGCGACTGCCCCTTGACGCTGATGGTGCCGACATCGGTGGCGTCGGCCGCCAGCGCGGCGCCCGGCAGCATCGCCGACATCACCGCCAGATAGATCCCAGAACGATTAAACGATTTCATTGTGTGCATCCCATAAAAATCAAACGATTAACCCTTGCGCTAAGGCGCCTGATAATTGAACGTCGCGGTAAATCTTTTGGTTGTTTGCCCGGCGAACGCCTCGCTCGGGAACGGCTTTACTGAACTGATGCTTTGCAGGCTGCTCATCGCCGCGCGGTTCAGCAGCATGCTGGCGGCTTTGTTGGCGATGCCGGAAGAGAGCACCCGCCCGCTGCGATCGACCTCCAGCCACACTTCGACGTTGCCCTGCGGGCGCTCGAGCGAGGCCTGGCGCCCGCTTGGGTAGCGCTTGCGCTGTTCCAGCTCGCGGCGCAAGGCCAGCAGATAGCCGTTTTCAATCGCCTGCGCATTCACCTTCGGCGCGGCCGGGGCGGTCGGTGCGGGCTGCGCCGCCGGTTTGCTGACCAGCGCGCGCGGGGCGGCGGGCGCCGGCGTCGGTTTAGGCTTCTCTACCGGTTTGGCTTTCTCTTTCACCGGTTTGGGTTTGGGCTTCGGCTGCGGTTTCGGCACCGGCTTGGCTTCCACGATCGGCTCCGGCGCCGGCACTACCGGTTCGGGGATCGGCTCCGGCTCGGGCGGCGGCGGTTCTGGCTGGGGCTCCGGCGGCGTTTCCGGTTGAGGTTCAGGCGCCGGTTCAGGCTCCACCAGCGCCAGTTCGATGGCGGTTTCGTCGTAGCGCGGCTGGATCTTCAGCGCCGCCTGCTGGCTGGCGAACAGCAGGCAACCGGCGACAATCAGCGCCGGCAACCAGCTGAAAAGATGACGTGAGCGATAGAGCAGATACATGTCACAGCTTCCGTGTCGCGATGGAGACGGAGAAGAAACCGCCCTGGCGCAGGTTGTCCATCACCGCCACCAGCCGCTCGACCGCCACGCCCTTGTCGCTGTTGACGATGATGGTGGTGGTCTGGTTGGCCTGCTGCTGTTGCTTCAGCGTGTTGACCAGCGCGTCGAGCGCGATCGGCTGGCCATCCAGCTGCAGCTGTTCGTCGGCCCCCAGCGTGATGATCGCTTTCTTCTGCGGTTTCAGTTGCTGCGCGCTGCCGGCGGACGGCAGCTGCGTTTTCAGCCCGAGCGCAGGAATGACGTTCAGGCTAATCAAGACGAAAAACACCAATAAAAACATCATCACGTCGATCATCGGGATCAGTTCGATGTGCGCTTTGTTCTTTTTCGGTTCGTTCCAGTTACGCATGACACTCCCTCCCAAAAGCGAAGCAGCCAATATAGGAGGGGTTTGTTTACCTTTTGTTACGCTTGTGTGATCTTATTTTCACAGTGTGGATTTTTTGCGAGAATTTTTTCAATGGCAGGCGATAACGGAAGAGATATAACTTATTAATTAGCTATAGTTTTTATTGGAATAATTGCGAGGCGGGTATATTGACTTGGCAACAACAGAGAGAGCAATGTGAGAATAGTGACATCAACAATCATTGCGCCCCTCAAAATGACATGCCGCCATTCCTCAACGCTTGTGAGCCTTCCAGGCCTTTATACCTTCGAGCAACGGGATATTTCACAGAGAGTAAAAGAATAAGACTCCCCTCTATACACTTCTTTCTCAAAACATTCGTACCATTCAAAAAACCACGCTAAATGCAGCGTTGAAACAGAGTAAGACAATCATTATTGTCCTATCTGGCAATGTATTAACCCATGAGCACCACTTTTAATAACCAAGAAAAATGAATCAAGACCAACCAATAATTTTTAAATAAGAACAAACGCCCTATAAACATAAAATATAAGCACTGGCGCAAAATCCATTAATATATATTCACTAGGGAAATAAGATGAAAAGGAATCGTCGTATCGCCATGTGTCTTACGCTATTGTTTTCTTGCCACTCAGCAAAATCAGAAGAGGAAAACATTCTCGTTATTGAGCAAAGAAGTACGCATATCAATGAAACGTCCACCGCAACCCGAACCATGACGCCATTAAAGCTGATACCGCAAACTGTCGACAGCGTTTATGTTGACCAAGCCACCGCCTTTGGCCAGCCAACATTAAGCGAAGCTTTGAGTGGCGTTCCCGGCGTTAACGCCAGTGGAGACACCCGTTTTGACAACGTCAAAATTCGCGGTTTTTCCGCCGGTAATGACTTACTGTTGGACGGGTTTCGTGATGATATGCAATATACGCGCGATCTGAGCAATATTGAGCGTATCGATGTGCTGAAAGGGCCGGCCGCCGTATTATATGGACGAGGAAGCAGTGGCGGAATTATTAATCGCATCAGTAAGAAACCGCAGAAAGGTAAAGGTTCGAAAGTCACTACGCAAATAGGAGAATACGGTTTTAAACGCCTGCACGCCGACATCAACCACGATCTCGATGAAAGCACAATTTTTCGCTTTAATGTCGCTCAGGAGAAGGCAAATAGCTTTCGCCACGGCGTCTCACGCGACAAAATCTTACTGGCTCCTTCAGGACTATGGAAAATCACGCCGCGGCTTAATGGGTTGTTGCAATACGATTATCAAAGTAGCAAACGTACGCCCGATCGCGGCATTCCAGCGGTAAACGGTCGCCCCGCTAACGTCGCCATCGGCAGTGTATACAGCGATACCGAAAACGACTATATCCATGACCGATTCCACTCGTTACGTTCGCGCCTGAATTATGAACTGAACCTCCAGTGGCAATTGCGTCACCTGCTCATGTTCAGCTCACTCAATAGCCAGTTCGATAACACCTACGTCACTGGCGTTAGCGGAGATAACGTCAGGCGCGCACGATGGCAACAAGACCTGCACGCCAAAAATATCAGCAGCAATCTTGAAGCCGAAGGGCTGGTACATGCTGGGGCATTCGAACACCAACTTCTGATCGGCATTGAACAAAGCTGGCAAAATCGCAACCCAAAACTCTACCGCAATAATCGCCCCTTCCCTATCAAAAATCTATTCGCGCCAGAAAAATTACGACAACAGCATGACGGTAATATGCTGCTGGCCAGTCACAGCCGCCATCAGGTTCGAAATAACGCATTCTACCTGCAGAACCAGATGGCAATAGATGACTGGCACCTCGTCGCCAGCCTGCGCGGCGATCGCTTCCACGTCACCAGCAATCGGTACGATAGAAACCTTCAGGAGTCCAGAAACAACAACAACATCAGCCCCAGGCTGGGCGTGGTATGGCAACCCGTTGCGGCACACGCTCTGTACACGTCTTTCAGCAAAACCTATGCTCCCGTCGGCGGCGGATTGATCGGCATAACGCCAGAGAATAAAAATAACCGCCTGTCGCCGGAATATACCCGTCAATTTGAAACCGGCGTAAAAAGCGATTGGTTGGAGCAGCAAGTCACCACTACGCTTTCCCTCTACCGGCTTGAAATGTATAACCGCCGCACCCGAGATCCGGTGAATCCAGACATATTGCAACTGACGGGCCAGCAACGTACCGATGGCTTGGAACTGAGCATGAACGCCAACCTCACAGCAAACCTTTATCTGCGCGGCGGTATGGCGTTGCAAAATGCCTCGTTTCTCGAAGCAGAGGAACAATTCCAAGGCAAGCGCCCCAATAATGTGTCGCGGCGCAACGGTGAGTTGTATATAGGCTATAGAGACAAGTCAGGCTGGTTCAGTGAGGCCGGTGTAACAGCAGTAAGTAAGCGTTTCGCCGACAATCAAAACACCACTGCGTTACCCGGCTATCAGAGGTATGACGTGCGTATCGGTTATGGCGGGAAACGCTGGGATCTGCAGTTAAGTGCCGAAAACGTGTTGGATAATAGGTATTACCTCAGTGCAACCAGCGCCGCACAAATCCAGCCTGGTTCGCCGCGTCAAATAAATCTCTCCGCATCCTATCGCTTCTAGTCCACCGTCGAAACAGCAGCCCGAAAACGGGTTCATTCGATGTAAAAAAAGGTCCAAACTGAGTTTGGACCTTAGTCTCTGACACGAGACCCGTGATGACGGGCCAGAGGCTTTTACGCCGCGATCAGTTCACTTTCACCGGCATACCGGAACGGGCCTTGATCGCCGCGTCCACTTCGCTCTGGTTGACGCCGGCGTCCATCAGCACTTTGCCGACCGGCGCGGAGATGGTCAGCGGCACCGGATCCTTGGATTGCAGCTGCTCTTCGTTGGCCGACAGCGGGTTGTGCACTTCCACGTAGCGCGAGCCGTCCGGTTCTACGGTGGCTTTCATCGGTTCGTTGATGAACTGCACGCGGGTGCCGACCGGCACGTTCTCGAACAGGTACTTGATGTCGTCGGCGCGCAGACGCACGCAGCCGTGGCTCACGCGCAGGCCGATGCCGAAGTTGGCGTTGGTGCCGTGGATGGCGTACAGGCGGCCAACATACAGCGCATACAGCCCCATCGGGTTGTCCGGGCCGGCCGGGAACACCGCAGGCAGGATCTCGCCGTCGGCCGCGTATTCGGCGCGCATCTTGGCGGTCGGCGTCCAGGTCGGGCCGTCTTTCTTGCGCTGCACGGTGGTGGTCCAGTTCAGCGGGGTGTCTTTGCCCAGCTGGCCGATGCCGATCGGCAGCACCACCACGGTGTTGGAGCCTTTCGGGTAGTAGTACAGACGCATCTCGGCGCTGTTGATGATGATGCCTTCACGCGGCGCGTCCGGCAGGATCAGCTGCTGCGGGATGGTCAGGGTGCTGCCGGCCTTCGGCAGGAACGGATCCACGCCCGGGTTGGCTTCCAGCATGTTGCTCAGCCCCATCTGATACTGGGCGGCGAAGCTTTCCAGCGGCAGTTTGCTGTCTTCCGGTACGGTGATTTGGATATTTTCGCCCACCAAACGGCTGTCTTTTGGCGGCAGCGGGTAAACGACGGCGAAGGCAGCCTGGCTGAATGCAACCAGTGCCGTAAACAGGGTTAATAACGCGCGAATGCTCATTTTCATCTTCGTGTTGGTCAAGGCCACTGGCGATTAGGGGGATCGGTTTCTACGGCCACTTTTACCCCGATGGGTTTCAGCCGGCAGCCAAGCGCTGCGGCCTGAAATACAGGGGGGGATTTGACCGGATGCGCATTATATGTGCACATCAATCAAAGTGTGAACCATTACCGATGTAATATCGCAATTTTTTGTAACCTGAAGCGCCACGAAGGAGATTTTTTGCGAGAACCGCCGCCTAACCGGCGGCGGCCAACGCTTCTACCCGCCGGATCGGGATCAGATATTCGCAGCGGATCGCCGCGCCGCCGAGCGGGCAGCGGCCCTCCTGCGCCGGGTAGAAAAGCTCGATATCCTGCCCCGGCCGACGGATGGCGTTCATCTGCGGCATCGCGGTGTCATACAATCGGACGATAAAGTTTTGTAACCCTTCCTCCTGCCCTTGATAGGTGAAGCGGGCATACTCACCCTGTTCGATAGTCACCCGCTCCCCCATCGCCCCTTCGTCCGGCAAAGCGGCGGTGTAGGCCATGCGCGGGTTACCCCGGCGTTGCCGATCGACCTCCAGGCTGGTGAGGCCGTATACCACCTCCGGCAGCGCCTGCGGCGGCAGCAGCTGCCGCCAGGCGTGGCGGCGCAGCTCGCACTTGGAGGCCGCCAGCTGCCCCAGCGTAAAGCTGCGGCGCTGGGTATGGCCCACCAGCTGCATGGCGGGCAGCGTCACGATATCGGCCTGCGGCAACGGTGTTTCGGTCAGCCGCAGCGGCGGCTGCAGGCCATAGCTCGACCAATCCTGGCTGCGGCGATAGCTGGCCGGCGGCAAACCGAACTGCTTGCGGAAGCAACGGGTGAAGGTCTGCTGCGAATCGAACTGGTAAGTGTCGGCGATGCAGGCCACGCTGGTGCCGGTCAGGCGCAGTTCGCGCGCGGCGGCGGTCAGCCTTCTGCGGCGCGCGTACGTGCCGAGAATATGGCCGGTATGCTGCTTGAACATCCGCTGCAAATGCCACTTGGAGTAGCCGGACTTGGCGGCAATGTCGTCCAGCGTCAGCGGCTGATCCAGGCTCTGCTCGATCCAGGCCAGCAGCTGTTCAATCACCTGTTGCTGGTGCATGGTATTCCCCTTATTTTAACAATAACGTCTGCGCCAATACCCGGCCTGCGGCTTCATCGGCGGCCACCAGCACCGGATAGCCCCAGAACTTGGCGCCGTATTCGGCGAACTCTTCCGCCGCCGCGCGTTTGGCATCGTCCGGCTCCAGCATGATCATGCCTTTCACCCACAGCTTCAGCGCCTCGCGGTTATCGCGTTTCCACAGCGCGACCTGGGTGCGGGCATCGCGATCGTGCTCTTCTTCTTCATCGCCGACGCTGCGGTCGGTCATCAGGACAAAAGGCTCGGCGCGCGCCAGCAGCGCGCTGAATTCGGCCAGCTCGGCCTGGGTATCGCGCCCGTTTTGGCGCATCCATACCAGCGGAAAATCGGCGGTATCCAATGACATAATCAGTTTCCTCAGGAAATGGTTTAGGACTGGCGCTTACTTTATCGGCACCGGCGCTAGACCGCATTGCGCAATCAGGACATAATACTTTTCAATTCCGCCAAATTGAGAATTATTCTCATGAAAGTACAAATCCCCCGCCGCTGTCTGGATATCGATCAGGTGCCGCGCCCGCTGTTTGCCCTGCAAGGTTCGACCCTCGAGCAGGATTGGGAAGTCGAGCCGCACCGCCACCAGAAGGCGCAGCTGATTTACACCGTGCGCGGCATGATCCGCTGCGAAGTGGAAAACGGGCTGTGGCTGGTGCCGCCGCAGTGCGCACTGTGGATGCCGGGCAACGTGTTGCACAACGCCCAGGGCGCCGGCTCCACCGAGGCCTACTGCCTGTTCGTCGATCAACATGCCGCCGCCGGTCTGCCGCAAAACTGCTGCACGCTGTCGGTCTCGCCGCTGCTGCGCGAACTGCTGCTGCAGGCCACCACCTTCGAACCGCTCTACGACGAACAGGGCGCCGAAGGGCGCCTGACGGCGGTGTTGCTGGATCAGCTGGTAGCCGCGCCGATCGAAAATCTGCACCTGCCGGTATCCGACGACGCGCGCATCCGGCAGTTGACCGAAGGCATGCTGAGCTGCCCGGCGGACAAATCCACCCTCGGGCAGTGGGCGCAGCGCATCGGCATGAGCGAGCGCTCCCTCAGCCGCACCTTGCAACAACAGATGGGCATGAGCTTCGGCCACTGGCGGCGCCAGCTGCACGTGATGCTGGCGCTGCAGCGCTTGACGCAGGGCGAGAGCGTGCAGACGGTGGCGCTGGATCTGGGCTACGAGAGCGCCAGCGGCTTCGTCACCATGTTCAGAAAGGCGGTAGGCAAACCGCCGGCGCGCTACCTGGCGGAGCGCAACGCCTCTGGAGAAACCCTGGGCGGCGCAATTACCATGTGAAAAAGCCGGCGCAGGCGCCGGCTTGGAGCAGGTGAAAATCAGAAGTCGTAGAACACCGTAATCCAGGTGGAGTCCGGCTCGTTGTCGCTGCTGTTGGCCAGCGTGCGCTCCACGTACACCGACAGTCCGTAACCGATGGTGGTACCCGCGCCGAGGTAAACGTGGTTGGCGTGATACGCCTCGTCCCCCTTCAGCCGCAGCGAGTCCGCCGCCACGTAAGGCTGGATCGATTTGAGGAACGGCTTGTCGATATTGAAGGTGTAACCGACAAAGCCTTCCAGCCCGTAGCCGTCACCGGCGAAGAAGTGCGACAGCGTGCGCTGGCGGGTGCTCGGCACATAGTCTTTGTAGTAGCTGGCGGTGCCGACGATGTACCAGTTGTTCGGCTGCCAGGTCAACGCGGTGCCGGACAGCTGCTGGTGATAATCCTTTTCGTTGTACAGATTGTCTTTGATCTTCGCGTCGGTATAACTGTAGGCCGCGCTGAAGGTGAAATCCTTCGTCACCTTGTAATCGAAGCCCAGCCCGCCCCCGCCCTTGCGGCGATAAATCAGATTATCCGCGGTGTGCAGATCGTCTTCCGGCAATAAATAGTTGGCGTACAGCGTTACCGGCCCGAAATCATTGGTGTACTTGATGCTGTTTTTCGGTTTATTGCCGCCGTCGTAGTCGCCGGAAATACCGATGCCGGTGCCGCCCGCGTGGCCATCGTTATCCCAGACGTCGCTTTTGATGCCGACCACCGAATAATAGATGCCGTATTGATGACCGTAGGTCAGGGTGCCGTAACGATCGTCTTTGAAACCGGCGTACAGCTGGCGCTGATAGTCGCGCTTGCCGTCTTCGTTATAGTGCCCGTCCCAGCTGAGCGCGTGCGCCAGATCGACGCCCCACTCGTAATAGCCGATGATCGAGGTGTTCTGCGTCAGCGCATAGTCGCCGCTGAAGCGAAAACGCGTGCCGCCGTCGTGGCCGTTTTTGTCATAGCCCGGCTCCGGGCCGTTATTGAAGATCCACTCGGGGCGAATGCTGCCACCCACCTTTAAACTGAGCGGTGCCAGCAACACATTGCTCTGCGGGTTTTTATCCAGAATGGTGATCTCGGCCTGTGCGCCGGCGGATAACGCCGACAGCAAGACGCCGCCAATGAATATTGGCGTTGTATTTTTTCTCATTATTACCCCTGCCCGAAAAAAATTATTGTTATAAACACGGTGGTCTTAAGCCACGCGGAAATAATTACCCGATGTGAACAGCGCACGCAAGATATAAAAATTCACGCCATAACCTGCCATTATTTCAGGTTGGATTTAATTTCAGCAAAAACGTGTTCATCTGTAACGCAGAGAAAAATAATGTAATAACCGCAGCACAAAATAAACCAATCCGCACGTTTCACCCAAAATAAACCGGCGTGATTATCTGGGAATAAAGATAGCAAATAACAAATAAATATTATTGCCGCAGGTAAACCGTCACGCAGGGGAATTAACTCATGGCGGGAAATAACGACGGAGCGCGTTGCGCGCTCCGGGAAAAAGAATTCACTACTGCGCCAGCCAGCCGCCGTCCATGTTCCAGGCGGCGCCGCGCACCTGCGCCGCCGCATCGCTGCACAGGAACAGCGCCAGCTCGCCGAGCTGCTCTGGCGTGACGAACTCTTGCGACGGCTGCTTCTCCGCCAACAGCTCATCGCGCGCCCGCTGCGGATCGGTGCCGGCGGCAATGCGCTTGTCGATCTGCTGTTGCACCAGCGGCGTCAGCACCCAGCCGGGGCAAATGGCGTTGCAGGTGACGGGCGTGCGCGCGGTCTCCAGCGCCAGCGTCTTGGTCAGCCCCACCACGCCGTGCTTGGCCGCCACATAGGCCGACTTGTCTTTCGACGCCACCAGCCCGTGCACCGACGCCACGTTGATGATGCGCCCCCAGTTGCGCTCGCGCATCCCCGGCAGCGCCAATCGGCAGGTGTGGAACACCGCCGACAGGTTGATGGCGAGGATGGCGTTCCATTTATCCACTGGGAACTGATCCAGCGGCGCCACGTGCTGAATGCCGGCGTTGTTCACCAGAATGTCCACGCCGCCGAACTCGCGCTCGGCATACTCCATCATGTCTGCTATCTGGGCCGCATCGCCGAGATCGGCGCCGTGATAGCCCGGCGCGGCGCCCAACCGCGCGACCTGCGCTTGTGCCTGCTCCACGTCGCCGAAGCCGTTGAGGATCACGCGCGCGCCGGCGGCGGCCAACACGGACGCTATCCCGAGGCCGATGCCGCTGGTCGAGCCGGTCACCAGCGCGGTTTTGCCTTGTACACTCATGGTATCGCTCCTTTAAACAATGCCGGTCAGGTAGAACACGCCGATCACGAACAGCACCGCGGCGCTCTTGATCAGGGTGATGGCGAAGATGCCGCCATAGGCCTGCCGGTGGCTGAGGCCGGTGATCGCCAGCAGGGTGATCACCGCGCCGTTGTGCGGCAAGGTGTCCATGCCGCCGCTGGCCATCGAGGCCACCCGGTGCAGCACTTCCAGCGGGATATGCGCGGCGTGGGCGGCGGCCACGAAATTATCGGCCATCGCCGCCAGCGCGATGCTCATGCCGCCGGAGGCCGACCCGGTGATGCCGGCCAGCAGGGTGACGCTGATCGCTTCGTTCAGCAGCGGATTGGGGATCGCCGACAGCGCCTGCGACAGCACCAAAAAGCCCGGCAGCGCGGCGATCACCGCGCCGAAGCCGTATTCGGAGGCGGTGTTCATCGCCGCCAGAATTGCCCCGCCGACCGCCGTCTTGCTGCCTTCCGCCAGCCGGCCGCGAATATTGCGAAAGCCGAACGCCACCACCAGCAGAATACCCGACACCAGCGCCGCTTCCACCGCCCAGATGGCGGTGATCTTCGCCACGTCGGTGGCGATCGGCTTGGCCAGCCCCGGCAGCGTCAGCTCGTGGCTGGCGCCGTACCACTGCGGGATCCAATGGGTGAAGCCAAGGTTGAATACCCCGACCAAAATCAACGGCAGGATGGCGATCAGCGGGTTCGGCAGGTTGATGTCGTCCGGGGTTTCCGGCTCGTTCAGCAGATCGGTGCCGTACCCTTCTCCCTTCAGCTGCGCCTTGCGCCGCTGGCGTTCAAGATACAGCAGACCGACCGCGATGATGAACAGCGAGCCGATCAGCCCCAGCCAGGGCGCGGCCCAGGCATTGGTGCCGAAGAAGCTGGTCGGGATGATGTTTTGGATCTGCGGCGTGCCCGGCAGGGCGTCCATGGTGAAGGAGAAAGCACCGAGCGCCACGGTGGCCGGGATCAGCCGCTTGGGGATACCGCTCTGGCGGAACAGCTCGGCGGCGAACGGATAGACCGCGAACGCCACCACGAACAGCGACACCCCGCCGTAGGTCAGCAGCGCGCACACCAGCACGATCACCGGAATGGCGTGACGCCGGCCGAGAATGCGGATCGCCGCCGCGACGATCGAACGGGAGAAGCCGGACAGCTCGATCAGCTTGCCGAACACTGCCCCCAGCAGGAACACCGGGAAGTAGAGCTTCACGAAGCCGACCATCTTCTCCATAAACAGCCCGGTGAAGGTCGGCGCCACCGCGCCGGGATCGGTCAACAGCACCGCGCCCAGCGCGGCGATCGGGGCGAACAAAATCACGCTGTAGCCGCGGTAGGCGGCCAGCATCAGTAATCCCAGTGCTGCCAGGGCAATCAAAACGCTCATCGGTCACCTCTTTCCCCTGCGTCTTTCGTGCCGCAGCGTTGTTGCTTGCGTGCGTTCTCCCCAGTCACTTACTTAAGTAAGCTCCTGGGAATTCACCCGCTTGCCGCCTGGCTGCAACCCGAAATCCATTGGGGTGGTTGTTGTTATTGTCAGGTACGGAGTGCGAAATTACGGTTTCAGCGCAAAGCGCAGCTGATGCGCCCGTCGCCGTTGAATGCGTTCCCTGCGTGCGTCATCCCAAAGATAAAATCCCCGGCCGCTGCGCTGGCCGGTATCGCCGCGCTGCAGCCGCTGTTCCACCAGCGCCATCATCTCGTCGCCGGTCGCCAGTTCCGGGAACAGGTGGCGGGCGATGTCCGCCACCGTCGGCAGCCCGGTCATGTCGGCGGCCTCCAGCGGGCCGACCATGGCGTAGCGCCGCCCCAGCGAGGCGCGCATCACCTGATCCACCACCTCGGCGCTGGCGATGCCGCTGTGGACGATGTGCAGCGCCTCGCGCAGCACCGCAAACTGCAGCCGGTTGCCGACAAACCCCGGCGCGGCGCGCTCCAGCAGCACCGCCTCCAGCGCCATCCCGCCGAGCAGCGCCTGCACCGCCGCCAGATGGCGCGGATCGGTGGCGCGGCCGGGTACGATCTCCACCAGCGGGATCAGGTGCGGCGGGTGCTAGAAGTGGGCGATCAGCAGGCGCTGCGGATGGGTCATGCGCGCCGCCAGCTCGTCCGGCGGCAGGCCGCTGGTGTTGCTGGCAATCACCGCGTCGTCGGCGATCAGCCCTTCCAACTGCTCATACAGCGCGTGCTTCAGCTCGAGCCGTTCCGGGATCGCCTCGATAAGCAGCCGGGCGCGCGCCACGTCGTTCAGATCGCCGGTCACGCGCAGCCGCGCCAGCGCCGCGACGCGCTCAGCGTTATCAAACTGCCCGACGTCGCTCAGCTCGGCCAGAATGCCGCTCGCCACCGCCGGCGCCTCCGCCAGGCGCTGCGGATCCGGGTCGTACAGCAGCACCTCATGGCCGTGGCGAATAAAGTGGGTGGCGATGCCCACCCCCATCAATCCGGCGCCCAGTACCGCATAGTCAGATGACTGCATCGTGCCCTCCTCGGTTGTTTACGGGCGCTCTACCGCCAGCGCCACGCCCTGCCCGCCGCCGATGCACAGCATCGCCAGCCCCTTGTTCACCCCGCGGCGCTGCATTTCGAACAGCAGCGACACCAAAATGCGGCAGCCGGACGCGCCGATCGGATGCCCCAGCGCGATCGCCCCGCCGTTGACGTTGACCCGCTCCGCCTCCCAGCCCAGTTCTTTGCCCACCGCCAGCGCCTGCGCGGCGAAGGCTTCGTTGGCTTCGATCAGATCGACCTCCTCCAGCCGCCAGCCGGCTTTCTCCAGGCAGCGGCGCGCGGCCGGCGCCGGGCCGATGCCCATGATCGCCGGATCCACGCCCGACGAGGCGTAACCGGCGATGCGCGCCAGCACCGGCAAACGCAATTCAGCGGCTTTTTCCGCGCTCATCAGCAGCACCACGGCGGCGCCGTCGTTGAGCGACGAGGCGTTGCCGGCGGTCACCGTGCCTTCCTTGCGGAACGCCGGGCGCAGCCGCGCCAGCGCCTCCAGGCTGGTGTCGCGCGGCTGTTCGTCGTGCTTAACAAGCAGCGCTTCGCCCTTCGGCTTCGGCACCGTCACCGGCGTGATCTCCTGCGCGAAACGCCCGGCCTGCTGCGCCGCCTGCGCCTTCTGCTGCGAGCGCAGCGCAAAGCTGTCCTGCTCGGCACGGCTGATGGCGTATTTCTCCGCCAGGTTCTCGGCGGTGATGCCCATGTGGTAGTCGTTGAACGCGTCCCACAGGCCATCGTGGATCACGCTGTCCACCATCTGCGCGTGGCCGAGGCGCAGACCGGCGCGCGCGCCGGCCATCAGGTAAGGCGACTGGCTCATGCTCTCCTGGCCGCCGGCGATCACCGCGTCGGCGTCGCCGCTGCGGATCGCCTGCACCGCCAGATGCACCGCCTTCAAACCAGAGCCGCACACCTTATTGATGGTCAGCGCCGGCGTCGTAACGGGCAGCCCGGCATTCAGCGCGGTCTGGCGCGCCGGATTCTGCCCGCAGCCGGCGGTCAGCACCTGGCCGAGGATCACTTCATCAATTTGCTGCGGCGCCACCCCGCTTTGCGCCAGCAGCCCTTGCACCGCCGCCGTGCCCAGTTCCACCGCCGTCAACGGCGCCAGCGCGCCGTGAAAACTGCCGACCGGCGTGCGCGTTGCCGCCACGATCACCACTTCACGTTGTTGCACATTCACCTCCGTCTCAGAAACGCATTTCAGGCACTTGATCCGGCACGATCAGCCGGCCGGCGGTTTTGGCGACAATCTCCGCCACGCTGACGCCGGGCGCGCGTTCGCGCAGCACGAAGGCGCCGTCTTCAATTTCCAGGTAGGCCAGATCGGTCAATACCTTGCGGATGCAGCGGGCGCCGGTCAGCGGCAGCGTGCAGCGCGGCAGCAGCTTGGACTCGCCGCTCTTCGAGGCGTGGGTCATCACCACGATGATGTTCTCCGCCCCCGCCACCAGATCCATCGCGCCGCCCATACCCTTGACCATCTTGCCGGGGATCATCCACGAGGCGATGTTGCCCTCGACGTCCACTTCAAACGCCCCCAGCACGGTCAGATCGACGTGGCCGCCGCGGATCATGGCGAACGACTGCGCCGAATCGAAGATCGACGCGCCGAGGCGCGCGGTGACCGTCTGCTTGCCGGCGTTGATCATGTCGGCGTCCAGCTGCTGCTCGGTCGGGAACTCGCCCATCCCCAGCAGGCCGTTTTCCGACTGCAGCATCACGTCCATGCCCGCCGGCACGTAGTTGGCCACCAGCGTCGGGATGCCGATGCCCAGGTTGACGTAGTAACCATCCCTCAGCTCTTGCGCCACGCGCTGCGCCATTTGTTCACGGGTAAGCATGCGAATTCTCCTTATGCCCGCAGGGTGCGTTGTTCGATACGCTTCTCGAAGGTGCCCTGGATCAGCCGATCGACGTAGATGCCGGGGGTGTGGATCGCCGCCGGATCCAGCTCGCCCGGCGCGACGATCTCTTCCACTTCCACCACCGTGATGCGCCCGGCGGTCGCCATCAGCGGATTGAAGTTCTGTGCGGTGTGGCGGTAGATGACGTTGCCGAAGTGATCGGCCTTCCAGCCTTTAACGATGGCGAAATCGCCGGAGATGGCGGTTTCCATGATGTAAGGGCGGCCGTTGAACTCGCGCACCTCTTTGCCTTCGGCGATCGGCGTGCCGTAACCGGTGGCGGTGAAGAACGCCGGGATACCGGCGCCGCCGGCGCGGATCTTCTCCGCCAGCGTGCCCTGCGGCGTGAGATCGACCTCCAGCTCGCCGCTGAGCGCCTGCTGCTCGAACAGCGCGTTTTCGCCGACGTAAGATCCCACCACCTTGCGGATCTGATGGGTTTCCAGCAGCCGCCCGAGGCCGAACCCGTCGACGCCGCAGTTGTTGGAGACCACCGTCAACCCGCGCACGCCGCGCCGGCGGATCTCTTCGATCAGATTTTCCGGGATGCCGCACAGGCCAAAGCCGCCCGCCAGCACCGTCATGTTGTCCGTCAGGCCTGCCAGCGCTTCCTGGTAGCTGCCGACGCGTTTGTCGAGCCCTGCCATATCGTTGCCCCTGCATGTTGCGGCGCAGGGCGAAATGCCCTGGCTTGCGTGAGGGCATCTTCAGGTCACAAAAATGATTTGTTAATTTTGTTTTTATGCCGCATTCATTTAGAATTTTTATCAATCATTCGTTAACCGACAATTAACAAAGAGTTAACGCCAACCAAAATGAAAATGAGCATCAAACAGTTACGCGCGTTTTTAGCGGTAGCTCACACTCTGAACTTCGCCCAGGCCAGCGAGCGGCTGAATATTTCTCAGCCGGCGCTCAGCCTGGCGATCCGTGGGCTGGAAGACGCGCTGGGCGGGCCGCTGCTGCTGCGCACCACCCGCCGGGTGACGCTGACGCCGGAGGGGGAAACCTTCTTTCCGATGGCGCGCCAGCTGCTGGCGGACTGGGACAACGCGGAAGAGGCAATGCGCCAGCGCTTCACCCTGCAGATGGGCAAGGTGGCGATCGCCGCCATGCCGTCGTTCGCCGGCAACCCGCTGCCGCCGATCCTCAAGGCGTTTCGCGATCGTTACGCTGGCATCAACGTGGCGGTGCACGACGTCATCAACGAGCAGGTGTTTGAAATGATCCGCGAAGGGCGGGTAGAGATGGGCATCGCCTTCGAGCCGGAGCCGAGCGACACCCTGCACTTCACCCCGCTGTGCCGAGATCGCTTTCTGGCGGTGGTGCCGAAGGATTCGGCGCTGGCGCGCAAGGCGCAGGTAAGCTGGAAGGAGCTGCTGACGCTGGATTTCATCACCCTGCAGCGGCCATCGGCGGTGCGGCTGCTGCTGGAACAAGAACTGGCCCGCAGCGGGCGAACGCTGGAGGTGGCGTTTGAAAGCCACCAGTTGGTGACGGTCGGGCGCATGGTGGCCAACGGCCTCGGCGCCAGCGCGGTGCCGGCGCTGTGCGAGCAACAGATGGATGAGCTGGGGGCGGTCTGCGTGCCGCTGATCGGCCCGATCATCGAACGGCGCGTGGGCCTGATCCGCCTGGCGCAGCACCAACTCTCTTCCGCCGCGCAGGCGCTGGCGACCGTGATCGAACGGGAAATGGCGGGGAGTGGCGCGCAGCCCGCGCTTAGACCGTAAACCCGACGTGCTTGCCGCCCGGCAGCTCAACGTCCAGGCGCAGCGTGCCGCCCATCGCTTCCACGTAGCGTTTCAGGGTCGAAATCTTCAGCTCGTTGCCGCGCCCTTCGATGGCCGCGACCGAAGGCTGGGAAATGCCCAGCGTTTTCGCCAGTTCCTGTTGGGAAATATTCAGCGCTTCCCGCAGCTGGTGCAGGTGCGCTTCAAACAGCATCTCTTCGGCCATTTCCTCGATGCGCTGGCGGCTCTCCGGGGTGCGGGAGGCCAGCAGTTGCTTTAAGGTGCTCATGGGTTACTCCTTGAAATAACACATCAAATATTGGGTGAACTGCGCATCCGCGATGGGCAACATCACTTTATAAAACCGCTTCTCATTACCCGTTTTGTCGCCCGCACACAGCACAATCGCCTGCCGCGCCGGATCGAAGGCGAAAAAAGCGCGAATCGGCCGCCCTTTGTGCTGAATACGCAGCTCTTTCATGTTGGGATGCAACGAACCTTTCAGCACGTCGACAAAAGGCCGCCGGAGAGAAGGCCCGGCACGCTCGAGCATCACCAGCGCGGCCAACACCTTTTCCTGCGTCGATTCATCCTGCTCACAGAGCCACCGATCAAACTCTTCCGTTGTCATTACCGTCCACATGGCATCTCCTGATTATAGAGTACAATCTATGGCAAGACGATAGACCGGAATATATAATTTTCTCCACACCGCCGTTGGCGTTTTGCCTGGCAACTCGCAAAAGAAACCGATAAGACACCATTCAGCAATTCAATCGAAAAGAGGAAAGGAGTGGCAGATTTAGCGAAATACCGCTGTTTTCAGATGATTCTCCGATCGAGAGCGTGAGCCAGAACCTGTTACCACCCTGTAGAAAATGTTAAGTTTCCTAAAAATAAGGAGGCTTTTCGACATGGAACAGAAGTCCAGCAGCATCGCACCGGGCTATTGCATCGCCCAACAAACCGGCCCGCTCGCCTTCCACGCCAACTACCTGTTCGGTGGCAAGCCATCGGAAGCGGCACGCTTTTTTATGCAGCTCAATGCCGATACGCCGCTGGTTCAACCGGGGCAAATGCTGATCGTCGCCGATCCGCGCAATCATAATCAATCTACGCAGATCGCCGCCCTGATGCAGGCCAAGAGCCGCACCAGCAAAGCGGTGAAAGCCGGTGACAGCGATTTCTCCACCTTCTTGCACCGCAATTACGCCGCTATCGCCGCCTTCACCAGCTATGGGGAAACGGTCGTCGGGCTGGCTTCGGATGCCGGAGAACGCTACTTCAGCCAGATCAAAAATATCCTGGTCGAGATTGAAAAAACCTACCAAAATCAGTTCCGCACGAGTGGCGCTTTGATTGGCACGCAGTTTCAGGTGGAACGGGCGCGGCTGTTCGGTACATTAAAACCATTACTGAATCGCCTTACTCGTGCTCAACTCAATATGAAAGAGTATGCGCAAATCAAACACGCGCTGGGGCTCTCCAGTAAATCGCTGGTGCATGAATGGAGCACCGCCGGCGTCGGTGCCATCAAGGGCTATTCGAACTACGTCGACAGCGCCAGCCGTGCGGCCAAGTTTATGAAAGCCGGCGGCTGGATCGGCATCGGATTGAGTGGGCTGAACACCACCAACGACGTCTACAACGCCTGCACCACCGGCCGTGAACAGGAGTGCGCCAAGATCGCGGTGAAGGGATACAGTCATTTTGCGGCAAGTACTGCGGCGGGGATTTGGGTGGGAAATGCAGGTGCAGGTCTTGCGATTGCAGCCTGTTCAATTGTGTTAGGTGCAGCAACAGCAGGAACAGGAGTGATCGTTTGTGGTATCGCTGGAGCCGCTATAGGAGGCGCCGCAGGATCCACACTGGGTGGCATGGGTTCCGATTATTTGACGACGTTAGTGGTAGGTGAATGATGAAATTTATCGTCATATCGTGTTTGATATTGCTGGTTTTAAGCGCCTTCATCCAATTCATTGGTTACCGTCGCTATAAAAAAGAGTTTGATGCTTTCTATCAACGTTACGCCGGCAGCGGACATTTTATTCCGCCCTACGTCGCCTTTGCCGATAGCCTCGGCATGCTAGGTACCTCATTGAAGGCACAGTGGTTTCTTTGGATCCTGAAGAGGAAAAAAATCAAGATTAGGGGTCAGGTTTGGCTCGATGCGAAAACCTATGATTTCGTGCAAAAAACCGCCTCTCCTGAGCTACAGAAATGGCTGGCGATGGATTTTATACTTTTACTCGTAGAGGCCATTATTACCACCGTGGGCTGTATTTTTATTTACCTCATCAAGCATCAAGGTTGAGCAGACGCGTTGCTCCCCTCCACCGCCTGCACCGCCGCCTTCTGCGTGGCGCGCTGATATAAGCACAGCTCCCTGCCCGGCTTGTTTTTCATAAACGGCTGCGGGTAGCGCCCGCCGATAAACAGCGCCGAATAGCCGACGTCATCACCGTAGTGAACGATCGCCCCTTCCACCCTGGCGTTTTTTAGCCCGCTGGCTTTCAGGCAGGCGGCGCGCATCGCCCGTTCGCTCTTGGCCCACGCCTGTGGGGAAGACGCGGTGGCGTTGAACGCGGCCAGCGCGACGATAAGCAGCCCTATTCTCTTCATCATTGCCTCTCCTTCAACGGCCCGTCTCGCCAGTATAGACCGTGCCGGCGCGGCCAACCCGCCAACGCCGCCACGCTCTTTACGGCATTTTTATTCCGCGCCCCGTTAACGTTACGGCGTTTTTACAGACAGTTTTTGCCGCCGCAGATACCCTTTTCACATCGCCGCTATGGCCTCACAAGAGAGTTGTCCCATGCGTTTATCCCTGCCTCTGGCCGTGACCGGTCGTCGTTCTGGAGCACGCCATGCATGCTAATATCATCGGCTTCAATCCGCTGCTGGCGGAGCTGCCCGCTTCGCCAACGCGCGCCTTCCACAAAGAGCTGGAACACTACCTGCAGCGCTATCCGCAGACCGAACAGTTGGATATTTATCTGCACGATCTGAACGGCCAGCTGCGCGGCAAGCGGCTGCCGATCGCCGAAGCCTTTGGGCTGGAGAAAGGCTGCTACTTCCCGCTGTCGATCTACGCCCTGGATCTGCACGGCCGGGTGATTGAAGAAAGCGGGCTGGGGCTGCGGGCGGGCGAGCCGGATCGCTTGTGCCTGCCGGTGCCCGGCACGCTGCGCCCCTGCGCGCGCGATCCCGAACGCCACGCCCAGCTGCTGCTGACGATGCAAAATGCCGACGGCGGCGCCTGCGAGCTGGAGCCGCGCGTGGTGCTGCAACGGGTGCTGAAGCGCCTGCACGAGCGCAACTGCTTCCCGGTGGTGGCGGCCGAGCTGGAGTTCTACCTGCAGGATCCGCAGCACCCCGCCGCGGCGGAAACCTGCCCAACGCAGAGCTTTGCGGTGGATGCGCCCGAGCGCCACCATGCGCTGCTGAGCGACATCGAACGGCACGCGCGGCTGCAAAACCTGCCGTTGACCGGCGTGGTGGCCGAAGCCGCCTCCGGCCAGTACGAGCTGAATCTGCATCACAGCCGGCGCGTGCTGGAAGCCTGCGACCAGATCATGGCGCTAAAGCGCCTGACGCGGCAGATTGCCGAGCAACATCACCAGCACGCCTGCTTTATGGCCAAGCCCTGCGCCCACGCCGCCGGCAGCGGGCTGCATTTCCACATCAGCCTGCAGAACGAGCACGGCGAGAACCTGCTGACCGGCGCGCCGGGCGAACTGAGCGACAACATGCAGCAGGCGATGGCGGGCATGCTGGCGCTGATGCCGGCGTCGATGGCGATCCTGGCGCCCAACATCAACGCGTTTCGCCGCTTCCGCCCCGGCATGCACGTGCCGCTGCGCGCCTCCTGGGGCCACAACAACCGCACGGTGGCGCTGCGCCTGCCCTGCGCCGACAGCGCCAACCAGCGCATCGAATACCGTCTGGCCGGCGCCGACGCCAACCCTTATCTGGCGCTGGCGGTGATGCTCGGCGGCCTGCTGCACGGGCTGGAACACCCGCTGCCGCTGCCGCCCGCCGCCAACGGCTGCGAGAGCGACAACGCCGCGCCCTTGCCGCTCGGCCAGCAGGAGGCGCTGGCGCTGTTCCGCCACAGCGATCCGCTGCGTGAGCTGCTCGGCCCGGCGTTCTGCACCCTGTGGCACACCTGCAAAAGCGCCGAACTGCGCCGCTTCGAGGAACAGGTCACCGCCGCCGAACTCGGCTGGATGCTGTAACCCCCCGGTTCATTAACCTAAGGATAATCATGAATATGCAACCGCAACGGGCGCCCGTGCAGCCGCTGCTCTGCTGGCGCAAAGGCGTTTTTCATATCAGCACCGATCGGCAGTTGTTGGATATCGAGGCGATCCAACGTTTTCTCAGCCTGCCGGATCGGGCAGCGGCGGAGCGTCTGGTGCACCACGGCCTGTGCTTTGGCCTGTACCGCAAGCGCCACCTGCTCGGCTTCGCCCGCATGGTGACCGATTACGCCACCTTCGCCTCGGTGAGCGAACTGTTCGTCAGCGCCGAATACCGCGGCGTCGGGTTGGGAAGCTGGCTGACGCGCTGCTGCCTGGCGCATCCGGCCTTGCGCGGCCTGCGCGTCACGCTGCCCGCCCTGCAAACACCCTGGCGCGCCGATGGTTCGGCACACGCCCTGCGCGCCCTTCACTGATGAGGAGACCCCCATGTCTCGTTTGGTGCTGATTTCCAACAAGCAGTGCGACGGTAAGGATCTGGCCTGCGCCGGCCAGACGCTGGCGACCGATGCCGAACCGGGGCTGTGGCTCGGCTGGAACGGCGACGTGCAGAATTTCGCGCAGCGCCCGATCAGCTGCCGGCAGCGCGCCGGTTACGATCAGGTGACCTTTCCGCTGTCGATCGAGGAGTTTCGCCGCCACTATCAGGGCTATTACCACGACGGCCTGTGGCCGGTGTTCCACAACCAGCCGGAGAAGGCGCACTTCACGCCGGAAAACTACCGCGCCTATCGGCAGCTGAACCGCCGGTTTGCCGATATCGCCTGCGAGCACCTGTGCCCCGGCGATACCGTCTGCATCGACGACTACCAACTGCTGCCCTGCGCCCAGGCGCTGAAGGAGCAAGGGCTGCTTAACGCCTGCGCGTTTTTCTTCCACCTGCCGTTCCCGTCGGCGGCGCTGCTGCGGCGCATCCCGGAACATCGCCAGCTGATCGCGTCGCTGCTGTTCTACGATCTGATTGGCTTTACCACCACCGACGATCGCAACGCCTTTCTCAGCTGCCTAGCGGCCGAGTTCCCGCTGGAGATGCTGCCCGACGACCAGATCCAGGCCAACGGGCATATTTTCGCCACCGGCATTTTCCCCGCCGGCATCAACGGCAGGCAGGTTTATTGATTTACGGCGGCGCGCACCCTTCAGGCGCGCCGTTTTATTTCGCCGCGATTTATTTTTTCCGTCTTTATCGCCACCACAATGCGTTATTTTATTTTCCGGATATAGCGATTAAAAAATGAATATTTATCCTGTTACACATCAACCGTAAAAACCGCGCGGCGCCAATTGCTTTTTATTGGCGAAAAACATTACCCTTTCCCTGCCATATTTAAACCGAGGAGGGCCCCATGGGCGATGAAAGTTTTAGTTTTACGCTAATGCTATTGGGCGTCTTTCAGTAATGCCATCCAGGTTGCATTCTGAAAGACACGGAATGCGGCAACCGCTCCCCTTCTGACGGCCTTTCCCACTCTGCCGGCCCACCCATCGCCCCGCTGCGAAAACAACGTCTGTCTCAACCGCTACGGCGGTATTTATCTGGTGTCGCCGGGCATATTCCCCGAGCGCCGACGGATTTCTTATGGGAAAAATAAGGTATTGCGTTATGCAAAATAACCGGGGTACATCTGTTTTCAGAAAGTCTTATTTAAATGACTTTATCGTTATCGCCATCGGTGTTTTTTTCATTGCCTTTTTTATTCGTGCCTGGGGTGACATGCACGGTGACTTCAATGAACAAAACGTCTCTGCCATTAGTCTTGATGCCTGGAACCTGCTTTATTATTCGCTCAGAACCAGCATGCGCTTTCTCCTCGGCATGGCCTGGTCGCTGCTGTTTTCTGTGGTATTCGCCGTGCTGGCCGCGCGCTATACGCCACTGCGCCGGGTGATCCTGCCCTTCGTCAACTTTATGGAGTCGGTGCCGCTGGTAGGGTTCCTGACCTTCACGACCGTGTATTTTCTCAACCTCTACCCGCACAGCGTGATGGGGCTGGAGTGCACCGCCATCTTCGCGGTGTTTACCGGCCAGGCCTGGAACATGATGCTGACGCTGTATCAGACGCTGCGCATCGTGCCCAAGGAGCTGGATGAAGCCGCCCGCAGCTTCAATTACAACCCGTGGCAACGCTTCTGGCGGCTGGAGTTCATCTATTCGGTGCCGGGCCTGCTGTGGAACGCTATGGTGTCGCAATCCGCCGCCTGGTTCGCCCTGGTGGCCTCCGAGGCCATTCCGGTCGGCGATCGCTCGGTCGAACTGCCCGGCGTCGGCTCCTATATCGCCGAAGCGCTGGCGCAGCAGAACGTGCCGGCGATCCTGTATGCGATCGTCGCGCTGGCCGCCAACATCGTGCTGCTCGATCAGCTGGTTTTCCGCCCGCTGGTGCGCTACACCGCGCGCTTCAAATACGAAGACGTCACCGCCAGCCGGCCGCTCGGCAATCCGTGGTTCTACAACAGTCTGGCCTTTTCGCACGTCGGTGCGGCACTGGGCCACACGCTGCGCGCGCTGGCTGACCTGTGGCTGTTCAAGCTGCCGCGGCTGTGGTACGCCCTCGGCCTGCACCGCCTGTTCAGGCTCGCCGCCAAGGGAAACTGGCTGTGGCGCAGCCTGTGGTATCTCGGCGTGGTGCTGGCCTGCGTCTGGTTCGGTTACCGGCTGTGGGAATACTTCCCCAAACAGTACTTCGCCATGCTGCCGGAATGGATGCTGCTCACCACCGCGCGCGTGGCCGCAGCCATGCTGCTCAGCGTGGCGATCTTCACGCCGCTGGGGGTGTGGATCGGCATGAATCCGCGGCTGGTGAAGATCTTCCAGCCGATCATCCAGATCCTGGCGGCCATTCCGCCCAACATTTTCTACCCGCTGATCGCCGCCTTCATCGCCATTTATCATCAGGATCTCGGCTGGTGGGCCATCCCGATGATCATGCTGGGCACCCAGTGGTACGTGTTGTTTAACGTGATCGCCGGCGTATCCGCCATTCCAACGCAGATCACCGAGGTCAGCGAAACCTTCGGGCTGCGCCGCTTCCGCTGGTGGCGCTACTACATGCTGCCGGCGATCTTCCCCTACATCGTGACGGGCATCATCTCCGCCGCCGGTGGCGCCTGGAACAGCGCCATCGCCGCCGAGGTGATCCAGTGGGGCAGCACCACCCTCAGCGCCACCGGGCTGGGCGCGTTCATTTCTGTCGTCACCGACGCCGGCAAGAACCCGGAGTCCGCGCTGGGCTGCGCCGCCATGTGCGCGCTGGTGGCGCTGTGCATCATCTTCGTCTGGCAACCGCTGTATCGCATCGCGGAAACCAAATTCAAATATGACTGATCAAGGGGGAACAACATGCTGACTCAAGACGTGATTATCAGCGCCCGCCGGCTGAACAAGACGTTTATCGGCGAAAACAAGCGCCCCAAACCCGTGCTGCGCGACGTGACGCTGACCGTGCACGCCGGCGAGTTCGTCACCATTCTGGGGCAATCCGGCTCGGGCAAGTCCACGCTGCTGCGCATGCTGGCCGGGCTGATCCCACCGGACAGCGGCACGCTCACGCTGGCGGGCAAACCGGTCGACGGCCCGAGCGCCAACGTCGGCATGGTGTTTCAGTCCTACGCGCTCTATCCCTGGCTAACGGTGTACGACAACATCGCCTTCGGCCTGCTGGCGCAACGGCTGCCGCCGCAGACGATCGCCGAGCGGCTGGGAGCGCTGCTGCGCCTGGTGGGCCTGACCGGCTATGAGCACGCCTGGCCACGCGAGCTCTCGGGCGGCATGCGTCAACGGGTGGGCTTCGCCCGGGCGTTGGCGGTAGAGCCCGACCTCTTGCTGCTGGACGAACCCTTCTCCGCCCTCGATATCTTTACCGCGCAAAAACTGCGGGGCGACCTGCTGGCGCTGTGGGGAGACAACCGGCTGCGCACGCGCGCCATGGTGATGGTGACGCACGACGTCGAAGAAGCGGTGCTGATGTCCGATCGGGTGCTGATCCTGGACGCGACCAGCAAACGGATCGACGACGAGTTCAGCGTCAACCTCCCGCGTGCGGCGCGCAACCGGGACAGCCTGCGGCACCTCACCGATCGGATCCGCAGCTGCCTGTACAAAAAAATCGCGCAAGCGCAATCGGCCGGTTAACGGCCCTGTTTTCATCCACTTGGGGAACTGAAATGAACCATAAAAGCGTGCTGATGACGCTGGCCATCCTGCTGCCGGCGGCCGCCACCGGCGCGGAAATCGTCAATAAAGACGGCAATAAACTGGATCTGTACGGCCAGCTGAACGGCGTGCATTACTTCAGCAGCGACGCCGACAATAACGGCGACCGCTCCTATACCCGCTTCGGCTTCAAAGGCGAGACGCAGATCGGCGACGCGCTGACGGGGTATGGCCAATGGGAATATCAGGCAGGGCTCGATCAGCCGGAAAGCGCCGGGCCGGGCGACAGCTATACCCGCCTGGGCTTTGCCGGATTGACGTTCGGCCACTGGGGCAGTCTGGATTACGGCCGCAACTACGGCCTGCTGTATGACGTGGCCGGCTGGACGGACGTGCTGCCTGAATTCGGCAACGACAGCTACGAAGCGGCCGACAACTTTATGAGCGGCCGCGCCAACGGCCTGCTGACCTACCACAGCCGCAGCCTGGGCGGTCTGGTCGACGGCCTGGATCTCGGCCTGCAATATCAGGGGAAGAATCGGGGGGACGACGCTCAACGGGCGAAGGATATCCAGACGCAAAACGGCGATGGCTACGCCTTTTCCGCCACCTACGACACCGGCGTGGGGCTCAACGTTGGCGCCGCCTACGCCAACTCTGCGCGCACGCTGGCGCAACAGCGCTTCGGCCTGGCTGACGGCGATCGCGCCCGGGCCTGGACGCTGGGGCTGAAATACGACCAGGACAACCTCTACCTGGCGGCAAGCTACGCGCGTACCGAGAACATGACCTACGTCGACGGCGATCGCTACGCCGGCTTCGCCCCCCGCGCGGACGCTATTGAGGCGGTCGCGCAGTATCACTTCGATTCCGGTGTCACGCCCTCGGTAGCCTACCTGCAAACGCGCGGCAGCAACCTGCCCGGCATTGGCGACGCCGATCTGGTCAAATACCTGGATCTGGCGCTGAATTACAGCTTCAACGCCAACATGTCGACCTACGTAGAGTACAAACTCAACCTGCTGCAACGGCAGAACGCCGTCGGCGCCGGCGCCGACGACATCGTCGAAACCGGCATCATGTATCAGTTCTGATCCTCATCCCGGCCGGAGGGCGCTCTCCGGCCGGTTTATTATGTGACTTTCCGCTGGCCTCTTATTCTCTCGTTTAATTCAGGTTTATATTTCCATAAAATGATGCCTATATTCATTCTCGCACCTTCCGTTTACGCCCCGTTTAATGAATAAAGAAAATCTTTCCCGCATTCATATTAAATTACATTTTGCCGCCATAATTCGGCGTAACCACATTGAATAACAGGCTATGGCACGCGTATTATGGCCACACGAAAAATAACGGGAGTATGATATGGACGGCGACAGTTGGTTGTTTATTTTATTGTTGGAATCGCTGAGGTCACAGGAGCAATAGTCATCCCATTGCATCCTGAAAGTGTCAGGATATGAGTCAGTTATAACATCCCTTCGCTTTACCCTTCAGCCTCTGGCCTCCGCGCATGCCGCACCGGCACGCCCGATGGGCTAACCCCTCCAGCATAAGCGTATTAACAGTCCGATAACGGTCAGGCTTATTTGCACCCGCATTTATTTTACGCCTGCCCGGCGATAAGTATCGGCCCTTTTTCCATGCTCATATTTTTAATTGGGTGGAGACAGATCATGTTGGTAAAAAAAACCACGCTGCTGACGGTCAATAACGTCAGCAAAAGCGTTCAGCCTACCGGTAAAGAAAAACGTCTGGTGCTGAATGAAATCAATTTGCGCCTTTACGACAACGAGGTCGTCAGCATTTTGGGGCAGTCCGGCTCGGGTAAATCCACCCTGCTGCGCATTCTTTCCGGCCTGATCGCGCCGGATCTGGGCACCGTGATGCTGGGGGATAAAAAAGTCTCGGGGCCGAATCCGCAGATCAACATGGTGTTCCAGACCTTCGCCATTTTCCCGTGGCTGAACGTCTACCAAAATATCGCCTTCGGGCTGCAGGCGCAGGATCTGCCGCCGCAGGTGGTCGAAGCCCAGACGCTGAAAATGCTCGATCTGGTCGGGCTCACGCCCTACCGCGACGCCTACCCGCGCGAGCTTTCCGGCGGCATGCGCCAGCGGGTCGGCTTCGCGCGCGCACTGGCGGTAGAACCGATGCTGCTGTTGCTGGACGAGCCCTTTTCCGCGCTGGACGTCTATACCGGCGAACACCTGCGCAGCGATCTGCTGCGTATCTGGAGCACGCGCCAAATCAAAACCCGCTCCATCGTGCTGGTCACCCACAGCGTAGAGGAGGCGGTGATGATGTCTGACCGCATCCTCCTGCTGGGCGCCGGCACCCTCGACGGCTGCTATCACATCACGCAGCGCCGCGAGGCGCGCACCCGCGAGGGGATGCAGCCGCTGACGGACAAAATCAGCGAGACGCTCAGCCGGCAGATCGCCGCCGCGCACTGAGCGCCGCCCTGGCCTGGCGGGACGGAACCCCGCCAACTTAACTACCTGTTTATCAAGAGTTACCCCACCACGGGTGGCTCATGATAAGCGGATAATACATCGAGTTATTATCATGCATTTCATTCATACACTGCTGACGCTGCTGACCGCGTCCGTCCTGGGCGCCGCCATCGGCTACGAAAGACAGTTCCGCCAGCGCACCGCCGGGCTGCGCACCAACACGCTGGTGGCCACCAGCGCGGCGATCTTCGTCCATCTGGCCATGACCATCGACGGCAGCGGCGGCGCGGTGCGCGTCATTTCCTACGTGGTCTCCGGCGTCGGCTTTCTCGGCGCCGGGGCCATCATGAAGGAAGGGATGAATATCCGCGGCCTGAACACCGCCGCCACGCTCTGGGGCTCCGCGGCGGTCGGCGCCTGCGCCGGCTGCGGCCTGTACGGTGATGCGCTGGCCGCCACGCTGTTTGTGCTCGCCGCCAACACCCTGTTGCGCCCTCTGGTCAATATGGTCAACAAACAGCCCTTCAATGACGTTAACGGCGAGTCTACCTACCAGATTTGCGTCATTGCCTTCGAGCATGAGCAGCGTGAGGCGCTGGCCAAATTCAAACAGGTGCTGCAAGGGGAAAACTGCTTTATCTCGCATCTGGATATCGAACCCTTCGGCGACGACGACGTGGAGATCACCGCCACGCTGATGCCGGCCTCCGTCACCACGCCGGTGCTCGACCAGACCATCAATAAATTGCTGAACGACAGCATGATGAAACAGGCCTATTACAGCCGCATCGCCGGCTCCGGCTGATGCCTTTCACTTCCAGGGAGATCAACCATGAAAACCATGCCAAAGCTGGCGCATCTGACGATGTTCAAAGACATTGTCCACTGTGGAAGCTTGCACGAGGCCGCGAAAAAGCTGGCCATCTCGCAGCCGACGCTCAGCCGGGTGCTGAAAGAGCTGGAAATGACCATCGGTGCGCGGCTGCTGGAGCGCAGCAACCGCGGCGTGCGCCTGACGGCGGTCGGCGAGCTGTTTTACCGGCGAATAGACGCCGCCACCAATCAGTTGCTCAACGCGTTTGACGAGCTGCGCGGCATGAGCGCTGACGGCGAGAAGCGCCTGCGGGTGGGGATGAGCGTCGATCCGCTGCTGTGCTACCTGCCTCAGGTGCTCGAAGGCTTCAACCGCCGCTACCCGCATACCCGGGTGACGGTGGTGGAGGACGGCCCGGAAGGCCTGCTGGCCCGGCTGCGAAACTGCGAGCTGGATTTGGCGGTCAGCAGCCTGAACGGCGCGGCGGGCGGCGCCGATCTGGCCATGCAGGCGCTGAAGAGCGAGCGCTTCTCGCTCTATCAGGGAGGCGATCTTACCGCAGCCGGGCAGCCGCCGGCCGAGGCCAAATGGGTGGTGCCGCGCTCCTGCTCGGTGGGGCATGCCGCCATCCGCGAGATCGCCGAACGCTATACGCCGCACGGCCAGATCGTCGAGACCGACTCCTTTCTGGCGACCTGGTGCCTGGTCAGGCAGCAAGGCTATATCGCGCTGCTGAGCGATCGGGTGGTCGCACACTACGCCCCGCAGCTGCACCTGCAGAAAATCCCGACGCAGGAGATAGACATCAGCGCGCGCTTTTACGTCTTTACCCGCCATGAGCCGGCCACGCCGCCGCTCAGCGCCGCGTTTATCCACCTGCTGCAGGCCATGCAGACGGCCTGAGGAGACAGGCCGTCGCCCGCCGGCGGCCAAATCTCTTCTCCAGGCCGCCAACCGCTTACCCCGTCAATCCAACCGTTCACCCGGCGGATCTGACCGCTGACCGAAATACGCCTGTCTTCCCCCCTTACCCCCGGCGATGATGAGCTGTTCCTAAACCCGCCTTACCTCGGGAAAGACGCTACGGCTCACCGCGCCACTCTGACATCTCTTACAAGCGGATGAGTTCATTCATATTTTGCAGACTGGAATTAAGGATACCTCATGAAACGAGAGGGGATTTTAAAGCACATTCCGTGGATGCTGCTGGGGATACTCGGCGCAGCCTGCCTCGGCGTGGTGGCGCTGCGCCGCGGCGAACACATCAGCGCGCTGTGGATCGTCGTCGCTTCGGTGGCGGTGTATCTGGTGGCCTACCGCTACTACAGCCTGTACATCGCCACCAGGGTGATGAAGCTGGACGCCGGCCGCGCCACCCCGGCGGTGGTCAACAACGACGGCCTCAACTACGTGCCGACCAACAAGAACGTGCTGTTCGGCCACCACTTCGCCGCCATCGCCGGCGCCGGGCCGCTGGTGGGGCCGGTGCTGGCCGCGCAGGTCGGCTATCTGCCCGGCACGCTGTGGCTGCTGGGCGGCGTGGTGCTGGCGGGGGCGGTGCAGGACTTTATGGTGCTGTTCATCTCCTCGCGCCGCAACGGCGCCTCGCTCGGTGAGATCATCAAAAAAGAGATGGGGCCGATACCGGGCACCATCGCGCTGTTCGGCTGCTTCCTGATCATGATCATCATCCTGGCGGTGCTGGCGCTGATCGTGGTGAAAGCGCTGGCGGAAAGCCCGTGGGGGGTGTTCACCGTCTGCTCCACCGTGCCAATCGCGCTGTTTATGGGCATCTACATGCGCTACCTGCGCCCCGGCCGCGTGGGTGAAGTGTCAGTCATCGGCATCGTGCTGCTGGTGGCCGCCATCTGGTTCGGCGGCGTGGTGGCGCACGACCCGTACTGGGGCCCGGCGCTGACCTTTAAAGACACCACCATCACCTTCACGCTGATCGGCTACGCGTTCGTCTCCGCCCTGCTGCCGGTGTGGCTGATCCTGGCGCCGCGCGACTACCTGGCCACCTTCCTGAAAATCGGCGTGATCGTCGGGCTGGCGATCGGCATCGTGATCCTCAACCCTGAGCTGAAAATGCCGGCGGTCACCCAGTTCGTCGACGGCACCGGCCCGGTGTGGAAAGGCACACTGTTCCCGTTCCTGTTCATCACCATCGCCTGCGGCGCGGTCTCCGGCTTCCATGCGCTGATCGCCTCCGGCACCACGCCGAAGCTGCTGGCCAATGAGACCGACGCGCGCTTTATCGGCTACGGCGCGATGCTGATGGAGTCCTTCGTCGCCATCATGGCGCTGGTGGCTGCTTCTATCATCGAGCCGGGCCTGTACTTCGCCATGAACACCCCGCCGGCGGCGCTGGGCATCACCATGCCGGATCTGCACCGCTTAGGCACCGAAGACGCGCCAATGATCATGGCTTCGCTGAAGGACGTCACCGTGCACGCGGCGGCGGCGGTCAGCTCCTGGGGCTTCGTCATCAGCCCGGAACAGATCCTGCAGACCGCCACCGACATCGGCGAACCTTCGGTGCTGAACCGCGCCGGCGGCGCGCCAACGCTGGCGGTGGGCATCGCCCACGTGTTCCATCAGATCATTCCGGGCGCCAACATGGGCTTCTGGTACCACTTCGGCATTCTGTTCGAGGCGCTGTTCATCCTGACCGCGCTGGACGCCGGCACCCGCTCCGGCCGCTTTATGCTGCAGGATCTGCTGGGCAACTTCGTGCCGTTCCTGAAGAAAACCGACTCGCTGGTGGCCGGCATCGTCGGCACCGCCGGCTGCGTCGGGCTGTGGGGCTACCTGCTGTATCAGGGCGTGGTGGATCCGCTCGGCGGCGTGAAGAGCCTGTGGCCGCTGTTCGGCATCTCCAACCAGATGCTGGCCGCCGTGGCGCTGGTTCTGGGCACCGTGGTGCTGATTAAGATGAAGCGCACCCAATACATCTGGGTGACCGTGCTACCGGCGGTGTGGCTGCTGATCTGCACCACCTACGCGCTGGGGCTGAAGCTGTTCAGCGACAACCCGCAGTTGGAAGGCTTCTTCTTCCTGGCCGGCGAGTACAAGCGCAAGATCGCCGAAGGCGGCGCCGAGCTGAGCGCCCAGCAGATCGCCAACATGAACCACATCGTGGTGAACAACTACACCAACGCCGGGCTGAGCATTCTGTTCCTGCTGGTGGTGTACAGCATCATCTTCTACGGGGTGAAAACCGCGATGGCGGCGCACAAGAACCCGAAACGCACCGACCAGGAAACGCCTTACGTGCCGGTGCCGCAGGCCGCGCCCGCCGACGGCGTAACTGAGGGGGAGGTCAAAGTTTCGACCCAGCATTGATGTGATTTAACGGATACCCTGCATAATAACGTTAAGTAGTACCCAAAGCCGCACGGCCTGCGTATCGCAAGATGCCAGGCGTGCGGCGCGATGCAATCGAGATACCCGGGGCGACCCGGAGGTGGGGCATCCCTGCGGGAACCCCATCCCCCGGCTTCCCCTAATATCAGGCTTAAGCAAGCGCTGTAGTGATGCAGGGTAAAGTTGGAGAAGGCTTATGTTCGGAAATCTCGGCCAGGCGGGGAAGTATCTCGGGCAGGCGGCGCGCATGTTGGTGGGCGTGCCTGACTACGATACCTACGTCCAGCACATGAAAGACAACCACCCGGACAAGCCGGTGATGACCTATAAAGAATTTTTCCGCGAGCGCCAGCAAGCGCGCTACGGCGGCGACGGCAAAGGCGGCATGCGCTGCTGTTAACCCGCAGTCACAAGGACCCGTATGAAACCCATTGCAGTCACCATCCTGACCGGCTTTTTGGGCGCCGGCAAAACCACCCTGCTGCGCCACATCCTGAACGCCGAACACGGCTATAAAATCGCGGTCATCGAGAACGAGTTCGGCGAAGTGCCGATCGACGACGCGCTGATCGGCGATCGCGCCAGCCGCATCACCACGTTGAGCAACGGCTGCATCTGCTGCAGCAAATCCAACGAACTGGCGGACGCGCTGCTGGATCTGCTGGACGGCGTCGACAGCGGCCAGCTGGCGTTCGACCGGCTGATCATCGAATGCACCGGTATGGCCGATCCCGGCCCGATTACCCAGACCTTTTTCTCGCACGAGATCCTGTGCGAGCGCTTCCTGCTGGACGGCATCATCACCCTGGTGGACGCGGTACACGCCGAGCAGCAGCTGAGCCAGTTCAGCATCGCCCAGGCGCAGGTGGGCTACGCCGACCGCATCCTGCTGACCAAAACCGACGTGGCGCCGGACTGCGAGGCGCTGATCCAGCGGCTGCAGCGGATGAACGCCCGCGCGCCGGTCTACCAGGTGACGCACGGCGATATCGATCTGAGCGTGCTGTTCGACATCGAAGGCTTCACGCTGAACGACAAGCTGAACCTGACGCCGCACGCCCCGCTGTTCCGCCGCATCCCGCAGCCGCAGAGCGACATCCGCTCAATTGTCGTGACGCTGGAACGCCCACTGCCGCTGATGCAAATCTCCGACGTGATGGAAGGCCTGCTGCTGGAATACGCCGACAACCTGCTGCGCTACAAAGGCATCCTGTCTATCGAAGACGAGCCGCGCCGCCTGCTGTTCCAGGGCGTACAGCGGCTGTATAACGCCGACTGGGATCGGGAATGGCTGCCTGATGAGGAACGCCGGAGCACCTTGGTATTTATTGGTGTGGATCTGCCGGAGGAAGAGATTCGGGGAAGGATTGGGGGGTTGGGGTAAGATAAACCATTCCCCAGACCAACGCGGCCCCTATCCGACAAACTCAAGGATGAACGATGGCAAACAACGTGATGCTAGTAGCATTAAAGGCGCTTAACCTGTGCGCGAGCACTTATATCGTCATCAAACTGAGCACGGTATTAGCCATCGGCATCATGTTCCTTATTGTCTCTTACGCCGGCGTGGGGGACGTTGGGCTGTCCAATCTCCTCGCCGGGGCATTCATTATCCTGCCGCTGTTGGTCGTCGTCGGCGGAACACTTATCGTCTGCGCCGTCGCCGCCTATCTCAACCTAAAGGCGCCCTATCGTAAAAAAGCGCTGTTCTTTAGCCTGCTACTGGGCAGCATCTCTGCGGCTGGCCTGCTGTTGCCCTACACGCGCGAGTTCGCGCTATCCACGGCAGCCGCCAGCGCCCTGGCGTTGGGCAGCGCGCTGGGGATTTTTGCTTTGTCGAAGGGACGGGTTCAAGCGTTGTAGCACCTGAAAAAGGCGGGTACGCAATTATGTCTTTCCCCAATACGGCCCCGCCGCCACCGACTCGCGCTCGATCAGGCTGGCCGGGAAGCTGGGGCGCTTGCTCAGCTCGCCACAGTTAAACATCGATAGCTGGTTTAACCGGCCCCAACTATCTCCTCTACTCTTCTTGCCGCCGCACCGCCGCAGGGTGCCGGTTGCTGGCCAGATTGATGCCCAGCAGCAGCACGGCCAAAGCGGCCGCCAACGCGAAGGAAAAACGGTAGCCCAGGCTGGCGGTCATCCCCACCATCAGCATATTGCTGACCATTTCCCCGATATCGCGCGAGCTTTGCACCATGGTCATGTCTGTGCCCGCCTGATCGCCCTGCGCAGCGAACTGCATGCCGGCAGTCATGATAGCGACCGAGGTCACTCCGGAAGCCAGCGCGCCTCCCATCACCGCGGCGATCACGCCGCCGGATTGCAGACCCCAGTTGGCCATCGCCAGCCAGCACAGCGAGGCGCACAGCGCACAACCCAGGCCAACCGCGAACGCCTTCCACACCCCGAGCCGGCTCACCAGCCAGGCGCCGCCACCGCACCCGAGCACCAGCGTCACCATGCCGCCGGCCATGCCGATCTGGCCGACCTGCGCCGGCGTCCAACCGTGATCGGTTAAAAACAGCTTGGCCAACCCGAAGCCGGATACCGCGGTCACCGCCGACAGCAGCGTGAGCGTCAGCAACCGCGCCGCGCCGCGACGGCGCAGCGTGCGCAGCAGGCTGGCCGGACGCGAATCGGCGCGTTCGGGCGGCAGATCGGCGTGTTGTCGGAAGCGGCCAATCGCCAGCAGGCTGACGGCAGGGAAGATCGCCATCGCCAGCAGCGCACCCTGCACGCCTACCCGGGCACTCAGCATCATCATGCCCGCCCCGCCGACGAAGAAGCCGCTCATCACCCCGGCGATTTGAATGGCATTGACGCGCGACAGCAACTCACCGCTGACGTGTTCCGCCGCCATGCCATCAGTGGCGATATCCTGCGTAGCGCTGGCCAGCGACGCGACGGCCAGCAGCGCGACGCACAGCCCTGCCGCCGCCGCGGAAATGCCGACCGCGCTGAGCAGGATCAGGCACATCGTCACCACGCACTGCAGCGGAATAATCCAACTGCGGCGGCGTCCGAAGCGTGGCGACCAGTGATTATCCACCAGCGGCGCCCAAAGAAACTTCACCACCCAGGGCAACCCCACCAGCGGCAAAAACGCCAGCGCCTGCAGGCTGGCGCCGTCATGGCGCAGCAGGGTCGGCAACGCATCCATGGCGATGCCGATCGGGATGCCCTGACTAAAATAGAGCAGCCCCAGGGTCAGCACCAGATGCCGATGTTGCAATAGTTGTCGCATGTTTTACTCCAATTGGCGCGGCCAGGCACCGCGCGATTGCCATAACAAGGAGCCGGCGGCGAACAGAGCCGCGCTGACTAACAGTAAAGCGCTGTCCAGCCAGTACAGGCCGGGGCCGGCGCTGAGCATATGGCCGAGCGCCGCCACCAGCAGCGCCGTACCGCTGGCCATTCCGCTGAGGAACAATAACCACCCCGGCCAAACTCGCCACGCCAACAGCGCCACCGCGCCCCACATTCCCCAAAACAGCCAGGCGGCAGGGAACGCCGCCAGCGGCCGGGCGGCCAACAGCAGACTTCCCGCCACCGTCAGACCACAGCAGACGCCGGTGATAAAGCGCGCGGCACGGCGCTGCGGCTGCCGTAGGCACCACAATCCCAGCCCGCTCAGCGCCAGCGTCGCCGCGCCGAACCCGGCCAAAAAATGCAGCGCGCTCACCGCCGCCGCCGCCCGCGGCAACCAGGCGTATTGGCCATAGTGCAGCGGCTGAACGGCGATGAACGCGCGCGTCCATGGCCCCTGATGAGCGGCGCTGCGCCGCATCAGCGCCGGCTGCTCGCCGCTGCCGAAACGAAATTGCTCGAACAGCGCGCTGCTGGGAATACCGCGAGTGACGCCGCCCACCGCCAGCAATGCACCATCCGGCGCGCGCTGCAGGGTTTGCGGCGTAAATTCCGGTGCCTGGCGCCGCAGCGCCGCCATCGTCTGCGCAAGAGTACGCCCGGCGTCAGGCAAGGGCGGTGCAGGTTGCGCACCGCCCATCAGCTGCGCCATCACCCGCTGCGGCGCACCGGGGCTGACGCGGTCGGCCAGCAGCACAGTACCGAGCGCGCCGAGGCCGGATAACGCGCCGGTCAAAGCGAACATCACCAGCCACGGATAGCACCAAAGCCCCAACAGATTGTGCAGATCGAACAGCAGCACCCGCAGCCCCTGACGCCGCCGCAGCTGCAACAGCTGGCGCAGCCGTCGACCATGCAGCGCAATCCCGCTGATCAGCAGCAAAGCGAACGCGATGCCGAACAAACTGAGAAACACCCGACCGGGAAAGCCGAGAAACAGGTTCTTGTGCAGCGTCACCAACAGCGTGGTAGGTGCCGTCAGGCTGACCAGCCGCCCGCTGACGGCGCTCAGCGCGAGGGCGCAGTCGTCCGGGGCGCGGCAAAAGCGAATCACCGGATAACGCGCGCTCGGCAGCATGACGTAAGGCGCCGCGCCGTCTTCACCGTAGGCTTTCGCGTCGTCCAGCAGCTGCGCCAACGGCCGTTGCTCGCCGCTCATCGTCACGCCGTTCCACCACAGCGTGAAGCTGTCGCCGGCCAGGCTCCAGCAGCCGGTGAACAGGACCACGAACAGCGCGCAGCCGAACAACGCGCCGCAGCCCCGATGCAGCGACGCCAAAGCCCGTCGCGCGACGGCGTTCATCGCCACGCCTCCAGCAGCGCCAGCGGCAGCGGCCACCACAACCAGGCGCGCAGCAGCGTGCGACGCCAGTCCGGCGCCAGCAGGCTATACGTCAGCAACGCGATGCCGCCGAACAACGCCAGAAACAGCGCGCCGTAAAGCCGATCGAGCGGGTCGGCCGAGGGATAGCCGCGCGCCAACAGCAGCGCCAGGGTAACGCCCCCCATGGCGCTGCCGAGGCACGCCGCCCATACGCGCATATTCATCAAAACTCGGCCTTGACGGTGAACATCAGGTTGCGCGGTTCACCGTAACGGTTGTTCCACTGCGGCGAGAAAAGCCCGGCGTAGTAGCGGCGATCGAACAGATTGTTGACGTTGAGCGCCGCCGACCAGGTCTCGTCGATGCGATACCCCAGCCGTGCGTTGACCAGCGCATAGCCGCCCTGGCGCAGCGTCGTCGCGCCATTGGCGCTGCTGAACGCGCTCTGCGCCTGGATGCCGCCGCCGATGCTCCACTTGCGCTGATCCCACGGCAGGTCGTAATCGCTCCACAGCCGCAGCATATGACGCGGCGTCAGGCTGTTGTAGGCGCGCCCCTGGTTGCCGGCGTCGCGGGTGTAGCGCGTGTCGGTATAGGTGTAGCCGAGCGTGACGTCCCACCATGGCGTGAGGTATCCGCGCCCTTCCAGCTCGAGGCCTTCACTGCGAGCCTTGCCGCCGCTGATATACCAGGTATCGAAACCGCCGCCCGGGTGATCGGGATCCACCTGCGGGTTGTTCTCCAGATCGATGCGGAACGCCGCGGCCGAGAGGTTGAGCGCGCCATTCATCAGCGACGCCTTCACCCCGCTTTCCAACGTGCGGCCCTCCACCGGCTTAAGCATCTGCCCGCTCCAGGTTTTGCCGCTCTGCGGCTGAAACACCGTGGCGTAGCTGGCATACCACGACCAGTCTTTGGCGAAATCCCAGATCAGGCCGCCGTAGGGGGTCAGACGCGCGTTCTCTTCCAGAGTGTCGCTGGGCGAACGCAGTTGCCACCAGCTTTCGCGCGCGCCGGCCACCAGCGTCAGCGGCTCCGCCAGTTTAATGCGGCCCATGCCGTACACCCCGTGCTGAACGGTTTTGGTCGACCCCGGCGAGCTGTAAGCGCCGATCGCTGGCTTCGGCACGCCGTGCGGATCCCAGCGGTAGACGTTCACCGGCACCTGAAACACCGAATCAAACCGTGCGGTGAACTGTTCTTCTTCGGCATGGGTGTAGCTGGCGCCGACGACCAGCTCGTGCCGCAACCCCCAGGCGTCGATCTTGCCGTTCAGGCTGGCGTCCAGCCCCAGCTGCTGATTGCGAAAACGATAGGCGCCGCCCATCAGCGCCGCGCCGTCGCCGGTGGCCGGATCGACGTTGCCCCAAGCGCCGGCATACAGCAGGCGAGACTTGGCGTGCAGATAGTCGCCGCTCAGCTTGGCCTGCCAGTCGTCGTTCAGCCGATGCTCCACCGCGGCGAACAGCCGCGTGGTGTCCCATTTGAAGCGATCCCAGTCCACGTCCAGATAGGTGCTGCGCGGCAGGTGCAGATCGCTGCCGTCTTTCCCCATCGGCACCCCGGCCATATTGGTGACGGAATCGATGGTTTGGTACTGCGCGCCGACACGCAGCAGGGTATCCGGCGTCAGATCGGCGTCGACGGTGGCATACAGCAAACGGGTTTTCTGATCCGAGACGCGATAGAAATAATCGCGATCTTCCCATGCCATCACCGCACGGCCGCGCACGCTGCCCGACGCGTTCAGCGGGCCGCCCACGTCCGCTTCGCCGCGATACTGATTCCAGCTCCCGGCGCTGGCGGTAAACTGCGCGCGGTTTTGCGCCAGTCCGTGCTTGCGCACCATGTTGACCGTGGCCGCCGGGTTGCCGAGCCCGTGCAGCAGGCCGTTGGAGCCGCGCAGGATCTCCACCCGCTCATACACCGCCATGTCCTGCGGCGAGCTGGCGGTATTGCCCAGCAGCGTCGGCACGCCGTCCAGTTCGAACGAATCGATCTTGAAGCCGCGCGCATACCACGCGGTGGTCAGCAACACGAAGGGGGCGCTGGTGACGCCGGTGGCGCGCGTCATCACCGCATCCAGCGATGTGAGATTCTGCTGCTCCATCTGCTGGCGATCGATCACGCTGACCGACTGGGCCACTTCACGCGGTTTCAGCGGGATTTTCCCCAGCGTGGTGACGCCGGGAGCCACATAGTCATCCCGCGCCGCCGCGCCGGCGGTCACGGTGAGGGTATCTTCTTTTACGTCCGTTTTGGCCGGCGCATCCTGCGCCAGCGCCCCGGTGCCGCACAGCGCGCACAGCAACGCGCCGCGGCGCATCGCGGCCGCCACTGGTGAGAGGTGAATGAGTCGCATGTTTTTCCCTGATTGTTATTGTTAAATGATAATCGTTATCAATCTAACAAAACGGCCGCCGCGACTTTTTCGATTGCCGGAGTTTCTCTATCGATCGCCGGTCATTTTCGCCTGGCAGAAACGGGCGAACCAGCCCCCCGCCTCGCGCAGCGCATCCGGGCTGCCCGCCGCCGTCAGCCGCCCGCCTTCCAGCACCCACACTCGATCCGCCCGACAGGCCAACGCGGGATCGTGGGTGACGACGACCCGCGTGCCGGGCCAGCCGGCCAGCAGGGCCGCCACGCGCTCGGCGTTGCGCAGATCCAGACTGGCGCCCGGTTCGTCCAACAACAATCGTGGCGCCCCCTGCAGCAGCGTGCGCGCCAGGCACAGCCGTTGCTTCTGCCCGCCGGAGAAACGATCGCCGTCGCTGCCGACCTCTTCTTCCAGCACGTCGGGCGGCAGATCCAGCGCCGCCAACAGCGCCAGCAGACGCTCATCGCCGATATCCGTTCGCCCCTGGGTCAGATTCCAGCGCACGCTGCCGCGCAGCAGGCGATTGTCTTGCCACATCACGCCGCGACCGCCCGCCAATTGCCGCGCCGACAGCGCGCGCACGTCACGGCCGCCGTAGAACACCCGCCCCGCCGTCGGATCCTGCGTGCGCGCCATCAGGCTCAGCAGGCTGCTTTTGCCGGCGCCCGAAGGGCCGACGATCGCCAACATCTCTCCGGCGGCACAGGCTCCGCCTATTTCCCGCAGCCGCCAGCCGCCGTGCGCCGCCGCCAGGCTCAGCGCCTCAAGCGCGATGCCGTCGTCCTGCGGCGCCGCGCCGTCCCGTTCCGGCAGCGGCAACGCGGGCGACGCCAGCGCCTGCCGCAGTTGCGCCCACGCGCTCTTCAACTGACGCAGCGCCTGATCGAGGTGAGAAAGCTGAAGCAACGGCTCCAACAAGCGGGCCAGGACAATCATCAGCGCCAGCCATTGGGCGACGTTCAGGCGCTGCGCCAGCACCTCATGGGCACCGAACCACAATGCCGCCAACAGCGTCAGCTGCAGCCCGGCGCTGAACAACAGGTGATATGGCAAGCTTTGGCGCAGCAGCGCGGCGTGCGCCCGATGATGGTCATCCAACCGTTGCGTCAACGCCTCGGCGGCGGCCGCCTGCCCGTAGCCGAAGCGCAGCAATGCCTGATGACGGGCAAACTGCATCAGCGCCCCTTCAATACTCTGATTGGCCTCCCCAAGCTCTCGCTCTCGCCGGTGCAGCCGGGCCGCCGAACCGCGCAACACCAGCATCAACAGCACGCAGGCCGCCAGCAGCATCAGCGCCACTCCCGGGCTCAGGCAGGCCAGCCCGGCGATCAGCGCCAGCGGCGTGACGACCGCGCCAACCAACGGCGCCAGCAGGTGCGCGGGTGCCGACATCGTCTGACCGATGGCCCCGGCCAACAGACCCGGTGCCTGCTCCTGCGGCGACAGCGCGCGCGGCAGACGGCGGAACAGCGCCCGCAGCAACGCGCTCATCACCGCGCCGCCGGCGAAGAAACCGCGGGAGGCCGCCGCATACTGCACCGCCAGCAAGAGAGGCGTAGCCAGCGCCAGCAGCCCTAGCCAATGGCCGGGATTTTGCTGCCAGTTCGCCACCGCTGCCGCCAGCAGCAAGGCGCAGACGCCATCCAACGCGGCGGCCAGCGCCATCAGCAACAGCGCCGGGGCCAACGCTTTCACCAACTCAAACTTCATCGTCCGCCTCCTGGCGCTCGGCCAACGCCGCCAACAATGCCGGATGATCCGCCATCTCGGCGGGCGTGCCGACCGCCAGCAACCGCCCCTCCGCCAGCACCGCCACCCGATCGGCGCGGCGGCACAGTTCCGCGTCGTGCGTTGCCACCAGCCGGGTGGCGGGCAGCTGCGCCAGCGCCGTCAGAATGCGTTCGCGATTTTGCCGATCCTGCGCCGAAGTCGGTTCGTCGGCCAACAGCAGCGGCCGCCGCGCCAGCAACGCCCGGGCGATGGCGAGACGCTGCGCCTCCCCGCCGGAAAGCGAAGGCGTATCGTCCAACCTATCCTGCAAACGCGCCGCCAGCCCCAGCGCGGCCAGCACGCGCCGCAGCTGCGCATCGTCGGCCCCGTCGACGAACAGCGTCAGGTTGTCGCGCAGCGACATCGCCGGCGGCGTATTCTCCTGCGGCACCACGGCCACCATCTGATTGAATGCCTGCGCCGAGAACGCGTCGGCGAGCACGACGTCGAGCGATACCGTTCCGCTATCCGGCTCGCTATAACGGGCGATCAACCGCAGCAGCGTGCTTTTACCGCTGCCCGACGCCCCGACAATCGCCAGCCATTCCCCCGGTTCGACGGCCAGATTGACGCCCTGCAGCAACCAGCGTTCGTCCTGCCGGCAACCGAGATCGCTCAGCTGCAGCGCCGCCCCCTGCGGCGCCGAAGCGATCGTCGAGCGCCCTCCCCAGCGTATTTCGGGATGCGCCAGCAGCGCCCGAATGCGGCCGGCGGCCAGCGTCGCCGCGCGCAATGCATCGCCGCCGTGCCCCATCGCCATCACCGGTTGCGCCACGCTGCGCAACAGCAACACGAACAGCGCCAGCTCCGCCAGCGTGAGATTGGGCGCCAGCCAGCGGGCGCCGAGCAACAGCCAACCGGCCGACAGCGCGGCGCTGAGCAGTAATTGGGTCACGGCGCCGAGCGCGCCGATACGCCGCAGCCAACGGTGAAAGGCGGCGAGAAAGCCCCGCAGGCTCTGCCGCGCACGCGCTTCGATGCCCGCACCGGGAAACTGGCGCGCCAACAGCGGATGCGCCGCCAGCTGCCGATAATCGTCGTTCAACTGCCGAAACGCCCGATCGCGTTGTTCAAACGCCGGCCGCAGTCGCGGCGAACGGATGACGCGAAACAACAGCGCGGCCGCCAGCAAAGGTATCAGCGCGAACAGCAGCAGCGGCCACTGCACCGCCGCCAGCAGCGCCAGCGCGCAGCCGGGTACCACGGCCAGCTGCACCAACTCCGCCGGCGCATGGGCCACCAGCTGATGCAGCGCCTGAATGTCCTGCGACAGCGCCCGGGCGGCGCCGCTCTCGCCCTGCCGCACAAACCAGTTCAGCGGCAGACGCACCAGCTTGGCGGCCAATTGGCTGCGCAGCCGATGACACAAACGCGCGTCGAGCAGATGAGTGAGGTGCAGCGCCAGCGTTTGGGCGAACAGCCACAGCGCCAGGCCACCGGCGGCGACGCCAAGCCAGAAGGAATAGGCCGCCGGATCGGCGTCCACCAGCCGGGCTATCGCCAGCCAGGGAAACAGCGAACTGACGCCGGCCAGCGCCTGCAGCGCCAGCGCGGAATACAGCATGATGCGGAAAGGACGCGTCAGCGCCCGCAGGTCACTCAGCATGAGATCCTCCACGGCAAAGGCGCTTACTGTAGCCAAAAGCGGCGGACGTCCTCATCCGTAAAGGCTTTCGCCGGCGAGACTTTTTCTTTCGATTGCGTGCCTAACGCTTTTTGACGTCGCAGGGCATGACGCCGAAACGCTTGCGGAAGGCGACGGAGAAGTGCGCCGGCGTATAACCCACCTGCCAGGCGACGGTGGAAACGTGCAGATCCTGCTCGCTCAGCAAGCGCCAAGCGGTTTGCAGCCGGTGCTCCTGCAGCAGGCCGAATACGCTGGCGCCAAACAGCTGGCGGAACCCTTGCGTGAGTTTGCGGGTGTTCAACCCGGCGCGCTGAGCCAGTTGATCCAGGCTCGGCGGCTGCTCCATCTCCGCCAACAGGATTTCGCGCGCCAGCTGCAGGCGCGCCACATCGCGCGCGGCCAGGTGCACGCCAACAGACGGCGCGGCAGCGCTGCGGTTCCAGCATTGATGCAGGCAATGCGCCGCCAGCTCGTTGGCCCTGGCGCTGAACCACAGCCCGCGCTGCGACTCGTGCAGCGGGCAGGCGAACAGTTGCCGGGCCTGGCCGATCAGCGCTGCCGGTGCCGCCAGCGGCACCAATTGCGCATGCCGCCGCCCATCGAGGCCGGGCGGCAGACGGACATCGTTCTGTTCCAGCCAGGCGGCGGAGAACTGCAGCAGGGTGTAATCGAGCGGTTCGCCGGCCTGGAACAGGTTGTTCAACACGAAGTCGTCCCGCCCGGCGGCCAGCAACAGCGAAGGGCCGTTCAGCTCCACCTGCGGCCCCGTTCCGCTTTCACAGCGCAGACGCCCGCGGCGGATCACCACGATCTTCAGCCCCGCGCGGTGGGGTTCATCCAGCTCGATGTCGACATCGGCGGCCAACACGCCGCGCCGCGCACGCAGCATGTCCGACAGCGCATAGTCCTGCGCTTGCTGATGATATTCCTGCAGTAACCGCTGGGGGGACGTAGACATGTTCGCCCTGCCTGTGAATGATGACGCCGACCGTCGACGAGGTTTTTGATAGTGATTCTCATTAGCAATATAAGGCCGGCCGTCGGGTTTGTCTATTGAGGCGCGGATGGATCAGTTACCTACCCAATACGGCCCCGCCGCCACCGACTCGCGCTCGATCAGGCAGGCCGGGAAGCTGGGGCGCTTGCTCAGCTCGCCGCCGTCCAGCATCGACAGCAGGCGGTTGATGGTCTCCTGGATCATCTCGGTGACCGGCATCTTCATGCTCGACAGCGACGGCATGGTATAGGGCGCCAGCGGGATGTCGTCGAAGCCGATGACCGATACCGCTTCCGGCACCGCCACGCCGCGCTCCGCCAACCGCTTCATCGCGCCGATGGCCATCTCGTCGTTGCCGGCGACGATGGCGCTGAACGGCTGCCCGCCGGCCAGCAGCGCATCAACCGCCGCCACGCCGCTTTGCGCGTGCCATTTCCCCTCGACGATCAACGCCTCGTTAACCGCGATGCCCTGCTGCGCTAGCGCGGATTTGTAGCCGGAAAGCCGCTCCAGCCCGGTGGGGGAATCGAGCGAGCCGGTGATAAAGGCGATGTCGCGATGGCCGCGCGCGATCAGGTGCGCCACCGCCGCCGCGCCGGCGGCGTGCTGATCGCTGAAGATGCAGTAGCTGTCGTTCAGCCGCAGCCGCCGGTTGATCACCAGAATCGGCTGGCGGTGCTGGGAGACGATCTCGTCCATTTCCGCGATCGACAGAAAACGCGGATAGATGATCACCCCGTCGCAGCGCAGATCCAGCAAAAACTGAATGGCGGCCCGCTCCTCTTCGGCGGTGTGCTTGCCGTCCGCCAGGATCAGTTGGCGGCCGTTCGCCTCCATGATGCGCGCCGACTGCGCCATCAGTTCGCTGAAGTAGTTGCCGCTGTAGAGGGTATTGGTGACCACCAGGCCGAGGGTTTGAGTGGTGTTGGTCGCCAGGCTGCGCGCCAGCAGGTTGGGTCGATAGCCGGTTTCCGCGATGGCTTTAGCCACCAACGCGCGTTTCTCCTCGCTGACATAGCCGCTGCCGGACAACACGCGCGACACCGTCGCCTTTGAAACGCCGGCCTTTTTCGCCACCTCGAGTATCGTTGCCATCTGTGCGCCGCCAAAATCCATGGGTTCAGCGCAGTCTACCCAAGACGCCCGGCGTTTGGAACGCTTTCACGCCCCTGTGCGTCGATGCGTACTTACCTCTGGCGATCCAGATCACGAAAACGAAACGCCAAAAATCATAGTTCTTGCCAACAACAAAACACAAATACATGATTTTGTGAAACCGGTTTCTTATGGGCGTTTCATACGGATGGAACGACGGATCGCCCAGGCAGTAAATATGCGCCTTTGGGCTATCCGAATTGCTATCTGAGAGACGACACGCCATGCCGAAGAACTACGCAGAGATCTCACACGCCATCGTGGCCGCCCTGGGCGGCGCGGGCAATATCGAGGCCGTGACCCACTGCATGACCCGCCTGAGATTCGTAGTGAAAGACAAAGCGCGGATCGACACGCCGGCGCTGAAGGCCATCGACGGCGTGCTGGGTGTGGTGCACAGCGGCGAGCAGTGCCAGGTGATCATCGGCAACGAGGTGGCCAAGGCCTATCAGGCGGTGCTGACGCTCGGCATGCCGGGCGCGGCGGCCCCCGCCGCCCCGGTGAAACGCCAGCTCACCCTGAAGGGCATCGGCGCCGGCATTCTCGATGCGCTGGTGGGCACCATGTCGCCCCTGATCCCCGCCATCATCGGCGGCTCGATGGTGAAGCTGCTGGCGATGATCCTGGACATGGCCGGGGTATTCGAGAAAGGCTCCTCGACCCTCGTCATCCTCAACGTGATCGGCGACGGCGCATTCTTCTTCCTGCCGGTGATGGTCGCCGCCTCGGCGGCGCTGAAGTTCAAAACCAACATGTCGTTGGCGATCGCCATCGCCGGGGTGCTGGTGCATCCCAACTTTATCGATCTGATGGCCAAGGCGGCGCAGGGCCAGGCGGTGGAATTCGCCTTCATCCCGGTGACGGCGGTGAAATACACCTACACGGTGATCCCGGCGCTGGTGATGACCTGGATCCTGTCACACATCGAACGCGGGGTGGATCGCATCACCCCGGCGGTGACCAAGAACTTCCTCAAGCCGATGCTGATCGTGCTGATCGCCGCGCCGATCGCCATTCTGCTTATCGGGCCGCTCGGCATCTGGATCGGCAGCGGCATCTCTGCGCTGGTCTACACCGTGCACGGCTACCTGGGCTGGCTTTCCGTGGCCATCATGGGGGCGATTTGGCCGCTGCTGGTGATCACCGGCATGCACCGGGTGTTTACCCCGACCATCATCCAGACCATCGCCGAGACCGGCAAAGAGGGCATGGTAATGCCTTCGGAGATCGGCGCCAACCTGTCGCTGGGCGGCGCTTCGCTGGCGGTGGCGCTGAAAACCAAAAACCGCGAGCTGCGCCAGACCGCGCTGGCCGCCGCCGCCTCCGCCATCGTGGCGGGGATTTCCGAACCGGCGCTGTACGGCGTGGCGGTGCGCCTGAAGCGGCCGCTGATCGCCAGCCTGATCAGCGGCTTCGTCTGCGGCGCAGTCGCCGGCATCGGCGGATTGGCCAGCCATTCGATGGCCTCGCCCGGGCTGTTCACCAGCGTGCAGTTCTTCGATCCGGCCAACCCGATGAGCATCGTGTGGGTGGTGGCGGTGATGGCGCTCTCGGTGGTGCTGTCGTTCGCGCTCACGCTAATACTGGGCTTCGAGGATCTGCCGGAAAACGCCGCCGCGCCCGGCCAAACCGCACCGGCGGCGAACGCCGCCAGCGCAACGCATTGAGACACCAGAGGATTGCATGTCTGACTCAACATTCCCTAAAGGATTTTTATGGGGCGGCGCTTTAGCCGCCAACCAGGCGGAAGGCGGCTATCGCGAGGGCGGCAAAGGGCTGACCACCGTCGATATGATCCCGCACGGCGCCAACCGCATGGCGGTCAAACTCGGGCTGGAGAAGCGCTTTAGCCTGCGCGACGACGAGTTTTACCCCAGCCACGACGCCATCGATTTCTACCACCGCTACCGCGACGACATCGCGCTGATGGCGGAGATGGGCTTTACCGTGTTCCGCACCTCCATCGCCTGGAGCCGGATTTACCCCAACGGCGACGAGTTGACGCCTAACGCCGAAGGCATCGCCTTCTACCGCAGCCTGTTCGAAGAGTGCCGCCAATACGGCATCGAGCCGCTGGTGACCCTGTGCCATTTCGACGTGCCGATGCACCTGGTGACCGAATACGGCTCCTGGCGCAGCCGCAGGATGGTGGAGTTCTTCACCCGCTACGCCCGCACCTGCTTCGAAGCCTTCGACGGGCTGGTGAAATACTGGCTGACCTTCAACGAGATCAACATCCTGCTGCACAGCCCGTTCTCCGGCGCGGGGTTGGTGTTTGAAGCGGACGAAAACCCCGAACAGGTGAAATACCAAGCCGCGCACCACGAACTGGTGGCCAGCGCGCTGGCGACGCGCATCGCCCACGAAGTGAACCCCGCCAACCAGGTGGGCTGCATGCTGGCCGGCGGCAACTTCTACCCGTGGTCCAGCAAGCCGGAAGACGTGTGGGCCGCGCTGGAGAAAGACCGCGAGAACCTGTTCTTTATCGACGTGCAGGCGCGCGGCGCTTATCCCTCCTACGCCGCCCGCGTCTTCCGCGAGAAAGGCGTGAGCATCGCAATGGCGCCGGAAGACGCCGACATCCTGAAGCACACCGTCGACTTCGTCTCCTTCAGCTACTACGCCTCGCGCTGCGCCTCCGCCGACATGAACGACAACAACAGCAGCGCCGCCAACGTGGTGAAATCGCTGGCGAACCCGCACGTGCCGCGCAGCGACTGGGGCTGGGGCATCGATCCGCTGGGGCTGCGCATCACCATGAACATGATGTACGACCGCTACCAAAAACCGCTGTTTCTGGTGGAAAACGGCCTGGGCGCGCACGACGAGTTCAATGCAGCAGGCGAGATTGAGGACGACTACCGCATCAGCTACCTGCGCGAACACATCCGCGCCATGGCCGACGCCATCGCCGACGGCGTGCCGGTGCTGGGTTACACCACCTGGGGCTGCATCGACCTGGTGGCCGCCTCAACCGGCGAAATGAGCAAGCGCTACGGCTTTGTCTACGTCGACCGCGACGACCAGGGCAACGGCACCCTCGCCCGCACCCGCAAGAAATCGTTCTGGTGGTATAAGAAGGTGATCGCAAGTAATGGGGGGGATTTGGGGTAAGTTGGGGATGGGGGTTAGCGTGGGGTGCGGAGGGCTTCCAACCTAAGTTGATTACCTTCCTGATGCACAACGAATTCGGCGACGAATTCACGCGCAGAGGGAAACTCACCCATCTGCTGTTTCTTGTGGGAGACCAGCTTCGCGGAGAAATGGTATTGCTGCCCCGGTGTAAATGCGTAGCCCTCATCAGGGACGCACTGATTGGGGGCGACATCCCGCAGCGGATCGAAGAATTTGAACGTGCGGCTCTGCGCCTCATCCAATCGGTAGATCGAGATGCCCGCGAGCTTTTCGTCTCCCTGCGGCTGGACGGTGATGCATACTTTGCCCTCACGCAGACTGGCGGTAGCGGGATAGTCTACGGGGATACGATCGCCTATCGACGGACAGCCGGCGAGCAGGAAGGGGAATGCGAGGGGGAAAATCCGTTTCATGATTACCTCAAACGCTGGGACTTCATTTGGTATGCGTCAATGACTTCGCGAGGGCACTACGCACCTGCTGCAAAAACGCGGGAACCGTTGTACCCCATAGCTCCGGGCTGAAGGTAAAGCCGAAACGTTGTCTGAACAATGACCCCACATTATCCTGCGCCAATAACGCATCTATCTCATTGACCAAAGCCTCGCGCTGCTGATGAGTCGCCAGACGAATGTACTCTGCGATCAGCGCAGTAATATCGCCCTCTGCATTTATCAGGTCATAATCTTGGCCAAAATAAACGACGATCAGGTTATCAAGTTCGCTGGTTTTCATCGGCTTATCTCGCAGGGAAGGCGCTAAGGATAAAGTAAGGTTTGCCACTACTGCGTATGAGCTCAATTACAACGCCAGGCCGAGATCCAGGCTCGAATAACTCGGCATCCTCTACGTTAATTAAAGCTGCCCAGCTTTTGTTCCGCTTTTCGTTGCAACATGGCAAAGAACACCACCGCGGTAGTGCCCCAGCTCTCTGGCACAAACTCATCTGAAAAATGCTCCGCCATGCCTTCGTCTATACGCCCTGCATAAGTAGCCTGAAACTCTTTAGTCTCCTCGAGGATATCACGGATGACTTGACTGCCGTTTTGCTCCAGGAAGCCGTCAATCACCCCCTCGGCCGTTTCGGCATCAGTAAACAGATCATAATCCTGACCAAAGTAAATACTGAATAACTTACTGAGTTCGCTGAAGTCTCCGTGCAATCTCATCATTACCTCAAAAGTCGGGAAACGCTGTCAGTATGAAGTAGGGTTTACCTTGAAACTGCTGATAGTGCAACACGACCTTTAATCGTGATGTTCTCACTAATTGCGTTGAATTTTTACTCAGGCCATAACCAATATCGCTGGACATAATATGGGTCAATTCAAGATTTGGCCTTCCCGCAGGATTCGTGGCCCACAGTTTTATCCACTCTTTATTTGCTTTTAACGCCGAGCTGACGGCGACCTCCGCGTCCCCTAATGATTTAAACGAAGAGGCCTTGTTCACTCGTGGATTTTTTAAACGCTCTAACAGTTGCTCTTTCGTCACCCCAACATGGCGTTTAATGGTATGCCCACCCGGTTTCATCCCCGTAGGGGACTCATGCTCAACCAGCTTAACCCGCCCCATGCGCACGGATGCGACTCGGGCTGCGCCAACCGCTCCGGCAAAGACAAAAGGAACGGCAATATCGACCGTTAAACCGACGTTATAGGCCGTTTCCCTATCGGCACCCAATGTTTGCGCCAATAAAACGGCAGACTGATAAGTGTCAGTCGTCGTTGGTTGCCCGGTAATCATCTGATTGGAAGCTGCCTTGATGCTGTCCAGGCTATGCGTTCCCACCACCACGCACCCGACTTTGGTGATAAACGTCGGATCCGGCGCATAGCACAATACCCCCGCCCCCATCAGCTCAACGACACTGCCGGCAAGCCCCAAACCGCCAAGCAGACGGTTACTGAGCGTTTCACCTTCAGTGACACTCTCATCAGACAGCACCGCCGCAAGCTGCACCGGCGACAGGGCAATACGCAACTCATCTTCATTCGCCATGTTCGTTCATTCGTGAATTAGCAAAGCCGTATGATTAACATAAGCTCTAGAAAGGATAAATACTGGAACGGTTAACGTCCCGCGATCGCGAATAAAGCTTATCCACCATAATATTCATTTAGCGACGGCATGTACTATTTAATATATTCCCGGTGTATATATAGGCAATATTTTCAGTGTCTAAGGCTACTGTAAATAACTGCGATCTGTATTCCAATCCTAAAAGTAAATTAACTGTAATTCCATACAGATTATTTTTTCCTTTTACTGATAACGCTATAGTTTTTCCGCTGCGGCAAAATCCGCAGCCGGAGTTAGCGTTCCGAACACTTACACAAGGCAGCATTATGTATATAATGTTGGGGCTTTAAACATCCAGAATTATGGTGGCCCAAGTGGGGGCTTCGCAAGAAGCGCCGGTTTCCTTCGTGTCCGGTAACGCTAACTCCGCTTGGGCTACCACCATGGGTTTAGCGTCTCATGTGGTAGTACGCATACTACACACTAAGGATAAAGACACATGGAAAATGTCGCCATCACCGAAAACACCACAAGTACCCTCACCCTCTACCGCCAACTGTTTAACCATCTCGAGCTTAGCGCACTTAATCCCACAGATCTCTTAGACCTGGCCGCACTCTCTGCCGAGCAGGCGGAAGGTCTGTGCCACGGGCTGATGCTGTTCGGCCAGTTACTGCAAAAGCACCCACAGTTGGACACTGAAGGCTGGGAGCAGATGAATCGCTACCTCAACGCCACGGCACATCTGGTTCCTGCGCTGTGTAACCTTTATGGGCGGGCGTTGCGGGAGATGGAAACCTGCGGCTAACGTAAATGACAATCAGGGCGATGCTCATCGCCCTTCGTAATCACGCTTTTCCAATAGATCTGACTGACATATCACAACAAAAGCATTCATCAAGGTAGGCATTCCCTCCCCTACCTGGCATAGTTAACGCATTCGGTAAATCGATGAGTTAACTGCTGGGTATTGATGCATACTGCTCTCGTCAGCAAGCACATTACTCAGAGTCTGCTCGGTAATGTGAGGACGTGGTTTTGGCAACTGCAATAGAGGCGTTATCTTCAAAAGAATCCGTTTTAAAAGCCATCGAAGAATATAAAAAACTTGGCCGAGATGAATTCTTAAAAAAACATAAAATAAAGAAATTTAAAAAACAAACCCTTCTTTATAATGGCGAGAAGTACGATATCCGCGGCATTGCCGCTAGAGCATACAGTGAGCAGCATGGCTATCCGTTAAAGGGAATAAATGCCGATAGCGGCACGGAAAAAGCCATCCAATATCTCAAAGATCTCGGTTTTGAGCTCGTCGAAACACCGCATCCTTTTGACTACTTAACCGAAGGCAAGCTGTACACACGCAAAGCGCTTATCGAGCTCTACGGTGGGCAGCTGCAAGGCGGTATCTGGACCCCACGGGAATTCCCGGTGATCTTTATCTTCACCGGAGAAAGCGGTGAAACCTACGGCTACAAAGATGGATGGACAGCCGAAGGCAGCTTCTCTTATACGGGAGAAGGCCAAAAAGGCCCTATGGAATTTATTCGGGGTAATAAATCCATCCGCGACCATAAAAAAGACGGCAAAGACATCTTCCTGTTCGAAGACAACAAGAAAGAAAAAGGCGTTCGCTATCTTGGCATGTTTGAGTGCGACTCTTGGGATCACATTCAGTGCTTAGACTTCGAAAATAACATGCGGCAAGGCATTACCTTTAACCTGTTCAAAGTCTCGTCACTGCACGCGGTTGAAGAAGAAGCAGAAACCGATGAAGCTGATACACAGACAGAGGCGCTCGAGCAGTTGCGCAAGAAGGCACTTCAGTCCTCAAAGCAATCAGGCCAGCGCCAACAGAGTGACAGCAAAAAATCCTGGTTCAAACGCAGCGAAGACGTAAAAAAATACGTGCTACGACGCGCTAATGGCATCTGTGAAGCCTGCGACCAACCTGCACCGTTCATGAAAAGGAACGGTGAGCCCTACCTCGAACCCCATCACACTAAACGCCTAGCCGACGAAGGCCCCGATCACCCTCAGTGGGTGGGCGCTATCTGCCCGACTTGCCATCGACGGATTCATAGTGGGGTGGATGGGAAAGAGGTGAATAAGAAGTTGATGGTGAAGTTGGAGTTGAAAGAGGCAGCTACCGGTTAAAAGTTGCCTACAACAGCGTGCTACCTGTCAACTTCAAAACGAGTTTGTGCAGTATCATAGGAATAATAAGGAAAAACAGGGAACCTCAGCATGTCAGTACCTACCTACGACCAATTCATCGAGCCAGTGCTTCGCTTTTTGGCAACTAAGCCCGAAGGCGCACTTGCTCGGGAAGTGCAAGATGCAGCAGCAGACATACTCAACCTAAACGAAGAACAACGGGCAGAGACTATTGCCAGCGGCCAATTGGTTTATAAGAACCGTACCGGCTGGGCTCACGATCGTTTGAAACGTGCTGGGCTCTCGCACAGCTTATCCAGAGGCAAATGGTGCTTAACCGCCAAAGGCATCGACTGGTTAAAGCAGCATCCAAACCCGCTCACTGCAGCAGAAGTCGAGCATCTCGCTTTGGCTTATACCAACGTCAAACTTCAACAAAATAGTGATGCGGTGGATTTGGACCCGGTTACAGAGCCCCTTCTCACTGAAGCGATGTTAACAAATAGCCCAGACGATCGCCTGGAGCAATCAATCAAAGAGATCCGTGATGCGGTTGCAACGGAACTGCTGGAGAATCTAAGCCAGGTATCCCCAGGCCGCTTCGAAGTTATCGTGTTGGATGTGCTGCACCGTTTAGGCTACGGCGGCCACCGCGATGATTTAAAGCGTGTCGGAGGCAGCGGTGATGCGGGGATTGATGGCGTAATTTCTTTAGACAAGCTCGGCTTAGAAAAAGTGTATGTGCAAGCCAAACGCTGGCAAAACACCGTAGGCCGCCCTGAGTTGCATGCATTCTACGGTGCACTTGTGGGACAAAAGGCCAAACGAGGGGTATTCATCACGACATCTGGCTTTACTAAACATGCCGTTGCCTACGCGCAATCGGTAGAAGGCATGGTATTGATCGACGGCAACCGATTGGTACATCTGATGATGGACAATGAGGTGGGTGTTAGTTCAACGTTGCTGAAGGTTCCTAAACTCGATAGCGACTACTTCGACCAGTGATCCCCTTGCAAAATCGGTAATTTCTTAGAGGTCGAGCACATATCTCCTGGCCGATGTGTGGCCATGCCGTATTTTGTCCCTTTAGTTGGCTTATGTCGTTTAAGATTGCTCTGCTTGCGGGTATCATTTTGCGATACACATTCCAAATGACTAGTTCAGATTTAGCGTTTCTTGAGGATTTTCATGAATAACAACGAGCAGCTTTTCTTAAACGAGCTGGATAACAAATTTTGGAAGGCCGCCGACAAGCTGCGTGCCAATATGGATGCCGCCAACTACAAGCATGTAGTCCTGGGGCTGATCTTTCTAAAATATGTTTCCGATGCCTTCGAGGCTCGCCAGCAGGAGCTGATCACTTTGTTCCGCGATGTTGGCAACCCGGACAACATCTATGCCATGTCACGCGACGATTACGATTCTGATGAAGAGTACGCTCAAGCGATCCAGGAAGAACTAGAGGTCGAAGATTACTACACCGAGAAAAACGTCTTCTGGGTACCCAAAGCCGCACGCTGGGAAACGCTGAAAAACAAAGCCATGCTGCCGACCGGGACGGTATTGTGGGTCGATAAGACCACAGGCCAAGAAATTAAACTGCGATCGGTCTCTTGGCTTATCGACAATGCGCTGGATGAAATTGAAAAAACCAACCCAAAACTGAAAGGTATTTTGAACCGCATCAGCCAATTCCAGCTGGGCAATGAGGTTTTGACTGGCCTCATCAACACCTTCTCCGACGCAAACTTCAGCAAACCAGAATATAACGGCGAGAAGCTAAGCTTAAAAAGCAAAGATATTCTTGGACACGTTTACGAATATTTCCTTGGCCAGTTCGCGCTGGCAGAAGGCAAGCAGGGTGGCCAGTACTACACACCAAAAAGTATCGTTACGCTGATTGTCGAAATGCTGCAGCCATATAACGGGCGCGTGTATGACCCGGCAATGGGTTCCGGTGGGTTCTTCGTCTCTAGCGATCGTTTTATTGAAGAACACGCGGGTGAGAAAAATTACAACGCTGCTGAACAGAAACGCAATATCTCCGTCTACGGCCAGGAGTCGAACCCGACTACCTGGAAACTGGCAGCGATGAACATGGCGATCCGAGGCATCGACTTTAACTTCGGCAGCAAAAACGCCGATACCCTTCTGGACGATCAGCACCCGGATCTGCGAGCCGACTTCGTGATGGCTAACCCGCCGTTCAACATGAAAGAGTGGTGGAACGCGAAGCTGGAAAATGACGTGCGCTGGAAGTACGGTACACCACCGCAGGGTAACGCTAACTTTGCGTGGATGCAGCACATGATCCATCATCTGGCGCCAAAAGGCTCAATGGCGCTGCTGTTGGCCAACGGTTCGATGAGTTCCAACACCAATAACGAAGGCGAAATCCGTCGCAACCTGATCGAAGCGGATTTGGTGGAGTGCATGGTAGCACTGCCGGGGCAGCTGTTTACTAACACCCAAATCCCGGCCTGTATCTGGTTCTTGACCAAAGATAAATCTGGCGGCAACGGTAAAGCGCACCGTAAGGGCGAAGTGCTGTTTATCGACGCCCGACAAATTGGCTTTATGAAAGACCGCGTACTGCGTGATTTCACCCGCGAGGATATCGCCAAAATTGCCGACACCTTCCACGGCTGGCAGGAAGATAAAGATTACCAGGACGAAGCCGGATTCTGCTTCTCAGCCACGCTGGAGAATATTCAGAAAAACGACTTTGTGCTAACCCCAGGGCGTTATGTTGGCGCTGCTGAGCAGGCAGAAGATGATGAGCAATTTGCAGAGAAGATGGCGCGACTGACGGCGCAGCTTAAAACTCAGATGGAAGAGAGTGCTAAACTGGAAGCACAGATTAAGACGAACCTGTGGGGGCTGGGTTATGAGTTTTGAAGAACAGCGTCTCGAGGAGCTTTGCGAATTAGTTATTGATTGCCCCCACTCCACGCCAAAATGGACGGATGAGGGTTTTATTGTTCTTCGAAATCAAAATATTCGTAATGGTGTATTAGATCTCTCAACACCGAGTTTTACAGATGAAGATGGCTACAAGAACAGAATTAAGCGGGCAAAACCTAAGGCGAATGATATCGTTTTTACTCGCGAAGCCCCAATGGGCGAGGTTTGCTTAATTCCTGAAGGTATTGAGTGTTGCCTTGGCCAGCGCCAAGTATTATTAAGAGCTAATAGTAAAGTTGATCCTTACTATTTATTTTGGGCCTTACAATCTCCCTATGTGCAACATCAAATTTCTTGGAATGAAGGTACGGGAACAACAGTAAGCAATGTGCGAATTCCTGTACTCAAGGATTTGAAAATTCCTCGATTGGGAGTAGCTGAGTCTTGGATTGCAAAAACAATGACTTCTTTAGCATTGAAATCTCAGATAAATAAAAAAATCAACCAAACCCTCGAGCAAATGGCGCAAGCCCTGTTCAAAAGCTGGTTTGTCGATTTTGAACCTGTAAAAGCAAAAATCGCAGCGCTGGAAGCGGGTGGTTCTCAGGAAGACGCGACGCTGGCGGCCATGACGGCGATTTCCGGGAAAGATGCTGATGCGCTGGTGGTTTTTGAGCGTGAATCCCCAGAAAAATATGCTGAGTTAAAAGCTACGGCAGAGCTGTTCCCGTCCGCGATGCAGGATAGCGAGTTGGGGGAGATTCCTGAAGGGTGGGAGGTTTCGGATATAAAATCTTCTGTGAGTGAACTTCGTAGGGGGATTTCACCAAAATACACTGACGATGCTGATGGCATAATGGTAATAAACCAAAAGTGTATAAGAAATCATACAATTAACTTTTCCCTTTCCCGTCGCCATGATGGAAAAAAAAGGTCGATATCTGGTAGGGAATTACAAGTGGGAGATGTTCTTGTTAACTCAACAGGGGTTGGAACCTTAGGGCGTTTAGCTCCCGTTCGCTATAAATCGGAAATTCTAATTGCCGACAGTCATGTTACTGTCGTACGTGCTGACACAAAAAAAATAACTAAATCTTTCTTATCAGAATTATTGACAAAGCATGAGAAACACATTGAGTCCAGTGGTTCTGGGAGTACTGGACAAACTGAGTTACGAAGAGAGACTTTAGAGGAAATAAAATTCCCATGCCCTCCAGTTATTTTAGGTCGGCTGTTTGATAAGATTATTAATAATTTCAATAATAAAATTTCTATCATGGAAGAACAAATGATTGCCCTTTCAAATCTGCGTGACACCCTTCTCCCCAAACTCCTCTCTGGCGAAATCACCCTGCCGGAAGCCGAGCAGGCGGTAAGCGAGGTGGAAAATGTATAAAATTGATACACCTACTAACAGCCTACACTCCCTGCAAGAAGTCTCATTCAGTAGCCTTGGTTTCACCGAGCGCTATCACTTGCAGGAGTGGCTGGCAAAAAATCCGCAGGCGCTGACTCAAAAAGACGACAAAGAAGACGAACTGCTGATTATCCAAAAAGAGTTTGCGGGCTTTGACGATACCAAAGAGCGCCTTGACCTGCTGGCTATCGATAAACAGCGCAATCTGGTGATTATCGAAAACAAGCTCGATGACTCCGGACGTGACGTGGTGTGGCAAGCGCTGAAATACGCAGGTTACTGCGCCAACCTGCGCAAAGATCAGATCCTCGACATCTTCCAGCTTTATCTTGATAAATACGAACCGGAAGAAACTCGCCCGGCGGCTGAAGTGATGGCGGAATTTCTGGAGTGTGAAAGCCTGGATGAAGTGCAAATCAACCAGAACCGTACTCAGCGAGTGATGATGGTGGCGGCCAGCTTCCGTAAAGAAGTGACCAATACCGCGCTATGGCTGATGCAGTTTGGCCTGCGGGTGCAGTGCTTTAAAGTTAAGCCGTACAAATTCAACGATGATGTATTTGTCGATATTCGGCAGGTAATTCCGACGCCGGAAGCGGAATCCTTCATGATCGGCATGGCGCAGAAAGAGGCTGAAGAGCAGTCAACCAGCAGCGAATTGAAAACCCGACATCAGATGCGCAAAGCCTTCTGGACAAAGATGCTGGAGTGCCTCAAAGCCAGCTCCTGTAACGTGTATAACAATATCAGCCCCTCTACCGATCACTGGATCAGCGCGGGTTCCGGTATTAGCGCCGTGTCGTATAACCTGATTTTCAGTAAAAAAGAGATTCGGGTTGAGCTGTGGATTGCCAAAGCCTCCGCAGAGAGTAATACCTTTGCTTTTAACTGGCTGCATGAGCACAAAGAGGCAATTGAAAACGCGTTTGGCCATCCGCTTAAGTGGGAGCCTCTGCCGGGTAAAAAATCGTGTCGAATTTCCTATGCCAGCCCGGCCATCAGCCTCGATGAAGCCAACTGGCCTGAGATGATCGACTGGCTGCTGGTAAACCTGACAGCGTTTGAAAAAGCGCTCGCTCCCTTTATTGCCCCACTAAATATGGCGCTCAAAGAGATTTCAAACGCACCGGAAGAAATGGAAGAAACCGAGACAGAGGAAGCCTGATGCTGAGTGAAGACGATTTAGAACAGCAAAGCCTGCAGTGGTTTGCTGAACTGGGCTGGGAAGTATTGCACGGACCGGATATTGCGCCCGACGGTGATAATCCGCTGCGTGCTTCGTTCCACGATGTGTTTTTGCGCCCGGTACTACTGGATCAGTTGCAAAAGATTAACCCACATCTCCCAGTTGCCGTGTTGGATGAGGTGATACTGCGTATCGCCCATGCACAAAGCCCGGACCTAATCGTCAGTAACAAAGCCTTCCATCACCTGCTGCTCGACGGCGTGCCGATACAGTACAAGCAGGACGATAAGGTTATCCACGATAAAGCACTGTTGATGGATTTTAACCATCCGAAGAATAATCGCTTTACGGTGGTCAATCAGGTAGCCATCCAGGGGACGAAGCAGGTACGTCGCCCGGATGTCATCTGCTATATCAACGGTCTGCCAATAGCAGTTATCGAACTAAAAAGTCCCGTTGATGCCAATGCCGATATCTGGGCGGCATTTAATCAGTTACAGACCTATAAAAACGAACTCAGCGATTTGTTTATCTGCAACGAAGCGCTGGTAGTCAGCGACGGCTATAACGCCCGCATTGGTTCCCTTACCGCGAACGAAGAACGTTTCCTGCCATGGAAAACGCTGACCAATGAAGATGACAAACCTCTGTTTGAGTGGCAACTTGAAACGGTAGTTAAAGGATTCTTTAACCGTGAATTGCTACTCGACTATATTCGCTACTTCATCCTGTTTGAAAACGACGGTAAACGACTGATTAAAAAGATTGCCGCTTATCATCAATTCCATGCCGTGCGAGAAGCGGTGGCAGCGACAATTGTGGCCTCTACCGGTAAACACTTGCCGCTACGCAGCAACATCACGCCAGGCAGTAAAAAAGCGGGCGTAGTTTGGCATACTCAAGGTTCTGGGAAGAGTATTTCAATGTGCTGCTATGCCGGGAAGCTGCTGCAACAGGCAGAAATGAACAACCCGACCATCGTGGTAGTGACCGACCGTAACGATCTCGACGGACAACTTTATGCCACGTTCTGCCAGGCGCAAGATTTGCTTAAGCAGGAACCGTTGCAGGCGAACGACCGCGACCAACTCCGCGAGATGCTCAATGCCCGTGAATCAGGCGGAATTATTTTTACCACCGTACAAAAATTTGCCCCGCTGGACGGCGAAAAAACTCACCCAGCGCTCAATCTACGCAGCAATATCGTCGTCATTTCCGATGAGGCGCACCGCAGCCAATATGGCCTTAATGCCACGTTGGATCGCGAAACAGGCGCTTATAAGTACGGTTACGCCAAACATATGCGCGATGCATTACCCAATGCATCGTTTATGGGCTTTACCGGAACACCTGTATCTTCCGAAGATAAAGATACTCGCGCGGTATTTGGTGATTACGTCTCTATCTACGATATTCAGGATGCAGTGGAAGATGGCGCAACCGTGCCTATCTACTATGAATCACGTCTGGCAAAACTCGACCTTAACCACGAAGAGCTGGAAACGCTCTCTGAGCAAGTTGATGAGTTGGTCGAAGACGAAGAAACCGATCAGAAAGAGAAAACTAAAGGCGACTGGAGCCGCCTGGAAAAACTTGTAGGTTCTGAACCGCGTATCAATCAGGTGGCTGCCGATCTGGTTCAGCATTTTGAGGCCCGTAATGCCACAATGAATGGCAAAGCGATGATTGTTGCCATGAGCCGTGAAATCTGCGTGAAACTGTATAATTCATTGGTCACCTTACGTCCGGAATGGCACAGCGATGATGTTGAGAAGGGTGAAATCAAAATCATCATGACCGGCTCAGCCTCCGATAATAAATTCCTGCAGCCGCACATCTACAATAAGCAGACCAAAAAACGCCTTGAAGCGCGCTTTAAAGATCTCAACGATCCGCTAAAACTGGTGATTGTGCGCGATATGTGGCTTACCGGGTTTGATGCCCCCTGCTGCCATACCATGTATATCGACAAGCCAATGCGCGGACATAACCTAATGCAGGCCATTGCACGCGTTAACCGAGTCTTTAAAGACAAACCTGGCGGGTTGGTGGTCGATTACATCGGGATTGCTAACGAGCTGAAGCAAGCTTTGAAAACCTATACCGATTCAAAAGGTAAGGGGCAGACCACTATCGATGCTCATGAAGCTTTCGCTATTCTGCTTGAAAAGCTGGATGTGATTCACGGCATGTTTGCCAAAACACCAACCGCTGCCGGGTTTGATTACACTGGTTTTGAAGAAGTACCCCAACGGTTTTTACTCAAAGCTGCAGATTACGTGCTGGGCCTCGATGATGGTAAAAAACGCTTTTTTGATGTCGTACTGGCAATGAACAAAGCCTGGTCACTGTGCAGTACGCTGGATGAAGCCAAACCATTGCAAAAAGAGATAGCGTTTCTGTCAGCGGTGAAAGTGGCGATTATCAAGCTGACGACAACCGACAAGAAATTCAGCCAGTCAGAGAAAAACACGCTGCTCGGTAAAATCCTTGATAACGCTATTATTGCGACCGGGGTGGATGATGTGTTTGCACTGGCGGGGTTGGGAAAACCCAATATCGGCTTACTTTCAGAAGAGTTTTTAGAAGAAGTGCGTGAAATGCCTCAGCGTAATCTGGCCGTTGAATTGCTAGAGAAGTTGTTGAACGACGGTATTCATGCTCGCACAAAAAATAACGTAGTACAGGAGAAAAAGTATTCAGATCGCCTTAGGGCCGTATTGCTTAAGTACAATAACCGCGCAATAGAAACTGCACAGGTAATTGAAGAGCTTATACAGATGGCTAAAGAGTTCCAAGAAGCCATGGCGCGCGACGATGCTCTAGGTCTCAATCCGGATGAGATCGCGTTCTACGATGCATTAGCAGAAAACGAAAGTGCTGTGCGTGAACTAGGTGACGAAACACTCAAAAAACTGGCAATTGAAGTTACCTTGAAACTGCGGCAGTCCACTACGGTAGACTGGCAAGTACGAGAAAGTGTGCGTGCCAGACTGCGTATTTTAGTAAGACAGACACTGCGTAAATATAAATATCCTCCGGATAAAACCGCAGGTACCGTTGAGCTTATTTTGAAACAAGCCGAGGTTGTTTCGAATAGTTGGACTAGCTAATAAATATAAAGGGAGGGCACCTCACCTCCCATCTCTAATAATTTAGGCTTGCGAGGATAACATCTGATGAATCGTTCAACAAAACAGTTGAAACTCTTGGACTCACTTAGATTACATGAAAAAAACAATCATAAGTTCTCTATAAAAGATCTTGTTAACTCTACCGGCTACAATGAAAATAGCATCAGAAAATATATTAATGAAAAGTTAAACGGCGTTTACTTACACCCAATCAATGAAAAAGAATGGCGATGCGATGGGCTATTAAAATTATCAAATGATGATTTTATAAGAATGATGTCTCAATCTTTGAAAGCAAAAACCGTCACACCTGAGTTGAAGATATATAAAGGACTATTAAAGCGCAGTTTAGATGCTTTCATCCTTTCACTTGAAGTATATAACAGGCCAAGCTTAGATAACCGTGTTGAAGCATTTTGCATTCTTTCAATAAATGCGTGGGAATTATTGCTTAAGGCTGAATTAATTAAAGCGCTAAGTTTGGATACTGTATTCAAGTCTAGTGGCCATTCGATTAGTATAAGTGATGCACTAAATAAAAGATTACAACAGAATGATCCCGTCAGGAAGAATCTAGAAACACTAGTTGAATTACGAGATAGCGCGATACACTTACTTATCCCTGAATTACAGCCCGAGTTGTCAAGACTCTTCCAAGCAAATGTACTGAACTATCAACAGCGATATTTAAATGAAACAGGTTCATCACCGTTATCAGGCCAAAGCATTGGAATGCTCAGCTTAGTTATTGATGGTCCACAGAGTGACATCTCTATTATTAAAGAAAACTATGGGAGTATGACAGCAGCAGTAGCTGAAGAGTTTCTGGGAAGATTCAATAAAAATGCAAGTGAATATGATTCTGTAGAATTCACAATACCAGTGGACTATAAGTTAACGCTAACAAAAAATACTAAAGAGAGTGATTTGTCATTAGGCATAGGTGAGAAAGGTCATAATGCCATTATTATTAGAGAGGTCAGAGATCCCGATATCACCCATCCTTATTATGAAGGGACAGCCATTGAAAGAATAAACAACCAGCAAAGTGAATTCTCGATCACTCGATATTCATTCAGAGCTGTAATTAGTAAACACAAAGTTCAAAACAACAAGAAGTCCCCTATGCATTTTGAAATTGACAAGAGACATAGATACTCTGAAAAGTTCGTAATATGGTTTGTAGATAGTTTGAAACAGCCAGAATGGTTAGATGATGCAATCAGTTATTTAAAGAATAAGAAAGGGAAAAAGACAGCTAGTTAATTATTCTGATATAGCAGCTATGCATGCGCCGTCGTAATTAGCTGCTAATTTTTCATAGTAAAACAGAGTTTTTAAACAGCTAGACAAATCATTTAAATTAATCCTAGCAACACATATATTCCTATCACCTTCATGAATAGCACCATTTAGAAAGAAATAAAACTCATTAAAGGGACTCTTCTCTTTCCATGTCATCCTTATCAACAAAAACGCAGATCTTGCTACCTACAGTCGTTGCTTTTGCCGGGCGTAAATTGACTTTATCCCCCATAGGGCAATCAGAGATAAAAAGAGGGATAAAGAGTAAGAGGAGTTTTTTCATAGTGGCAGCCCTGCGCTTCCAGTTACCGATTGAATTCCTATAGAATTAATAAATCATTCTCATGACAATAATTAGCTGAAAAATATCGTTAAACTCTAATCAGACTTCAACATAATACTTTCACCTTTCTTCATCACAACAAAACTGGTTCGATATGAATTCAGCGGTGTTCTTACCAACACGGTGTATCCTTCACCAGCGATAAAACTAAATTCACCGACACCTGGAACACATTTGTTGGCCTCCAACGTTATCGGGCTGTAAGCATATGATTTTTCGTATACGTAGGTATAGCCCCCTTGCTTCCAGATGGCGATATTCAGTATGGATTCGTTTTTTACGATATCGCTCTCATTAAAAAAGACGCAGACTTTACCGTCTACGATCTTACTTTGTACTTGATAGAGATTAAACCTGTCACCGATTGGGCAACCCGAGATAAAAAGAGGAAGAAGAAGGAATAAATATTTTCTCATAATGGCAGCCCTGCGCTTCTGATAATGGGGTGAAATTGTGACAATGTCCTTCTGTCCACTATCCCGATGAGTTTCCTGTTTGGCAAGCGGAAGAAGGTATTCGCCCCATATCTCTTGAGAATGAAATAGTCCGCAATTATCGATGCCTGCTGTTCCATGCTGTAGTGGCGCAGCAAAGGTTTATCAAGCCGATATTGATAACTTACCGCCCAACTGAGAAGCCCACGGGTGCGTACCCACATGCCCTTTTGGTGCTGCCAAACGTGTGCCATCTCATGAATGAAAAGATGCTGAGCTTCAGGATCCTGGCTCGCATAATCTCTTTCATAGAGTGACCTACGAAAGTACAACTCCCCATTCGGGCTCATCGCCGTGTACTGATTCTGGAGCCCAAACGGCAGGTAGCTGTCGCAGTGAACCAACACGCTCTGATAGAAAATGGTGCTGCCAAACACCGAACGCGCCAGATTGACTTCGCCCGGTGTTAACGCCCGCGTGATCCCTTCCTGTTGTGGCTCCATCCTGGAACTCCTTGATCCGAAAGAGTTCAATGAAACGTCATTTTAACCTTTAGGGTCAATCAGATCGGCCTTAGGAAAGCATCAGGAAGATCCGGTTTTTACTGAGGTGAGAAGCGCATCACCTCGTGGCTGATAATTGAAAGTAGTCATACAAGGCAAACTTCTAACACAAAAAAGCCACCTCTCGGTGGCTTCTTGTTTGCACTGTACTAACGCTGCCAGATGATAAGCTACCGCCCTCATCTCCATTAACGTAGTCACACATTCAGCGTGTTTTTAAATATCACGCCTGAAGTTGCAAGAGGTCTTATCTGTGCAAATCACCGACGGTAAGTATTTATCCTCCCGCACCTTGGTTGGGATAACCGCACACTGTTTGCTCAGTTCTAGCCTGCGTGTTGCTCTAACGGTCATCGACTTATCTTGGGGAATAACGAAATTAACTTCGATTTTTTCTGGCTTGTCTCCAAACCACAAGCCAATCGTACCTTTGGCCTGTACCATCTCCTCTCCTTTCTCATCAAAAACATAGTAACTGCCAGTGCCACTACGATTTTCTAGTATACGGATTGGACCGCTGGGATAATTATTGGCAATGGCATCATTCTCCCACAAATCTCGTACACAATATGCCATCCCTGCTGTACCCGGTGTTCCCGTAAAAGTATCCACAACTTTATTCGTACTGCAAGCTGACAAAGCAAGAAAGGACAGAAAAAATAGAGGTTTAATAGACATTTAATCAAAGCATCCTTGGCTTTATTTTGGAAATGCTTATCATATCACTGACACACCTTAATGAGAATGAATATCAATATCACATGTGTAATGCATCTCTATACGAATTTGCCAACTGATGCGCTAGATGCGCTAGATAAGCTATTTTACCAGATCGATGATGAGCCTTCTCACTGGGCAGCCATCGTGCCAGTTGCATTAGCAAATTTCGGTCAAATCAGTCTCAGTAGCACTGCGCAAGGCGTATCGCAATTATGAATGACCCCAAGACACATAACTCTACTTAGGAGGTAGCAAGGAACAAAGGCAGGGGGTTGTTTGCAACCAAATTCTAGGCACAAAAAAACCACCTTTCGGTGGCTTCTTGTTCGCGCGGTACTTAATGGTGCCGAAGGCCGGACTCGAACCGGCACGTATCTCTACGGTTGATTTTGAATCAACTGCGTCTACCGATTTCGCCACTTCGGCACTGAAGTAGTATGCGGAAAACGGGTGCATTATACCTTCCCGCGATCGTCACGCAACACTTATCCGTTGTTCAATGAGTTAAGTGTCGAAAAAAGCGCCGCAGCGCACGTTTGCCTGCCCTTCCTCGCCGCTTTCCCGCCCCGCCCGCTTCACAAACCTTGTGGCGCGTCACATTAATTATCACAACATGGTGTTGCACGAAAAAACGCCGAGAAAAGCCAATAATAAGTAATTAATCATAAAGTTAAATAACAAAATCGCCCCAGTCCCCACGCCGGCATTTGTGATAACTGTCGCTTACTTGTTAATCGCGATGGTTGAAGATGTTCCTCCATAACAAAAAATAACAGCTTCGCGGCGCCCCTGCCGCCGCCGGGGCCACAGGAGCGAACATGATCCCGTCTGAACGCCGCGATTACATCTATCGCTATGTGCATGAATACCAGCTGGCGAGCATCAGCGCGCTGTCGGAGCTGATGAGCGTCTCCCACATGACGGTGCGGCGCGATATCCGCGTGCTGGAAGAGCAAGGCAAGGTGGTCAGCGTCAGCGGCGGCGTGCGCCTGAGCGAGGCGCTGCGCCAGGAGCTGGCCTATTGCGAGAAGGCGCAGCTGCACCATCGCCACAAGCGCGAGATCGGCAAATACGCCGCCGGCTTGGTGGAAGACGGTCAGGTGGTCTATCTGGACGCCGGCACCACCACCTTCGAGATCGCCCGCAGTCTGGCGGAGCGCTTCAATCTGACGGTAGTCACCAACGATTTCTCCATCATCCAGCACCTGATGAATCGCCCGCAGCTCAGCCTGTTCCACACCGGCGGCCAGGTGGATCAGCGCAACTACTCCTGCGTCGGCAACAGCGCCGCCATGCTGTTGCGCAGCCTGAATATCGACGTGGCTTTCATCAGCACCAGCTCGTGGGATCTGGAGCACGGCCTCTCCACGCCGCACGAGGAGAAGGTGCTGGTCAAGCAGGCGCTGCTGGAGGTCGCCCGCCGCCGGGTGCTGGTCTCCGACAGCAGCAAGTACGGCAAATACGGCATGTTCCGCGTCTGTCCGCTGGAGGCGCTGAGCGACATCATCTGCGACGCCGCGCTGCCGCCGGAGGCGCAGCAGCTGCTGCGCGAGCGCGGTCTGCAACTGCACAACGTCCAACTCTGATAACAACAACGCTAGGGAAAGGAGCACCATATGAATATCGTCATCACCGGCGGCGCCGGTTTTCTCGGCCAGCGGCTGGCGAAAGCGCTGCTGCACGGCAGCTGCCCGCTGGCCTTCGACACGCTGATCCTGGTGGACATCACCCCGCCGCCCGCCCCGCTGCCGGATGCGCGCCTGCAGTGTCTGGCGCTCGATCTGTCGCAGCCCGGCGCGGCGGAGCGGCTGATCGACGCCGACTGCGGCGTGCTGTTCCACCTGGCGGCCATCGTCAGCAGCCATGCGGAGAGCGATTTCGATCTCGGCATGCAGGTCAATTTCGACGCCACCCGCCAACTGCTGGAAGCGGCGCGCCACCGGGCGCCGGGCATGAAGTTCATTTTCACCAGTTCGCTGGCGGTGTTCGGCGGCGAGCTGCCGCCGGTGATCGACGATCGCTGTGCGGTCACCCCGCAATCCTCCTACGGCGCGCAGAAGGCGATGTGCGAGCTGCTGATCAACGACTATGCGCGCAAAGGCTTCGTCGATGGCCGCGTGCTGCGCCTGCCCACCATCAGCGTGCGGCCGGGCAAGCCGAACAAGGCGGCCTCGTCGTTCGCCAGCGGCATCATCCGCGAGCCGCTGCACGGCGAGCAGGCGGTGTGCCCAGTAGACGCCGAGCTGGCGCTGTGGCTCTCCAGCCCGGCCGCGGTGGTGAGCAACTTCATCCACGCCGCCACGCTGCCCGCTTCGGCGTTCGGCGCGCTGCGCACGCTCAACCTGCCCGGCATCAGCGTGCGCGTGCGGGAGATGCTCGAAGCGCTGCGCGCGGTGGCCGGTGACGCCGTCGCCGCGCGGGTACGATTCGAGCCGGACGCCGCCATCAACCGCATCGTCGCCGGTTGGCCGGGCAAGTTCGACACCCGGCGGGCGCAGCAGCTGGGCTTCACTGCCGATGAAAGCTTCGAGCAGTCGATCCGCGCCTTTATCCGCGACGACATGCCGCAAGGCGGGGGCTGATCATGGCGATGTATACCCCAATCATCGGGCTGGCGGTGGCGGTGTTCGCACTGATCTTCCTGGTGCTGCGCACCCGCGTGCATGCGCTGATCGCCATGCTGATCGCCGCCTCCATCGCCGGCATTACCGGCGGCATGGGCGCCACGCAAACCGTCGACGCCATCACCAAGGGCTTCGGCTCCACGCTCGGCAGCATCGGCATCGTCATCGGGCTGGGGGTGATGATGGGCCGGGTGCTGGAGGTCTCCGGCGCCGCCGAGCAGATCGCCTACAGCTTTATCAAGTGGCTGGGCAAAAGGCGCGAGGAGTGGGCGCTGGCCATCACCGGCTATATCGTCAGCATCCCGATCTTCGTCGACTCGGCGTTCGTCATCCTTTATCCGCTGGTCAAGGCGCTGGCGAAAAAGGGCAAGCGCAACCTGCTGACGCTCGGCGTCGCGCTGGCCGGCGGGCTGATCCTCACCCACCACGCGGTGCCGCCGACACCGGGGCCGCTGGGCGTGGCGGGCATCTTCGGCGTGGATATCGGCGCCATGATGCTGGCCGGGCTGGTGCTGGCCATTCCCTGCGTGATCGGCATCGTGCTGTATGCGCGCTGGCTGGGCGCGCGCTACCCGGACTTTATGCCGCAGGAAGAGGAAGCGCCGCAGGATCTGCGCGCCGCGCATCAGCAGTATCTGGCGGAGAAAGAGGGCAAGGCGCTGCCGAGCCTGATGTTGTCGCTGCTGCCGATTCTGACGCCGATCGGGCTGATCTTCGTCAACGCGGTCAACAATATGCTGGCCAAGCGCGAGGGCATGGGCTGGCTGGCGGAGAGCCTGTGGGGCCAAAGCTTCGCGTTTCTCGGCTCGCCGATGATCGCGCTGGCGATCAGCGTGCTGCTGGCGGTGTACACCCTGATGCCGCACGCCAACAAGCACGACACGCTGGAGCGGCTGGAAGAAGGCCTGCAGACCGCCGGCATCATCCTGCTGGTTACCGGCGCCGGCGGCGCGCTGGGGGCGGTGCTGCGCGAGAGCGGCGCCGGCACGCAGTTGGCGGAACAGGTCGCCGGGCTGCCGATCTCGCCGGTGCTGATCCCGTTCGTCATCGCCACGCTGGTGCGGGTGATACAGGGCTCCGGCACGGTGGCGATGATCACCGCCGCCTCGATCTCGGCACCGATCGTCAGCCTGCTGCCCGGCGTCAATATGCTGGCGGCGGCGCAGGCGGCCACCCTGGGCGCGCTGTTCTTCAGCTACTTCAACGACAGCATGTTCTGGGTGGTCAACCGCATGATGGGCATCAAGGACGTGCGCCAACAGATGATGGTGTGGTCGGTACCCACCACTATCGCCTGGGCTATCAGCCTGTGCGGCGTGGTATTGCTGGACTGGCTGCTGTAACGCTTCCCCCCAACGTCAACCCCCAGGGCGCGATCTGTCAGATCGCGCCCTTTTTTTCTTCTCCCTTTCACGCCCCTCACCACAAAACCGCAGATCCGATCACAATTTCACCAAATGCTGATTTTAAAGCCATATGAAAGAGAATAAGGTGAATAAATAAAATTAAATGAAAACAAAAGAAGGATAAACGCAATGAATGAAACAACCAGACGCATGGCCAGGTTGATCGACCTGAGCGCGGTGCAGGCCACCAATACCGAGGAAGATGTGCGCCACTGCGCCGCGTTGGCCAGCCGCTATCGCATCATCTCGGTACACGTGCTGCCGTGCTGGACGCGTTTCCTCAGCACCCTGCTGCCGGAGCGCGGCCAGGCGGACGTGATGATTGGCGGGCCGGTCGGCTTTCCCGGCGGCGGGCAGACCACCGATCTCAAGGTGCAGGAGGTGCGCCAGCTGATCGCCGAGGGCGCGCGCGAGGTCGATATGGTGGTGAACATCGGCAAGGTGCTGTCGGGGGATTACGACTATGTGCGCGAAGATCTGCGCCGGGTAGCCGAGGCCGCCGCGCCGGTGCCGGCCAAAGTCATTCTGGAGACGCACTATCTGAACGAGCAGCAGATCCGTCGGGTGTGCGATATCGCCGTCGAAGTCGGCATGGCCTGGGTGAAAACCTCCACCGGCTGGGCACCGACCGGCGCCACGGTGGAGAAAGTGGCGATCATCGCCGATCAGTTGCGTGGCCGCATCCCGATCAAAGGGGCCGGCGGCATTCGCGATCTGGACACGGTGCGCGCGTTGTATCGGCTGGGCGTACGCCGCTTTGGCATGAGCGCGGCGGCCACCCAGCGCGTACTGGAGCAACTCGAACAGGATCCAGGCCTGTTCCCGGAACTGAACGATAACTAAATCCTGCGCGATCCCAGCGCACGCTTCTGCGGGTGGCCCGCGCCATCCGCCACGGGAGTGATAACAATGAAAGATTTACTTCTTACCCTTGATATCGGCACCGGCAGCACCCGCGCCGGGCTGGTCGCCAACACCGGGGAAATCCTTGGCTTCGCGCAGCGCGAGTACGAGCAGATCACGCCGCAGGCCGGTTGGTCGGAACAACCGCCTTCACTGTGGTGGCAGAGTGTCTGCCAATGTACGCAGGAGCTGTACGCGCGCTACGCCGAATACTGGCCGCGTATCGCCGCCGTCGGCGCCTGCGGGCAGATGCACGGCACAGTTTTGCTCGATGCCGACGGCGAACTGGTCGTCGATCGCGCCATGCTGTGGAACGACAAACGCGCGCAGCCGCAGGTGGCGCGCTTTAGCCACCAACAGCCGCCGCAGCCCTGGCTTGAACTGTTGAACAATCCCCCCACCGCCGCCTGGCCGGCGTTCAAGTTGGCCTGGCTGCGCGAGCATCACCCATCGCAGTGGGAGCGCATCGCTACGGTGTTGATGCCGAAGGATTACGTCAATTTCCGGCTCTGCGACGTACGCGCCACCGATTACAGCGAAGCCTCCTGCTATTACCTGATGGACAGCGCCACGCTGCAGTGGTCGCCAGAGGCGCTGCGGCAGTTCGGGCTGCGCGCCGATCAGCTGCCCGCCATCCATCTCTCCAGCAAGGTGATTGGCCACATTACGCCCGCAGCGGCACGCGTGACCGGTCTGCCGCCGGGGGTGCCGGTGGTAGCGGGCACGGCGGATATGGCCGCTACCCTGCTCGGCTCAGGCGTCTATCAGGCCGGCATCGCTTCCGACAGCACCGGCACCTCGACGCTGCTCACCGTGGTCTCGGAACACCCGCTGCTCTGTGCCAGCGTCAACAACCTGCACCTGGCCAACTCGGCCTGGGGCGGTTTTACCCTGCTCGATGCCGGTGGCGACGCCATGCGCTGGGCGCGTTCGGCGCTGAACGCCGGCCAACTCGGCCATCAGCAGATGCTCGATATGGCGGCCGAGGTGCCGCCGGGCGCCGAAGGGCTGCTGTTCCTGCCCTACCTGATCGGCGAGCGGCTGGCGGAACGCACCAACTCGCGCGCGCAGTTCTTCGGCCTGCAGCGCAAGCATAGGCAGCCGCATCTCTACCGCGCGGTACTGGAAGGCGTAGCGCTGGCCTCCCTGCGTAATCTGCAGCAGCTCAGGCGCCACGCACAGGAGCCGGAGGCAATGATTGCCTCCGGTGGTGGCGCACGCAGCCCGCTGTGGCTGCAGATCAAAGCCTCGGTCTATAACCTGCCGCTGCTGCAGACGCGCAATCAGGAGAACGGCACCACCGGCTGCGCGATCGTCGCCGGGGTCGGCGTCGGGCTGTTCAGCAGTTTCGCCCAGGGGGTGAGCCGCACCGTCAGCATCGAGCGCGAATTTACTCCCGATCCGCGCCAGCACGAACACTACCTGCGCTGCTTCGAGCTGTTCGAACAGCTCTACCGCCAGGCGCAGCCCCTCTACGAACAGCTTGACGTTATTAGCTCGTTCTCTTTTTCTCCGGATGAAGGAACACCGCAATGAGCGACTCTCTGATTAACAAGGGTGACATCACGCAGCACGCCGCGGCCGAAAGTATCGACCGCAGCGCCTATCTGCCCGCCACGCCCTGGCTACAGCTGATGCTGGTCTGCTGCCTGTTCGCCCTGTGGGGCATGGCCGGCAACCTGAACGATATTCTGATCGCCCAGTTCAAGAAGGGGTTCGATCTGTCGGATACCCAGACCGCGCTGGTGCAGTCGATCTTCTTCCTCGGTTACTTCGTAATGGCGCTGCCCGCCGCAGCGGTGATCAAACGCTACTCGTACAAGGTGGCGATCGTGATCGGCCTGTGCCTGTACGCACTCGGCTGTTTCCTGTTTATTCCTGCGGCGCAGATCATGACCTACGGCGCTTTCCTGGCCTGCCTGGGGGTGATCGCCACCGGGCTGTCGTTCCTCGAAACCTCCGCCAATACTTACTCCAGCCTGCTGGGGCCGCTTGAAACCTCCACCCAGCGCATCAACTTCTCGCAGATCTTCAACTCGCTGGGGATCATTTTTGGCGTCTTGATCGGCCAGCAGCTGGTGTTCGGCAAAAACGATCCCAGCCACGCCGAGCTGCTGCAAATGCCACCGGCGGCGGCCGAAGCGGCACGCACCCAGATGGTGTCGCAGGTGGTCACACCTTATCTGATCATCGGCAGCGTGCTGATCGTGTTGGCGCTGATCTTCGTGGCGGTGAAATTCCCCGCCTGCAAAACCCAACGTTCGCACCAGGGAGCGGGCAAGCCGCTGATGCAATCGCTGAAGATCCTGCTGGCGCTGCCGCGCTTCCGATTGGGGGTACTGTCGCAGTTCCTGTATGTCGGCGCGCAGGTAGGGCTGTGGAGTTTCACCATTCGTTTTGTGCAAATGATTGAACAGGGGGCAACCGAGCATTCGGCCACCTACTGGCTGCTGGCCACGCTGGTCTGTTACTCGGCCGGCAAGGTAGTCACCACCGCGCTGATGAAAAAGTTCAGCCCGGCGCGGTTGCTCGGCGTGTTCTGTTCGGTATGCGTGCTGCTGTTGCTGCTGGCCGTCAACATCCAAAGCCTGCTGGCGGTGGTGGCGATCATGGGCGTCAACTTCTGCATGGCGCTGTGCTGGCCAACCAACTTTGGCCTGACGATAAAAGGGCTGGGCGAAGAAACTCAGGTGGCCGGTTCGATCGTGGTGATGTCGATCATCGGCGGCGCGGTGGTGCCGTTACTCATGGGCATCATCTCCGATCTCAACGGCGGCGATATGCAGATCGCCTTCGCAGTACCGCTGGTCTGCTTCGCCTACGTCGCCTTCTATGGCTTCTACTGCGCGCGCAAGGGGATTTGATATGGCACACCGGATTAACGGGTTGATGCACGTCGGTTTGCGCTGCGCGAATATCGAACGAGCCGCCGGCTTCTATCGTTCACTCGGTTTCGAACCCCGACAAACGTTGGCGCTCGGCGGCCCCGTCGCCGTACAGTTTTTGCAGTTGGGTGAGCTAACGCTGGAGTTATACCAGTTACCTGACGAAGGGCTGACTCGCCCCCCTAGCGCCTATGGTATCGACCATATCGCTTTGCGGGTCATCGATCTGGCGGCCACGCAGCGTTGGCTGGCGGAGCTGGGGTATCCGGTGATTGAAGGGCCGACGCTGCAGCCCAGCGGTGCCAACGGCGTGCGTTATCTGATGATCGCCGGGCCGGACGGCGAGCGGGTGGAGTTCAGCCAGCCGCTGTAATGTTTCTTCCCCCATAGCACAAGGCCCGATGGCTGTGATAAGCCATCGGGCCTCATTCGATTTTTTGTCAGCACACGAGCCTTTACCGCCATAGCCATGCGCCTTATCGGCCATCGCCCACATTCCCTCAAGCGCCCTACCAGGCTGCGCCAAATAATCCCCAACCGCAATGGCAACACTGCAAATAATTGCATATCCATGTGTCAGCCAATAAAGAATAAGTTTACTTAACATTGCAGGAACAATATTTTTTCATTTATGGTAGTCATGACTGGAATAAGCCAATAGGAACGGGGTTGTCAGGGGATAGATGTTATTTCTTTAGATGGGATTTTATCTGGAACCAACAGAAAATAGCGTGCATACGTAACAAAACAGCAACCCAAAGCTAAAAACCAGCAGAGAACACTTGCCTCTGCTGAGTTGATAGCTTTAAGATGGTGTAAGAAAATTTTCCCTGGTGTTGGCCGATCTTGGCAGCCTGACCCTACGAGGTCAGGTTTTTTTTATGTTTTTTTCGTCGAAAATTGACTAGAAAAGTGTATCGCCTTAGGGAGTTAGAAGCTAGTTAGACTAAAGTATAGTACCCAACTAGACCTTCATCAGTTCAGTTGGGTTATTATTTCACATAGCAGAAATCAGGTGCCAGCACTATTTTTCGCTCTGTATCTCAGCAGCCACGGCGTTCTACCATGGCCACCATACACCGCTCATTTTACTCAGCAACCCAACATACCCGCAGAGCCGTCGAGAAATAGCACCGGTCCTGTCATTAAAATAATGTGATCTCTGTCAGATATTTTTTAATATCGCATTTTACCACTGCATGAAGACAGGTCCGAGGACGTACTGTAGAAATCACACCAGCCGCTCTTTTCACTCCTATTCCTCTGCCGGACGGCAAATCCATGCCCTATCGACACCCCCAGTAACAAATAGTAAGAATTAATTTATTAAAATAATAAAACCCACCTAAATTATAACGTCAATAATTAATATTTCACCATGGCAGATACGGCTCGGCAGTCATTGATAGTCAATCCTCTCCAGCCTTTAATGAGCCAAGCCGTTCAATCTCGTCGACCTGCTTTGTTCACCGTTCAATTGCCCTGAAGCTGCCTCGCAGCACGGCATAATAAGGTTAGCGCCGATCGCTTAAAAAGCCTTATCATTCTCATGCACCGGCATGCTCGTAGTGAAACTTCTCTGATGTTACTGGATAAAGTTATTTCTCTTAATTTATTCAAAGGTAACATTATGTTTAATATTTACAGCACCAACTACGCATCAATGAGCACCGAAAAATCAGCAGATCTTTATGTTTTAAGGAAAAACGTCTTTAAAGACAGGCTGCAATGGGCCGTGAACTGTTCAGACGGCAAGGAGCTGGATGAGTTTGATAATGATAAGACAAACTATATATTTGGCGTAAAGGACAACATGATAATTTGTGGTACGAGGATGATTGATATGAAACACAAGAATATGCTGAACAGCGCATTTTCCTCTTTCTTTCATGACGTCGTCATTCCAGAGGGGAATTTCATCGAGTCCACACGCTTTTTCGTCGATAAGGAAAGGACCCAGTCTCTGCTGGGCCGCCGGTTCCCTGTGACCCTGGCGCTGTTCTTGTCGCTAATCAACTATGCGCGGCAACACGGTTATGACGGCATATTGGCAGTCTCCAGCCACCCGATGTTGCATATTATCAAAAGCTCCGGCTGGAACGTCACGCAGTTGAAGACAGGCATGTCGGAAAAGAACGAGCCTGTTCATTTGCTGTTGGGCCACGTTGACCGTCAGAGCCAGGAGGCATTAAAAAACAGAATATTCAAAAAGTTGAATACGCAAGACGAACACATGCTAAACGCCTGGCCGTTGAGCGACGAACCTGCGTTCTAATCACCCCACCGGTTTAATCAGCTGAAGTTCCATCCCTAAACGGATAGCATGCCGGGCATTCGCTACTCCCAGTTTTTTGACAATGTTCCCCATATGAAACTTGATGGTGCAGGTTTTGATCCCCAGGATCATGCCCATTTCCTGGTAGGTTTTCCCCACGCTGGCCCAATAGAGGATCTCGTTTTCTCTCTCTGTAAAACGGGCGTTTTTTTCCTGGCGCGCGGTGTTTTTTTCCGACAGTGAAGTCAGCGTTAAATACATCTCATGGGTCGATGCCAGCAGCAACGAAATATCGCCTTTATGCTGATTCAGCATCTGCATGGTTTCCGCCTTGCGCTCGGCAGCGAGGGTAAAGGAAAGGGTCACCAGATTATTATTAAAGTCATGCAACACGAAGGTATAGCCATCGGCTACGCCGAATTCGCGTGCTTGCTCGAACAACTCAGAAAAACGGAAGCCGGCGCCAGCCATGAGATTCTCATCCCAGGCGAAAGGTGTCAGGCGATTGAGCGCCGTAATGACCACCGGATCGGTATATTGCAGCCCTTGCTCTTTATATTGCTTTACCCATTCACCGGGGTAATTGGTGACGCCAAAGATACATGACATATCTTTCTTGGATAACACCACGTAGGCCCAGATAAGCTCGCCGAAATCGCCTAATGCTGCTTCCAGATGCTTGCTGATAATGTGACTGATATTTTCTTCATATTCCATTAACTGCCTGCCCCGCTACCCAATACACCGCAGGGTAGACTATACCAAAAAGGATCGGTGCGCCGTAACCTTCGCATCTCGCACGGATAATGCCCGCTGGAATATTGCCAGCGGCGGCCGGCAAGCGCTTTGCCTGCCGCCGATGCGCGGGGTATATTAGCCGCACATCCATTGTGCCTGTCAGGAGTGAATGAGTGAGCATGTTCGCAGAAGAGCGCCAGGAAAAACTCCTCGCCATTCTCAAGGAGAAGCGCAAGCTCTCCGTGGGGGAAATGAGCTCGCGCTTTAACGTCTCCGGCGCCACCATCCGCACCGATCTGCGCATTCTGGAAGACGCCGGCATGCTGACGCGCACCCACGGCGGCGCCATTCTGCGCACCCGCGCCAGCTTCGAGGTCGGTTCCGATCAGCGTGAAGAGGTGAACCTCAGCGCCAAGGAGCAAATCGGTCAATTGGCCGCCGGCCTGGTGGAAGACGGCGACATCATCGTATTGGATACCGGCACCACCACCCTGCAGATCGCCCGCCATCTGCGCCAGCGCCGCAACCTGACCGTAGTCACCAACGATTTCATGATCGCCAAGAGTCTGGAAGACGTCGAATCGATCCAGATCATCCTGCTGGGCGGCATCGTCAAAAAGGGTTATCACTGCGCGGTCGCCATCAACGGCCGTTCGCTGCTGGATACGCTGAACATCGACAAGGCGTTTATGGGCGCCAACGCGCTATCGCTGAAACAGGGCGCCTGCGTGGCCGACATCATGCTGGCCGAAACCAAGCGCGCGATGGTGGAGCATGCCAATCAGGTGATCGTGGTGTGCGATCACTCCAAGCTGAGCAACACCTCGCTGGCGCAGTTCGCCTCCCCTGCCCAGATCGACACCCTGGTGCTGGATCGCCTGCCGGAAGACGCGCAGGCCTATCAGGATGCCGGCATCGCGCTGCTGAGCGTCAGCTAACCCCCCCCAACAAAAAAGGCGCGGCCCCGCGGCCACGCCTTTCTTCACTACCGAACGCCCCGCTACTTGCGTTTGAGCAGCATATACACGCTGATCAGCAGGAACAGCATGCTCGGCAGCAGCGCGCCCAGCACCGGCGGCATGCTGTACACCAGGCTCAGCGGGCCGAAGATCTGATCCAGCACGTAGAACAGGAAGCCGAAGCTGATGCCGGTCACCACGCGGATGCCCATCGGCACGCTGCGCAGCGGGCCGAAGATGAACGACAGCGCCATCAGCATCATCACCGCCACCGACAGCGGCGAGAAGATTTTGCTCCACATGTTGAGCTGGTAACGGCTGGCCTCCTGGCCGCTCTGCTTCAGGTACTTCACGTAGTTGTGCAGCCCGCTGATGGAGAGCGAATCCGGATCCAGCGCCACCACGCCCAGCTTGTCCGGGGTCAGGTTGGTTTTCCATTCGCCGGTCAGCGTCTGGGTGCCGGTCACCTGTTTCGGGTCGGTCAGATCCGAGGTATCCACCTGCGAAAGCTGCCACACCCCGTTCTCGAAGCTGGCGGTGGCGGCATAGCGCACCGTCTCCAGGCGACGCTGATCGTTGAAGTGGTAGATGTTCACGCCGGAGAGTTCTTTATCGCCGGAGACGCGCTCGATGTAGATGAAGTCGTTGCCGTCCTTCGCCCACAGCCCGCTCTTGGTGGAGAGCAGCGAGCCGCCGTACATCTGCTGGGCGCGGTAGTTGCGCGCCATCTGCTCGCCCTGCGGTGCCACCCACTCGCCGATCGCCATGGTCAGCAGCACCAGCGGAATGGCGGTTTTCATCACCGAGCCGGCGATCTGCAGGCGGGTAAAGCCGGAAGCCTGCATGACGACCAGTTCGCTGCGCGTCGCCAGTTGGCCCAGGCCGAGCAGCGCGCCGAGCAGCGCCGCCATCGGGAAGAAGATCTCGATGTCTTTCGGCACGCTCAGCAGGGTGTACATGCCGGCGCTCAACGCGGTGTATTCGCCCTGGCCGACCTTGCGCAGCTGATCGACGAACTTGATGATGCCGGACAGCGACACCAACATGAACAGCGTCATGATGATGGTGTTGAAAATCGTTTTACCGATATACCGGTCTAATACGCCAAACATCAGGCCGCTCCTCTCAGGCGTGCGCGCAGCTTGCGCATCGGCACGGTATCCCACAGGTTCAGCGCCAGCGCGATCGCGAAGTAAACGCCGTTAACCAGCCACAGCCACAGCATCGGATCCAGCTTGCCCTTGCCGGCGTTGGATCGCAGCGAGGTCTGCAGCAGGAAGAAGATCAGATACAGCAGGATGGCCGGCAGCATGCTCAGCACGCGGCCCTGGCGTGGGTTCACCACGCTGAGCGGCACCACCAGCAGCGCCATCAGCGCCACCGACACCACCAGCGTCAGGCGCCAGTGGAACTCGGCGCGCGCATCCGGATCGTCGGACTCCCACAGCGTCTGCATCGACATCTGTTCGGATTCGGTGTTGTCCGCCGCCACGGTGCGGTGGCCAATCACCGCCTTGTAGTCGGTGAAGTCGGTAATGCGGAAGTCGCGCAGCAGCGCGGTGCCTTCAAAGCGGGTGCCCTTGTCGAGCGTCACCACCTGCGAGCCGTCTTTCTGCTGCACGATGTTGCCGTGCTCGGCCACCACCACCGACGGGCGTTGGTTGCCGTTCGGCCGCAGCTGCGCCAGGAACACGTCGTTGAAGGTGCTGCCTTTCACGTTGCCGATAAACAGCACCGCGTTGCCGTCCTGCGAGGGTTTGAACTGCCCTTCCGCCAGCCCGGCGATGCTTGGGTTGGCCTTGGCTTCGTTTACCACCACGTCCTGATAGCGCGAGGCCCAGGGGCCGGCCCAAAACACGTTCACCGCCGCGACCGCAGAGGTGAGCAGCGCCAGGATCATGGCGGCGATAATCAGGGTGCGTTTGCCCAGCCCGCAGGCGTGCATAACGGTGATTTCGCTCTCGGTATACAACCGCCCAAGCGTCATCAGCAAACCGAGAAACAGGCTCAAAGGCAGGATGAGCTGCGCCATTTTCGGCACGCCCAGAGCGAGCAGAGAAAGTACTAAGTTTGTCGGGATATTGCCGTCCACCGCGTCGCCCAACACCCTGACCAAGTTCTGACAAAAGAAGATCAGAAGCAGGATGAACAGGATGGCGATTTGGCTCTTGAGCGTTTCCCGTACCAGATATCTTATGATGATCACGCTTATTACGCCTGTGAAAACTTGTCTTTTTGCAGGAAAATCGATAATTTCATCGCTAATCCGCCATTTATTCTCATCATATGGCAACCTTCACAGCTAAAATAGTATTACAACATCAAGCCGTTTGGGTGTCCTATAGGAACTTGCTTATAGTCGCCAAAACAGAGCAATTTACGCCGTTCAGGTTAACATAATCCGTTAACTCAAATGGCGGGAGATCGTTACGGAGTCGGTTATTCTAGCCGTAGCGTCCGCCTTTGTCTTTAAGATTCAGGAGAGTGCATGGAGTTCAGTGTAAAAAGCGGTAGCCCGGAAAAACAGCGCAGTGCCTGTATTGTAGTCGGCGTTTTCGAACCGCGCCGCCTGTCCCCTATCGCAGAACAACTCGACAAAATCAGTGATGGTTATATCAGCGCATTGCTGCGCCGTGGCGAACTGGAAGGCAAGGTCGGGCAGACGCTGCTACTGCACCATGTGCCCAACATTCTCTCCGAGCGCATCCTGCTGATCGGCTGCGGCAAAGAGCGCGAGCTCGATGAGCGCCAATACAAGCAGGTGATCCAGAAAACCATCAATACCCTCAACGACACCGGCTCGATGGAAGCGGTCTGCTTCCTGACCGAGCTGCACGTGAAAGGCCGCAATACCTACTGGAAAGTGCGTCAGGCGGTGGAAACCGCCAAAGAGACGCTCTACACCTTCGATCAGCTGAAAAGCAACAAGGTGGAGCCGCGTCGTCCGCTGCGCAAAATGGTGTTCAACGTGCCGACCCGCCGTGAGCTCACCAGCGGCGAACGCGCTATCCAGCACGGCCTGGCGGTGGCTTCCGGCATCAAGGCGGCCAAAGATCTCGGCAACATGCCGCCGAACATCTGTAACGCCGGCTACCTGGCCTCGCAGGCCCGCCAGCTGGCGGACGCCTTCAGCACCCACATCACCACCCGCGTCATCGGCGAACAGCAGATGAAAGAGCTGGGCATGAACGCCTATCTGGCGGTCGGCGCCGGTTCGCAGAACGAATCATTGATGTCGGTGATGGAATATAAGGGCAACCCAAATCCGGACGCTAAGCCGATCGTGCTGGTAGGCAAAGGGCTGACCTTCGACTCCGGTGGCATCTCGATCAAACCGGCCGACGGCATGGACGAGATGAAATACGACATGTGCGGCGCGGCGACCGTGTACGGCGTGATGCGCGTGGTGGCGGAGCTGAACCTGCCGCTGAACGTGATCGGCGTGCTGGCCGGCTGTGAAAACATGCCGGGCGGCCGGGCGTACCGTCCGGGCGACGTGCTGACCACCATGTCCGGCCAGACCGTCGAGGTGCTGAACACCGACGCCGAAGGCCGCCTGGTGCTGTGCGACACCCTGACCTACGTCGAGCGCTTCGAGCCGGAGCTGGTGATCGACATCGCCACCCTGACCGGCGCCTGCGTGATCGCCTTGGGCCACCACATCACCGGCCTGATGTCGAACCACAACCCGCTGGCGCACGAGCTGCTGGGCGCTTCCGAGCAGGCCGGCGACCGCGCCTGGCGCCTGCCGATGGCCGACGAGTACTACGAGCAGTTGGACTCCAACTTCGCCGACATGGCGAACATCGGTGGCCGCCCTGGCGGCGCCATCACCGCCGCCTGCTTCCTGTCGCGCTTCACCCGCAAGTACACCTGGGCGCACCTGGATATCGCCGGCACCGCCTGGCGTTCCGGTAAAGCCAAGGGCGCGACCGGCCGCCCGGTGGCGCTGCTGTCGCAGTTCCTATTGAACCGCGCGGGCCTGAACGGCGACGATTAAATCTGAGCGGTAATTCAGGTATAATCCCAAGGGGCACAGCATGCTGTGCCCCTACATTTTTTTATCGGCAGCGGTGGATCCTTAATGAAACAGGCGACGTTTTATTTGCTCGACAACGCGGAACCGTCTGGTGCGCTCAGCGCCCATGAGGCCGTGGCCTGCGCCGTTGCCGCCAACGGCTTCCGTTCCGGCAAGCGGGTGCTGATCGCCTGCGAGAGCCAGGAGCAGGCCCAGCGGCTGGACGAAGCGCTGTGGCAGCGCGAGCCGCATGAATTCGTGCCGCACAACCTGGCCGGCGAAGGGCCGCACTATGGCGCGCCGGTGGAACTGTGCTGGCCCGGCAAGCGCGGCAACGCCCCGCGCGATCTGCTGATCGCCCTGCTGCCGCAGTTTGCCGATTTTGCTACCGCTTTCCATGAAGTGGTAGACTTCGTTCCTTACGAAGACACTCTGAAACAGTTGGCGCGCGACCGTTACAAGGCCTATCGCAGCGTCGGCTTCCATTTGACCACGGCTACGCCGCCAACTCACTGAATACGATAAAGAATGGAAAAGACAAACAGTCAGCTCGACACCGCATACGACCCAAAGCAGATCGAACAGAAGCTGTACGATCACTGGGAGAATCAGGGTTACTTCAAGCCGAACGGCGACACCAGCCAGGAAAGCTTCTGCATCATGATCCCGCCGCCGAACGTCACCGGCAGCCTGCACATGGGCCACGCGTTCCAGCAGACCATCATGGACACCATGATTCGCTATCAGCGCATGCAGGGTAAAAACACCCTGTGGCAGGCGGGCACCGACCACGCCGGCATCGCCACCCAGATGGTGGTGGAGCGCAAGATCGCCGCGGAAGAAGGCAAAACCCGCCACGACTACGGCCGTGACGCGTTTATCGACAAGATCTGGCAGTGGAAGGCGGAGTCCGGCGGCACCATCACCCGCCAGATGCGCCGTCTGGGTAACTCCGTGGACTGGGAGCGCGAGCGCTTCACCATGGACGAAGGCCTGTCGAACGCGGTGCGCGAAGTGTTTGTCCGTCTGCACAAAGAAGACCTGATCTACCGCGGCAAGCGCCTGGTGAACTGGGATCCGAAGCTGCGCACCGCCATCTCCGATCTGGAAGTGGAAAACCGCGAATCCAAAGGTTCCATGTGGCACCTGCGCTACCCGCTGGCCGACGGCGCGAAAACCGCCGAGGGCAAAGACTACCTGGTGGTCGCCACCACCCGTCCGGAAACCGTGCTGGGCGATACCGGCGTGGCGGTCAACCCGGAAGATCCGCGCTATAAAGACCTGATCGGCAAAGAGATCATTCTGCCGCTGGTCGGCCGCCGCATCCGCATCGTCGGCGACGAACACGCCGATATGGAAAAAGGCACCGGCTGCGTGAAGATCACCCCGGCGCACGATTTCAACGACTACGAAGTCGGCAAACGCCACGGCCTGCCGATGATCAACATTCTGACCTTCGACGGCGATATCCGTCAGGAAGCGGAAGTGTTCAACACCCTGGGCGAAGTCTGCACCGACTACTGCAACGAAATCCCGGCCGAGTTCCGCGGCCTGGAGCGCTTCGCGGCGCGTAAAGCGGTGGTTGCCGCCTTCGATAATCTGGGCCTGCTGGACGAGATCAAACCGCACGACCTGACGGTGCCTTACGGCGACCGCGGCGGCGTGGTGATCGAGCCGATGCTGACCGACCAATGGTACGTGCGCACCGCGCCGCTGGCCAAAGTGGCGGTGGAAGCGGTCGAACAGGGCGAAATCCAGTTCGTGCCGAAGCAGTACGAAAACATGTACTTCAGCTGGATGCGCGACATTCAGGACTGGTGCATCTCGCGTCAGCTGTGGTGGGGCCACCGTATCCCGGCCTGGTACGACGTGAACGGCAAAGTCTACGTGGGCCGCAGCGAAGAAGAAGTGCGCAGCGAGAACAACCTGGGCGCCGACGTGGTGCTGACCCAGGACGAAGACGTGCTGGACACCTGGTTCTCGTCCGGCCTGTGGACCTTCTCTACCCTGGGCTGGCCGGAGCAGACCGAGGCGCTGAAAACCTTCCACCCGACCAGCGTGATGGTCAGCGGCTTCGACATCATCTTCTTCTGGATCGCGCGCATGATCATGCTGACCATGCACTTCATCAAGGATGAAAACGGCAAGCCGCAGGTGCCGTTCAAGACCGTCTACATGACCGGCCTGATCCGCGACGACGAAGGCCAGAAGATGTCCAAGTCGAAAGGCAACGTGATCGATCCGCTGGATATGGTCGACGGCATCTCGCTGGAAGATCTGCTGGAAAAACGCACCGGCAACATGATGCAGCCGCAGCTGGCGGAGAAAATCCGCAAGCGCACCGAGAAGCAGTTCCCGAACGGCATCGAGCCGCACGGCACCGACGCCCTGCGCTTCACCCTGGCGGCGCTGGCCTCGACCGGCCGCGACATCAACTGGGACATGAAGCGCCTGGAAGGCTACCGCAACTTCTGTAACAAGCTGTGGAACGCCAGCCGCTTCGTGCTGATGAACACCGAAGCGCACGACTGCGGCTTCAACGGCGGCGAGAAAGTGCTGTCGCTGGCGGATCGCTGGATCCTGGCCGAATTCAACCGCACGGTGAAAGCCTACCGCGAAGCGCTGGACACCTACCGCTTCGATCTGGCGGCCAACATCCTGTACGAATTCACCTGGAACCAGTTCTGCGACTGGTATCTGGAGCTGACCAAGCCGGTGGTGAGCAACGGCAGCGAAGCGGAACAGCGCGGCACCCGCCACACGCTGATCACCGTGCTGGAAGCGCTGCTGCGCCTGGCGCACCCGATCATTCCGTTCATCACCGAAACCATCTGGCAGCGCGTGAAGCCGCTGACCGGCACGACCGCAGACACCATCATGCTGCAGCCGTTCCCGGCCTACGACGCCGCGCTGGAAGACGAGCAGGCGCTGAACGATCTGGAGTGGATCAAGCAAACCATCATCGCCGTGCGCAACATCCGCGCCGAGATGAACATCGCGCCAAGCAAAGCGCTCGACGTGCTGCTGCGCAACTGCAGCGCCGACGCCCAGCGCCGCGTGCAGGAGAACCAAAGCTTTATCGCCCGTCTGGCGCGCCTGGAATCCATCGCGCTGCTGCCGGCCGGTGAGAAAGGCCCGGTCTCCGTCACCAAGCTGGTGGACGGCGCCGAGCTGCTGATCCCGATGGCCGGTTTCATCGACAAGGACGCCGAGATCGCGCGTCTGGCGAAAGAGATGGGCAAGCTGGATGCGGAAATCGCCGCGATCGAAGGCAAGCTGGCGAACGAAGGCTTCGTGGCGCGCGCGCCGGAAGCGGTGGTCGCCAAAGAACGCGATCGTCTGGCGGCCTGCAAAGAAGGCAAAGTGAAGCTGCAGGAACAGCAGGCGACCATCGCCGCGCTGTAATCCACCGGCTCACGCCAACGCCTGAAAAACAGCGGGTCTTCCCCGCTGTTTTTTTATCGCCGTTGCATCCGGGCCGGGTTAGGTGTTATTACAAGATATTACTGCTGCAGGGACGCCGCCGGGAAATCATCCCCGGCGCGTTTCGTGCTGCGATAAAAACGAAAAACGAACGTGGTCTCTTTCAATGGCGAGTGTAAACATGACAACAGCAACCCCGGCGCGCCTGCTGGTGCGCCCCATCACGGCGGAAGACAATCCCGCCATTGCTCACGTCATTCGCGAAGTCTCCGCCGAGCACGGCCTGACGGCGGATAAAGGCTATACCGTCTCCGATCCCAATCTGGACGCCCTGTATCAGCTCTACAGCCTGCCGCGCAGCGCTTACTGGGTGATCGAGGTAGACGGCCAGGTCGCCGGCGGCGGCGGCATCGCGCCGCTGCAGGGCGGCGCAGACGATATATGCGAATTGCAGAAGATGTATTTCCTGCCGGTGTTGCGCGGCAAGGGATTGGCGAAACGCCTGGCGCTGCAGGCGCTGGATTTCGCCCGCCGGCACGGCTTCCGCTGTTGTTACCTCGAGACCACCGCCAGCCTGACGCAGGCCGTTGCGCTGTACGAACATCTGGGCTTCGAACACATCGACCACGCGATGGGCGCTACCGGCCACGTCGATTGCGAAGTCACCATGCTGAAAACGCTGTAATCGCCCCCGCCTTCCCATCAGGGCGCAGCTTGCTGCGCCTTTTTTATTAATATCGCAATCAATCAGTAAAACTCGCTATAACGCCGTATTTCAAGCAGATAAACTGACGTTAAAAACCACGATGTAAATTTAATGTGAAGTTCGTTAATAAATTAACGATCGCAAATTGACCGCTTTTTCCCCCGCGTTACTCTGCCAGTATCCCAATCGCGCACGGAGAGCTGTCATGTCGGAAAATACCTTTGATTACATCATCGTCGGCGCCGGTTCCGCCGGCTGCGTGCTGGCGGCGCAACTGATCCGCCGCACCCAGGCGCGGGTGCTGCTGCTGGAAGCCGGCGGCGACGACAATAACCTGTTCATCAAGATGCCGGCCGGCGTGGCCAAGATCATCGCCAAAAAGAGCTGGCCCTACGAGACGGAGCCGGAACCGCACGCCAACAACCGCCGCATGCAGATCGCGCAGGGCAAGGTGCTGGGCGGCAGCAGTTCGGTCAACGGCATGATCTACCTGCGCGGCCAGCCGCAGGACTACGACGACTGGGCCGAGCGCTATGGCTGCGCCGGCTGGAGCTACCGGGAGGTGCTGCCCTATTTCAAACGCGCCGAGGGCAACGAAAGCCTGTCGGACGACTACCACGGCGCTGACGGGCTGCTGCCGGTCAGCGAAAACCGCTACCGCCACCCGCTCAGCATGGCGTTTATCCGCGCCGGCCAGGAGCTGAACCTGCCCTATCGCAACGACTTCAACGGCGACAGCCAGCACGGCGTCGGTTTCTACCAAACCACCACCCACAACGGCGAACGCGCCAGCACCGCCCGCACCTACCTGAAGGCGGTGCGCGACGAACGGCGGCTGGTGGTGAAACTGAACGCGCTGGCGCACCGGCTGACCTTCGAGGGCAACGTCGCCACCGGCGTGGTCTACAGCCAGAACGGCGGCGCGGAAGTGACCGCGCGCGCCACCAAAGAGGTGATCGTCAGCGCCGGCGCGGTCGGTTCGCCGAAGCTGCTGATGCTGTCCGGCATCGGCCCGCGCGACCACCTGCAGCAGCTGGGCATCGAGGTGCGGGCGGATCTGCCGGTGGGTAAAAACTTCCACGACCATCTGCACATGTCGATCAACGTCAGCACCCGCGAGCCGATCAGCCTGTTCGGCGCCGATCGCGGCCTGCAGGCGCTGAGCCACGGCGCGCAGTGGCTGGCGTTTCGCAGCGGCGTGCTCTCGTCCAACGTGCTGGAAGGCGCCGCCTTCACCGACAGCCAGGGCGACGGCCGGCCGGACGTGCAGATCCACTTCCTGCCGCTGCTGGACAGCTGGGACGACGTGCCCGGCGAACCGCTGCCGAACATTCACGGCTTCACGCTCAAGGTCGGCTACCTGCAGCCGAAGGCGCGCGGCGAAGTGCTGCTGCGCAGCAGCAACCCGCACGATCCGGTCAAGCTGCACGCCAACTACCTCGGCCACCCGGACGATCTGGCCGGCAGCGTGCGCGCGGTGAAGTTCGGCCTGGGCTTCCTGCAAACCGCGGCGCTGAAGCCGCTGATCAAGGATCTGCTGATGCCGCAGCCGGAGTGGACGCGTGATGAGGCGCAGCTGGAAGAGTTCGTGCGCAACTTCTGCAAGACGGTATATCACCCGGTAGGCAGCTGCCGCATGGGGCCGTCGCCGCAGGACGCGGTGACCGATCCGCAACTGCGGGTGCACGGATTTGAGCAGTTGCGGGTGATCGACTGCTCGGTGATGCCGCAGCTCACCAGCGGCAACACCAATGCGCCGACCATCATGCTGGCGGAAAAGGCGGTGGATCTGTTGCTGGGCGCGCCGCAGTAAGGGCGCGCCTCAACGTCAGGCGGCGGCGGGCACGCCGCTGTGGAAACGCAGCTCGCTGTCCGGCGACAGGATCAGTTCAGCTTCGAGGCGGCCGAAATGCGCCACCCGTTCGCTGATGTCGCCGCCGGCGATCTGTTCCGCCAGCGTCAGGTAGTCCTGATAATGGCGCGCTTCGGAGCGCAGCAGCGAGACGTAAAAGCGGTTCAGCTCGTCGTCCAGGTGCGGCGCCAGTTTGGCGAAGCGTTCGCAGGATCGCGCTTCGATGTAAGCGCCGCAGATCAGTTTGTCGATCAGCGTCGCCGGATCGTGAGTGCGGATCTCGCGGATCATCCCCTTGGCGTAGCGGCTGGCGGTGATCTTGCGATACGGGATCCCGCGCGCCTGCATGATCTCCAGCACCTGCGAGAAGTGATGCAGCTCTTCCTTGATCAACAGCACCATGCGATCCGCCAGATCCTGGCCGTAGGCCGAGCCGTTTTTCGGCAGGATCTTGCGGGTGAACTGGCCCTGGCGAAACAGCGTGTCCGGCGCGCCCTGCGCTTCGTGCAGAAACGCCTCGTAAGGGCGCAGCAGCGCCAACAGCGCGTCGCCGCTCTCTTTGTCCGCCACGTAGCGGCGGATCAGCCACATGCCGGTCTGCGCGGCTTTCAGCTCGCATACCAGGTGGTCAGTCAGCAACAGCTGCAGGTTTTCCGGACGGCGCGCGGCGTCGATCCAGGCGTCGGGCGTTTCACAGTGCAGGAAGCTTAAAATCGGGGCTAACAGGGATTGGTATGTCATGGCGTTTATCAGGGGCCGGCGAGAACCGGCCCACAGGCATTAATCGGAAAGGGATTAGTGGCGTTTACCGTCGTCGTCTTCGTCGATGTAGTCGCCGTCTTCGTCATCCTCACCGTCTTCACCGTTCGGATCTTCGAAGTAGGTGCCCCAGCCGTCGTAATTGACGCCGCAGCGTTCCGCCAGCGCCACCAGCTGTTCTACCTGAGCGTCGATCAGCTCTGCGTTCAGGCCGACTTCGCTGATCACGTCGCAGCACATCACCATCGAACCGTCTTCCACTTCCAGCTCTTCGGCGTCGGTCACTTCGTAGCCCAGCTTGAAGGCTTCAACGGCGGCCTGCTCCAGAACCTCAAATTTCTCGGCGGACAGATGGTGCTCGATGGTGTAGAGCGCGTTCGGATCGCTGCCGTCTTCCAGCAGTTCTTCGATGATCAGGCGGGTCTCTTCACGTTGTTCTTCCAGCAATTCGCGGTTTGCCATGCCTATATCCTCAAGTCAAATGGCCTTCATTCCTTCTATTTTCACACACCGCCGACGTTGCTTCCACGATAAACGTGAAAGATTTCCTCGCCGGGGTTGAATTTGAATATTCATACATATAAAGTGAATTTTAATTCAATTAAGCAATCAGGGAATCGGACTATGAGCACCGGCAATGCGTTCTACCAACGTCACTTTCTGAGGTTAATGGATTTCACCCCCGCCGAGCTGCAGGCGCTGCTGAAACTGGCGGCCGATCTGAAGCAGGCCAAGAAGCAGGGGCAGGAACAACGCCGGCTGCAGGGCAAAAACATTGCGCTCATCTTCGAAAAAGACTCGACCCGCACGCGATGCTCTTTCGAAGTTGCCGCATTCGATCAGGGCGCGCAGGTCACTTACCTCGGCCCGAGCGGCAGCCAGATAGGCCATAAGGAGTCGATGAAAGACACCGCCCGGGTGCTGGGCCGCCTGTACGACGGTATTCAGTATCGCGGCTACGGCCAGGCGCTGGTGGAAACCCTGGCGCAGCACGCCGGCGTGCCGGTGTGGAACGGCCTGACCGACGAGTTCCACCCTACCCAATTACTGGCGGATCTGCTCACCGTGCAGGAGCACCTGCCGGGCAAGGCGCTGAGTGAAGTGAAGCTGGCGTACGTCGGCGACGCGCGCAACAACATGGGCAACACGCTGCTGGAAGCCGCCGCGCTGGCGGGCATGGATCTGCGGCTGGTGGCGCCGAAGGCCTGCTGGCCGCAGCCGGAGCTGGTGGCCGAGTGCCAGGCGCTGGCGCAGCAAACCGGCGCGAAACTCACCCTGACCGAAGACATCGCCGAAGGGGTGCAAGACGCCGACTTCCTCTACACCGACGTGTGGGTGTCGATGGGCGAGCCGAAAGAGACCTGGCAGGAACGTATCGCGCTGCTGCGGCCGTATCAGGTCAACATGGCGATGCTGAAGCTGACCGGCAACCCGAACGTGAAGTTCCTGCACTGCCTGCCGGCGTTCCACGACGATCAAACCACGCTCGGCAAGCAGATGGCGCAGCAGTACGATCTGCACGGCGGCATGGAAGTGACCGACGAAGTGTTCGAGTCGGCGCACAGCGTGGTGTTCGATCAGGCGGAAAACCGGCTGCACACCATCAAGGCGGTGCTGGTCGCCACCCTGAGCGAAACCCTCTGACCGCCCTCCCCTCCGCCCTGGCGCCCCCGGCCAGGGCGGCTAATATATTCCAGGAATATCAAATAGCGGATTGACCTTTGCTCACCGCCGGCAAAGGCTCTACCGTGACAGGCCGACGGCGCCCGCGCCGTAAAAACCAACGATAACAAACCGTTCTCAGCGTCGCCCTGCGGCGCCTTCAGGGGATACACACCGATGAAAGCCAAACTCTTGCCGCTGTTCCTGCTCGCCGCCCTGCCCGCCGCCGCGTTAGCCGCCACGCCGCCGAATACGCTGGTGGTGGTGCAATCGCTGGATGACATCGTCAGCCTCGATCCGGCGGAAGCCAACGAACTCTCCAGCATCCAGACGGTGCCCAGCCTGTATCAGCGGCTGGTGCAGGCGGATCGCGACGATCCGGCCAAGGTAGCGCCGGTGCTGGCGGAAAGCTGGCAGAGCGATGCGGCGGCCAAAACGCTGACGGTGAAACTGCGGCCGCAGGCGGCGTTCGCCTCCGGCAACCCGCTGACCGCCGACGACGTGATCTTTTCCTACAGCCGCGCGGTCAAGATGAACAAGTCGCCGGCGTTCATCCTCAACGTGCTCGGCTGGCAGCCGGACAACATCGACGCGCAGTTGAAGAAGATCGACGAACATACCGTGCAGCTGCGCTGGACGGCGGACGTCAGCCCGGCGGTGGCGCTGAATATTCTTTCGACGCCGATCGCCTCGATCGTCGACAGCAAGGCGGCGCTGGCCAACGTCAAAGACGGCGACTTCGGCAACGCCTGGCTGAAAATGCACTCCGCCGGCAGCGGCCCGTTCAAGATGCGCGTCTATCAGCCGCATCAGGCGATCGTGCTGGACGCCAACCCCACCACGCCGGGCGACAAGCCGCAGCTGAAAAACATCATCATTAAAAACGTGCCGGATCCGGCCACCCGCCGCCTGCTGATCCAGCAGGGCGACGCCGATATCGCCCGCGAACTGGGCGCCGATCAGACCGACACGCTGAAAAACCAGCCGGGCGTCAAGGTGCTGGAGATCCCGTCCGCCGAACAAAACTACCTGGTGTTCAACACCGGCAACGGCGCCAATCCGCTGCTGAACAACCCGGCCTTCTGGGAAGCGGCGCGCTATCTGGTGGATTATCAGGGCATCACGAAGGATCTGCTGAAGGGCCAATACTTCGTGCACCAGAGCTTCCTGCCGGTCGGGCTGCCGGGCGCGCTGGAGACCAACCCGTTCAGCTACGATCCGGCCAAGGCGAAAGCCATCCTGGCCAAGGCAGGCATCACCCACGCCGCCTTTACGCTGGACGTGGAGAACAAGCCACCGTTCATCACCATCGCGCAGGCGCTGCAGGGCAGCTTCGCCGCCGCCGGCGTGAAGGTCGAGCTGCTGCCGGCTGCGGGCAGCCAGGTTTACTCCCGCGTGCGCGCCAGGCAGCATCAGGCGGCGATCCGCCTGTGGATCCCGGATTATTTCGACGCCCACTCCAACGCCAGCGCCTTCGCCTACAACGACGGCAAAAGCAGCACGGTGGCCGGGCTGAACGGCTGGCAGATCCCGCAGTTGAACCAGCAGACGCTGGCGGCGCTGGCCGAAGCCGATCCGGCCAAGCGCCGCGCGCTGTATACCGCCATGCAGCAGGAACTGCAGCGCAGTTCGCCGTACGTGTTTATCGATCAGGCCAAAACCGAAGTGGTGCTGCGCGACAACGTCAAAGGCTACCAGCAGGGGCTGAACGCCGACATGGTCTACTACGATCGCGTCAGCAAATAGCCGGCGGGCGCCCATCGCCGGCCAATCGATTGCGGGGCGGCAAAAAACGGCGTTTTAACGCTTGCAGTGGCGAAAAGCGCGAGTATAATGCGCCACAATTTGCCAGGAGAAAGCATGAAAAACGACGTTTGTTTTGTTAGCCGCAATCGACAAAACCGACTGCCTATCGGCGGCCAGCTGCCGTTGTTTCTCCTGTTGCTAAACCGATCGTTTCAAGCCCCTCATTGAGGGGCTTTTTTTTGCCTTGAGAATATCCCAAAGTCCCGCGCCACGGGCACGCGTCGAGGAGGAGTGAAAAATGGCCAACCCGCTGTATCACAAACACATCATCTCTATTAACGATCTCAGCCGCGAGGATCTGGAGCTGGTGCTGCGCACCGCCGCCGGTCTGAAAGCCAACCCGCAGCCGGAACTGTTGAAACACAAGGTGATCGCCAGCTGCTTCTTCGAAGCCTCGACCCGTACCCGCCTGTCGTTCGAAACCTCGATGCACCGCCTCGGCGCCTCGGTAGTCGGTTTCGCCGACGGCAGCAACACCTCGCTCGGCAAGAAAGGCGAAACCCTGGCCGACACCATCTCGGTGATCAGCACCTACGTGGACGCCATCGTGATGCGCCATCCGCAGGAAGGCGCGGCGCGCATGGCCGCTGAATTCTCCGGCAATGTGCCGGTGCTCAACGCCGGCGACGGCGCCAACCAGCACCCGACCCAGACCCTGCTGGATCTGTTCACCATCCAGGAAACCCAAGAGCGCCTGAGCAACCTCAGCATCGCCATGGTCGGCGACCTGAAGTACGGCCGCACCGTGCATTCGCTCACCCAGGCGCTGGCCAAGTTCGAAGGCAACCGCTTCTACTTCATCGCCCCGGACGCGCTGGCGATGCCGGCCTATATCCTGAAAATGCTGGAAGAGAAAGGCATCGAGTACAGCCTGCACAGCAGCATTGAAGAAGTGGTGCCGGAGCTGGATATTCTCTACATGACCCGGGTCCAGAAAGAGCGCCTCGATCCTTCCGAGTACGCCAACGTGAAAGCGCAGTTCGTGCTGCGCGCCGCGGATCTGGCCGGCGCGCGCGCCAACCTCAAGGTGCTGCACCCGCTGCCGCGCATCGACGAGATCGCCACCGACGTGGATAAAACGCCGCATGCCTACTACTTCCAACAGGCGGGCAACGGCATCTTCGCCCGCCAGGCGCTGCTGGCGCTGGTGCTCAACGCAGATTTGGCTCTTTAAGGGGGAACCGCCATGACTCACGACAACAAACTGCAGGTCGAAGCGATCAAATGCGGCACGGTGATCGACCACATTCCGGCGCAGATCGGTTTCAAACTGCTGACGCTGTTCAAGCTGACCGCCACCGACCAGCGCATCACCATCGGCCTGAACCTGCCCTCCAACGCGCTGGGCCGCAAGGATCTGATCAAGATCGAGAATACCTTCCTGACCGAGCAGCAGGCCAACCAGCTGGCGATGTACGCGCCGAAGGCCACGGTAAACCGCATCGACAACTACGAAGTGGTGCGCAAGCTGACCCTCAGCCTGCCGGATCACATCGACGGGGTGCTGACCTGCCCGAACAGCAACTGCATCAGCCGCAGCGAGCCGGTGGCGTCGAGCTTCAGCGTGAAGCCGCGCGACGGCGAAGTGCACCTGAAGTGCCGCTATTGCGAGAAAGAGTTCGAGCATCAGGTGGTGTTGCAGGCCGACTGAATTCTGCCCTTTTAACGGGAGCGGCGCTGTTAATCTGCGCGCCACTCCCTATAATGGGTGCCTGAAAATAACTCTACCCACGTTGCTACCCACCGAATTTCAAGCTGCGGCCGACCGCGCAGCGGCGTGAAAGACAACGGGTCTATCAGGAGAAAACATGTCACGTAATATCAGCACTGAACTCGCCCCGGCAGCCATTGGTCCTTACGTGCAGGGCGTTGATCTGGGCAGCATGATCATCACTTCCGGCCAGATCCCGGTCGATCCGAAAACCGGCGCCGTCGCCGACGACGTGGCCGCTCAGGCGCGCCAGTCGCTGGAAAACGTCAAAGCGATCGTCGAAGCCGCCGGCCTGATCGTTGCCGACATCGTGAAAACCACCGTGTTCGTGAAAGATCTGAACGACTTCGCCACCGTTAACGCCGCGTACGAAGCCTTCTTCACCGAGCACAGCGCGCCGTTCCCGGCCCGCTCCTGCGTGGAAGTGGCGCGTCTGCCGAAAGACGTGAAGATCGAAATCGAAGCCATCGCCGTGCGTCGTTAATCGACACGCACGCGAATGACGGTCAGCTTCGGCTGGCCGTTTTTATTGGTAAGAATTTTATTAATCCAATTAATTTATAGCGATAGCGTAATACCGCTCACATTTACAATCCCACAATAAAAACACGCCTATAATTATTTCTCACCCGGCCGGGTCATTGCTGTTTCATTTCGTTCACTCCGTGAATAATGACAGGAGATAACCATGGCACCTAGCGTATTGGATTATTTTATCCAACAAGCTTCCCGTTATCCGGAAAAAACCGCCGTCGTCGGCGATAATAAACATCTGACCTACCGTCAATTGGATGAAGCCAGCAGCGCACTGTGCACGCGCCTGAAACAGGAAGGGGTTCGGCCCGGCGATGCCGTGCCGCTGGTCGCGCAGCGCACGGTGGAATTGCCGATCGGCATGATGGCGATCGCCAAGGCCGGAGCCTGTTATATTCCCATTGACGCCCGCTATCCCGAACGGCGCATTCGCAATATTATCGAACAAAGTGGCTCGCCGATAATCCTCTTCAGCAACCATGACGCTCGTGTAAATATCGACAACCTCCCGCGCAAAGTCCTTTCCATTGATAATATTTCCCTGACTAAAGTTTCCATAACTGTATTTTCCCCTCCGCCCTCCGATGCGCTTGCCTATATTATTTTCACCTCCGGCACCACCGGCGCGCCCAAAGGCGTCATGATCGAACACCGTTCGCTGTTAAACCTGCTCCTCTGGCATAACCAACGTTTCGCGATGGATGAACACAGCCGTTCCACGCTGATTGCCGGCGTCGGTTTTGACGTGGCGCAATGGGAAATCTGGGTGCCGCTGATCTGCGGTGGCACCCTGTATCTGCCGCACGAGGAGACCCGCCTGCAGCCGGACGCATTGCTGGCCTTCTTCGCCCGGCATCGCCTCACCCACGCCTTTGTCCCTACGGTATTGGTGCCGGAGGTCATCGGCGCGCCGCAGCCCGCCGGGCTGGCGCTGAAATACCTGTTCACCGCCGGTGAAAAGCTGAATCCGCTCGAGCTGCGCGGCATCGACTATGCAGTGGTGGATTACTACGGCCCGACGGAGGCCACCATCTTCGCCACCTGCAACCGCGTGCGCTGCGCGACGCAAAACCCGCTGTCCACGATTGGCCGGCCCATCGCCGATACGCAGGTATTCATCCTCGACGAGCGCCTGCGGCCGGTAACCGACGGCGAATCTGGCGAGCTCTGCATCAGCGGCCTCTGCCTGGCGCGCGGCTACCTGAACGCCCCGCAGCTGACCGCCGAGCGTTTTGTCACTTCGCCGCACGTCGGCGGCCAGCGCTTGTACCGCAGCGGCGATCGGGCGCGCCGCTTGCCTGACGGCCGCATTCAGTACCTGGGGCGCCTCGACGCCCAGGTCAAAATCCGCGGCAATCGCGTGGAACTCGGTGAAATCGGCAGCCTGATGACGCAGGTCTCCGGCGTAAAAACCGCCATCGCCCTCGTCAATCAAACGGACAATCCGAGCGACAAGCGGATCCTGGCGTTTTTGACCGGTGAAGATCCCGGCGGCGATCTCATTGCACGGGTTAAACGGCAGCTTCAGGATCAGCTGCCCGCCTACTCTCTGCCCGCCGAGTACCGGCATCTGGATCGGTTGCCGATCAACGCCAACGGTAAAATCGACCAGGCGGCGCTGTTGGCCCTGGCGCCCGAGGCTCAGCCGGCCCCTGCTGAACCGCTCGACGGCCACCAGCGGATCGTCGCCGATCTGTGGCGCAGGCTGCTGAAAATCGATCATATCCGCGCCGACGATGATTTCTTCGCGCTGGGCGGGCATTCGCTGCTGGCGGCAAACCTGGCAAACCAACTGGGTAAAGCGTTCGCGGTCAAAACCTATGTGCGTGATATCTATGCATACCCGAACCTGAAGACGCTGGCGCAGGCGATGGCGCAACGCCAGGGACAAGAACAAACGTCTGAACCTCAAGACGGCGAGCCGGCACGCGCCTTGCTGGATGACGTGTATTTGCCGTCGGATCTCGTCATCGATCCGACGTTCGATACGCGGCAAATCAGCGCGCCGCGCGCCATTTTGCTGACCGGCGCCACCGGCTTCGTCGGCGCGCACCTGTTGGCCGATCTGCTGCGCACCACCGACGCCGAGCTGTACTGTCTGGTGCGCGACGGAGCCAAACTGCCGCCGAGACAGCGGCTGGAGGCGGTGCTGCAGCGCTACCGGATCGCGTTGAGCGCCGGGCAGCGCGCACGCCTCCATATCCTGCCCGGCGACGTGGCGGAACACCATTTCTCGCTGGCCCCGGCGGCTTACCGGGTGTTAAGTCAGGATATCGATCTGATTTACCATTCGGCCAGCGCGGTGAATTTTATCCAGCCTTACGCCTACATGAAGCGCGACAACGTACAGGGCCTGCGGGAAATCATTCGTTTCGCAGCGCATAGCCGCACCAAGCCGCTGATGCTGCTGTCGACCATCTCCGTTTACAGCTGGGGGCATCTGCACACCGGTAAGCGGGTGATGCGGGAAAGCGACGATATCGATCAAAACCTGCCGGCGGTCAGCCGCGATATCGGCTACGTGCGCAGCAAATGGGTGATGGAGAAGATCGCCGATCTGGCGGCGAAGCAAGGCCTGCCGCTGATGACCTTCCGCCTGGGCTACGCCACCTGCCACAGCCGCACCGGCGTCAACGCCGATTACCAATGGTGGGGGCGGCTGGTGAGAACCTGCATCAGCAGCGGCACGGTGCCGGATTTACGGGATCTGCGCGAAGGGTTGACCACCGTGGATTACATGACCCGGGCCATCGCCCACGTCTCTCGCAACCCGCAGGCGCTGGGGCAGAAATTCAACCTGATCCATCAAGGTGACAATAATCTGACGCTGCGTGAGTTTTTCAGCCTGCTGGAGCGCGAGTTCGGTTATCGCTTTCATCCTCTGCCCTTCGCAAAGTGGCGAGCCCAATGGGAAAACGACAGCGACGCGCCGCTGTACCCGCTGCTCAGCCTGTTCAAGGATCCTATGGTGGACGAGCTATCGACGGTGGAGCTCTATCAAGACACCTATCGGTGGGACTGCCGCAACCTGCAACGCTTCCTGCAGGGCAGCGGCATCGATGAGCCGCGCTTCACCCGCCAGCTGCTGCTGAATTACCTGCAGCACGCCATCGGGTATGCGCCGCTGTCGCTTCGGGCGTAACAAAACCGGGGCTCAGCTGGCCGAGCCCCGTCACCCTCACTCCATTTTAAGCCCCCGCAGCAGCGCCTCCAGCGGGTACACCGCCGCAATCACCACCTCGTCGCGCGTCTGCGCCGCCGCATCCAGCTGGCGCTGCGCTTGTTCGGCCTCGGCCCGGCTCAGCGGTTTGGCCTGCTGATGGCGATCCAGCAGCGTTAAGCCCAGCGTGGCCAAAGCATCGACGTCCTGCGCCACCGGCGCCAGATCGCGCAGCGTGCGGTTGCCCGCGATCGCCGTCTGCAATGCCGCGCCGTTCGCCTGCCAGCGCTGCAGCCGTTCGCGCAGCGCCTGCGCCGCCGCCTTATCGCGCTTATCCTTCAACAAGGCCGCGACCTGTGCCTGCATGTCGCGCACCGCGCCGCTCTCCGGCGGTAGCGCATCGGCAAAGCGGTTCAGCGGTTCGAACTGGTGATAGTTGCTGGCCTGGAACTTCAGGTGCTGGCGGGTGTAATACTGTGCCGGCTCCACCGCCTCGGCCAGGATCTGCAGCGGCACGATCTGCACGCTGTTGCTCAATCGGGTGAATTCGCGCGCCGTTTCCACATGCTGCTGCAGGCCGACCGACACCACCGACCAGGCGTCGATCGCCGCCAGCCGCCGGTACATGTTGTTTTCGTCGGTGACGTCCTGCGCCGACCACAGCCGCTCCGCCACCGCGAAGGCGCGCGGCCACAGCTTGAGATCGAGAAGCGGCGCGCGCACGTTTTCCGCCCACAGCGCCGCTTCACCGCCGAGAATGTTGGCCTGCCCCTTCTCGTCCGGCACCACCGGCATCTTGCCCGCCGGCACCGCCGCCAGCTTGTCGCCGCGGGTGGGGTAACGCACGTTGCCGACCAACGTATAGCCGCTGAGCTTGTCCTGCTGCAGCGTGAACACCGGCCGCGTGTCACCCATCCAGGTATCGACGCGGAACGTCACCTGCTGCGGCGTGCGCCAGACGATGTCGTGCACCGCGCGGCGCGATTTGCCGTTGAAATCGATAAAGCCGCGCCAGCCCTGCTTGCCCTCGATCAGCGTGAAGCTGCCCTCCACCGCGCTGCCCTTCAGACGCGGCATGCTGAAACGCCAGCTTTGCGCCTGCTCGCCGGGCTGCACCGCCGTCTCGACCCCCAGCGGCTGCGGCAGAATTTCATTGCGGTAGTGATAGGCGGTGCTTTGCGGCTGATCGAGGTAGAAACCGGTGGAAAGAATGCCCTGATAGCCGTCCTGCGCGCTGGCGCCCAGCGAGTCTTGCCCCTGCCAGGACTGAATGACGATCGAGCGCGGCAGCGACGGATGATAGATCTCGTCCCAGCCGACCATCTGCCGCTGGTGCTTCTCGAGGATCTTTTCCAGCTTCTGGTTGAAGTAGGCCTGCAGCGCATGGGTATCCGCCAGCCCGTTCTTCTGCATAAACGCCTGAATCGACGGCGACGCCCGCCACTGGCTGGCGTCCACCTCATCGCCGCCGATGTGCAGATAAGGATCGGGGAAGATCGCCGCCAGCTCGCCGACGATCGTGTCGACAAACTGATACACCTCGTCGCGGGTCGGATCGAGCGTCGGCTTATGCACGCCCCACTCGCGCTCCATCCGATACGGCCCCGGCGCGCTCATCAGGTCGGGATAGGCCACCGCAATGCTGGAGGCATGCCCCGGCATGTCGATCTCCGGCACCACGCGAATGCCGCGCGCCGTGGCGTAAGCCACCACCTGCCGCATCTGCTCGCGGGTGTAGAACTGGCCGTCGCTGGCCTGCTGTTGCAGCTTGGGATAATGATCGGAGGCAAAGCGCCAGCCCTGATCGTCGGTCAGGTGCCAGTGGAACACGTTAAGCTTGGCCGCCGCCATGCCGTCGAGCTGGCGCAGAATGTCCGGCAGCGGCAGGAAATGACGCGCCGAATCCAGCAGCACGCCGCGCCACGGAAAACGCGGCACGTCGCGGATATCCACCAGCGGCAGGAAGGTATTTTGCCCGTCGGTCTGCAGCAGCTGCAGTAGGGTCTCCATGCCGCGCAGCGCGCCGAAACGCGTGTTGGCGGTCAGCGTGGCGCCCTGCGGCGTGACCGCCAGCCGGTAACTCTCATCGCTGCCCGGCAGCGGCTGCGCCGCCACCCGGTCCTTGATCACCACCTTGATCGCCGCGCCGTTCGCTTCTTCCATCGGCGCCAGCGTCCAGCCGGTCTGCAGTTCGATGCGCTGGCGCCAGCGCGGCAGCGCGTCGCCCAGATCGTCGCCCTGCAGCGTCAGAGACAAACGGTGATCCAGCACCAGCTTGCCCGCCGGTTGCGTCACTTCCACCTGCTGCGGCCAGGGCATCAGCGGCAGATCGCCGGCCGGCTGCGCCAGCGCGCCGCAAGAAAACCATAACGATGAAGCCAGTAGCGTATAACGGAAAGGTCTGTGCATCGGAAATTCCTCAGAGGAAAAAAACAAAATATCCCCAATGAATTTCAAACCACCGCCAGGCGATAAACAACAACGCGGTGGCTTGAAAGGCGCAGGGGAAAACAGCCAACGCTGTAGATAAAGACTCAGCCCAGAACAGATGTCCAACCGTTGCGGTGAAAAAGCGGACGGGATCACAGTTGCCCCCTCCCGGCCGGAGGGGGCGAGCGGGTTATTGCCAGCCGTAGCGGCGCACGAACCAGCCTTTCACGCACTGGGTCAGCACCATGTAACCGACGAGGATCAGCACCAGCCACGGGAAGTAGCCGAGCGGCAGCGCCTGCAGCTGCAGGAAGCCGGCCAGCGGCGAGAACACCAGGCCGATGCCGGTGGCGATCACCGCCAGCGTCATGATGCACAGCGGCCAGGACGGGCGGCTCTGGATAAACGGAATTTTGCGCGTGCGGATCATGTGGACGATCAGCGTTTGCGACAGCAGCCCTTCCACGAACCAGCCGGACTGGAACAGCGTCTGCATTTCCGGCGTATTGGCCTTGAATACCCACCACATCAGGCTGAAGGTCAGCACGTCGAAGATCGAGCTGATCGGCCCGAAGAACACCATAAACCGCCCCAGATCGGCGGAGTTCCAGCGCTGCGGCTGGGTGATCTGATCGTCGTCGACGTTATCGAACGGGATGGCGATCTGCGAGATGTCGTACATCAGGTTCTGAATCAGCAGGTGCAGCGGCAGCATCGGCAGAAACGGCAGGAAGGCGCTGGCGATCAGCACGCTGAACACGTTACCGAAGTTGGAGCTGGCGGTCATCTTGATGTATTTCAGCATGTTGGCGAAGGTACGGCGCCCTTCGATCACCCCCTGCTCCAGCACCATCAGGCTTTTTTCCAGCAGGATAATGTCCGCCGCCTCCTTGGCGATGTCCACCGCTGAATCGACGGAGATGCCGATATCGGCCGCGCGCAGCGCCGGCGCATCGTTGATGCCGTCGCCCATAAAGCCCACCACGTGCCCCTGGCGGCGCAGCAGTTTGACGATGCGCTCCTTGTGCAGCGGCGTCAGCTTGGCGAACACCGTGGTGCGCGCCGCCGCCTGCGCCAGCTGCTCGTCGTCCATCTGTTCGATCTCGCTGCCGCGCAGCAGACTATCGGCCTCCAGCCCGACGTCCCGGCACACTTTGGCGGCCACCAGCTCGTTGTCGCCGGTGAGGATTTTCACCGTGACGCCGTTCTGTTTCAGCGCCGCCAGCGCCGGCGCGGTGCTCTCCTTCGGCGGATCGAGGAAGGCGACGTAGCCCTCGAGGATCAGATCCGACTCATCCGCCACGCCGTATTCATGGGTTTGCGCCGGCAGGATCTTGTTGGCCACTGCCACCACCCGCAGCCCCTGCTGGTTGAGATCGTCGGTGATGCGGCGAATGCGCGCCAGCAGCGCCTCGCTCAGTGGGATCACCTCGTCTTCGTGGCGCACGTGGCTGCAAATCGCCAGCATCTCTTCCAGCGCGCCCTTGCACACCAGCTCGTGATACTCGTTGTCCTTGGCCACCACCACCGACATGCGGCGGCGCACGAAATCGAACGGGATCTCATCTACCTTGCGGTAGTTTTGCAACGCCGCCGGCTGCCGATTCTGCTCCGCGCAGCTCAGCACCGCCACGTCGAGCAGGTTTTTCAGCCCGGTCTGGTAGAAGCTGTTCAGCCAGGCGTAGCGCAGCACCCGCTCGCTGCCGGCGCCGAACGCATCGGTGTGGCGTTCCAGCACGATCTTGTCCTGGGTCAGGGTGCCGGTCTTGTCGGTGCACAGAATATCCATGGCGCCGAAGTTCTGGATGGCGTCCAGGCGTTTGACGATCACCTTCTGGCGCGACAGCTTCACCGCCCCTTTGGCCAGCGTTGAGGTGACGATCATCGGCAGCATTTCCGGCGTCAGCCCGACCGCCACCGACAGCGCGAACAACGCCGCTTCCCACCAGTCGCCCTTGGTGTAGCCGTTGATCAGCAGCACGATCGGCGTCATCACCAGCATAAAGCGGATCAGCAGCCAGCTGACCTTGCTGATGCCGCTCTGGAAGGCGTTCGGCTGCTGCTCCTGGCTGGTGACGCGCTGCGCCAGCTGGCCGAAATAGGTGCCGCCGCCGGTGCCGATCACCATCGCCAGCGCGGTGCCGCTGACCACGTTGGTGCCCATGAAGCACAGGTTCTGGCAGTCGAGCGGATCGGCCGCCAGCGCCTGCGGCGCCGCGGATTTTTCCACCGGCAGCGATTCACCGGTCAGCGCCGCCTGGCTGATGAACAGATCCTTGGCCGACAGCAGGCGCAGATCCGCCGGGATCATGTCCCCGGCCGCCAGCTTGACGATATCGCCCGGCACCAATTGCGCGATCGGCAGCTCCACGTGTTCGCTCTTGCCGGTGAGCGCATCGCTGCGGATCACCGTGGCGGTGTTGCTCACCATCGCTTTCAGCGCATCGGCCGCCCGGTTGGAGCGCGCCTCCTGGATGAAGTTCAGCAGCGTGGAGATCAGCACCATCAGCGCGATCACCAGCGCGCCGGTGAGATCCTCTGTGGCGTACGAGATCATGCCGAGCGCGGTCAGCAGCAGGTTGAACGGGTTGCGGTAGCAGTGCCAGAGGTGTTGCCACCAGGCCTCTTTCTGCTGATCGTCGATGACGTTCTCGCCGCAGCGCCGGCGCACCTGCTCCGCCTCATGGGCGGTGATGCCTTCCGGGTGGCTGTGGAAACGCTCAAACAGCTGCATCGTCTCTGCGGCGGCGCATTCCAGCCGCTGTTGCGCCAGGCCGGCCGGCATATCGTGCGCAGCGCCGCCGACGCCGTCCAGCAGGCTGTCGCGGCGCACCAAGCGGCGCGGAAGGCCGCGGGCGAACAGGCCCAGCAGCTGACGGGGGAGTTTTTTCAGTTTCATGGTTCGCACCTCGTCGCCCGGTGCCTCACGGCAGCGGGTAAACGGGGATCGTCATCGGCCGGGCGGATGGCGGGTGCGCCAAAAAGCCTCTGCCAACGCAGATCCTTATTCTTTTTTCAGCAGCAGGAGCGAACGACGAAGCGCGCGCCACCGGTTACCGTGATGTACTTCACCGGTAAAACAGCAGCGCCAGGCGGAAAGGTTTTACCGGTGAACCGAGTGAGTGTCTAAAGCGGTCGGGTCGGGGTCCATATGGGGAATCACCTCCGGTAAAGGGAAAAACAGAGCGGCAGGAGCGGCCGTTCAGCGCAGTGCAACAATCCCGTATTGCCTCAAGATCCGCGTGGGAAAATGAGCTATGCTGACGGGCATTGTCTTACAGGCCATTATGTTACGCCTGTCCACCTCAACGAAAAGTAAACCATGCAAAACCGGCTGACCATCAAGGACATCGCACGCCTGAGCGGCGTAGGCAAATCCACCGTCTCACGGGTGCTGAACAACGAAGGCAGCGTGAGCCCGCAGACCCGCGAACGGGTGGAAGCGGTGATCCGTCAGCAAGGGTTTACCCCCTCCAAGTCGGCGCGCGCCATGCGCGGCCAGAGCGACAAAGTGGTGGGCATCATCGTTTCCCGTCTCGATTCGCCGTCGGAAAACCAGGCGGTGCGCACCATGCTGCCGCTGCTGTATCAGCAGGGTTTCGATCCTATCGTGATGGAGAGCCAGTTCGAAACCCGCCTGGTGCAGGAACACCTGCACGTGCTGCGCCAGCGCAACGTCGACGGCGTGATCCTGTTCGGCTTTACCGGGCTGACCGCGGCGATGCTCAAACCGTGGCAGGAAAAAATGGTGGTGATGGTGCGCGAATACGACGGCTTTTCGTCCGTCTGCTACGACGACGCCGGCGCGGTGAACCTGCTGATGGATCGCCTGTATCGGCAAGGGCACCGGCACATCGGCTATCTGGGGGTGCAGCTCAGCGACGCCACCACCGGCCAGCGCCGCTACCAGGCCTATCTCGACGCCTGCGAGCGCCTCAAGCTCACGCCGCGCGCCACGCTGGGCGAGCTGAGCTACCAGAGCGGTTTCCAACACGCCGCCGAGGTGATCGACCCGCACACCAGCGCGCTGATCTGCGCCTCCGACAGCATCGCCCTGGGGGCGATCAAATACCTGCAGCAGCAGCCGACGCACGCCATCCAGGTGTGCGCCATCGGCAACACCCCGCTGCTCAGCTTCCTGTTCCCCGACACCCTGTCGGTGGAGTTCGGCTACGGCAGCGCCGGCCTGCTGGCGGCGCAACAGCTGCTGGCGCAGCTCAACGGTGAACAGGGGATCCGCCGCCTGGTGGTGCCCAGCAAACTTTCCTGATTAAAAGACGACCATTTTTTGTCATTTTGTGATCCTCGCCCCAAACCGGGAACGTTCCCATTCCATAAAAAAATCCGAGTGACTAAGCTTTGATCATTACTCAGCCAACACCTCTGCAGGTATCCCATAATGAGCAAAGTAAAACAGCAGGATATTGATCGCCTGATTGTTTTGGTCGGCGGCCGCGAAAACATCGCCACCGTCAGCCATTGCATTACCCGGTTGCGTTTCGTCCTCAACGACCCCAGCAAGGCCAGCCCCAAGGAAATCGAAGAGCTGCCGATGGTCAAAGGCTGCTTCACCAACGCCGGGCAGTTCCAGGTGGTGATCGGCACCGACGTCGGCGACTACTATCAGGCGCTGATCGCCAGCACCGGCGTCAACGAGGCCGACAAAGAACAGGCCAAGGTGGCCGCGCGTCAGAACATGACCTGGACCGAGCGCACCATCTCCCACTTCGCCGAGATCTTCTTCCCGCTGCTGCCGGCGCTGATCAGCGGCGGTCTGATCCTCGGCTTCCGCAACGTGATCGGCGATATCCCGATGTCCGGCGGCCAAACGCTGGCGCAGATGCACCCGGCGTGGAAAACCATTTACGACTTCCTGTGGCTGCTCGGTGAAGCGATCTTCATGTTCCTGCCGGTGGCCATCTGCTGGTCGACGGTGAAAAAGATGGGCGGCACGCCGGTGCTCGGCATCGTGCTGGGCGTCACCCTGGTGTCGCCGCAGCTGATGAACTCCTACCTGCTCGGCCAGCAAACGCCGGAAGTGTGGAACTTCGGCTGGTTCGTGATCCAGAAAGTCGGCTATCAGGCGCAGGTGATCCCGTCGATCCTGGCGGGCATGGCGCTGGGCTGGATCGAAACCCGGCTGAAAAAGATCGTCCCCGACTACCTCTATCTGGTGGTGGTGCCGGTGGTTTCGCTGCTGCTGGCGGTGTTCCTGGCGCACGCGCTGATCGGGCCGTTCGGCCGCATGATCGGCGACGGGGTTGCCTGGGCGGTGAAAGCGGTGATGACCGGCAGCTTCGCCCCGGTGGGCGCCGCGCTGTTCGGCTTCCTGTATGCGCCGCTGGTGATCACCGGCGTGCACCAGACCACGCTGGCCATCGACATGCAGATGATCCAGAGCATGGGCGGCACCCCGGTGTGGCCGCTGATTGCGCTGTCCAACATCGCGCAGGCCTCGGCGGTGCTCGGCATCATCATCATCAGCCGCAAGGCCAACGAGCGTGAAATCTCGGTACCGGCGGCGATCTCCGCCTATCTCGGCGTGACCGAACCGGCGATGTACGGCATCAACCTCAAATACCGTTTCCCGATGCTGTGCGCGATGATCGGCTCCGCGATCGCGGGCCTGATCTGCGGCCTGGACGGCGTGATGGCCAACGGCATCGGCGTCGGCGGCCTGCCGGGCATCCTGTCTATCAAGCCGCAGTTCTGGCTGATTTACTCGCTGGCGATTCTGGTGGCGATCGTCATCCCGCTGGTGCTGACCATCATGGTCTACAAACGCAAGGCCGCCCGCGGCGAGCTGCCGGTTTAATTGACGCAAAATACGCAACATGAATGTAGGGGCTGGAAATACCCTATAGCTTTCGAGCTGCAGCTAGGCGGCAAGGGTGCAAATCCCCAGGAGCTTACTCAAGTAAGTGACTGGGGTGCAGCGCCAGCAGCCAACAACGCTGCAGTTTGAAAGATGAAGGGTACGGGCCCGTTGTCACGATTCAAAGGTATACAGCTATGAGCAACCCAACCCCCTGGTGGCAGAACGGCGTCATCTACCAAATTTATCCGAAGAGTTTTCAAGACAGCACCGGCAACGGCTACGGCGATTTGGCCGGCGTGACCCGGCGGCTGGACTATCTGCAGGAGCTGGGCGTCGACGCCATCTGGCTGACGCCGGTCTATGTATCGCCGCAGGTGGACAACGGCTATGACGTGGCGGACTACTGCGCCATCGATCCGGCTTACGGCACCATGGCGGACTTCGAGCAGCTGGTCGCCGCCGCCCACCGGCGCGGCATCCGCATCGTGATGGACATGGTGTTCAACCACACCTCGACCGAGCATCCGTGGTTCAAGGCCGCGCAGGATCGCCACAGCCCGTATCGCCAGTTCTACGTCTGGCGCGACGGCGAAGGGGATACGCCGCCGAACAACTGGCGCTCCAAGTTCGGCGGCAACGCCTGGCAGTGGCACGCCGACAGCGGCCAGTACTATCTGCACTTGTTCGCCGTCGAGCAGGCGGATCTCAACTGGGAACACCCGCCGGTGCGCGAAGAGCTGAAGAAAGTGTGTCAGTTCTGGGCGGACAAAGGCGTCGACGGCCTGCGCCTCGACGTGATCAACCTGGTGTCCAAGCAGCAGGACTTCCCGTCCGACAGCCAGGGCGACGGCCGCCGCTTCTACACCGACGGCCCGCGCATTCACGAGTTCCTGCAGGAAATGAGCCGCGACGTGTTTCAGCCGCGCGGCCTGATGACGGTGGGCGAGATGTCTTCCACCACGCTTGAGCATTGCCAGCAGTACGCGGCGCAGAGCGGCGAAGAGCTGTCGATGACCTTCAACTTCCACCACCTGAAGGTAGACTACGCCGGCGGTGAAAAATGGACGCGGGCGGCGCCGGATTATGTGGAGTTAAAGCAGATCTTCCGCCACTGGCAGCAGGGGATGCATAACCGCGCCTGGAACGCGCTGTTCTGGTGCAACCACGATCAGCCGCGCATCGTATCGCGCTTCGGCGATGAAGGCGCACTGCGGGTGCCGGCCGCCAAAATGCTGGCGATGGTGCTGCACGGCATGCAGGGCACGCCTTATATCTATCAGGGTGAAGAGATCGGCATGACCAACCCCGGCTTCCGCGCCATCGAGCAGTACCGCGACGTGGAAAGCCTGAACATGTATGCCGAACTGAGCGCCCAGGGCCGCGGCGACGCCGAACTGCTGGCGATCCTGGCGGACAAATCGCGCGACAACGGCCGCACGCCGATGCAGTGGAGCGCCGCGCCGCACGCCGGTTTCACCACCGGCACGCCGTGGATCGGCTGCGCCGAGAACTACCCGCAGATCAACGCCGACGCGGCGCTGGCCGACCTCGACTCGGTGTTTTACGCCTACCGCCAGCTGATCACCCTGCGCAAGCAGTATCCGCTGCTGACCCACGGCGACTATCAGGATCTGGCGCCGGATCACCCGGCGCTATGGTGCTATCAGCGCAGCTGGAACGGCCAGCGCCTGCTGGTGGTAGCCAACCTGAGCCGCGAGCCGCTGGCCTGGGCGGCGGAAGGCGTGGAAGCCTCCGCTCAGTGGCGCCCGCTGATGAGCAACTACAGCGACTCGGCGGACCAGCCGCAGGCGCTGACGCTGCGGCCGTTCGAAGCGGTGTGGTGGCTGCTCGAAGACTGACCCCGCAGGGCGCAGCGATGAACTGCGCCCTACAATGTCCCCATCAGCGCCACCACCCCGGCGGCCTCTTGCGCCAACTGCTCATCGCTCATGTCGCTCACGCCCTGCACCAGATGCGGCGGCAGATAATCCATGCCGGTCAGGTTAGCCAGCGCGTGGAACGGCAGCAGCAGATCCTGCACCGGATAGCGGTTGTAGCCTGCCGGCGTGTAGGCCTGCGCGTTGCCACCGGTGCTCACCACCAGCTGCAGCGGCTTGCCGTGCAGTTTGGTGCCCTCGCTGCCGTAGGCGAAACCATAGGTTAATACCGCGTCCTGCCATTCGCGCAGGATCGCCGGCGAGCTGTACCAGAAAAACGGGAACATCATTACCACCGCATCGTGGCTTGCCAGCAGTGCCTGTTCGCGCGCTACGTCGATGCGGTAATCCGGGTAAGCGCGGATCAGCTCGTGCACGGTCACGTTAGGCAGCGGGCGCACGGCCTCGATCAGCGCCTGGTTGATGCGCGACTCGTCGGGGGTGCGGTGGGCGGTTAACACTAAAATGCGTGACATAAATGATTCCTTGAACGTAAAGAAGATGAGGCATTTTTCCATTTCTGCCGCTTCGGGTGTAGGCTGTTCAAGGTCACTTCAATTTCAACCGAAAGTATCAACCACTATGTCGCTGCCCTTTGACGTGCACCGCCTGCTGCCGGCCTTCCTCGCCGCCGCGCAGGCGCAAAATTTCTCCGCCGCCGCCCGCCAGCTGGGCGTCACGCCGGCGGCGGTCAGCAAAAATATCCGCGCGCTGGAAGAGAAGCTGGCGCTGCGGCTGTTTCAGCGCAACACCCACAACGTGCTGCTGACCGACGAGGGCAAAGCGCTGCTGGCGCAGGTGGCGCCGCTGTGGCAGGCGTTGGCGGCGACGCTGGAAAGCGCCGGCGGCGAGCGGCAGGCGCCGGCCGGGGTGGTGCGCGTCACGATGATCCCCGGCTTTGGCCGCCAGATGCTGATGCCGGTGATCCCGCAATTTCTGGCGCGCTACCCGCAGATCGATCTCGATCTGTCGCTGGACGCCCGGGTGGTGAATCTGGTGGGCGAAGGCTTCGACGTCGGCATCGGCAGCCGGGTCGATCCCGACAGCCGGCTGGTGGCGCGCCCGCTCTACCCGATGCATATGGTGCTGGCAGCGTCGCCCGACTATCTGGCGCGGCGCGGTGAACCGCAAACGCCGCACGACCTGCTGCGGCACGACTGCCTGCTGCACCGCAACCCCAGCAACGGCCGCCACGTCAAATGGCAGCTGCGCCATCAGGGTGAAACGCTGGCGCTGGATCTGAACGGCCGATTGGTGGTGAGCCGCCCGGAGATGCTGCTGGATGCGGCGCTGGCCGGGCTGGGCATCGTCAACCTGGCGCGCTGGTACCTCGAAAAGCACTTTGAGCAGGGCACGCTGCGGCCGGTGCTGGCGGAGTGCTGGCCGCGCCCGGTGCAGCTGTGGCTCTATTACGCCTCGGCGGATCTACCGCCGCGGGTGCGCGTCTGGGTCGACTTTCTGCTGGAACATTTTCGCGATCGGCCAGTGAGCGATTGACGACTGTTCAGCTTGCGCACGCTCTTCCGATTTCCTTGTTCTACATCAAAAGAATCTCGCCAATATCTATATATAGTGCATTAAGAATTGCGAACACCTATATATAGTAGTTATCCACAAAATCATCCACACGCCGCCACAGCCCTTGCGCGCTGCGGCTTTGCCCTGTGGATAAGCGAAATTTGACGGTTGCTCGCCACGCCAGGCGGGTATGAACGCTCCCTCGGGGAACAAGGAGTACAACGTGAAACCAGTAGTGATTAAGCGGGACGGTTGCCAGGTACCTTTTGACGAAGCGCGCATCGCGCAGGCCATCGAGCGCGCCGCGCTGGCGGTGGGCGTGGTCGACGCCGACTACTGCGCCACCGTCGCCCGCGTGGTCGCTCAGCGCATGGAGCAGCAGCCGCGCGTCGATATCCACGAGATCCAGCAGGCGGTGGAAAACCAGTTGATGGCCGGCGAGTACAAACAGCTGGCGCGCGCCTATATCGAATACCGCCACGATCGCGACGTGGCGCGCGAGCTGCGCGGCCGCCTGAACCAGGAAATTCGCGGCCTGGTCGAGCAGAGTAACCGCGCGCTGCTGAACGAAAACGCCAACAAGGACAGCAAGGTGATCCCCACCCAGCGCGACCTGCTGGCGGGCATCGTCGCCAAACACTACGCCAAGCAGCACATCCTGCCACGCGACGTGGTGCTGGCCCATGAACGCGGCGAAATTCACTACCACGATCTCGACTACTCGCCGTTCTTCCCGATGTTCAACTGCATGCTGATCGATCTGAAAGGCATGCTGACCAACGGCTTCAAGATGGGTAACGCCGAGATCGAGCCGCCGAAGTCGATCTCCACCGCCACCGCCGTGACCGCGCAGATCATTGCCCAGGTCGCCAGCCATATCTATGGCGGCACCACCATCAACCGCATCGATGAAATCCTGGCGCCGTTCGTCGACGAGAGCTTCCGCAAACACCTGCAGGTGGCGGAAGAGTGGCAGATCCCAGACGCCAAAGGCTATGCCATGGCGCGCACCGAGAAAGAGTGTTACGACGCCTTCCAGTCGCTGGAGTACGAGGTCAACACCCTGCACACCGCCAATGGCCAGACGCCGTTCGTCACCTTCGGCTTCGGCCTCGGCACCAGCTGGGAGTCGCGCCTGATCCAGCGCTCGATCCTGAAAAACCGCATCGCCGGGCTGGGCAAAAACCGCAAGACCGCCGTGTTCCCCAAACTGGTGTTCGCCATCCGCGACGGCCTCAACCACCAGTACGGCGATCCGAACTACGACATCAAACAGCTGGCGCTGGAGTGCGCCAGCAAGCGCATGTACCCGGATATCCTCAACTACGATCAGGTGGTGAAGGTGACCGGCTCGTTCAAAACGCCGATGGGCTGCCGCAGCTTCCTCGGCACCTACGAGCAGGACGGCGAGCTGGTGCACGACGGCCGCAACAACATCGGCGTCATCAGCCTCAATCTGCCGCGCATCGCGCTAGAGGCGATGGGCGATGAGTCGCGCTTCTGGGCGCTGCTGGATCAGCGCCTGCAGCTGGCGAAAAAGGCCCTGATGACGCGCATCGCCCGGCTGGAAGGCATCAAGGCGCGGGTGGCGCCAATCTTGTACATGGAAGGCGCCTGCGGCGTGCGGCTCAAGGCCGACGACAACATCGCCGATATCTTCAAGAACGGCCGCGCTTCAATTTCGCTGGGCTATATCGGCCTGCACGAGACCATCAACGCGCTGTTCGGCGGCGAAAATCACGTGTATGACGACGAGGCGCTGCGCGCCAAAGCGGTGGCGATCGTCGCACGGCTGCGCGCCGCCGTCGACGCCTGGAAAGACGAGACCGGCTACGGCTTCAGCCTCTACAGCACGCCGAGCGAGAACCTGTGCGATCGCTTCTGCCGGCTGGACACCGCCGATTTCGGCGTGGTGCCGGGCGTCACCGACAAGGGCTATTACACCAACAGCTTCCACCTCGACGTGGAGAAGAAGGTCAATCCGTACGACAAGCTGGACTTCGAAGCGCCCTACCCGCCGTTGGCCAGCGGCGGCTTCATCTGCTACGGCGAATACCCGAACCTGCAGCACAACCTGAAGGCGCTGGAAGACGTGTGGGACTACAGCTACAGCCGGGTGCCTTACTACGGCACCAACACGCCGATCGACGAGTGCTACGAATGCGGCTTCACCGGTGAATTCTCCTGCACCAGCAAAGGCTTCACCTGCCCGAAATGCGGCAACCACGACTCGGCCAAGGTCTCGGTCACCCGCCGGGTGTGCGGCTATCTCGGCAGCCCCGATGCCCGGCCGTTCAACGCCGGCAAACAGGAAGAGGTGAAACGCCGGGTGAAACACCTCGGCAACGGGCAGCTCGGCTGAGAAACGCCGTGCAACCTAGGCAGAAGCCTGTTCATCAGGCGTGATTGTCGCAGCCAGTTTGCCTTCGGCCAGCGCGCACCAACCGCAGCGTACACGCAGTACGTGAGGATTGGGAGCACTGCCCGGAGGCAAAATGGCCAGTAAAATAGCCTGATGGGAAGGCCTCACATGAATTATCACCAGTACTACCCGATTGACGTCGTCAACGGCCCCGGCACCCGCTGCACGCTGTTTGTCGCCGGCTGCGTGCACCAGTGCCCCGGCTGCTACAACAAAAGCACCTGGCGGCTCAACTCCGGCCAGCCGTTTACCCCGGCGTTGGAAGACCGCATCATCGCCGATCTGAACGATACGCGCGTGCCACGTCAGGGGCTGTCGCTCTCAGGCGGCGATCCGCTGCACCCGGCCAACATCTCGAGCATCTTGCAGTTGGTGAAACGGGTGCGCGCCGAGTGCCCCGGCAAGGATATCTGGCTATGGACCGGCTACCGGCTGGCGGAGCTGGACGCGCAGCAAATGCAGATAGTGGACAGAATCAATGTGCTGATCGACGGCAAGTTCGTGCAGGATTTGAAAGACCCGGTGCTGATCTGGCGCGGCAGCAGCAACCAGGTGGTGCATAGGTTGCGATGACAACGCTAATTTGGAAATTTCTCACGCTGGTGGGCAATCGAGAAAACCTTAATAACATCATCGACGATGATATACACCAGCAACAGGGAGGCCTTGTTAATGAGCAGCTTACGTGCCTTCCCATACCAAGGCTTACCTAACTCAGGATGATCCAGCAGGCGCTTTACCGCTTTATCTATCTCGTTATCAGCCTGCACTGCCGCCTGTGGATTGAAAATATAAAGAAACTCAAAAATACGTTCCCTGTCCCGTAGCGCTGCATTATCCCATTCGATACGCATAACGATCCCTATTTTCGGTCGTATTTCGCTCTAATTTTTGCCTTAAAGGCATCCATGCTTTCTTCTACTTCTTGTTGGCTAAGGTAAACAGCATTACCCTCATGCAGACGGGAAAAAGCTGCATCTACCTTATCTTTCAACCAGTTTTCGTGTTCCTCTGCGGCCCGTTGCTCATCAGCCATTTGCTCCGCCAAGCGGCGACAGGCTTCACTTAATGTCGTTCCTTTAGCCTCGGCGGCCTTTTGCGCCAAACGCTTGGTTTCATTTTCGATGCGAAACTGGATGCGACTTTCCATCTTTGCTCCTCCTGCAATCGCACGATGGCGACACTAAATCTTGAACAGACACGTTAGCACATTTGTGACAACAACATCGAGATGAAAGGTCGTTTTTTGAACATTTTACACCAACCCCATCCCCACCACGCCGGTCACCGCGCCGCACAGCGCCACCAGCGCCGCCGTTAGGCACAGCGCGCGGGCGGAGAAGGCTTTGTTGAGCATCAGCAGCGAAGGCAGGCTGACCGCCGGCAGGGTCATCAGTAGCGCCAGCGCCGGGCCGGCGCCCATGCCCGCCAGCATCATGGTCTGCACGATCGGGATTTCCGCCGCGGTGGGGATAACGAACAGGCAGCCGACGATCGCCAGACCGATGATCCACAGCAGGCTATTGTCGACGGCGCCGTCGGCGTGCGGGAACAGCCAGACCCGCGCCGCCCCCAGCGCCAGCACCGCCAGCACGTAGATCGGGATGGTCGACCAAAACAGCGCCCACAGCGCTTTGCCCCAGCGGGCGAGGAACGGCCGTTCTTCGCTCTGCGCCGTCATCAGCGGCGGCTGCGGCGCGGCAGGCTGTGGATCGTTGGCGGTCACGCGCTGCACCAGCCAGGCGATGCCCAGCACCATCACCACGCCCGCCACCAGGCGGATGGCGGCGAACGGCCAACCGAGCACAAATCCCATAAACACCAGCGTCGCCGAGTTCAATACCGGGTTGGCGAGCCAAAAGGCCAGCGCGGCGCCGCTGGATACCGACTGGCGGCGCATGCCGGCGGCAACCGGTGCGGCGCAACAGGTGCACATCATGCCCGGCAGCGCGATCAGCGCCCCCAGCACGGTGCCGGAAAAACGCCGGTGGCCGAGCATACGCGCCAGCCAGTCGCGCGGGATCAGCACCTGCACCAGCGAACCTAACAGCACCCCGAGCAGCGCCGCCTTCCATACCGCGGTGAAGTAGACCAACGCATACTGCCAGGCCGCCAGCCAGGGGCTCGCGGCGCCGTCGGCCAGGATCGATTTGCCGATCGAGTGGCTGTCCGCCGCCACAAAGGCCTTGCCGTAGTAAGGCTGCCATTTGATGTAGTAGAGGCCGACGGCCACCACCAGCAGAAACAGGATCGGTTTCCACAGCGGCCAGGCGCGTGGGGCGGGTTCAGGGGCGTTCAGAGATTGCGGCATGGTCGCGGCCAGAGTCAGTCAACAGTGGCGCCAGCATAGCGCGCCGCCGCCGCCCGTGCACGCCCGGGCTGTCCAAAATAGTTCATCTGTTCGCCACCGACGCGTAACGCGATTGTCATCTGCGCCCGGCACCATGATGCCAACTTGAAAACCACAGGGTAGACGCACGATGAAACGCACCGCTTTCGCCTTCATCGCACAGCCATCGGTATGACGAGGTTTTTATTATGATGGAGTTATCTAGACATCCGACCACTTACCCCACCCGCTATCAGCAGATCGCCGCGCAGCTGGAACAGGAGCTGCGCACGCAATACCGCTGCGGCGACTACCTGCCTTCGGAACAGCAGCTGGCCGAACGTTACCAGGTCAATCGCCACACCCTGCGCCGCGCGGTGGATCAGCTGGTAGAGCGCGGCTGGCTGCAGCGCCGCCACGGCGTCGGCATTCTGGTGCTGATGCGGCCTTACGACTACCCGCTGCACGCCAATACCCGCTTCAGCCAGAACCTGTTCGAGCAGGGTAGCCACCCCACCAGTGAGCGCTTACTCGCCGTCTTGCGCCCGTGCAATGGGCATATCGCCAGCGCGCTCTCGCGTGAAGAAGGCGAAATGGTGATCCACCTGCGCACCCTGCGCCGGGTCAACGGCGTGCCGATGAGCGTGATCGACCACTATCTGCCCGATCTGGACTGGTGGCCGGCGCTGCAGCAGTTCCACAGCGGTTCGCTGCACCAGTTTATCGAACAGCACCTCCAGCAGGCGCTGACCCGCCGCCAGACGCGCATCAGCGCGCGCCGCGCGCAGGCCAAAGAGAGCCGGCTGCTGGAGATCGCCACCCACGCGCCGCTGCTGTGCGTGCGCACCCTTAACGTCCGCAGCGGCGGCGAAGACGTGGCGGAATACTCCGTCAGCCTGGCCCGCGCCGACATGATTGAACTGACGATGGAGCACTGAATGCAAGCCTTAGAGTCGAGACAACGCTGGATGTTGGTGCTGGCGCACAGCCGGCCCGAGCAGCTGCGCAGCCACTGGCAGGCGCTAAACCTCAGCCCGGGTTACCGCAGCATCCGCGCGCCAGAGATCGGCCTGGCCCAGCTGCAGGGGCGCATGGGCGCCACCGGCCGCCGCTTCGTGCTCGGGGACATGACGGTCACCCGCGCGGTGGTGCAGCTGGACAACGGCGGCTACGGCTACAGCTATATCGCCGGGCGCGACAAGGCGCATGCCGAGCTGTGCGCGCTGGCCGATGCGCTGCTGCAACAGCCGGAACACGGCGAACGCCTGCAACAACAGCTGATCGCCCCGCTGGCTGCGCTGCAGCACGAGCAGCGCCAGCTGCGCGCCCGGGCGATCGCCGCCAGCCGGGTGGACTTCTTTACGCTGGTGCGAGGGGATTAAGCCATGAGTTTATTGACCGGTTTTGAGCAACCGATAGACCAATCGCAGCACGCTTTCCGTTTGATTCTTAAAGCCTTGAGCGAACCGGGCCACCGGGTGACGCTGCCGAACGGCCCGGCCTGGGCGCCGCTGAACGCCGCCAGCACCGCCGCGCTGCTGACGCTGGCCGATCAGGAAACGCCGCTGCAACTGTGCGCTGCGCTTAAAAGTGAGCAAGTGCTAACAAACATTCGTTTTCACAGCGGTGCGCCGCTGGCCGCCACGGCGCAGGAGGTCTGTTTTGCCCTGTTCGATGAGCAGCTGCAGGCCGCCGATCTGCAGGCGTTGCCGCACGGCACGGAAATCTCGCCGGAATTCGGCGCCACGGTGGTGGTGCAGCTTGCTGAGCTGGAGAACGGCGCCGCGCTGCGCCTGACCGGCCCCGGCATCGAGAGCCAACGCCTGATTGCGCCGCGCCTGCCGCTGGCGCTGCTGGATTACCTGGTCAACCGCCCGCAGCGCTTCCCGCTGGGGCTGGATATTTTGCTGACCTGCGGCGATCGCCTGCTGGCGATCCCGCGGACCACCCGCGTGGAGGTGTGCTGATGTACGTAGCGGTAAAAGGGGGCGAAAAAGCCATTGAGGCCGCCCATCAGCTGCAGGAACAGCTGCGGCGCGGCGACGACGCGCTGCCGGCTCTCGGCGCGGAACAAATCGAACAGCAGCTGGGGCTGGCGGTGGATCGGGTGATGACCGAAGGCGGTATCTACGATCGCGAGCTGGCGGCGCTGGCCATCAAACAGGCCAGCGGCGATCTGGTGGAGGCGATCTTCCTGCTGCGCGCCTACCGCACCACCCTGCCGCGCCTCGCGGTCAGCGAGCCGCTGGCCAGCGAAAACATGCGGCTGGAGCGGCGCATCTCGGCGGTTTACAAGGACTTGCCCGGCGGGCAGGTGCTGGGGCCGACCTACGACTACACCCACCGGCTGCTGGACTTCGCGCTGCTGGCGGAAGGCGAGGCGCCGCGCGCGCCGCAGGCCGACGAACCGCTGCCGGACAACTGTAGCCACGTATTCGATCTGCTGTGCCGCCAGCAGCTGGCGCGGGAGGAACAGGACGACGGCAGCGCGCCGGACGACATCACCCGCAATCCGCCGGTTTACCCCTGCTCGCGCTCGGCGCGCCTGCAGCAGCTGGTGCGCGGCGACGAAGGTTTTCTGCTGGCGCTCGGCTACGCCACCCAGCGCGGCTACGGCCGCAACCACCCGTTCGCCGGCGAGATCCGCACCGGCCACGTTTCGGTGGAGATCGTGCCTGAAGAGCTCGGTTTCGCCATCGATATCGGCGAAATCCTGCTGACCGAGTGCGAAATGATCAACGGCTTCGTCGATCCAAAGGACCACCCGCCGCACTTCACCCGCGGTTACGGGCTGGTGTTCGGCCGCGCCGAACGCAAGGCGATGGCGATGGCGCTGGTAGATCGCGCATTGCAAAGCCCCGACTACGGCGAAGGCGTCGCCGGCCCGGCGCAGGACGAAGAGTTCGTGCTGGCCCACGCCGACAACGTCGAGGCCGCCGGCTTCGTCTCCCATCTCAAGCTGCCGCACTACGTCGACTTCCAGGCCGAACTGGAGCTGCTCAAGCGGCTGCGACAGGAATACAGCGAGCGTCAGGAGGCCCGCGATGAGTGAAGTATTGACCGGCTATAACCTCGGCTATCTGGACGAGCAGACCAAGCGCATGATCCGCCGCGCCATCCTCAAAGCGGTGGCGATCCCCGGCTATCAGGTGCCGTTCGGCGGCCGCGAGATGCCGATGCCCTACGGCTGGGGCACCGGCGGCATTCAGCTCACCGCCAGCGTTATCGGCCGCGCCGACGTGCTGAAGGTGATCGACCAGGGCGCCGACGACACCACCAACGCGGTGTCGATCCGCCGCTTCTTCCAGCGCGTCGCCGGGGTGGAAACCACCGAACGCACGCCGGAGGCCACGCTGATCCAAACCCGTCACCGCATTCCGGAAACGGCGCTGCGCGAAGACCAGATCCTGATCTATCAGGTGCCGATCCCGGAGCCGCTGCGCTTTATCGAACCGCGCGAAACCGAGACCCGCAAGATGCACGCGCTGGAGGAGTACGGCGTGATGCAGGTGAAGCTGTATGAAGACATCGCGCGCTACGGCCATATCGCCACCACGTACGCCTACCCGGTGAAGGTTAACGATCGCTACGTGATGGATCCTTCGCCGATCCCGAAATTCGACAACCCGAAAATGCACATGATGCCGGCGCTGCAGCTGTTCGGCGCCGGGCGCGAGAAACGCATCTACGCCCTGCCGCCGTTCACCAAGGTGGAGAGCCTGGACTTCGACGACCACCCGTTCAGCGTGCAGCAGTGGGACGAACCCTGCGCGCTGTGCGGTTCGCGCCACAGCTACCTGGACGAGGTGGTGCTCGACGATCGGGGCAACCGCATGTTCGTCTGTTCGGACACCGACTACTGCCGGCAGCAGTTGGCGCAATCTTCGCAAGAGGCGCAGCACTGATGACTTCCACCCCTTTGAGCACCACTCCGCTGCTGTCGGTGAACCGGCTCACCCACCTGTACGCCCCCGGCAAGGGCTTCAGCGACGTGTCGTTCGACATCTACCCCGGTGAAGTGCTGGGCATCGTCGGCGAATCCGGCTCCGGCAAAACCACGCTGCTGAAGTCGATCTCGGCGCGGCTGGCGCCGCAGCGCGGGCAGATCCTTTACCGCCCGCAGGCGGGCCAGGAACAGGAGCTGTACGCCATGGCGGAGAGCGATCGCCGCCGCCTGCTGCGCACCGACTGGGGCGTGGTGCACCAGCACCCGCTCGACGGGCTGCGACCGCAGGTCTCCGCCGGCGGCAACATCGGCGAGCGGCTGATGGCCATCGGCCAGCGCCACTATGGCGACATTCGCCGCCAGGCCGGTCAGTGGCTGGAAGACGTCGAAATCCCGCTGTCGCGCCTCGACGATCTGCCGACCACCTTCTCCGGCGGCATGCAGCAGCGGCTGCAGATCGCCCGCAACCTGGTCACCCACCCCAAGCTGGTGTTTATGGATGAGCCGACCGGCGGGCTGGACGTGTCGGTACAGGCGCGCCTGCTCGATCTGCTGCGCAACCTGGTGGTGGAAATGCAGCTGGCGGCGGTGATCGTTACCCACGATCTCGGCGTGGCGCGGCTGCTGGCCCACCGCCTGCTGGTGATGAAACAGGGCGAAGTGGTGGAGAGCGGCCTGACCGACCGGGTGCTGGACGACCCGCACCATCCTTATACCCAGCTGCTGGTTTCTTCGGTGCTGTCGTAACCCAAGGCGATAACAGATGACTATGCAAATCCGAGTTGAACATCTCAGTAAAACCTTTGTGCTGCATCAGCAGTACGGCACCCGGCTGCCGGTGCTGCACGACGCCAACCTGACGGTCGGCAGCGGCGAATGCGTGGTGCTGCACGGCCACTCCGGCAGCGGCAAATCCACCCTGCTGCGCTCGCTGTATGCCAACTACCTGCCGGACAGCGGCCATATCTGGATCAACCACCAGGGCGACTGGCTGGACATGGTCAGCGCCGATGCGCGCCAAATTCTGGCGGTGCGCCGCCATACGCTGGGCTGGGTCAGCCAGTTCCTGCGGGTGATCCCGCGCATCAGCGCGCTGGAGGTGGTGATGCAGCCGCTGCTGGAACAGGGCGTCGAACGCGCCGAGTGCCGTGAACGCGCCGAGGCGCTGCTCGCTGCGCTCAACGTGCCGCAGCGCCTGTGGCCGCTGGCGCCGTCCACCTTCTCCGGCGGCGAGCAGCAACGGGTGAACATCGCGCGCGGCTTTATCGTCGATTACCCCATTCTGCTGCTGGACGAACCGACCGCCTCGCTCGACAGCCGCAACAGCGCGGCGGTGGTGCAGCTTATCGAACGCGCCAAGGCGCGCGGCGCGGCGATCGTCGGCATTTTTCACGATGAAGGCGTCCGCCGACAGGTCGCCGACCGGCTTTATGACATGCAGGCGCCGCAGGCGCTGGAGGCCCTCTGATGATCGTCAATAACGTTAAGCTGGTGCTGGATGACCAGGTGGTGCAAGGCTCGCTGGAGATGCAGGACGGCGTGATCCGCAGCTTCACCGACGGCCCGAGCCGGCTGCCGCAGGCACTGGACGGCGACGGCGGCTGGCTGCTGCCGGGGCTGATCGAGCTGCATACCGACAACCTGGACAAGTTCTTCACCCCGCGCCCGAACGTCGACTGGCCGGCCCATTCGGCGATGAGCAGCCACGACGCGCTGATGGTGGCCAACGGCATCACCACGGTGCTGGACGCGGTGGCGATCGGCGACGTGCGCGACGGCGGCCACCGGCTGGAAAACCTGCAGAAGATGATCGACGCGGTGATCCACAGCCAGCGCGCCGGGGTCAACCGCGCCGAGCACCGGCTGCACCTGCGCTGCGAGCTGCCGCACGAGAGCACGCTGCCGCTGTTCGAACAGCTGATGGACAAGCCGGGCGTGTCGCTGGTGTCGCTGATGGACCATTCGCCGGGCCAGCGCCAGTTCGCCTCGCGCGAAAAGTACCGCGAATATTATCAGGGCAAATACCACCTCAACGATCAACAGATGAGCGAGTACGAGGAGCAGCAGGTCGCCCTGTCCGCCCGCTGGGCCGCGCCGAACCGCGAGGCGATCGCCGCCCACTGCCGCGCACGCCGCATCTCGCTGGCCAGCCATGACGATGCCACCGCCGCGCACGTGGCCGAGTCCTGCGCGCTGGGCAGCGCCATTGCCGAGTTCCCCACCACCGAGGCGGCCGCCCGCGCCTCGCACCAGCAGGGCCTGCAGGTGCTGATGGGCGCGCCGAACATCGTGCGCGGCGGTTCTCACTCCGGCAACGTGGCGGCGCACCACCTGGCGGCGCTGGGGGTGCTGGATATTCTCTCTTCTGATTATTACCCGGCCAGCCTGCTGGACGCGGCGTTTCGCCTCGCGGCGGACGAACGCAACGCTTACGACCTGCCCCAGGCGGTGCGCATGATCACCCGCAACCCGGCGCGGGCGCTGGATCTGCAGGATCGCGGCACCCTCGCCGAAGGACTGCGGGCGGATCTGGTGCTGGCGCGGCCGCACGGCGAGCACGTTTACGTGCAGAACGTGTGGCGCCAGGGCAGGCAGGTGTTCTGATGGCGCGGCTCATCTACCTGATGGGGCCCTCCGGCGCAGGCAAGGACAGCCTGCTGGCTGCGCTGCGGGCCGACGCCGACCGCGCGCCGCTGGTGGCGCACCGTTACATCACCCGGCCGGCGGACGCCGGCTGCGAGAATCATATCGCGCTGAGCGAACCGGAATTTCTGCGCCGCCGCGCCAAGGGGCTGTTCGCGCTCGACTGGCAGGCCCACCAGCAGCGCTATGCGTTCGGGATCGAGGTGGATCTTTGGCTGCTGCAGGGGATCGACGTGGCGGTCAACGGTTCGCGCGCCCACCTGCCGCAGGCGCAGCAGCGCTATGGCGCGCAGCTGCTGCCGGTGTGCCTGCAGGTCAGCACCGGGATCCTGCGCCGGCGCCTGCAGGATCGCGGGCGAGAAAGCGCCGAACAGATCGAGCAGCGGCTGGCGCGGGCGGCAGAATATCAGCAGAGTCTGCCCGCCGGCTGCCGGCTGCTGCACAACGACGGCCCACTCGACGACACTTTGGCGGCGCTGCTGGCGCTGCTGCCTACCGCCACCCGACAAGCTCAGGACGCGACGCCATGAACGACTTTGCCCAGCCGAAAATCGGCGACAACGTGACCCTTAACCGCACCCGGCTCGGCCAATATGTGCATCTGGCCGACGATGCGATCCTGGAAGAGGTGGAGATGGGGGACTACTCCTACACCGCCGGGCACAACCAGATCTTTTACGCCACCATCGGCAAGTTCGTCTCCATCGCCTCCTATGCGCGCATCAATCCCGGCAACCACCCGACCTACCAGCGCATCGCGCAGCACCACTTTACCTACCGCGCCTCTGAATACGGGCTGGGGGAAGACGACGCGGCGTTCTTCGACTGGCGGCGCGAGCACCACGTCACCGTCGGCCACGACGTGTGGATCGGCCATAACGCCATCCTGATGCCGGGCGTCAGCGTCGGTAACGGCGCGGTGATCGGCAGCGCGGCGGTGGTCACCAAGGACGTGGAGCCTTACAGCATCGTCGCCGGCGTGGCGGCCAAGAAGATCGGCATGCGCTTTGACGACGCGCTGATAGAACGCATCGAACGCAGCCAGTGGTGGCACTGGGATCACGCCACGCTGCAGGCGCGGCTGGCGGATTTTCGCGACATCAACCGCTTTGCCCAGAAGTACCTTTAACGGAGGGGAGCGATGCAACTGACCTTTCTCGGCACCGGCGGCGCGCAGCAGGTGCCGGTGTTCGGCTGCGACTGCCCTATCTGCCAACGGGCGCGGCGCGAGCCGGCATTTCGGCGGCGAGCGTGCAGCGCCATGCTTAACTATCAGGGAGAAACGACCTTATTGGATGCGGGATTACCGGCTTTGGAGCGGCGATTTTCGGCGGGGCAAATTCAACGTTTTTTACTGACACATTACCACATGGATCACGTTCAGGGGTTATTTCCTTTGCGTTGGGGGTGCGGAAATTCTATTCCGGTGTATGGCCCGCCGGATGAACAGGGCTGCGACGATCTGTTCAAACACCCCGGCATTCTGGCGTTTCAGCCGCCGCTGGCGCCCTTTGCCACCGTCGAGCTGGGCGGCATGCGCATCACCCCGCTGCCGCTGCAACACTCCAAGCTGACCCACGGCTATCTGATCCAGGCGGCGGGCGCTGCGCTGGCCTACCTGACCGACACCGTCGGCCTGCCGCCGGCCACCGCCGACTATCTGCAAAACGTGGCGCTGGATCTGCTGGTGCTCGATTGCAGCCTGCCGCCACAGCCGCAGGCGCCGCGCAACCACAACGACCTGACCCGCGCGCAGGAGACGCAGCGGCTGCTGCAGCCCAAACGCACGCTGCTGACGCACATCAGCCATCATCTCGATCGGTGGCTGCTGGACAACGAACTGCCCGCCGGGCTGGAGCTGGCGTTCGATCACCTCAGCGTCAGCCTCGGTAGCAGTGCAGCCGATCCGACTCCAGCACCCTGACCCCTTCGCCCGGCGTGAACGCCTGCTGCAGCAGCGTTTGCGCCACGTCTTTGGCGGAGACGGCGCGCCATTTGCCGGGCAGCAGCCTGAACAGCGGCAGCGTGAGGCGCTCCATCAGGCGCGGCGCAGGGCGATCCCCCACCAGCATGGAAGGCCGCACCAGCGTCAGGCGCGGCCAGTGCTGTTCGCGCAGCGCCTGCTCCATCTCGCCTTTGGTGCGGTTATACAGGAAGGTGGAATCCGCGTTGGCGCCCAACGCGCTTACCACCAGACAGTGCTGCGCCCCCAAGCGGCGGCCGGTCAGCGCGCTCTCCACCACCAGTTGATAATCGACGTAGCGGAAGGCATCGGCGCTACCCGCCGCCCGGCGGGTGGTGCCCAGGCAGCAGAACACCAGATCGACCGGCTGCTGCAGGCTACTCAGCAGCTCGAACAGCGCATCGCCGACCGGGTTGGTCAGCTTGCCGTGCGGCGGCAGCGGCGTGCGCGTCGGCGCCACGATGGACGTTATCTGCGGATCGCTTTGCAACAGCTGCAACAACTCGCGCCCCACCAACCCGGTTGCGCCGACTAACAGTGCTCGCGCCATGCAATCTCCCGTTGTAATCAATACGTCAACTTAAAGTATAGACCGCGCCCAATGCAGCTTCTTGCCGAAGCCGAGGGTGTTGTCGGTCATCTTCACCTCGTGCAGATCCAGCCGCCAAACCGAGGCCTTCATCGCCCTGGCGATCGGGAAGCGCTTGCAGTAACGCGCGCGCGCCGCCTCGGCTTCTTCGCCGCTCAGCAGCACCGCCTCGGCGCGGTACTGCACGCCGCGGATCAGCGCGATGCTTTTCGGCTTCGGCGCGATGGTGCCAACCACCCGGCCGTTGTTCAGCATCAGCCCGCCGTGGCGGGTGTGCGGTTCGGTCATCAGCCACAGCGCCATCGCCGCGGCATCGAACACGTAAAAACAGTTGGCGCACCACATGTCGAGGCCGTCGCCGGCGCACAGCGTCAAGACGTGTTGTTTGCCGATGAAATCCGCAATCTGCTGCCGTTGTTCTGGGGTATTCAAGGTTACTCGCCTCCCTGTTCACTCACTTCATCTTACCCTGCGTTGTTGAGGCGAGTCACAAATAACGATAATCATCAAAAACCCAAATTGAATATAAAAACACAATAAATGCATTTTTATTAACTTAGGCCAGGAAAAGATTTATAACATAAAAAATACAAGACGGATTTATTTGATCGTTATGCAACCGCTTATTCGACCGGTTCTTTTATTCCCATCCTGACGACACGCAAATTTAGCGCACCCGCCCGGAGTCGATTAGCAATTCGTTTACAAGCCCGTTGGCCCACCTGAACGCTGTTTATGCAATTCATTGCATAACAGGTGAATAGTTATTTATAAACACCGGCATTTATGTGACTTTCATCACGATTTTTAGCCAACCTTGCGTTAAAATAGCGCCATCTTTTCACTCAGCAAGGTGGATTAGAAAATGGAAAACAATAACCGCAAAATGGCGCATATCAGGCGCACAACCCATATTATGATGATGGCTCATCGCAGCTGCTTTAGCTTCGCATTCTTCAACTACAGATAACCCTCTCCCCTCGCTCTTACGCCGTTGATAAGAGTGTCATTGCGTTTTTATTTATTCTCCGCACGCCGGTGATAATATCGCTTTCTCGCTAACCGGGAAGGACACGCAATTCATTCTTAATTTCGGCCAAGCGCATCCAAGCTAAATAAAACAACGAACACAGTTAATGCCTTTCGGCATCGCTGGGTTCTCGCACACCTTTATTTTCGTGAAGGCGTTAGCGGCAAATGGAATTATTTGCCGACGGACTGCCTTTGCCTGAAGAATGAGAAAAATGAAAAAATTAAAAATTGCCGCCAACACCCAAACCCTCGGCTGCTTTGAAACTGAACGCGACATCGTCGATGTGCATCACAGCGATTTCAATGACGTCGCCGCCATCGTGCTGTCGGTAGACGACGTCACGCACGGCATGGTGGCGCGCATTGAAGAGCACGGCCTGAACATTCCGCTGTTCGTCGCCGTCTGCTGCGAAGAAGAGTTGGATAACGCCGTATTGCCGGCGCTGCACGGCGTGTTTGAGCTGTGCGGCAAGAATACCCAGTTCTACGGCAAACAGCTGGAGGCCGCCGCCGCCAAATATGAGAGCGAGCTGCTGCCGCCGTTCTTCAACACGCTGACGCAATACGTAGAAATGGGCAACGCCACCTTCGCCTGCCCCGGCCACCAGGGCGGCGAGTTCTTCCGCAAACACCCGGCGGGCCGCCAGTTCTTCGACTTCTACGGCGAAACGCTTTTCCGCTCCGACATGTGCAACGCCGACGTCAAACTGGGCGATCTGTTGATCCACGAAGGCGCGCCTTGCGCCGCGCAGCAGCACGCCGCCAAGGTGTTCAACGCCGACAAGACTTACTTCGTGCTCAACGGCACCTCGGCCTCGAACAAGGTGGCGACCAACGCCCTGCTGACGCGCGGCGACCTGGTGCTGTTCGACCGCAACAACCATAAATCCAACCACCACGGCGCGTTGATCCAGGCCGGTGCCACGCCGGTGTATCTGGAGACCGCCCGCAACCCGTTCGGCTTTATCGGCGGCATCGACACGCACTGCTTCGACGAACGCTACCTGCGCCAACAGATCCGCGAAGTGGCGCCGGAACGCGCCAACGAAGCCCGCCCGTTCCGCCTGGCGATCATCCAACTCGGCACCTACGACGGCACCATCTACAACGCCCGCCAGGTGGTCGACAAGATTGGCCACCTGTGCGATTACATCCTGTTCGACTCCGCCTGGGTGGGCTATGAGCAGTTCATTCCGATGATGAAAGACTGCTCGCCGCTGCTGCTGGAGCTGAACGAAAACGATCCCGGCATCATCGTCACCCAGTCGGTGCACAAACAGCAGGCCGGTTTCTCGCAAACCTCGCAGATCCACAAAAAAGATAAGCACATCAAGGGCCAGAGCCGCTACTGCAACCACAAGCGCTTCAACAACGCCTTCATGCTGCACGCCTCTACCAGCCCGTTCTATCCGCTGTTCGCCGCGCTGGACGTCAACGCCAAGATGCACGAGGGCAAGAGCGGCCAGCGTCTGTGGCAGGAGTGCGTGCGCGTGGGGATCGAAGCGCGCAAAATGCTGCTGGACACCTGTACGATGATCAAACCGTTCGTGCCGGATCAGATCGACGGCAAGCCGTGGCAGGCCTATGACACCGCGGCGATGGCCAACGATCTGCGCTTCTTCAACTTCGTGCCCGGCGAGAAATGGCACGCCTTTGAGGGCTATGCCGAATCGCAGTACTTTGTCGATCCGTGCAAACTGCTGCTCACCACGCCGGGCATCGATACCGCCACCGGCAGCTACAGCGAGTTCGGCATCCCGGCGACCATTCTGGCCAACTACCTGCGTGAAAACGGCATCGTGCCGGAAAAATGCGATCTCAACTCGATCCTGTTCCTGCTGACGCCGGCGGAAGACATCGCCAAGATGCAGCATCTGGTGGCCCTGATCGCCCGCTTCGAGCAGCACATCGAGCAAAACTCCCTGCTCAGCGAGGTGCTGCCTGCGGTCTATAAAAACCACCAGCAGCGCTACAAAAACTACACCATCCGCCAGCTGTGCCAGGAAATGCACGACCTTTACGTCAGCTACGACGTTAAAGAACTGCAAAAAGAGATGTTCCGCAAAAGTTATTTCCCGCGCGTGGTGATGAATCCGCAGGACGCCAATACCGAGTTCGTGCGCGGCAATGTGGAATTGGTCTCGCTGGCTAAAGCCGAGGGCCGCATCGCCGCCGAAGGCGCCCTGCCTTACCCGCCGGGCGTGCTGTGCGTGGTGCCCGGTGAAATTTGGGGCGGCGCCGCGCAGCGTTATTTCCTGGCACTGGAAGAAGGCATCAATTTATTGCCGGGATTCGCGCCGGAATTGCAGGGCGTTTATATCCAACAGGATGAGGACGGCTGGAACCGCGCTTACGGCTACGTCATGAAAAATTAATCACCTTACGGGGCGGCGATGATTCTCGCCGCCCGGATCGCATCCTAAAAGAGAAAATGATCATGAGTAAGTCCAATAATAAAATGGGGGTCGTGCAATTAACGATCCTGACCGCCGTGAATATGATGGGTTCCGGCATAATTATGCTGCCAACCAAGCTGGCCGAAGTGGGCACGATTTCGATCGTTTCCTGGCTGGTGACCGCCGTCGGCTCGATGGCGCTGGCCTACGCCTTCGCCAAATGCGGTATGTTCAGCCGTAAATCCGGCGGCATGGGCGGCTACGCCGAATACGCCTTCGGCAAATCGGGCAACTTTATGGCGAACTACACCTACGGCGTTTCGCTGCTGATCGCCAACATCGCCATCGCCATTTCCGCCGTCGGCTACGGCACCGAGCTGTTCGACACCACCCTCAGCCCGCTCGGGATCTGTATCGCCACCATCGGCGTGCTGTGGCTGGCGACCGTCGCCAACTTCGGCGGCGCGCGCATCACCGGCAAAATCAGCGGCATCACCGTCTGGGGCGTAATCATTCCGGTGGTGGGCATCTCGGTCATCGGCTGGTACTGGTTCAGCGGCAGCGCCTACGTCGCCGCCTGGAACCCGCATCAGGTGCCGACCTTCGAAGCCATCGGCGCCTCCATCTCAATGACCCTGTGGGCGTTCCTGGGGCTGGAATCCGCCTGTGCCAATACCGACGTGGTGGAAAATCCGGAGCGCAACGTGCCGATCGCCGTACTGGGCGGCACCCTCAGCGCGGCGGTGATCTATATCATTTCAACCAACGTGATCGCCGGCATCGTGCCGAACATGGATCTGGCCAACTCTACCGCCCCGTTCGGGCTGGCGTTCTCCCACATGTTCAACCCGACGGTCGGCAAGATCATCATGGCGTTGATGGTCATGTCCTGCGTCGGCTCGCTGCTCGGCTGGCAGTTCACCATCGCTCAGGTGTTCAAATCCTCCGCCGACAGCGGCTTCTTCCCGAAAATCTTCTCCAAGCTGAGCAAGGCCGACGCGCCGGTTAAAGGCATGTTGACCATCGTCGTCATCCAGAGCGGCCTGTCGCTGATGACTATCAGCCCGTCGCTGAACAAGCAGTTCAACGTGCTGGTGAACCTGGCGGTGGTGACCAACATCATCCCTTACATCCTGTCGATGGCGGCGCTGGTCATTATTCAAAAAGTGGCGAAGGTGCCGGACAACAAGGCGCGCATCGCCAATATCATCGCCGGCATCGGCGCGCTGTACAGCTTCTACGCGCTCTACAGCTCCGGTGAGGAAGCGATGATGTGGGGCGCCATCGCCACCTTCCTCGGCTGGACGCTGTACGGCATCGTCTCGCCGCGCTTCGAGCTGGCGGGAAAAAAGGGGTAAAGCGGTAGGGCACCGGCGGCCGGGGATGGGATTGTGATGGCGAACATGCCATCATACGCCGACCCTGGCCACCAAAGCGGCGTACGATGACCGACACCTCCCCCACTCCCTGGCACCTCTACATGCTGCGTTTACCGAGCGGCATGCTGTATACCGGCATCACCACCGACGTGGCGCGCCGCCTGGCGCAGCATCAAGCCGGCAAAGGCGCCAAGGCGCTGCGCGGAAAAGGGGAGCTGACGCTGGCATTTCACTGCCAGGTGGGGGATCGCTCAACGGCGCTGAAGCTGGAATACCGCGTCAAACAGCTGAGCAAAATACAAAAAGAGCGGCTGGTGAATCACCCGCCGCTGTCGTTGGAGTATCTATTGCCGGTCGTTAAAAGCGATTAAACGGCGCCGAAAAAGCCACTTCGCCGCTGACGCCATTCAGGGCGTCTTCCGCCAGCGGATACACCTGGAACGCACTTTCCGTGTCCGGCCAGCGGCAGTTCAGGCCATAGGCGGCGGCCGGTTTAAAACCGAAGCGGCCGTAGTAGGCCGGATCGCCCAGCACCACCACCGCGGCGTAGCTGAATTCGTTCAACGAATCCAAACCTTCGTACACCAGCTTTTCAGCCAGCCCCTGGCGGCGCAGGCTTTCATCTACCGCCAGCGGCGCCAGCGCCACCCATTGGCGATCTTCGCCGGCCACGTCCACCGGGCTGAACGCGGCGTAACCCACCACCCCGCCTTCGTCGTCAGTGGCGACCACGCCCAGCGTCAGCAGGCCGTCTTCGCGCAGCTGCTGCACCAGATCGGCTTCGTCGTCGCGGCCAAAGGCGCGGCGCAGCAAGGCGTCTATGCCCGCCGCGTCTACCGGGATCTCTACGCGGATCAGCATGATACCGCCACACGGGAAGCCGACGCCGTGCCCTCCTGCAACCCTGCTTCGACAAAATCAGCCAACTGCAACAGCCCCATGCGCAGCGGCGCAGGCATGCTTTCCAGCTCGATGGCGTCCATCAAATTTTTCACATACAGGCCCAATTCGGTATCCCCTTCAATCTGCAGCCGACGCTGAAAGAACAGCGTATCCGGATCTTGCTTGCGCGCCGCGATCAGGATCAGATCGTTGGCGTCGCCGCTGAAACTGACGTCCGCTTCGGCGTGCTGGCTGACCACCAGTTTGTCGTTTTCTACCGTCATAAACCATTGTAGCGCCAGATCGCGAACTTCGATCTTCAGCCAGCGCGATTCGAGAAATTCCAGATCGCCATCCGCCAACGCCTGGCGGAACTGCCAGCTCAGCACCTGTTGCAGCAGTTGGCGCTGCAGGGCGAACGGCGTGAATTTCAGCGGGATGCGCAGCAGCGACGGCCCCTGGCGCACAAGGCGTGCTCGTAGTTGTTCCAACACGGTCATCCACTCCTTTCAATACGGACTTCCGCTATTTTGCCACACTGGCGCGCGGCTTCAGCGGTCTACATCAACAAATAGTGCATTTCACCGCCATGTTTATCAATACGCCATAAGCTGCCCCAAATCAAAACCTGTGTACGCCCCTTTGCCTAAAATGGCCTCCCCGATTCGCGTTTGCCGGCGGAACACCGCCGTCGGCAACCTTTAAAGACAGCGTGCGCCCGGCCGGGTGCACGGCTAAGCCAGGATAAATCTATGGAGCTGCTTTGTCCCGCCGGCAACCTGCCGGCCCTGAAGGCCGCGGTGGATAACGGCGCCGACGCCGTTTACATCGGCCTGAAAGACGATACCAACGCGCGCCACTTCGCCGGCCTCAACTTCACCGAGAAAAAGCTGCAGGAAGCGGTCGATTACGTGCATCGCCACGGCCGCAAGCTGCATATCGCCATCAACACCTTCGCCCATCCCGACGGCTACGCCCGCTGGCAGCGCGCGGTGGATATGGCGGCCCAGCTGGGCGCCGACGCGCTGATTCTGGCGGATCTGGCGATGCTGGAATACGCCGCCCAGCGCTACCCGCAGCTGGAGCGCCACGTTTCGGTGCAGGCCTCCGCCACCAACGAGGAGGCGATCCGTTTCTACCAGCGCAACTTCGAGGTGGGCCGGGTGGTGCTGCCGCGCGTGCTGTCGATGCATCAGGTGAAACAGCTGGCGCGCACCAGCCCGGTGCCGCTGGAAGTGTTCGCCTTCGGCAGCCTGTGCATCATGGCCGAGGGGCGCTGCTATCTCTCTTCCTACCTGACCGGCGAATCGCCGAACACCGTCGGCGCCTGTTCGCCGGCACGGTTCGTGCGCTGGCAGCAAACCCCGCAGGGCATGGAGTCGCGCCTGAACGACGTGCTGATCGACCGCTACCAGGATCATGAAAACGCCGGCTACCCGACGCTGTGCAAGGGCCGCTATCTGGTGGACGACGTGCGCTACCACGCGCTGGAAGAGCCCACCAGCCTCAATACGCTGGAGCTGCTGCCGGAGCTGCTGGCCGCCAACATCGCCTCGGTGAAGATCGAAGGCCGCCAGCGCAGCCCGGCTTACGTCAGCCAGGTGGCGCGCGTCTGGCGCCAGGCGATCGATCGCTGCCAGGCCGATCCGGCCGCCTACCGCGCCGACGCCGCCTGGATGGAGACGCTGGGCGCGATGTCCGAGGGCACCCAGACCACGCTGGGCGCCTATCACCGCAAATGGCAGTAGCCGGAGGAAACATGAAATACGCACTGGGGCCGGTGCTCTACTACTGGCCGAAAAACGACATCGCGGCGTTCTATCAGCAGGCGGCAGAGAGCAGCGCCGACATCATTTACCTCGGTGAGAGCGTCTGCACCAAGCGGCGCGAGATGAAGGTCGGCGATTGGCTGGCGCTGGCGCGCGAAATCGCCCGCAGCGGCAAGCAGGTGGTGATCTCTACGCTGGCGCTGCTGCAGGCGCCGTCCGAGCTGAATGAGCTGAAACGCTATGTGGAGAACGGCGAGTTCCTGTTTGAAGCCAACGATCTGGGCGCGGTGAACATGGCGGCGGAACGCGGCTTGCCGTTCGTCGCCGGCCACGCGCTGAACTGCTACAACGCCTATACCCTGCGCCTGCTGCGCCGCCAGGGCATGATGCGCTGGTGCATGCCGGTCGAGCTGTCGCGCGACTGGCTGGCCAACCTGCTGACGCAGTGCGACGAGCTGGGCTTCCGCCATGATTTCGAGGTGGAGGTGCTGAGCTACGGCCACCTGCCGCTGGCCTATTCGGCGCGCTGCTTCACCGCCCGCTCGGAGAACCGCGGCAAGGACGAATGCGAAACCTGCTGCATCAAGTATCCGCAGGGCCGCATGATGCGCTCGCAGGAACAGCAGCAGGTGTTCGTGCTCAACGGCATTCAGACCATGAGCGGCTACTGCTACAACCTCGGCAACGAGCTGCCGAGCATGCAGGGGCTGGTGGACATCGTACGGCTATCGCCGCAGGGCGCCGAGACGCTGGCGCAAATCGATGCCTTCCGCGCCAACGAACGCGGCGAAAAGCCCTTGGCTTTGACCGATCACGCCGACTGCAACGGCTACTGGCGCCGCGTGGCGGGGTTGGAGTTGGTGTCTTAGCGAGGACAGTGCCGGCGGCGCTCTGTCGCCGGCATTGTTTATTTATCAAGATGAATACGGTTATTTCCGCCGTGGAACCAATGGAATAAACTTACACACATCAGGCAGCAGCTTCTGATACCAAAATAAGTAAAAACCGCGATGACCGCATCTACCAAATGTTCTCCGTATGAAATAATACTTAGCGAGGAGAGCGAGACAAGTAACATGCTCAACGTTAGCGCCATCATATTACAAAGCGGGTCTAAAATACGTCTATTGGCCATAACCCACCCTCTATTGTTGAAACGGTAAAAGCGATGTTCTCATCACCATCGACACTGCCCATTAACGCTATTGGCGTTTTTATTGCCACCCAAGGCACCACCGTTATTCTTATATTCCCTGCGGGGCTGTTATCGGCGCAAGAGACCGCCCCCATCAAGCCACCGGCAACCGCCAATCAGTTTCATCTCATCAGAAGTAAGCTCTCTTATTGTTGACATATTTATATTATCCTTTAAATAACACGTTATAGATAAAACTAACGCCAACCATTAATTCCCTAAACCGGTCGACAATGACAATTACCAAAGTCAATATAAGAAATTAAATCAAAATAACAATAGACATCCCGCTAAATAAACAACCTTAAACATATCGATAATACGAAATAATAAAGGCGCCGAATATGGCGCCTTTATTGGTTCCCTACGCCCGCCGCTTCCTGAACATCCCGCGTAGCGCCACACTGTTGCGCAAGAAGCCGACGCCGAAGCCCAGCAGGGTGTAGACCACGCCGAGCACCAGCATCATCATCACGTCGCCCCACACTTCGTTCAGCGACAGCCCCATCTGGTTGACGCCGGCGATCGCCTTGGTGCCCCAGGTGGAGGGAATGCTGTAGGAGATGGCGCGCACCCAGGCCGGCATCGACTGCAGCGGCCAGATGGTGCCGGACAGGTAGAAGATCGGCGTGGTGATGAACGCCAGCGTCAGGTAGATCATCTCGACGCTGCGCAGGCACTCGGTCACCAGCTTGCCCAGCCCCAGCACCGCCAGCAGGAACGGGAAGGTCAGCAGCAGCAGTTCGGCGATGTTCGCCGTCTGCCGATAGCCCAATACCCACGGCCACAGCACGAACAGCACGATCGACAGGAACAGCCAGATCGGCAGCAGCGCCGTCAGCCCGCCGAGGTGCGCCGCCAGCGGCGCCTTGCCGCCGGGCATGCTCTTCATGGCGATGTTGACGCGGATACAGGCGATCAGCAGCGAGTGCTGCAACAGCATCACCAGCAGGCCGGGAAAGATGATCGCCGCGAAGCTGATGCCGGGGTTAAACACGTCCAGCGTTTGCCCCAGTATCGGCGTCAGCAGTATCTGCGCCTGCCGTTCGCTGAAGCCGCTGCGCAGCAGCAGCCCGTTGTTGTACTCCGTCAGCAGCTGCTGGTAGGCCGCCACCACGTCCTGTTGGATCTGGCCGTTGGCCAGGCGGTTGGTGGCGTCGCCGTACACCGGCACCACGATGTTCTGCCCGCTGAGGATCTTCTTCTCCAGATCCACCGGCATGATGATCACCGCAAACAGCTTGCGCCAGCTGAGATCGCGCTGCGCCTGCTCCAGGCTGTCGTAGGTTTCGATCGCTATCTTGGAGGTGGCGTCCAGTTGGCGGATCAGCTGCCGGCTGGCGGTGCTGTGATCCTGATCGACCACCCCCACCGGCAGATCCCACACCGTGCGGTTGGCGTACACCATGCTCATGATGCACAGCGACAGGATCAGCATCAGCCATACCGGCCGCTCCAGCATGCCGAGCAGCACCTTAACGAAGGTTTGCCAATAGAGCTTCATCCGGCGTTCCCCTCTTTTGCCAGCCGCGCCGGCAGGCGATTGCGCACCAGCAGCGCGGCCACCAGCGGGTAGACCGCCAGCAGCGCACACACGCTGAAAATGGCGCTGGCGTGCACCTGCCGCAGGAACACGTCGAACATCGCGTACAGCGCGTGGGTCAGCGGCTCGATGTTGGAAATGATGCGCGCCGGCAGCGGCATCGACAGCTCAGGCACCGCCATGCCGGAGAAAGTCATCGCGATACTGACCAAAATACCGATCAGGCTGTAGGCGGTGATGGTGCTGCCGGTAAAGGTGTACAGCAGCAGGCCGATGCTCTGCGCCGCCATCACGTAAAACAGGCCGATCATCAGCATAAACAGCGGGTTGCCGCTGACGCGGGCGTCAAAGATGCCCACCAGCGCCGCGATCTCCACCATCAGCAGGGTGGTGAAACACAGCGTGTACGGCGCCAGCTTGCCGAGCAGCGCCAGGCTGAACGGCTTGGCCTGCAGCAGCGACTTGCTGCGCGCCAGCACGTAGATCATGCAGGTCACCGCGAACAGCTGCAGCAAATGGATGGTGGCGGCGAACTGCTGGTAATAGATATAGCTGCCGCTGGCGTTGAACAGGCTGCCGTAAGAGAGCGTCACATCCGCCAGCGGTGGCAGCGATTTGCCCATCTCGGTGGCGATGATGCTGCGGGTGCTGGCGTTGATTTCATTCATCAGGCCGCCAAAGTCCTGGGTGGAGTACAGCCCGGCGCCGTAGAACAGCGCGTTGTAGTACATCACCACGCTAGGCTGTTTGCCCGACAGCGCGTTGGCCTCGAAGTCCGGCGGAATGTACAGCAACGCGTAATCCTGCGCGCTGCGCAGGCGGCTCAGCGACTCCGGCAGCCCGCCGCCGTAGGCCTCGACGTGGGCGTGCGACCCGGCGTCCAGCCGCCGGGTCAGCGACTTGGACAGCGGGCTGTGATCGCTGTCCACCACCGAGACCGGCAGATCGAGCAGCGTGCCTTCGGAGAAGTTGCTGCTGATCAGCCCAAACAGGATCAGCGGAAAGATCCAGCTCAGCCAGTGCACCACCGGGCTGCGAAAGGCGACGCGACACTCTTTGTCGAACGCGTGACTGAAGCAGCGCCAGCCGGCCCTTACTCTTTCCATTGCCATAAGGTGCTCATCCCCGGACGCAGGCCGTCCACCGGCTGTGACGGATACAGGCGCACTTCGAAGGTTTTCAGGTCGAAGTCGCCGGTGGCGCGGGTGGCGCGTTTGGTGGCGTAATCCCCCAGCGGCGCGATGTAGCGTACCTCGGTGTCGATCATTTTGTCCTTCAGCGCCGGCACCCGCAGCTTGACCTTGTCGCCTTTGCGCACGTGGGCCAGGATGTCTTCGCGCAGGTTAAACACGAAGTAGGCGTCCGGCACCCGGATCAGCGTCACCAGTGGGCTGCCGGCGTTCAGCAGCTCGCCCACTTCGGCCGGGATCGGCCCCACTTCGCCGTCCACCGGCGCTTTCACCTGCAGATCGTCGCTCTGCGCCTGGATCTGCAGCAGGTTCTCTTCCGCCGCCCGCAGCGCCGCCGCGTATTGTTGCCGCAGCTCGACGCGGTCGCCGTTGATGCCTTCGTCCAGGTTGGCCTTGGCCGCCTGCACCTGCTGGAAGGCGGTGTCGCGCGCCCGGCGCGAAGCGTCCAGCTCGGACTTCGAAATATAGCCCTTGCCGGCCACGCTCAGGTTGCGGTTGTAGTCGTTTTGCGCATTGCGGTACTGCGCTTCGGCCTGCGCCAGATTGGCGCGCAGGTTGCGGATGCTCTCTTCACGGGTGCCGTGCAACGACTGATCGAGCTGCGCCTTGGCCTCGTCGCGCGTGGCCTGCGCGGAACGCAGCTGCGCCATCAGTTCGGGGCTGTCGAGCTGGATAATCAGCTGGCCGCTTTTCACGTCGTCACCGCGTTCGATCAGGCGTTCAACCACCCGGCCTTTCGCCTTGGAAGCGACGATCACTTCGGGAGCGTCCACTTCACCCTGCAGTAACAGATCCTGATTATGCGCGCGGAACAGGATCGCCAATGCGATCGCCACCATCATCAGCAACAGGGTAAACAGCGTCTTTTTTTTCATTATGTCGGCTCCCGGAACGGTAAGCGGCGGGCGGGGATCATCATTTCCATGTATTAAATTGCTCCAAAAAACACCATTGCTCTCATGAGGATATCACAAGCACATATCTCCTCTTTTATAACTATAAATTGGATTATGCTTTTAACACTAAAAAGCATCATTTTCGGCTTTTTGGTATGCAGATTCCTGCAATCGCCCTTTAAGCGATCCACTCTCTGATGGACGATGTCATGACTGAAAACATTGCGGTACCGCTGTCGGTACTGGATTTATCGCCAATCCCGCAAGGGGCCAAAGCGCGCGACGCTTTCCACTGTTCGCTGGATTTGGCGCAGCACGCCGAACGCTGGGGCTACCGGCGCTACTGGCTGGCCGAGCACCACAACATGACCGGCATCGGCAGCGCCGCCACCTCGGTGCTGCTGGGCTATCTGGCCGCCGGCACCCAGAGCATTCGCCTCGGCTCCGGCGGCGTGATGCTGCCGAACCATGCGCCGCTGGTGATCGCCGAGCAGTTCGGCACGCTGGAGTCGCTCTATCCCGGCCGCATCGATCTGGGGCTGGGCCGCGCGCCCGGCACCGATCAGCGCACCATGATGGCGCTGCGCCGCCACCTGTCCGGCGATGTGGATACCTTCCCGCGCGACGTGCAGGAGCTGCAAAACTACTTCTGCGACGCGCAGCCCGGCCAACCGGTGCAGGCAGTGCCGGGCCAGGGGCTGCACGTGCCGCTCTGGCTGCTCGGCTCCAGCCTCTACAGCGCGCAGTTGGCGGCGCAGCTTGGCCTGCCGTTCGCCTTCGCCTCGCACTTCGCCCCGGATATGCTGTTCCAGGCGCTGCAGCTGTACCGCGAAAACTTCAAACCGTCCAAACAGCTGGCGCAACCGCACGCCATGGTGTGCGTCAACGTGATCGCCGCCGACAGCGATAGCGATGCGCGCTTCCTGTTCAGCTCGATGCAGCAGCAATTCATCAACCTGCGCCGCGGATCGCCCGGCCCGCTGCCACCGCCGGTGGATAACATCCACGCGCTGTGGACCGCCGGTGAGCAATACGGCGTCGAGCAGGCGCTGCGGATGTCGATCGTCGGCGATGAAAAAACCGTGCGCCACGGGCTGCAAACGCTGCTGCGTGAAACCGATGCCGACGAGATCATGGTCAACGGCCAGATCTTCGATCACCAGGCGCGGCTGCGTTCGTTCGAGATTGTTGCCGGAGTGAAAGGCGACGTCGTGAAGGGATAAAAAGCGAAAAGGCGGTGGGGAACCCCACCGCCTCGGCGTTAACGCTGGATCAGATAGCGGATGGTCGGCCCGTCCTGCTGGATATCCAGCACCTTGTAGCCGTGGTTGCGCGCATCGAGCGGGATGTTGTTGATCGACTGCGGGCAATCGCTGATCACCTCCAGGATTTCCCCCGGCTTCAGCTGCGGCATCGCCTCCAGCGTCGCCACCGCCGGGTACGGGCAAGGCTCGCCCAGCATGTCCAGCCGGTAGTCCGGCACTATCGTCGTCTCTTTCATGGCAGGCTCCTCAAATTCACCACCTGCGCCTCAGGCCGGGCGCGGAAAAAGCGTTTCTCCCACCACAGCATGGCGGCGAAGGCCAGCGCCAGCAGCAGGTAGGTCACCAGCAGGCCGCCGATCGGGCCGAAGGTGTCGAGCAGGTTGATCTTGTCGTAGTCGGTCGCCAGCGCCGGCGCCAGATCGTCCCAGTAATAGGCCAGCAGCGTGGCGCCGATGATGTTGCCCAGCCCCACCCACCAGTAGTGCACCTGCCCTTCCACCGCGCGGTACATCCAGCCGGTCTCGCAACCGCCGGCCAGCACGATGCCGAAGCCGAACAGCAGGCCGCCCAGCACCGCATTCGGGCCGGCCCACATGATTTTCGGCGCCACGCCGAGCTGCACATAGCTGAAGATGCCGATGGCGCTCACCGCCATGCCGATGATGATGGCTTTCGCCATGTGGGTGCGGCCAGTGATCCACAGATCGCGGAACGCCGAGGTGAAGCAGATCTGCGCGCGTTCGATCAGCAGACCGAAGCCGATACCGAACAGCATGGCGATGCCGAGCTTAGGCGCATCGAACAGCGTCCACAGCGACCAGGCCACCGCCAGGCCGAAGACCGCCATGCCCAGCCGGAAGCGGCGGCGCGCCTGCTCAGGCTTCTGCGTCAGCGGCGCGGCGGCCTTCACCTTTTGCAATTTGACCGGAATGCGGAACATCGGCAGCAGCGTGAATTTGGCGCCGAAGTACGAACCTGCGGCGGTCGCCAGCGCGAAGAACCAGGCGTGCAGCGAAAACTGCGGAATGCCGGTGAAGAATGCCGCCAGGTTGCAACCCATCGCCAGGCGCGCGCCGAAGCCGGCGATAATGCCGCCCAGCAGCGCCTGCACGATGCGAATGCGGTGCTGCGGCTGGCGCAGCTTGATGTTGTTGGCCCACAGCGCGGCGGCGATGCAGCCGGCGAACATGCCGATGATCATGCGCCCGTCGATGCGCTCCAGCGGCGTGCCCTGCAGGCCGATAACCTTGAAATAGCCCCACTGCTCGGGGTGCAGGCCGAACCACTGCAGCACATGGCCGCCCCAGCGGGTGAACTCGCCGGTCACCGCCCAGAAGGTGCCGGTCATGCCGAAATAGTAGGTAGAAAGGATCCCGGCGGCGATCACCGCCGGCAGCGGCGCCCAAAAGCGCACCAGGTATTGAGATTTGAACTGCTGCCAACTCATGGCATCTCCCGTGCATATCATCCGTAAGAAAAAACCTTATGAATGATACGCCATTCAGGGACGTTTGACGGCAACTTTCAGGCATAAAAAAACCAGCCCGCAGACTGGTTTTTCAGAGCATTTCACCGCGAGCGATGAATCAGCGATTACGCGTCGCCGAAACGACGACGTGGTGCTGCCGGTGCGCCGTCATCACGGCGTGGCGCCGGTTTGCCGTCACGGTTGTAGTTACCGCCACGACGCTCGCCGCCGTTGCCGCCTTCACGACGTTCGCCGAAGGAACGACGTGGGCCGCCTTCGCGACGTTCGCCGTTGAACGGACGCCCGTTGCCGCGACGCTCGCCGCCGTTGCCACCGTCACGACGCTCGCGGCGTTCGAACGGCTGTGCATCGCCCAGCAGCTGCATGTTCATCGGCTTGTTCAGGATGCGGGTGCGAGTGAAGTGATTCAGGATCTCGCCCGGCATGCCTTTTGGCAGCTCGATGGTGGAGTGGGACGCGAACAGCTTGATGTTACCGATGTAACGGCTGCTGATGTCGCCTTCGTTAGCGATAGCGCCAACGATGTGACGGACTTCTACGCCATCGTCACGGCCCACTTCGATGCGGTACAGCTGCATTTCGCCAACGTCACGACGTTCGCGACGCGGACGATCGCCGTCACGGCTGTCGCGGCGATCGCCACGGTCACCGCGACGATCGTCACGGTCGTTGAACTCGCGGCGCTGACGCGGCTTGAAGACCGGATCCGGCGGCAGGATCAGAGGACGTTCGCCCTGTGCCATTTTCAGCAGCGCTGCGGCCAGGGTTTCCATATCCAGCTCTTCTTCCGGCTGCAGTTTGGTCAGCAGTGCGCGGTACAGATCCAGATCGCTGCTTTCCAGCTGCTGCTGAACTTTTGCGGCGAACTTGGCCAGACGGCGCTCGCCCAGCAGTTCCGCGTTCGGCAGTTCCACTTCCGGGATGGTCAGCTTCATGGTGCGTTCGATGTTGCGCAGCAGGCGGCGTTCGCGGTTTTCCACGAACAGCAGCGCGCGGCCGGCACGGCCCGCACGACCGGTACGGCCGATACGGTGAACGTAAGACTCGGAGTCCATCGGGATGTCGTAGTTGACAACCAGGCTGATGCGCTCAACGTCCAGGCCGCGGGCCGCAACGTCGGTCGCGATCAGGATATCCAGACGACCATCTTTCAGGCGCTCCAGGGTCTGCTCACGCAGCGCCTGGTTCATGTCGCCGTTCAGCGCGGCGCTGCTGTAACCGCTGCGCTCCAGCGCTTCGGCCACTTCCAGGGTCGCGTTCTTGGTACGGACGAAGATGATCGCTGCGTCAAAGTCTTCGGCTTCCAGGAAACGCACCAGCGCTTCGTTTTTACGCATGCCGTACACCGACCAGTAGCTCTGGCTGATGTCCGGACGGGTGGTCACGCTGGACTGGATGCGCACTTCCTGCGGCTCTTTCATAAAGCGGCGGGTGATGCGACGGATCGCTTCCGGCATGGTGGCGGAGAACAGCGCGGTCTGATGTTCAGCCGGGATCTCAGCCATGATGGTTTCTACGTCTTCGATAAAGCCCATGCGCAGCATTTCGTCGGCTTCATCCAGCACCAGACCGCTCAGGTTAGAGAGGTTCAGGGTGCCGCGTTTCAGGTGGTCCAGCAGGCGGCCTGGGGTACCCACAACGATTTGCGGGCCCTGGCGCAGAGCGCGCAGCTGCACGTCGTAACGCTGGCCGCCGTATAGGGCTACCACGTTGACGCCGTTCATGTGTTTGGAGAAATCGGTCATCGCTTCGGCAACCTGAACCGCCAGTTCGCGGGTCGGTGCCAGCACCAGGATCTGAGGTGCTTTCAGGTCTGCCTGCAGGTTGTGCAGCAGTGGCAGCGAGAACGCTGCAGTTTTACCACTACCGGTCTGTGCCATGCCCAGCACGTCGCGGCCGTTCAACAGGTGAGGAATACACTCAGCCTGGATCGGAGATGGTTTTTCATAGCCCAGATCGTTCAGGGCGGAAATGATTGGAGCAGACAGCCCCAGATCAGCAAAAGAGGTTTCAAACTCAGTCGTCATGTACACGTGCCTCATTAATAATGGCAGCCAGTCTACATAACTCGTCGAGAAAATTTTCAGTCATTTTCATTGAAAAGTGTGAACCGGCTCAAATTAGATTATAAAACGAACAAAAAAGCCCTCGCCCGTGAAGGCGATAACTTTGGTTAAAAACCAATGTTCATCAGGCTGATAGGTGTTCGTCAGCTATTGCTGGTCCGATTCCGATAGGTCGTCTTGCTCTTGGCCCAAAAGCGCCAATTCCAACAATGCATAGCGGTGCTCAACGAAGTTGTGAACGTTGTTAGCCACCGTCAGTTTGAACAGCGCCGAAGCGGTGTCCTTGTCCCCCAGACTCAGGTAGTGTTTACCCAAATAGAAGTCAGTTTCACTGAGATGCTCAGCGAGCGAAGTGTTATCCGTTGCATCTGCCTTGAGGCGTTCCATCAGCGTTTTTTCGCTGATCTTGCCCAGGTAGAATTCGACAATATTCCATCCCCATTGCCCTCTGTCCGCTTTGTCATAGCGCTGCTGAAGCGCTACCTCGGCCTTCTTGGGATCGATTTCTCGCTCCACCAGATACAGCCATAACGAACGGAAGGGATCGTTTGGGTCGTCTTGATAAAACGCCTGCAGATCATCCTGCGCCAACGGGAAGCGGCCGCCATAATACAGTGCGATGCCCCGGTTTAAACGCGCGTAATTGTAAGTTGGATCAAGCTCTAGTACAGAATCAAACGCTTCATAGGCAGCATCAAAATTGCCTGCCTGCGTTAAGTAAATGCCCAGGTAGTTGAAAACTTCCGGCATGTCGGGACGTATCGCCAGCGCCTGCGAGAAATCATTGCGCGCTAATGCACGTAACCCGAGGCTATCATACAGCACACCGCGCTCATATAAAAGCTGTGCGCGTTCGTCATCCGTCAGTGCCCGGCTGGCAAGAATTTGTTCCATGCGCGCCAGGATCACTTCCTGCTGCAACGTTGGCTGCAACGGGATTGCCAAAACTTCGTCTTTACGCCAATCATGGTTGCTGCATCCTGCCAGCATGAGTGCTGTCGCAACGTAACACCAGCGCAAGAAAGGCTTCATTTCCCACTCCCGAAGACAAACATTGGATGAACGTCCTGTCCTCCGTTTGCTAAAACGCGGGCATCCTACCCGCGCGATACGAACAGCTCCCAACCCCGTGGCGGGGAGCTGTAAAACTATCTATACAGTTATTCTGCTTCAGGCGCAGGTGAACCCGCTTCCGGCGCCATCGCTTCTTTGATGCTCAGACGCACGCGGCCCTGACGGTCAACTTCCAGTACCTTAACCGGCACTTCCTGACCCATCTGCAGATAGTCGGTCACTTTCTCGACGCGCTTGTCGGCGATCTGAGAAATGTGTACCAGACCTTCTTTACCACCGCCGATAGCGACGAATGCGCCGAAATCAACGATACGGGTCACTTTACCCTGGTAGATACGGCCCACTTCGATCTCTGCCGTGATCTCTTCGATACGACGGATAGCGAATTTCGCCTTCTCCCCGTCGGTCGCAGCGATTTTAACTGTACCATCATCTTCGATTTCGATGGTAGTGCCAGTCTCTTCGGTCAGCGCGCGGATAACGGAACCGCCCTTACCGATCACGTCTTTAATCTTATCCGGGTTGATGCGGATAGTATGAATACGCGGTGCGAATTCGGAGATATCGCCGCGCGGGGTGCTGATAGCCTGTTCCATCACGCCCAGGATGTGCAGACGCGCGCCCTTGGCCTGGTTCAGAGCCACCTGCATGATTTCGCGGGTGATGCCTTCGATTTTGATGTCCATCTGCAGCGCGGTGATACCGTCGCGGCTACCGGCCACTTTGAAGTCCATGTCGCCCAGGTGATCTTCGTCACCCAGAATGTCGGACAGAACCACAAAGTTGTCGGCTTCTTTCACCAGGCCCATCGCGATACCCGCAACGGCAGCCTTGATTGGCACACCGGCGTCCATCAGCGCCAGAGACGCGCCGCACACGGAAGCCATGGAAGAAGAACCGTTGGATTCGGTGATTTCAGACACCACGCGAACGGTGTACGGGAAATCTTCTGGTTTAGGCATCATAGCCAATACGCCGCGTTTCGCCAGGCGACCGTGACCGATTTCACGACGCTTAGGTGAGCCGACCATGCCGGTTTCGCCCACGGAGTACGGAGGGAAGTTGTAGTGGAACAGGAAGCTGTCGGTCTTCTCGCCCATCAGCTCGTCCAGGTTCTGTGCGTCGCGCGCGGTGCCCAGGGTCGCGGTAACCAGCGCCTGAGTTTCGCCACGGGTGAACAGCGCGGAACCGTGGGTGCGCGGCAATACGCCGGTGCGCACGTCCAGGCCACGGATCATGTCTTTTTCACGGCCGTCGATACGCGGCTCGCCACGCAGTACGCGGCTACGCACCACGTTTTTCTCCAGGTTGCCCAGGATGTCCTGGATTTCGCCGGCGTCCAGCGTTTCGTCCTGCGCCAGCAGGGTTTCAACAACGCTGTCTTTGATCGCGTCAACCTGAGCGTAACGCTCTTGTTTTTCGGTGATGTGGTAAGCATCGCCCAGGCGAGCTTCGGCCAGTTCAGCCACGCGCGCTTGCAGCGCTTCGTTGACCGCAGGCGCCTGCCAATCCCACTTCGGTTTGCCGGCTTCGGCAACCAGCGCGTTGATGTTTTCGATAACCACTTGCTGCTGGTCGTGGCCGAACACCACGGCGCCCAGCATCTGATCTTCGCTCAGCACGTCCGCTTCGGATTCCACCATCAGCACCGCGCCGGCGGTACCGGCAACCACCAGATCCAGACGGCTTTCTTTCAGCTCATCGGTCGTCGGGTTCAGTACGTACTGATCGTTGATGTAACCCACGCGCGCGGCGCCGATTGGGCCGTTGAACGGAATACCGGACAGGCTCAGGGCTGCGGAAGCACCGATCATCGCAACGATGTCCGGGTTCACCTGCGGGTTAACGGAAACCACGGTCGCGATCACCTGAACTTCGTTCAGGAAGTTGTCCGGGAACAGTGGACGGATCGGACGGTCGATCAGACGAGAAGTCAGGGTCTCGCCTTCGCTCGGACGGCCTTCGCGACGGAAGAAGCTGCCCGGGATGCGGCCGGCGGCGTAGGTACGCTCTTGGTAGTTAACGGTCAGCGGGAAGAAGCTCTGGCCCGGCTTGGCTTTTTTCTGGCCAACGACGGTAACGAATACGGCGGTGTCATCCATGCTCACCATAACGGCGGCGGTGGCCTGACGCGCCATCATACCGGTTTCGATGGTGACGGTATGCTGGCCATACTGGAATTTGCGAATGATCGGTGTCAGCAAAATTATATCCTTGATTAGCGGCGCGCAATCGCATTGACGACTCGACACGCCTGTGACTCGATTTGCCTTCTCACTACATCCTCGCGACTAATGACAATCCTTATCTCAGGCGGGAGATAAAGCCTCTCATTAGCCGCGCGAACCTCTGTAACGGAAGAACCTGTTTGGAAACATCAGTAATACATTAACCTGATTTGCTTATGCTTCCTAGAAGAAAGGGGCCAAAATAGGCCCCTTTCCACTGAAACTTGCTAGATTAGCGACGCAGACCCAGACGCTCGATCAGGCTGGTGTAACGTGCTACATCTTTACGCTTCAGGTAGTCCAGCAGCTTACGACGCTGAGAAACCATACGCAGCAGACCACGACGGCTGTGGTGATCTTTTTTGTGCTCGGAGAAGTGGCCTTGCAGATGGTTGATCTGCGCAGTCAGCAGGGCAACCTGAACTTCGGTAGAACCGCTGTCGTTAGTACCACGACCGAAATCAGCTACGATTTGAGCTTTAGCTTCAACACTTAGAGACATTGTAATACTCCAGATTATAGATAATAAAAACAGGCGCCGATCTCTAATTCAGCAACCCAATGCATAAGCTGCGCCATTCTACTCTTAGCGCAGTGCGATCGCAAGGCGACGCAGAGCCCCGCCGTCAGTCGAAATGCTCGACCACCAGGCGGCGCGGCGCCACGCGACCGTCCTCGGCGATGTCACCAACGCCGATGAATTTTCGCTCTTCACCCTCGGTGATGCGCACCAGGCCGGAAGCCGGCGCACCGGCCACTTGCACCGGTTGCCCCTGCTTGACGTAGCCCGCCACCACCGGCAGCAAATTCACTTCCGGATAGTTCTCAACCGGGCTGTCCATCGGCATCAGCAGCGGATCGAGCAGCTCGCCGGGAGCGATCGCTTGTTCCTGCGCTTGCTCCAGTAGGGCGTTCAGCTGTTCCAGCGTCACCATGCGCGCGATCGGATAAGTCGCCACCTGCAGGCGGCGCAGATAGATCACGTGCGCGCCGCAGCCCAGCAGCTCGCCGAGATCGTCGGTGATGGTGCGGATGTAGGTGCCTTTCGAGCAGTGGATCTCCAGCTCCAGCTCATCCCCTTCCCAACGGATAAACTGCAGCTCGTACACCGTTATGCTGCGCGCTTCGCGCGGCACTTCAATGCCCTGGCGCGCATACTCGTAGAGTTTCTTGCCCTGGTATTTCAGCGCCGAATACATCGACGGCACCTGCTGGATATCGCCGCGGAAGGTGTCCAGCGCCGCGTCGAGCTGCGCCTGGGTGAAGTTCACCGGGCGCTCCTGCACGATCTGGCCGTCGGCGTCGGAGGTATCGGTACGCTGCCCCAGCTTGGCGATCACCCGATAGCGCTTGTCGGAATCGAGCAGATATTGCGAAAACTTGGTCGCTTCACCCAGGCAGATAGGCAGCATGCCGGTCGCCAGCGGATCGAGCGCGCCGGTATGGCCCGCCCGGTTGGCGTTGTACAGGCGTTTTACTTTTTGCAGCGCATCGTTGGACGACAAACCCTGCGGCTTGTCCAGCAACAGCACGCCGTGGATATCACGGCCGCGGCGACGAGGGCGACTCATTAATCCTCCTTGTCATCGCCTGAGGCGGAACGGCGCTCGGCGTCGTTCTTCACCACGTTGGTCACCAGGTTGGACATGCGCATGCCTTCCACCAGGGAGTTGTCGTAAGCGAAGGTCAGCTCCGGCACCACGCGCAGGCGCATCGCTTTGCCCAGCAGGGTGCGGATATAACCGGAAGCGTCCTGCAACGCTTTAATGCCGTTGGTGACCAGATCCGGATCGTGGTTCTCGGTCAGTACGTTCAGAAAGGTGACGTAAACCTTGGCATACGCCAGGTCACGGGACACTTCTACGCCGGAAACGGTCGCCATGCCGACGCGCGGATCTTTCACTTCACGCTGCAGAATGATCGCAATCTCTTTCTGCATCTCTTGCGCCACGCGTTGGCCGCGGCTGAATTCTTTTGCCATTTTGGATTCTCCAGACAAATCGGGGGGCACAAAGGCCCCCCGTAAACAGATATAAGCAGATGTGCAATCGTTAAGCGATGGTGCGTTGAATCTCAATGATTTCGAACACTTCGATCATGTCGCCGACGCGCACGTCGTTATAGTTCTTAACGCCGATACCACATTCCATGCCGTTACGGACTTCGTTAACGTCATCTTTGAAGCGACGCAGGGATTCCAGCTCGCCTTCATAGATAACCACGTTGTCGCGCAGTACGCGGATTGGGTTGTGACGCTTGATGGTCCCTTCGGTAACCATACAGCCGGCGATAGCGCCGAACTTAGGCGATTTGAACACGTCACGCACTTCGGCCAGGCCGATGATCTGCTGCTTGTATTCCGGCGCCAGCATACCGCTCATCGCCTGCTTCACTTCGTCGATCAGGTTATAGATCACGGAGTAGTAACGCAGATCCAGGCTTTCCGCTTCGATCACGCGGCGCGCAGAAGCGTCGGCACGCACGTTGAAGCCCAGGATGATGGCGTTGGAAGCCGCAGCCAGCGTCGCGTCGGTTTCGGTGATGCCACCTACGCCGGAACCGACAATCTTCACCTTCACTTCGTCGGTGGAGAGTTTCAGCAGCGAGTCGCTGATCGCTTCGCAAGAACCCTGTACGTCGGACTTCAGTACGATGTTCAGCTCGGACACTTCGCCGTCGGTCATGTTGGCGAACATGTTTTCCAGCTTGGACTTCTGCTGACGCGCCAGTTTGACTTCGCGGAACTTGCCCTGACGGTACAGCGCCACTTCACGCGCTTTCTTCTCGTCACGCACCACGGTCGCTTCGTCACCCGCTGCAGGCACGCTGGACAGACCCAGGATTTCCACAGGGATAGACGGACCGGCGGAGGTCACGTCACGACCCAATTCGTCGCGCATCGCACGCACACGGCCGTATTCGAAGCCGCACAGAACGATATCGCCCTTGTTCAGCGTACCTTCCTGAACCAGCACGGTAGCCACAGGGCCACGGCCTTTATCCAGGAAGGACTCGATCACCACGCCGCTCGCCATGCCTCTGCGAACTGCTTTCAGTTCCAGAACTTCGGCCTGCAGCAGGATAGCCTGCAGCAGCTCGTCGATACCGGTACCGGCTTTCGCGGACACGTGGACGAACTGCGCTTCGCCGCCCCACTCTTCCGGCATAACGCCGTACTGAGACAGCTCCTGCTTAACGCGGTCCGGATCGGCTTCCGGCTTGTCGATTTTGTTCACCGCAACCACCAACGGCACCTGCGCCGCTTTCGCGTGCTGGATAGCTTCGATGGTCTGTGGCATCACGCCGTCGTCGGCCGCCACCACCAGAACCACGATGTCAGTCGCCTGAGCACCGCGAGCACGCATCGAGGTAAACGCGGCGTGGCCCGGGGTATCCAGGAAGGTGATCATGCCGTTCTCGGTTTCTACGTGGTAGGCACCGATGTGCTGGGTAATGCCGCCGGCTTCGCCCGCCGCCACTTTGGTGGAGCGGATGTAGTCCAGCAGAGAGGTTTTACCGTGGTCAACGTGGCCCATGATGGTCACGACCGGCGCGCGCGGCTCGGCCGCAGCGCCCGTATCACGGTCGCTCATCAGCGCTTCTTCCAGCTCGTTTTCACGGCGCAGGATAACTTTGTGGCCCATCTCTTCGGCAACCAGCTGTGCGGTTTCCTGGTCGATAACCTGGTTGATGGTGGCCATGGCGCCCAGCTTCATCATCACTTTGATGACCTGAGAACCTTTTACCGCCATCTTGTTGGCCAGCTCGGCCACGGTGATGGTTTCGCCGATCACCACGTCACGGTTAACCACCTGCGCCGGCTTGTTGAAGCCCTGCTGCAGAGCGCTAGGCTTGCGTTTGCCTTTACCGCCACGGGTAACGGCACGCGCTTCTTCGCGATCCGCTTTGGATTCGGACAGCTTGTTGCCTTTCTTCTGCTTGGTGGCTTTGCCGCCGCGGGTGCGGCTGCGACGATCGCCTTCAACTTTGGCGTCGTTTTCGTCTTCCGCGGCACGGGCGTGCTGAGAGGTGGTCACGTGATAGTCGGCGCTTTCAACCGCGGCGCTTGCCGCGTCTGCCTGGGCCCACTTCTCGCCGTTCTCTTCGGCCATGCGACGGGCTTCTTCCGCCACGCGCTTGGCTTCCTCTTCAACCTTGCGGCGCACTTCCTCTTCCGCTTTGCGTTTCAGTTCAGCGGCTTCGGCTTCACGGCGTGCTTTTTCCGCCTGAGCTGGCTTGGTCATTTCGTCGGTATGTTGATTGGTCACTTTTTCTTTTTCCGCTGAATTACGCTTAGCAATCTCCGCGGCCTCACGTTTGGCTTGCTCTTCGGCTGCGCGCTTCGCTTCCGCTTCGCGTTTTGCGAGCTCTTCCGCTTCGCGCCGTGCCTGCTCTTCCGCTTCACGCTGTGCCTGCTCTGCCGCTTCAGCCAACTGGGCTTCCTGCGTATCGCGATTTACATAAGTGCGTTTCTTGCGGACCTCAATTTGCACCGATTTACTTTTACCGCCGGTGCTCGGGATATTCAAGGTGCTGCGCGTTTTGCGCTGCAAAGTGAGTTTACCCGGCGCGCTGCCGTGTTCACGGTTCAGGTGCGCCAGCAATGTTTCTTTTTCTTGCTGGGTAACAGAGTCCGACTCGGACTTGTTGATCCCTGCATCAGCAAACTGCTGTACCAGGCGATCAACCGGAGTCTGAATCTCTGCTGCCAGCGATTTTACGGTTACATCTGTCGTCATGCTGTTCCTTCCTGCTACAGTTATTACGCGTTGTCGCCAAACCAACAGATATTGCGTGCAGCCATGATCAGCTCGCCGGCTTGCTCGTCGCTAAGCCCTTCAATATCAGCCAGATCGTCAACACCCTGCTCGGCAAGATCTTCCAGCGTACAAACCCCACGCGCGGCCAGTTTAAAGGCCATGCTGCGCTCAAGACCCGGCAGGTTGAGCAAATCGTCGGCCGGTTTGTTGTCGCCCAGGCTTTCTTCTTGTGCCAGGGCCAGCGTGGTCAATGCAGCTTTGGCGCGTTCGCGCAATGCTTCAACCGTATCTTCATCCAGACCGTCGATTTCCAACAGCTCTTTGATCGGCACGTAGGCCAGCTCTTCCAGCGTGGAGAAGCCTTCTTCAACCAGTACGGTGGCGAAATCTTCGTCGATATCAAGATACTTGGTGAAGGTATCAATAGCGGCATGAGCCTCGGCCTGGTGCTTGGCCTGCAGGTCGTCCGCCGTCATCACGTTCAGTTCCCAACGATCGTCGCCGCGGTGTTGTTTCAGCAGCTGGGAAGCCAAACGCACGTTTTGGCCGTTACGGCCGATCGCCTGCGCCAGGTTGCTGGCTTCAACGGCGATATCCATGGTGCAGTTATCTTCGTCTACCACGATCGACGCGACGTCGGCCGGCGCCATGGCGTTGATGACGAATTGCGCTGGGTTATCATCCCACAGAATGATGTCGATGCGTTCGCCGCCGAGCTCGCTCGACACGGCCTGAACGCGCGCACCGCGCATACCTACGCAGGCGCCGACCGGGTCGATGCGCTTGTCGTTGGTTTTCACTGCAATTTTCGCGCGGGAGCCAGGATCGCGGGCTGCCGCTTTAATTTCAATCACTTCTTCGCCGATTTCCGGCACTTCGATGCGGAACAGTTCTTTCAGCATTTCCGAGCTGGAACGGCTGACGAACAGTTGCGCGCCGCGTGCTTCAGGACGCACGGCGTACAGTACGCCGCGAATGCGGTCGCCCGGACGGAAGTTTTCGCGCGGCAGCATGTCTTCACGGCCAATCACCGCTTCGGCGTTGTTGCCCAGATCCAGCGCGATGCTGTCACGGTTCACTTTCTTCACCACGCCGGTGACGATCTCACCTTCGTGTTCACGGAAAGCGTCAACCACCATCGCACGCTCGGCTTCGCGCACTTTCTGCACGATAACCTGCTTGGCGGTTTGGGTGGTGATACGGTCGAAGGTCACGGATTCGATCTGATCTTCGACGTAGCCGCCGAGCTCGATGCTCGGATCCTCAAACTGAGCGGCTTCCAGCGTGATTTCACGCGTTGGCTGCGTCACTTCGTCTACGGCGACCCAACGGCGGAAGGTATCGAAATCGCCGGTTCTGCGGTCAATGCTGACGCGCACGTCGATTTCCTGCTCGTATTTTTTCTTGGTTGCGGTGGCTAATGCAGTTTCCAGCGCTTCGAAAATCTTCTCGCGCGGAAGGGATTTTTCATTGGAAACTGCTTCAACAACAGCCAGAATCTCTTTGTTCATCCTAGTTGCCTCTTCCAAACTTTAAAAGTGGGGTACCAGGTTCGCTTTCTGGATGTTGCTCAGCGCGAACACTTCATCTTTCCCTTCCACAGTAACCGTGATCATCTCGCCTTCGACAGACTTGATAATACCCTGCCACTTGCGACGGTTCTGTACCGCCATGCGCAGGACCAGGCTGACTTCTTCACCGAGGAAACGCGTATAGTGCTCTGCGGTGAACATCGGGCGATCAAGGCCAGGAGAGGAGACTTCCAAGTTGTAAGCGACCGTGATTGGATCTTCGACGTCCAATACAGCGCTGACCTGGTGGCTGACATCAGCGCAATCATCAACATTGATGCCGTTATCACTATCAATATAGATGCGGAGCGTCGATTGGCGCGCACGAATGAATTCGATGCCTACAAGCTCAAAGCCCAACGCTTCTACGGGTGCCGAAAGCATCTCTGTTAACTGTTGCTCTAATGTGGACAAGCCCACCCCCAAGACATAAAAAAAGGGCTAAATAGCCCAGTGATTCTGTTGCCAAATAACAAAAAACCCCGAAAAATCGGGGCTTTATGCAACTGGACCCTGTTTGCCGCTAGGCGGCCTCGGTACAACTTTCGAGCAAGTGTCATTTTCAAATGTTGATCGAGAAAAGCGGATTTCAATCGAAAAGTGTATTTGAAAATAAACACTTAAAGGAAAGTGGTTGCGGGGGCCGGATTTGAACCGACGACCTTCGGGTTATGAGCCCGACGAGCTACCAGGCTGCTCCACCCCGCGTCCGAAAACGTGGCAAATACTACGCCGATAATCGCAAAATTGCAAGTTATCTCTGGGATTTGGTACCGAGGATGGGACTCGAACCCACAAGCCCGTTAGGGCACTACCACCTCAAGGTAGCGTGTCTACCAATTCCACCACCTCGGTACTGATTCTTACTGCTAACGGCCGTTGTTCTTTCGAGTTCACAACCACCGTTTACAAACTTTTTCGGCTTACTGCGGGATATCGCTGCTCGGCTTGGCAGGTGCTGCCGGCGCGGTTGTCTGCTCAGTTTTCACTGGCTGACCCAGGTTTTCCCACTCGCTGCCTTTCTTGCTTTGGTTGCTGCTGAGGTTGCCCAGAATCAGGCTGATGACGAAGAACAGCGTCGCCAGCACAGCAGTCATGCGGGTCATAAAGTTACCGGAACCACTCGAACCGAACAATGTGCCTGATGCACCTGCTCCGAAAGAGGCTCCCATATCAGCGCCTTTACCTTGCTGCAACATAATCAGAGCAACCAGCCCGATTGAAATCAGCAGGAAAATTACCAGAAGAGCTTCGTACATAGTAGTACCCGTATCCTTGCGGCCTCACCGCATGCCAAATGCTTCACACTCATCAAGCAGGCGTTTTTATAAACTGCCTACTGAAGCGGGTGTGAATACTAACCAAAGCCGCCAACCCGCGCAAGGGCAATTTGCAGCCGCCGGCGCGTTTGCGGAAAAAAACGCCAACAATCGCCTATTCGGGCTCAGCTGTGCCGAGCCCGATGGCTAACTGTCTGTTTTAACCGGCGGATTTCACCGCGTTGGCGATGCGATGCGCCAGCGCGGTCACCTGCTGCTCGTCCTCGCCTTCCACCATTACGCGGATCAGCGGCTCGGTGCCCGATTTGCGCAGCAGCACCCGGCCGCGGCCGGCCAACTCGGTCTCTACCTGCTCGGTGACCTTGCGCACCGCGTCGGACTCCAGCGGATTGTGATCGCCGGCGAAGCGCACGTTGACCAGGATTTGCGGCAGCAGCTTCATGCCGCTGCACAGGTCGTGCAGGCTCATGTGGTTGCGCACCATGGCAGTCAGCACCTGCAGCCCGGCCACGATGCCGTCGCCGGTGGTGGTTTTGTCCAGCAGGATCACATGGCCGGAGTTTTCCGCACCGATGCGCCAACCCAGTTCCTGCAGTTTTTCCAGCACGTAGCGGTCGCCCACTTTGGCGCGAGCGAATGGAATGCCCAGCTGTTTCAGCGCCAGCTCCAGCCCCATATTGCTCATCAGGGTGCCGACCGCGCCGCCGCGCAGCTGGCCCTGACGCAGGCCTTCGCGGGCGATGATGTACAGGATCTGATCGCCGTCCACCTTGTTGCCCAGGTGATCCACCATCATCACGCGGTCGCCGTCGCCGTCGAACGCCAGGCCCACGTGCGCTTTTTCCTGCAGCACGCGCTCCTGCAGCTGACGCACGTCGGTAGCGCCGCACTTCTCGTTGATGTTCATGCCGTCCGGCTCAACGCCGATGGCGATCACCGTGGCGCCCAGCTCGCGCAGCACGCTCGGCGCGATGTGGTAGGTCGCCCCGTTGGCGCAGTCGACCACGATTTTCAGCCCCTTCAGGCTCAGCTCGCTCGGGAAGGTGCCTTTGCAGAATTCGATATAGCGGCCGGCGGCATCGATGATGCGGCTGGCTTTACCCAGCTCGGCGGACTCCACGCAGGTCAGCGGCTTTTCCATCTCGGCTTCGATAGCTTCTTCGACGTTGTCCGGCAGCTTGGCGCCGTCGATCGAGAAGAACTTGATGCCGTTGTCATAGAACGGGTTATGAGAAGCGGAAATGACGATGCCCGCTTCTGCGCGGAAGGTGCGCGTCAGATAGGCCACCGCCGGGGTGGGCATCGGCCCGGTGAAGGAGGCGGACAGCCCTGCGGCCGCCAGGCCGGCTTCCAGCGCGGACTCCAGCATATAGCCGGAGATGCGCGTATCCTTACCGATGATGATCTTGCGCGAACCGTGGCGCGCCAGCACTTTACCGGCCGCCCAGCCGAGCTTCAGCACGAAGTCCGGCGTGATGGGGCTGTCCCCGACCTTGCCACGGATGCCGTCGGTGCCAAAATATTTGCGCTCGCTCATGTCTCTACTGTCCCTTAGCTGAAAGTGTTGCCTCGACGACACGCATCGCCTCGACGGTTTCTTTAACGTCATGCACTCTGACAATCTGCGCGCCCTGCATCGCCGCGATCACCGCGCAGGCCACGCTGCCGATCACCCGTTGATCCGGCGGCACGTTCAGCAGTTGCCCAATCATCGATTTACGCGACATACCGACCAATAGCGGCAAACCGAAACGATGAAACTCCGACAACCGCGCCAGAAGCTGATAGTTGTGCGCCAAATTTTTACCGAAACCGAAGCCTGGGTCGAGCAGCAATTTCTGATTTGTTATCCCCGCCTCGTTACAGCGCCGGATATGGTGCTCGAAAAACGCCTGAACGTCGGCGATCAGATCGTCGTAGTGCGGCGCCTGCTGCATGGTGCGCGGCTGCCCTTGCATATGCATCAGACAGACCGGCAGCCCGCTTTCCGCCGCCGCCGCCAGGGCACCCGGCTCCTGAAGTGAGCGAATGTCGTTGATCAGGTGTGCGCCGGCGTGCGCTGATTCGCGGATCACGCCCGCTTTCGAGGTATCGACAGAGATAAAGACTTCAAAACGCTGCGCCAGCGCTTCCACCACCGGCACGACCCGTTCCAATTCTTCCTCTTCACTCACCTCTGCCGCCCCCGGCCTTGTCGACTCGCCGCCGATATCGATCATCGTGGCGCCGGCCGAAATCAGCGCATGCGCGTGCAGCAGCGCCTGGTTCAGGGTGTTGTGGCGGCCGCCGTCGGAAAACGAATCCGGCGTCACGTTGAGGATGCCCATCACCTGCGGATGGGAGAGATTGAGCGTCATGTCGCGCACGGTTAACTGCATGGTTGGTCCACCTTACTGTTGCCTGGTTCACTGCCCGCCGGGCAAAAAAAAACCCCGGCATGCCGGGGTTTGATGTTATTACACAGCCGCAGTTACTTGTCGAGCTGTTCGGACATGGTGTTGCCCGGCGTTGGGGTGCGAGGTTCATCTACCGGCGTCGGGGCTTTCGGGGTGCCGCCGTTGTCGGAGCTGTTGCCTTTGTTCGCATCGTCCCAACCCGCAGGCGGACGCACGTCTTTGCGGTTCATCAGATCGTCGATCTGCGGCGCATCGATGGTTTCGTACTTCATCAGCGCATCCTTCATCGAGTGCAGGATGTCCATGTTTTCCATCAGCAGCGAGCGAGCACGCGTGTAGTTACGCTCGATCAGCGACTTCACTTCCTGGTCGATGATGCGCGCGGTTTCATCCGACATGTGCTTCGCCTTGGCCACGGAACGGCCCAGGAACACTTCGCCCTCTTCTTCCGCATACAGCAGCGGCCCCAGCTTCTCGGAGAAGCCCCACTGGGTCACCATGTTGCGGGCGATGGAGGTCGCCACTTTGATGTCGTTCGACGCACCGGTAGAGACTTTCTCCGGCCCGTAGATGATCTCTTCCGCCAGACGGCCGCCGTACAGGGTGGAGATTTGGCTCTCCAGCTTCTGACGGCTGGCGCTGATCGCATCCCCTTCCGGCAGGAAGAAGGTCACGCCGAGCGCACGGCCGCGAGGAATGATCGTCACCTTGTGCACCGGATCGTGTTCAGGAACCAGGCGGCCAATGATGGCATGGCCCGCTTCGTGATACGCGGTCGACTCTTTCTGCGCTTCGGTCATCACCATGGAGCGGCGTTCCGCACCCATCATGATCTTGTCTTTGGCTTTCTCGAACTCCACCATCGACACCACGCGCTTGTTGCCGCGGGCGGCGAACAGCGCCGCTTCGTTGACCAGGTTAGCCAGATCGGCACCGGAGAAGCCCGGCGTACCGCGCGCAATGACGGAGGCGTCGATGTCGGCCGCCAACGGCACGCGGCGCATGTGCACCTTCAGGATCTGCTCACGGCCACGCACATCCGGCAGCCCGACCACGACCTGACGGTCGAAACGGCCCGGGCGCAGCAGCGCAGGGTCAAGCACGTCCGGACGGTTGGTGGCCGCGATGACGATGATGCCTTCGTTGCCTTCGAAACCGTCCATCTCAACCAGCATCTGGTTCAGGGTCTGTTCGCGCTCATCGTGACCGCCACCCAGGCCGGCGCCACGCTGGCGACCGACGGCGTCGATTTCATCGATGAAGATGATGCACGGCGCGGCTTTCTTCGCTTGCTCGAACATGTCGCGCACGCGGGATGCACCCACACCGACGAACATTTCGACGAAGTCGGAACCGGAAATGGTGAAGAACGGCACCTTCGCTTCGCCGGCGATCGCTTTCGCCAACAGCGTTTTACCGGTCCCCGGTGGGCCAACCATCAGCACGCCTTTCGGGATCTTGCCGCCCAATTTCTGGAAACGGCTCGGCTCGCGCAGGTATTCCACCAGTTCGCTCACCTCTTCTTTCGCTTCGTCACAACCGGCGACATCGGCGAAAGTGGTCTTGATCTGGTCTTCCGTCAGCATGCGGGCCTTGCTCTTGCCGAAGGACATCGCGCCCTTGCCGCCGCCGCCCTGCATTTGCCGCATAAAGAAGATCCAGACCCCGATCAGCAACAGCATCGGGAACCAGGAGATAAAGATAGAAGCCAGCAGGCTCGGCTCTTCAGGCGGCTCGCCGACAACTTTCACATTCTTCGTTAACAACGTATCCAGCAACTTAGGATCGTTGACAGGGATGTAGGTCGTGTATTTGTTACTGTCTTTCTTGGTAACGTTAATTTCACGTCCGTTGATTCGCGCTTCGCGAACCTGGTCCTGGGTCAGTTCGGACATGAAGGTAGAGTAATCCACCCTACGGCCATTCGACTCGCTGGGCCCAAAGCTCTGGAATACAGACATCAACACTACCGCGATGACTAACCAGAGAATTAGGTTTTTCGCCATGTCACTCAAGGGATTAACCTCATCTTACAACTGTGTTAACAAACAGCGTTAGGGTACTACAGTTTGCGCCCTGTCGCTACAATGTACACTTCGCGCGAACGGGCGCGGGAAGCGTCTGGCTTACGAATCTTAACCTTCGTAAACAGGGAGCGAATTTCCCGTAGGTACTCGTCAAAGCCATCTCCCTGGAACACCTTCACCAGGAAACTTCCGCCTGGTGCGAGGACATCCCGACACATATCCAGCGCCAACTCCACCAGATACATCGACCTTGGAATATCGACCGCCGGGGTGCCACTCATATTCGGGGCCATATCGGACATGACCACCTGAACCTTACTCTCGCCTACTCGTTCCAACAGCGCCTTCAGCACCAGTTCATCACGAAAATCGCCCTGAAGGAAATCGACGCCAACGATAGGATCCATTGGCAAAATATCACAGGCGATGATGCGCCCGGTACCGCCGATTTGGGTGACCACATACTGCGACCAGCCGCCCGGCGCGGCGCCGAGATCCACCACGGTCATGCCCGGTTTGAACAGTTTGTCGCTCTGCTGTATTTCATCAAGTTTAAACCAGGCGCGGGAACGCAGTCCCTTTTTCTGCGCCTGCTGTACATATTTATCGCTAAAGTGTTCTTGTAACCAGCGACTGGAGCTAGCCGAACGCTTTTTATTAGCCATCTCGTTTTCCAACTATCATAAAAAGAGTCTTATGTCAGGGTCGCTGCTCACGTAGACTCACACCGGTGAAGACCGATTTGGTGATATACATGAGATGGCGGTAGAATGTACCGTTTTCAATCCCAACTTAAGCAAAAAAGACAATGAATCTGAATAATAAACAAAAACAGCACCTGAAAGGCCTGGCGCATCCGTTAAAACCGGTGGTGATGCTGGGCAATAACGGTCTTACCGAAGGGGTGCTGGCTGAAATTGAACAGGCTCTGGAGCATCACGAGCTGATCAAGGTAAAAATCGCCGCTGAAGATCGCGAAACCAAAACCCTGATCGCCGATGCTATCGTGCGTGAAACGGGCGCCTGCAATGTGCAAGTTATCGGCAGTACGCTTATTCTTTACCGCCCGTCGAAAGAGCGCAAGATCAGTCTACCGCGTTAATAACCATCAGGTTAACGAAAAGGTGCCATGCGCCTGACCAAGATAAAAGGCCGCTTGCGGCCTTTTTCCTATCTTTACAAAACGTTGGCGCATTAATGACCAACGGCCTCGATCAGAGATACTCAACCTTCAGGATCTCATACTCGACGTCGCCGCCAGGGGTTTTGATCACCACCACATCGTCTTGCTCTTTGCCGATCAGGCCGCGCGCCATCGGCGAGTTTACCGAAATCAGATTTTTCTTGAAATCGGCCTCATCGTCGCCAACGATGCGGTAAGTCACTTCTTCTTCACTGTCCAGATTCATCACCGATACGGTGGCGCCGAAGATCACTCGGCCGGTGTTCGGCATCTTGGTGATATCGATCACCTGAGCATTGGACAGCTTGGCTTCGATTTCCTGAATGCGGCCCTCGCAGAAACCCTGCTGTTCGCGGGCGGCGTGGTACTCGGCATTCTCTTTCAAATCGCCGTGCTCGCGCGCCTCAGCGATGTCCGCAATGATTTTCGGGCGGCGCACGCTTTTCAGATATTCGAGCTCTTCGCGCAGTTTTTCAGCGCCAAACAAGGTCATCGGAATTTGGTTCATCGTATAAATACCTCTAAATCTTTCCTGTTCAAATAACCGTCATCCTGACGTATTCGTATGAAAACACGGTTGGCATACCGCCACCCGCCTCCAGGCGACAAACAAAAGAAACCTGACTCGGAACGGAGCCCAAGCCAAGATCGGTTTTGCATTTTGATACGCATTTTAGCCTAGAGTTCCTTGAGGGTCATCGTTTACTTTTTCCCTGATTGCACCGTAGTATGACGGCACGTTATCCAGCTGTTATCCCGAGATTATGCGTTTTTCACGAATTGTCAGTGCATTGGCTTGCGCATTTGTTCTGAATGCGAATGCGGCCCCGGTTGAAGAGTACACACAATATCTGCCTGATGGGGCCAACCTTGCCCTGGTCGTTCAGAAAATCGGTGCCGGCGCGCCGACGATCGATTATCACTCTCAGCAGATGGCGCTGCCGGCCAGTACCCAAAAAGTGCTGACGGCGCTGGCGGCATTGCTGCAACTCGGGCCCGATTACCGTTTCACCACCACGCTGGAGAGCCAGGGCGATATCCGCGACGGCGTGCTGCGCGGCAACCTGATCGCCCGCTTCAGCGGCGATCCGACCTTCAAACGCCAGAGCCTGCGCAATATGGTGGCCGTCCTGAAGAAACAGGGCGTGCGCCAAATCAGCGGCGACGTGCTGGTCGATACCTCGGTCTTCGCCAGCCATGACAAGGCGCCCGGCTGGCCGTGGAACGATCTGACGCAGTGCTTCAGCGCGCCGCCGGCCGCCGCCATCGTCGATCGCAACTGTTTCTCGGTCTCGCTGTACAGCGCGCCGAATCCGGGCGACATGGCGTTTATCCGCGTCGCCTCCTATTATCCGGTCAATATGTTTAGCCAGGTGCGCACCCTGGCGCGCGGCTCCGCTGACGCGCAGTACTGCGAACTGGACGTGGTGCCGGGCGAGCTGAACCGCTTTACCCTGACCGGCTGCCTGACGCAGCGCAGCGAACCGCTGCCGTTGGCCTTCGCCATCCAGGATGGCGCCAGCTACGCGGGCGCCATCCTGAAAGACGAACTGATCCAGGCCGGCATCCAGATCGACGGGCACTTGAAACGCCAGACGCGTCCCGGCATCACCGGCACGGTGATCGCGCAAACCCAGTCGGCGCCGCTGCACGATCTGTTGAAGATCATGCTGAAAAAATCGGACAACATGATCGCCGATACCGTCTTCCGCACCATCGGCCACGAACGCTTCGGCGTGCCGGGCACCTGGCGAGCGGGTGCCGATGCGGTACGCCAGGTGCTGCGCCAGAAGGCCGGCATCGATCTGGGCAACACCATCATCGCCGACGGCTCCGGCCTGTCGCGCCACAACCTGCTGGCGCCGGCGACCATGATGCAGGCGCTGCAGTACATCGCGCAGCACGACAACGAGCTGAACTTCATCTCGATGCTGCCGCTGTCCGGCTATGACGGTACCCTGCGCTATCGCGGCGGCCTGCACGAAGCCGGCGTCGACGGCAAAGTGTCGGCCAAGACCGGCGCGCTGCAGGGCGTGTACAACCTGGCGGGCTTCATCACCACCGCCAGCGGCCAGCGCATGGCCTTCGTGCAGTATCTCTCCGGCTACGCCGTGCCGCCGGAGGATCAGAAACAGCGCCGCGCGCCGCTGGTGCGTTTCGAAAGCCGCCTGTATCGGGATATTTACCAAAACAACTGAGGATCATCATGAAGCTGCTGGTCGTTGAGGATGATGAACTGTTGCAACAGGGGCTGGCGCTGGCGCTGACCGGCGAAGGTTACGTCTGCGACTGCGCCGCCACGGCGGCGGAGGCCAACAGCCTGCTCATCACCAGCCAATACAGCATGGTGATCCTGGATCTCGGCCTGCCGGACACCGACGGCGCCGCGCTGCTGCGGCAGTGGCGCCGCCAACAGATCGATCTGCCGGTGCTGATCCTGACCGCCCGCGACGCGCTGGAAGACCGCGTCGACGGGCTGGACGCCGGCGCCGACGACTACCTGGTCAAACCCTTCGCGCTGGTCGAGCTGCAGGCGCGCGTACGCGCCCTCCTGCGGCGCTACCAGGGGCACAGCGACAATCTGATGCAGGTGGACGATCTGCAGCTGAACCTCTCCAGCCAGCAGGTTTACCTGCAGCAGCAGCCGGTGGAGGTCACGCCGAAAGAGTTCGCCATTCTGGCGCGTCTTATCATGCGTGCCGGGCAGACGGTCAACCGTGAACTCCTGCAGCAGGATCTCTATACCTGGCAAGACGATTTAGGTTCCAACACGCTGGAAGTACACATTCACAACCTGCGCCGCAAACTGGGCAAGGATCGCATCCGCACCGTGCGCGGCATCGGCTACCGCCTGGAACCCTCCTCATGATCAGCATGCGCCGCCGCCTGCTGCTGATGCTGGCGCTGATCCTGCTGGTCACGCAACTCATCAGCGCCTTCTGGCTGTGGCACGAAAGCCAGGAACAGATCGGCTTCCTGGTGGACGAAACCCTGTCCGCCAAAGTGCGTACCGAACGCGTCGATAGCGAGATCGCCGAGGCCATCGCGTCGCTGTTGGCGCCTTCGCTGATCATGATGATCGTCACGCTGCTGGCGTCGTTTTGGGCCATCAGCTGGATCATCCGCCCGCTCAACCAATTGCAGAAACGGCTGGAAAAGCGCTCTGCCGATAACCTGACGCCGCTGCCGATCGCCAGCGACAGCCAGGAAATGGTGGCGGTCACCAATGCACTCAATCAGCTGTTCTCACGATTGGACAACACCATTCAACAGGAACGCCTGTTCACCGCCGACGCCGCCCACGAGCTGCGCACGCCGCTGGCCGGCATCCGCCTGCATCTGGAACTGATGGAGAAACAGGGCGTCAAGGGCAGCCAGGCGCTGATCGCCCGCATCGATCAGCTGATGCACACCGTCGAGCAGTTGCTGATGCTGTCGCGCGCCGGGCAAGACTTCGCCCGCGGCCATTATCAGCATGTCGATTGGGTGGCCGATGTGATCCAGCCGCTGCGTGAAGAGCTCGACGAAATGGCCGCCCAACGCGCGCAGACGCTGGACTGGCACTTGCCGGCTGCTGCCACAGTAAACGGCGATCCGGTGCTGCTGCGGCTGCTGCTGCGCAACCTGGTCGAAAACGCCCACCGTTACGGCCCTGAAGGCGGCGCGATACAGGTGAGGTTAACGCCGCAAGGCAACGGCTATCTGCTGCAAGTCATCGACGATGGTCCGGGGATCAAGGAAGAGATGGTCGGGGAGCTGACGCAGGCGTTTCGCCGCATGGATCAACGCTACGGCGGCAGTGGGCTGGGCCTGAATATCGTGATCCGCATCGTGCAGTTGCACCAGGGGCGTTTGACGCTGGAAAACCGCCGCGATGCGCGCGGCCTGAACGCCCAGTGCTGGCTGCCGGAAAAGGCGCTTAAATAACAAGGGCCCAGCGTTGCTGAGCCCCTTATCACCGAATTACTTCTGGTAAATGATTTCGACGCCTTCGTCGTCGTCTTCGTCCCAGTCGTCATCCCAGTCATCTTCCGCTTCGGCTTCCACTTCCGCGATTTGCTCGCGGTGGTAGTCATCCCACATGAATTCGACTTTTTCCGGTGCGCTTTCTTCGATCGCCATCGCTTTCGGCTGGGTGTTGATGAAGTTCATCACGTCCCAGCACAGCGCGTTGACGCCTTCGCGGTTGGCGGCGGAGATCATGTAGTACTTCCCTTCCCAGCCCATGCCTTCCACAATCGCCTTGGCGCGTTCGGCGGCTTCTTCCTCACCAATCACATCAATTTTGTTGAACACCAGCCAGCGAGGCTTCTGCGCCAGATTTTCGCTGTATTGGTTCAACTCGTTGATGATGACTTTGGCGTTCTCCACCGGATCGGATTCGTCGATCGGCGCGATGTCCACCAGGTGCAGCAGCACGCGGCAACGCTCCAGGTGTTTCAGGAAGCGAATGCCCAGGCCCGCGCCTTCGGAGGCGCCCTCGATCAGCCCCGGAATGTCGGCGACCACAAAGCTCTGCTCGTGGTCCATACGCACCACGCCCAGGCTCGGCACCAGCGTAGTGAACGGATAATCGGCCACCTTCGGCTTGGCGGCGGACACCGCGCGGATGAAGGTCGATTTGCCGGCGTTCGGCAGCCCCAGCATGCCTACATCGGCCAGCAGCAACAGCTCCAGCAACAGGTCGCGCGCTTCGCCAGCGGTACCCAGCGTCTTCTGACGCGGTGCACGGTTGACCGAAGATTTGAAACGGGTGTTGCCCAGGCCGTGCCAGCCGCCTTTGGCGACCATCAGCTTCTGCTCGTGGCGGGTCATGTCGCCGAGGATCTCGCCGGTGCCCTGATCCTTCACGCGCGTGCCGACCGGCACCTTGATGATGACGTCTTTACCGCGTTTACCGGTACAGTCGCGGCTCTGGCCATTCTGGCCGCGCTCGGCGCGGAAAGACTTCTCAAAGCGATAGTCGATAAGAGTGTTGAGGTTCTCGTCCGCCAGCAGGTAGACGTCGCCGCCGTCGCCGCCGTCGCCGCCGTCAGGCCCACCGTTGGGGATATATTTTTCGCGGCGGAAGCTGACGCATCCGTTGCCGCCGTCGCCTGCAACGACCAGAATCGCTGCTTCATCTACAAACTTCATTTACCGTCTCCGTAAATCATTCACCGGGCTGCTTCAAAGGAGCAACCAGGGGGGGTTCTGCCCGTCGCGGCCACCACCGGTGACCAATTGCGGAAAACATGGCGCCCGCCACAACCACAAACGCACCGACATAGCCGACAATGTTCAGCGTCGGCGCGGCGAATGCCTGGGGCCAGGCCAACGCCAATAAATCTGAAAACAGCAGGGTAAACAGCGGGGTCAGCGTCACCAACGCGCTTACCTGCGCCGCCTGCCAACGCGCCATCGCCTCTGCCAGCGCGCCGTAGCCGATCAGCGTATTGGCGCCGCAAAACAGCAAACACGCCAATTGCCAGCCGCTCAGTTGGAAAATCACCTCGGGTTTGGCCAGAGGGAACAACGCCATCGCACATAAAGTGTACAACATAACCAGGATCTGCGGCGAAGCCAGCCGGCGCAGCAACACCTTCTGCGCCACGCCGTAGCTCACCCAGACCATCGCCGCGCACACGCCCAGCATGACGCCCAGCGTGTAGTCCGTCAGCCGGGTGAAGATCTCTATCAGACTGACGTTGAAAAACAGCATCAGTCCGCAAATCAGCATCAGGGCGCCAATGACCTGGGTGACGCGCATGCGTTCTTTTAAAATCAGCACGCTGGCGAACATCATGCCCACCGGCGACAGCTGGCCAATCACCTGCGACGCCGTCGGGCTCAGGTATTGCAGCGAGGAACTGAAGAACACAAAGTTGCCCAGCAGCCCCGCCGTCGCGATCGCCAACAGCAGCAGCCAACGCGGCTGGCGGAACATCGTCAGCGGCGGCAGCTTGCCGCGCACCGCGAGGATCGCGCCCAAACCGATGGCGGCCATGGTAAAGCGATACCAGACAACGGTAAACGGCTCCATCACCACCAACACTTCTTTCATCGCAATCGGCAACGCGCCCCAGCAAACCGCCGTGGTTAACGCCAGAGAAATGCCAACGCCGACCTGCTGCTTCGTATCCATATCACCTTCGCCAACGCTGACGGGCCTGCCCTCAGGCAACCCATAAATGTAAAAAGCCCCGCAACGAATTGCGGGGCTTACATCTATTTCGTAAGGCTCGAAAAATTATTCAGCTTCGATGCTGATGAATTTACGATTGCTCGGGCCTTTAACTTCGAATTTGACTTTACCGTCTTTCAAAGCAAACAGAGTGTGGTCTTTGCCGCAACCCACGTTGGTACCAGCGTGGAATTTGGTGCCGCGCTGACGAACGATGATGCTGCCTGCCAGTACTGCTTCGCCGCCAAAGCGTTTTACGCCCAGACGTTTAGCTTCTGAATCGCGACCGTTACGAGTCGAGCCGCCAGCCTTTTTGTGTGCCATTAATCCGCTCTCCTAACTTAAGCGCTGATGCCGGTGATTTTAACGTCAGTGAACCACTGACGGTGGCCCTGCTGCTTACGGTGGTGTTTACGACGACGAAACTTAACAATTTTAATTTTCTCGCCACGACCGTGAGCAACGACTTCAGCTTTGATCTTGCCGCCATCGACGAAAGGAACGCCGATTTTGATATCTTCGCCATTAGCGATCATCAGAATCTGGTCAAACTCAACCGCTTCACCAGTTGCGATGTCCAGCTTTTCCAAGCGAACGGTCTGACCTTCGCTTACTCGGTGTTGTTTACCACCACTTTGGAAAACCGCGTACATATAAAACTCCGCTTTCCGCGTGCCCGACTGTGTTAGTTCAGAGCGCGCTATAAATATTCACAATAGGGCGCGAATTCTACGCAAAAAAGCAGCGCATGACAAGAGCAGAATAAGACCAGAACAAGAAAAAAGAAGAAAAAAAGCGCAGTTTCTTTCGTGGCGTTTATCTGAACCGTTTTTCAAGTACAATCATAGGGACAGTTACCGCCATGTACCGATGTGAGCAGCGATCTCAACGCGGTGAAGAGAAACACAGCTGAAAAAAATACAATGAACCTAGAGCAAATTACCGAGTTAACCGCGCAAGATATGGCGGCCGTGAACGCAACAATTCTCGAACAGCTGAATTCCGATGTCACGCTCATCAATCAGCTTGGCTATTACATTATCAGCGGTGGCGGTAAGCGCATCCGGCCGATGATCGCCGTCCTGGCGGCGCGGGCATTGGGCTATGAAGGCAGCAAGCACGTCACCGTGGCCGCCCTGATCGAATTCATCCATACCGCCACGCTGCTGCATGACGACGTCGTTGACGAATCGGACATGCGCCGCGGCAAAGCCACCGCCAACGCGGCGTTCGGCAACGCCGCCAGCGTGCTGGTCGGCGACTTTATCTACACCCGCGCCTTCCAGATGATGACCAGCCTGGAATCCCTGCGCGTGCTGGCGCTGATGTCGGAAGCGGTCAACGTCATCGCCGAAGGTGAAGTGCTGCAGTTGATGAACGTGCACGATCCCGACATCAGCGAAGAAAGCTATATGCGGGTGATCTACAGCAAAACCGCCCGTCTGTTCGAGGCGGCGGCGCAATCGTCGGCGATCCTGTCCGGCGCCAGCGCTGAGCAAGAACGGGCGCTGCAAGACTATGGCCGCTACCTCGGCACCGCTTTCCAGCTGATCGACGATCTGCTCGACTACAGCGCCGACGGCAGCACCCTGGGCAAAAACACCGGCGACGATCTGAACGAAGGGAAACCGACCCTGCCGCTGCTGCACGCGATGCACAACGGCGACGACGCCCAGCGTGACATGATCCGCGGCGCGATTGAGCAAGGCAACGGCCGTCACCTGTTGGAGCCGGTGCTGCAGGCGATGCAGCAATGCGGTTCGCTGGAATACACCCGCAAACGCGCCGAGGAAGAGGCCGACAAGGCGATCGCCGCGCTGCAGGCATTGCCGGCATCGGAGCACCGCACGGCGCTGGAGGGCCTGGCCCATCTGGCGGTGCAACGTGATTTTTAAGAAATTAATATTTCTTAAAAACCATCAGGCCCGCATACGCGGGCCTGCCTAGCTAGGTATTGCTCTCTTCGTCGATACGCGCCAGCAGGCCGCCGATCCCTTCCCGCATCAGGAAAGCCACCATTTTCTCGCGCTCGCTTTCCGTCAAATGGTAGTAATACTCGATCCAGACCGCCAACGGATCCTGACGCTCTACGTCATATGCCGCCCCGTCTTCCTTCAGCACCAGCAGGTTACGCACGTCTGAAGGCAGGCTGTCGATATGGTACTCCAACGCTTTTCCCTGCACGCCTTTACGCCTGCGGCTGATCCAGCCTTCGCGCCGGGCCATCAGATTGATTCCCTGTGGTGAGGAAGGTAATCCTGCGATGCCTGTCAGTTCCTTGGCGGCAAACCACTCTTTTTTCATAGCCATCATCTCTGGGCAATAGTGGGCAACGTCATTTTTTGGAAATTACTTGGGTATTTTTTAGGAAATTTAATGGTATTCTGGTTTCCGAATAAGCGTTTCACGTTGTTCATGCGCTTAACCTTGACCCGTTAGTTATACCACTAACGCAACTTTGGCTAATCAGAAAAGGAATGTAAACATGAATTCAAGGAACCCAGATTGGCATCCGGCAGATATCATCGCGGCGCTACGCAAGCAGGGCACCACGCTGGCGGCAGTGTCGCGCAAGGCCGGATTAAGCTCATCGACGCTGGCCAACGCGCTGTCGCGCCCGTGGCCGAAGGGGGAATGGCTGATCGCCGAAGCGATAGGCGTCCACCCCTCGGAGATCTGGCCAAGCCGCTATTACGATCCGCACAGCGATTGCCTGCTGGATCGCAAGGCGCGCATCAAATCGTGAACGCGGAGCAAAAAAAACCGCCGGAACAGCGTCCGGCGGCGTTTATCGGCTGACTATCGGCGTCGATCAGTTATTGATGAACTTCTCGCCCAGTTCGATATCTTTGTGCAGCACGTCCAGCATCTCGTTCAGCGCTTTCTGCTCGAAGGCGCTCAGGGTGCCGATATCCTTGCGCTCTTCAACGCCGTTCTTGCCCAGCACCAGCGGCTGTGCGAAGAAGCGAGCGTATTTGCCGTCGCCTTCAACGTAAGCGCATTCCACAACGCCTTTCTCGCCCTGCAGCGCACGCACCAGAGACAGACCGAAACGGGCGGCCGCCTGGCCCATGGACAGCGTTGCAGACCCGCCGCCGGCTTTGGCTTCCACCACTTCGGTGCCGGCGTTCTGAATGCGCTTGGTCAGATCCGCCACTTCCTGATCGGTGAAGCTCACGCCTGGGATCTGCGACAGCAGAGGCAGGATGGTCACGCCAGAGTGGCCGCCGATGACCGGCACGTTCAGCTCTTCCGGCTGCTTGCCTTTCAGCTCGGCCACGAAGGTGTTGGAACGGATGATATCCAGCGAAGTCACGCCGAACAGTTTGTTCTTGTCGTAAACGCCGGCTTTTTTCAGCACTTCCGCCGCGATGGCGACCGTGGTGTTAACCGGGTTGGTGATGATGCCGATGCAGGCTTTCGGGCAGGTTTTCGCCACTTGTTCAATCAGGTTACGCACGATGCCGGCGTTAACGTTGAACAGGTCAGAGCGATCCATGCCTGGCTTACGGGCCACGCCGGCGGAAATCAGCACCACGTCCGCACCTTGCAGAGCCGGGGTCGCGTCTTCGCCGCTGAAGCCTTTGATTTTAACTGCGGTTGGGATGTGGCTTAAGTCGACGGCAACGCCTGGGGTAACGGGGGCAATGTCGTAGAGAGAGAGTTCAGAACCTGAAGGAAGCTGGGTTTTGAGTAGAAGGGCGAGGGCCTGGCCGATACCGCCAGCAGCACCGAGAACTGCAACTTTCATCCTATACTCCTTTATTATCTTAAATATATAAAGCGCCGTGAATGTGTTGGTTACGGACCTTAAGTCATTACACCTTTCAAAACAATAAATTAGCCAATTCTTGCTTGCAGGTGTAATAAAACGGCCGCTGTCGCGCCCATTTTAGATTAAATCGCTTACGCATGAAGGGCATAGCGCACACTAATCAAAAATAGTGCGAGGTTATTCACGAGCAAGTTAACCGGCCGTTACATTACACCCTTACGCAACATCAGAACAACATCATTTTAATAACATTTTATTTACCACTGCGGGCCGATTTTCCGTCGCCAAAAGGGCATATTCATCGCGGCCGGATTTTGTTAAAATGCCGCCCTTTCCTCGCCGCCCGGTCATGCTTATTTTCTTTGGGTCGGCCTTTGTTGCATAAAAATTCATCTATATGCATAATCATGACTTCCACTATCAACATTCCACGGTGCAAAATGCGTAATCCCGCAAAACAGGAAGATCTGATCAAGACGTTCAAAGCGTTATTGAAAGAAGAAAAATTCAGTTCTCAAGGCGAGATCGTTTTGGCGCTGCAAGAAGAAGGCTTCGAAAACATTAACCAATCCAAAGTATCGCGCATGCTGACCAAGTTCGGCGCGGTACGTACGCGCAATGCCAAAATGGAAATGGTGTATTGCCTTCCTGCCGAACTCGGCGTGCCGACCACCACCAGCCCATTGAAGAATCTGGTGCTGGACGTCGACCATAACGACGCCGTCGTGGTGATCCACACCAGCCCGGGCGCCGCGCAGCTGATCGCCCGCCTGCTCGACTCATTGGGGAAATCCCAGGGCATCCTCGGCACGATTGCCGGCGACGACACGATTTTCGTCACCCCGTCCAACGGCTTTACCGCTCAGAAACTGCATGAGGCTATTCTGGGCGTGTTCGAGCAAGAGCTGTGAAACCTGGCGCTAACAAAGTGCGGCTTTAGCCCGCACTTTGTTAGCGCTTCTTTAACTCTCACGTTACCTTTCCCGCCTTCAACCGCGTTTAACACTGCTTTTTTATCCCTCAGCAACACATTTCCATGACATCTACATGTAACCAGCAGTACCCACTGTGATCTTCCGCACTTTTGGTCAAAAGCACTTACCTTATTGAAATTACATAAATTTAACATCAAAAGATCGTTTTGTGAGCGTTTTTTATTCCTTACAGTTATAAAAAATAAGGATCATAAGGTTAAAGTTTCACTAGCAACTGTTAGCTAACTATTAATTTTTCGCGTTACTAGCTGTATACTCATTTTCGTGAACTGAATCACAGTTCGTTGGAACTGATAAAAGAATACGATGAGGTGAGATGATGAAAATTAAAGCTACCGTTGCAACCCTGAGCGTTCTGTCCATGCTTTCCTTTGGTGCATTCGCAGCACAATCTATTGATGCAACTCAGGCCGCAAAACTGCAGCCGGCCGGTGTAATCACCGTGAGCGGCGTCGCCGCTGCGCCTTCCGACATCCGCCAGGCGCTGTCCGACAAAGCCGACGCCAAAGGGGCGACCGCTTACCGCGTAATCGAAGCCCGCAATGACGGCAGCTTCCACGCAACCGCTGAAATCTACAAATAAGTACCGGCATTACCCGGCAACGGGCAATACATCTCTGGAATCAAACGCTGCCATAACGGCCTTCAAGAATAAAAATCGCTGCCAAGCCCTTCCAGGCTGTTATGACCAAGGATCGCTATCATGAACATGAAAACTACTCTCGCTGCATTCGGCCTGCTGTCTGTCATCTCCTTCGGCGCCTCCGCCGCCCAGCTGGTGACTAACGATCAGACCGCCAATCTGCAATCTATCGGCACCATCACCGTCAGCGGCATCGACGGCGCGCCGACCGACATTCGCCAGGCGTTGTCGGAGAAAGCCGACGCGAAAGGCGCGACCGCCTACCGCGTGATCGAAGCGCGTAACGAAGGCAACTACCACGCCACCGCCGAGATTTACAAATAACAACTCTGGGAACGGCTTTGCAGAGCTGATTACCCTCGTCACTGCCACTGCCGAGTTCTGACGCAAACGCCGATTTCCCAGAGACCCTCTCGTCGTCCTATCCGACGAACCCCGTTGCCCTCGCTCGCGAGGGCTTTTTTATGGGCGTAAAAAAGGCCGCGAATGCGACCCTTGATGTGGCTGATGCGGCTGAGCGATCAGTAGGTGACTTTCGGTTCCTGCTTTTTCGCCAGCGCGTCCAGCAGACGGTCGTGAATGCCGCCGAAACCGCCGTTGCTCATCACCAGAATGTGATCGCCCGGCTGTGCGGTTTTCACCACCATGTCCACCAGCGTGTCGAGATCCGCGCTCCAGTGCGCCGGCTGCACGCAGGCATCCGCCACTTCCGCCACCTGCCACGGAATGTGGTGCGGCTGGAACAGGAACACCTCGTCGGCGCGGCCGAGCGAAGGCGCCAGATCGTTTTTGCTGATGCCCATTTTCATGGTGTTGGATCGCGGTTCCAGCACCGCCAGAATGCGCGCCGTGCCGCCGACCTTGCCGCGCAGCGCGGCCAGAGTGGCCAGGATCGCCGTCGGGTGGTGCGCGAAGTCGTCGTAGACCGTGACGCCGTTGGCTTCGCCACGCAGCTCCAGGCGGCGGCGGGCGTTGATGAAATCGCCCAACGCGCGGCAGGCGTCCGCCGGCTGCACGCCGACGTGGCGGGTGGCGGCGATGGCCATCAGGCCGTTATGCATGTTGTGCTCGCCCACCAGCGCCCAGTTCACTTCGCCGACCTGTTCGCCGTCGAGGAACACCGCGTAATGGCTGGCGTCCGGCGTCAGCTTCTGTGCGCGCCAGGTGCCCTCTTCCCCCACCAGCTCCTGCTCGCTCCAGCAGCCCATCGCCATCACCTGCTTCAGGTGGCTATCGTTGTCCGGCAGGATGATCTTGCCTTTGCCCGGCACCAGACGCACCAGGTGGTGGAACTGTTTCTGGATGGCTTTCAGATCGTCGAAGATATCGGCGTGGTCGAACTCCAGGTTATTCATGATCAGCGTGCGCGGGCTGTAATGCACGAACTTGGAGCGCTTGTCGAAGAACGCGCAGTCATATTCGTCGGCCTCGATCACGAAGAACGGGCTGCCGCCAAGGCGCGCCGATACGTCGAAGTTGCCCGGCACGCCGCCGATGACGAAGCCGGGCTGGTAGCCGCAGGCCTCGAGGATCCAGGTCGCCATGCCGGCGGTGGTGGTTTTGCCGTGGGTGCCGGCGACCGCCAGTACCCAGCGATCGCGCAACACGGCATCGTGCAGCCACTGCGGGCCGGAAACGTAAGGGATGCCACGTTCCAGCACCGCCTCCACGCACGGGTTGCCGCGCGTCATGGCGTTGCCGATGATCACCAGATCCGGCGCCGGATCCAGCTGGGCCGGATCATAACCCTGAATAAGATCGATCCCCTGGTTCTCCAGCAGCGTGCTCATCGGCGGATAGACGTTGGCGTCCGAACCGGTGACGTCATGCCCCAGTGAGCGCGCCAGCATCGCCAACCCGCCCATAAAGGTGCCACAGATCCCAAGAATGTGAATGCGCATAGGTTTCTCATGTGAGTGCATCGAATGTCGGCATATTCTAACGCTCAGAATCGTCCAGAAGAAATGGATTTGCCTATGAATAGCGCGCATCTTTGGGCTACACTGCACGCGAAAACGTTGGCGGTTTGTTAACAGGCCGCTATCCATCCGTAGATTCAGGGATTGTGTCATGAAAACGTTAGGCGAATTTATCGTCGAGAAACAGCACGACTTCTCTCACGCCACCGGCGAGCTGACCGCGTTACTTTCTGCAATTAAACTGGGCGCCAAAATCATCCACCGCGACATCAACAAGGCCGGCCTGGTTGATATTCTGGGCACCAGCGGGGTGTCCAACGTACAGGGCGAAGTTCAGATGAAACTGGACCTGTACGCGAACGAAAAACTGAAAGCGGCGTTGAAAGCGCGTGGTGAAGTTGCGGGTATCGCTTCCGAAGAAGAAGATGAAATCGTGATATTCGACGGCGAGCGAGCTGAAAATGCCAAGTATGTCGTTTTGATGGATCCGTTGGACGGTTCGTCCAACATCGATGTCAACGTCTCGGTCGGTACGATTTTCTCTATCTACCGTCGCATCACGCCGGTCGGCACGCCGGTGACCGAAGAAGACTTCCTGCAGCCGGGCAGCGCCCAGGTCGCAGCGGGTTATGTGGTTTACGGTTCGTCCACCATGCTGGTGTACACCACCGGTTACGGCGTCCACGCCTTCACCTACGACCCGTCTCTGGGCGTATTCTGCCTCTCCCACGAGAAAGTGCGCTTCCCGGCGAGCGGCAACATGTATTCCATCAACGAAGGCAACTACATCAAGTTCCCTCTCGGCGTGAAGAAATACATCAAATACTGCCAGGAGCAGGATGAAGCGACGCAGCGCCCTTACACCTCGCGCTACATCGGTTCTCTGGTGGCGGACTTCCACCGCAACCTGCTGAAAGGCGGCATCTACATCTACCCAAGCACCGCCAGCCACCCGCAAGGCAAGCTGCGCCTGCTGTACGAATGCAACCCGATGGCGTTTCTGGCCGAACAGGCCGGCGGTAAGGCCAGCGACGGCAAAAACCGCATTCTGGACATCACGCCGGTGAAACTGCACCAGCGCGCGCCATTCTTCGTCGGCACCAAGTCGATGGTAGAAGACGCGGAACGCTTCATCGCCGAAAACCCGGACGAGTAACGCGTTCTTTGCAAGGGTTCGGCGCCGCGCCGAACCCTTATCGCCTTACAGCTTGAACGCCGCCATGCTCTGCGCCAGCAGCTGAGCCTGATCTTCCAGCGAGCGCGTCGCCGCCGCCGACTCTTCCACCAGTGCCGCATTCTGCTGCGCCACCTGATCCATCTGCGCCACCGCCAGGTTCACCTGTTCGATACCGCTGCTTTGTTCGCGCGTCGCCGCCGAGATCTCACGCATCAACGCCGTCACCCGGCCCACTTCGCCGGTAATGCCGCTCATGGTCTGCGCGGCCGACTCCACCATCTGCTCGCCTTCCTGCACCCGGTTCTGCGACGCTTCGATCAACCCTTTGATCTCTTTCGCCGACTGGGCGCTGCGCTGCGCCAGATTGCGCACTTCACCGGCCACCACCGCAAAACCTCGGCCCTGTTCGCCGGCCCGCGCCGCTTCCACCGCCGCGTTCAGCGCCAGGATATTGGTCTGGAAGGCGATGCCGTCCATCACGCTGATGATGTCGGCGATGCGGCGCGAGCTGTCGGTGATCGCCTGCATCTTGCTCATCACCTGGCTGACCACCTCGCTGCCCTGGTTGGCGATATCGGACACGCTCAGCGCCAGTTGGTTGGCCTGTTCGCAGTTCTCGGCGTTCATTTTCACCGTCGAGGTCAGCTGTTCCATGCTGGCGGCGGTTTCTTCCAGCGAAGCGGCCGATTCTTCGGTGCGCTGCGCCAGATGCAGGTTGCCGGCCGCCAGTTCGCGTGAACCGGTGTCGATCTGGCTGCTGGCGTCGCGCACTTTGCTGACCGAACTGGCCAACGCCTGCTGCATGCGCTGCATCGCCCGCACCAGGCGGCCCATCTCGGTATCGCCCTCGCCGCGGATCTCGTGGGTCAGATCGCCGCCGGCGATGTGTTCCAGCTGCGCGATGGACTCGTCCAGCGGGCGCAGAATGATCACCCGCAGCGCGAACCAGGCCAGCACCGCCAGCAGCACGCTGAGCAGGCCCGCTACCACGATCAGCGAGATCTTGGTGCTGGCGTTGCTTTCCGCGTCATACACCTGCTGCGCGCCGAGCTTCATGGCGAAGCTGCGGAAATCGCTGAGATCCTTTTCGAACGCGATGCTCAACGCGGAGATGCGCGTTTCCTGAATATGATAATACTCATCGATCTTTCCAGCCTTGATGGCGGCAGCCATCGGCTTCACGCCCTGATCCAGATAGGCGCGGTAGCTGTTTTGCAGGCGGTTGGAGAGTTCGCGGCCGCGCTCGGTCACGGTGCCGACGCCGACAAAGCGCGCCATTTCCTTGTTCGACTGCTCGAGGTAACCGTAGATGCGGCCCACGGTGGCGTCGGAGACATCAGTCTGGCCGATCTCCCGTTGGCGCACCGCCAGCGAGGCGGCGGTTCTGGCGCGCAGCGTCAGGTTGGAGCTGTTGGCCAGCGAGCCCAGCTCTTCGCCGAGGATCTGGTTTAAGGTATGGATCGACCGCGATCCTTCGTTAATCGCGTTGACGCCAATAACGCTGACCATGATCAGCAGCATGGTCATCAGGCTCAGCAGGGCGATCAGCCCAGCCTTCACCGTAATCTTTTTTAGCATGAGTTCTTCCCGGCTTCAGAATAGTGAGATCAGACGTAGTAGGGGTGGCAAAACGCGGAGCCAGCTTTGCTGGCTCATTATTGTTTGTTGAAGTTATCGGCAGGCGGAGGCAAAACTTCATGCCGCGGCGGGATTAATCTGGAAATTCTCCGTGCGCCAGCGCACTGGGTTTTCGACGATGAAAAGGGCAGGAAATCGCAAAAGAGTCCGCTATAATAGCCGCCACTCCATTTCTGGTTTGATGATTAAAGGAAACCGACATGAGCTTGAATCTGGTCCCTGCTGGCAAAGACCTGCCGGAAGACATCTACGTAGTAATCGAAATCCCGGCCAACGCCGATCCAATCAAATACGAAATCGACAAAGAAACCGGCGCGCTGTTCGTTGACCGTTTCATGTCCACCGCGATGTTCTACCCGTGCAACTACGGCTACATCAACCACACCCTGTCTCTGGACGGCGACCCGGTTGACGTGCTGGTCCCAACCCCATACCCGCTGCAGCCGGGCTCCGTGATCCGCTGCCGTCCGGTTGGCGTGCTGAAGATGACCGACGAAGCCGGTGAAGACGCCAAGCTGGTTGCGGTACCGCACAGCAAGCTGACCAAAGAGTACGATCACGTGAAAGACGTGAACGACCTGCCAGAACTGCTGAAAGCCCAGATCGCTCACTTCTTCGAGCACTACAAAGATCTGGAAAAAGGCAAATGGGTGAAAGTGGAAGGCTGGGCAGACGCTGCCGCGGCTAAAGCGGAAATCATCGCCTCCTTCGAACGCGCCGCCAAGAAGTAATGCCTGCCGCCGTCCGATGAAAAAACACCGCTCATTGAGCGGTGTTTTTTTTTTCTTACTGTTCGTCGAGACGCTTCAGCCAGTCACCGCTGGTAATTCGCGGGTAACCGTCCACGCTGTGTTTGTACAGGTAGATCCACGCACTCCCATAAGGCGTCTGAATCAGCTCGCGCTTATAGTCCTTGGTGTTGCTTTTCAGTTCGTCCAGCTCTGCCAGAATCGATGAGTTAATACGATACACCTCGCAATGTATCGTGCCCTCTCCAGGGATCGCCGCCGGGTAATGGCCCAGATTATAAATCTGATAGCCTTCGAGCTCGTGCTCGCCGAGCCATTGGGCGTTGGTCATCCAATGGCTGTTTCCCTGTTTGCGCCGTAAACTGCCGTAGACAATTATTCGCATCGCTAAAACTCAAACTGATAGAGCAAATCTAATGCCTGGTCGAGACCAGACACCGCTTCAAGATACAACTTAGGCATCAGGCGATAACGCAACGTCAGCGTGGCCAAGGAGTCGAAGATGCCCACCCCATATTTTACTTGTAAGCCTGGGAGAACATAGCCGCTCACGACAACCTGGGAACTGTCGCCAACCCCCTGAGTGTCCAGAGCCAAATTACTTACGCCGAATGCCTCGCCGATTTTACCCACAAGTTGACCACTTTGTGCAACCCCCATGCCGATTAACATCGAGGTCATGGCGTTGCCGTCGGCGCCGGAGCTGCTCAAGCCCTGGCCGCGCAGCAGATAAGACAGGGCTTCCTGTTGCGATTTGGCCGGATCGGAGAACACTTCCAGCTTCGGCGCATCCGCCAGGCCGGTCACGCGTACGCCGGCGGTCACATCGTCCTCGGTGGATTCCGGGTTGCGGATCGCCTCGATATTCAGCAGCGGCTGATCCGGTGGGCCGGAGAACATCAGCTGCCCTTTACGCACGATCAAATCCTGACCATAAGCATGGAAGCGGCCGGAAGGGATGTCAATCTGGCCGTTGAGGCCCAGCCCTTTCTTGTCCTGCACCACCTTCAGGTCGCCCTTCAGACGGGCTTTCAGACCAAAAGCGTCCAGCCGCACGTCATTGCCGACGTGGATCATCAGATTGCTGTTGATCGGGATCGAGGCGGTCTTCGGTTGAATCGGCTTCAGTTGGTCGTCCAGCATCACCTCGTCGGAAGAGACGCCCACCGCGCTTTCCGGCAGCTCCTGCACCGTGATGCGCGCCCAGGGAATGTCGACCTTGCCGTTGAGCGAGAACAGCTGCGGCGTGGCTTCGAACACCAGATCCGGCGACACGTCGATGCGGATCATCGGCGGCACCGTCACCCGCAGCTTATCGCCCTTGGCGGCAATGCGCGCACGCCAGGCGTTGATGTCACGCCAGTCGGCGTCGCCCGCCAGATTCAGCTGGCCGCGCGTGGTGCTGAGCAGCCCTTCCAGCGTCGAGGTCATGCCGTTGAAATTCACCGCCAGCCGCGCGTCGGTCATATCGAACGGCATCCAGTGCCCCTGCACCTTCGCCCGATCCAACGCCAGGCGCCCGAACACCAGCGGCTTCTGCGCGCTGCCGCCCAGGCGCAGGTTGGCGTTCAGCATGCCCGCCGCGCTTTCGCCCTTCATCAGCGCCGGGTTGATCAGCGCCAGTGAGATGTTGGTGATATTGACGTTGCCGCTGATGGTGCGCCGCACCTGCGGATCCGCCACCTGGATATTGCCGTCGAACTGGCCGTTGTTGGTCAGCTTGATCCGCCAGTCGGCCAGCGCGCGACCGTTGTTCAGGCCGGCGTTGAGGGTCAGCGTGTCGAAGGCGATCGGCAGCGCGTTGCCCTGCACCTGCTGCACCACTTTGACGCCGTTGCCGGCCAGCGTGACTTTCGCCTCCGGCAGCGCGCCGCCCGGTTTCCAGCTGACGTCGGCCCGGCCGGTGAACACCCCGCTCAGGGCGGTTTCCGGGCCAAGGAACGGCTTGATCATCGCCAGATCGAACCGGTTGAGCACCACGCTGGCCTGGCCGCTCTGGCCGGCTTCAATGGTCTTGGGCACGCACAGCTCGGCGTTCGGGTTCTGCCAACAGTGCGGCCCGACGCTGATTTTCTGCTCGGTGTTCAGGTAGTCCAGCGCGATGGCGCGCGTCAGGCGCCATTCCCCGACCGGCGTATCGAAGCGAGTGTTGTTCAGATTGCCGCGCCAGCGCTGCTGCTGGCGATCGAAACTGCCCTGCAGCGCCAACTGGCCGGAGACCGGTTTGCCGTCGATCTTCAGCTGCAGCTGGTGCTGCTTCTCGCTGCCCTTGGCGTCGAGGGTCAGCAGGCTGACCTCCAGCGCATCCTGCTTCAGCTGCTCGACGCGTACCGCCAACTGCCCCTGAATCTGATCCGTGGAGCGCACGTCGCCGTCTATTTTCACGCGGTTGATGCGCAGCGCCTGCCACTGCAGGCCGGATGCGGTCAAATCAGCCAGCAGCTGCGGCGCCTGCAGATTGCCGCGCAGCTTCAGCAGCCCTTTGGCGGTGCCGCCCAGGCCCGGCAGCGCGCCGTCCAGACGCGGCGCGTCGATGTTGGCGTCCAGGTTCCAGCTCTTCTCGTCCAGCTGCCCTTTGACGTTCAGTTGGTTACGCCCCAGCGCCAGATCGATGCCGGGGATTTTCCACTGCCCGGCGGCGTTGCCGCTCAGCGTACCGCGCGCCGTGACCTTGTTCTGCTTCACGTTGCCGTCCAACTGCAGCACCGGCACCTGCAGCTGCCAGCTGCCGCCGTGCAGGCTACCGCGCGTGGTGATCTTGCCGTCGAGTTTCGCCGGCCATTCCGGCCACTGCTTGGCGGTATTGATGCCGCTCAGCGTCAATTGCGAGTTCCAGCTGATGGCCTTGCTCCAGTCCACCAGCGCGGTGAGATCGGTATTGCCCTGCAGCGCCGCCAGCCGCAGGCGCTCCAGCTTGAACTGCTCGACGTTGCCTTTGCCGTCCAGCGTCAGCACCGCCGGCGGCAGATCCTGGCCTTTCAGATTGGCGCGCGTCGACAGCGCGTAGTCGGTCGCCTTGCCGTTAAAGCGCAGGCGGAAATCGTTGACCTGATACTGCGCCTCGCCGCTCAGCGGCCATTTCAGCTGCTTGCTCTGCAACGTCAGCGCCAGCGGCAGGCCGGCTTCGGCCAGCCGGGTTTGCACATCGAGCTGGGCGCCGACCGGGCCGGACAGGTTCAGCGCCACCTTCAGCTCGTCACGCAGCCCGCCGCCGACGTTCAGCTTCACCTTCTCGCCCTTCAGCGGTTCGATGTTCAGCGCGCTGTTGGCGGTCAGGGACACCGGCCAGTCGCCGGTCAGCGTTGCCTGCCCCTGCAGCGACAGCGTGCCCTGCGGCGACTTCACGTCGAAGTTGTCCAGCTGGATATGTTGATCCTGCGTGCTGGCCTGCAGCAGCAGGCTCGTGATCAGCACGTCGGTATCGCCGGTCAAGCGCAGTTGCTCGCCGCTAATCTCTTTGACGGTGATATCCAGCGGCAGGCGGATGTCCGGCAGATCCGGCAACAGCGGTTTGGCGAACAGTTCCTTCAGCGTTTCGCCCAGCGGCTTCTCTTCCGGCTGAGGCACCGGCTTCGCCGCGTCGGTAACCTGCTCGCCGACCTTTTTCGCCACCTCGACCGCCGGCTGCACCGCTTCCGGCAGCGGGTTTTGCGGGGTTTTCGGCAAGGCGATCAGCAGCGAGCCGATCTTGGTCGGCATCAGCGTCAGCGCGCGCTCTTGCCACTGCGCACCGGTGCGGAACTCGGCCAGCGAGATGGCGGTGTCGTCGACGGTGACCTTGACGTTGTTCAACGCCAACAGGCGCAGCGTGATCGGGTAAGGCGTGCTGAGATTGGTGGTCGGCTCACTGCTCTCCTCCACCGGCGCGGAAGGCGCCATCTCTTTGGTGTTCACCGCCACGTCCACATCCTGGGCGGTCAAGGCGTTGACGCACAGCGAGCTGCGCTTAAAGCAGGAGAGATCGAGCGACAGATGGAACTGCCCGGCGTTGACCGTCACGCCCGGCATCTGATACTTCACGCCCTTCAGCGTCAGATCGCGCCAGCCGCCGCTGACGCCGGCGATCTCCAGCCCCGGCACCCAGCGCGCCGCGCCGTTGATGACCATATGCAAACCGGTGGTGGTGCCTATCAGGAAGGCCAGACCGCCGATCAGCAACAGCAGAACGACCAGAAATCCGAGACAAATCTTTTTAACCAGGCTCATAGTTCAGGCCCCAAACCGATGTAGAACTGCATCCCGTGGGTGTCCTTGTCTCCCACAGGCGCGGCTATATCCAGCTTCACCGGCCCCACCGGCGACTGCCAGCGCACGCCTACGCCGGCGCCGGTCTTGAAGTTGCTCTTCTTGATATCGTTCACCGCTTCACCGGAGTCGACGAACATCGCCCCCCACCATTTGCCGGTCACGTTGTATTGGTACTCCAGCGAGCCGGTCAGCATCTTGGAGGCGCCGGTCAGCTTGCCGTCGTCACCGCGCGGCGAGATGTCTTTGTACTTGTAGCCGCGAATGCTGCGGTCACCGCCGGCGAAGAAGCGCAGATCCGGCGGCACCTTGTCGAAGTCGTTGGTTTCTATCCAGCCCACCTGCCCGCGCGCCACAAAACGATGCTTGTCGGCCAGGGTGCGGATCCAGACGTTCTGCGCCTGCATCAGCGCAAAGTCCACGCCGGAGCCCCAGGAGGTGTCGGACACGTCGATAGAGTAGCGCTGGCTGTCGCCCCAGGTCGGCATCAGACCGCCGCGCGAACGGGTGCGGCTGAAGCTGACGCCAGGATACAGCAGCATGGTGGTGTTGCTGACGTTACCCTGGGTAAAGTTATCCCAGCGCCAGGTCAGGTTGATCGCCCGCTGCCAGCCGCTGGAAAGATCCCAGTTGCGCGAGGCCACCACTTTGGAGGTGACGGACTTGGTGTCGTTAAGATCGACGTTCTTGAGGCCGCCCTGCAGCAGGTAATACTGCTCCAGCGGGTTCTTCAGCAACGGGATTTTGTAGGTCAGATCCAGCTGCTGCTCCGGCGCCGACACGCTGGCGCTGGTTTCCAGACTATGCCCGCGATCGTTGAGCCAGGGCTTTTTCCAGGTGCCTTTCACCCGCGGGCCGACGTCGGTGGAGTAGCCGATACCGGTTTCGACGGTGTTGCGCGTGCGCGGCGTCACCAGCGCGTCCAACGGCAAAATCTTGTTCTCTTTGGCATCGTTGAAATCAGGGGATACCACCACCGAGTTGAACCAGTTGGTGGCGGACAAACGGCGGTTCAGCTCGGCCAAATCCTCCGAACTGTAGTAATCCCCCTGATGAAAGGGCACCAGATTTTGCAGATAGTCTTCGCGGATTTGCGAACCGGTGAATTTCACCTTGCCGAAGCGGTAACGTTCGCCGCTGTTGAAATCGATATCCCAAAACGCCTTGTGCAGATCTTCGGCCACACCGAGCTGGCTTTTGGTCATGTCGGCGTCGAAGTAGCCTTTGCGCAGCGCCAAGCCGGTGAGCGAGCCTTTGAAACTGTCATACTTGCCGTGGTTGAGGATCTCGCCGATGGTCGGCCGCCCCTTCTTCACCAGCGCCAGGTAGTCCTCATCGGTCTTCGCGCCGCCTTCCAGCACGATGTTGGCGCCAGCGATACGCACCGGTTCGCCCGGATTGACCTTGGCGTGCAGCACCGGGCGCGACATCCCCGGCCGATCGTCCAGCGTAAACTCGATGGTCGGCTGGTAATAGCCGAGCGCGCGCAGCCCCTGGCGCACCGCCTCATCCACCCGCGCGCGGAAGCGCCCGTCGGTGCCGACCTCTTCAGGCGTGATCGACGACAGCCGCACCCGGACGTTTTTTTCCAACTCTCCGCTTAACCCCTCCACCTGCAAGCGCACGTTGGCCGCATAGGCCGCAGGTGCCGCAAGCAACACAGATATCAAGCACATGACCGGGTACTTTGGCACGTGTTCTCCTTATTGATTTTACTTTCCTGTTATGGTGTTCGCTCCGGGGCCAGGGCAGACTCCGCGCTATCATGACGGCAGCCCTCTTCAACCTTGTTCCGGACGCCGCCCGCCGCGCTTGCCACCACCGCGCAACAGGCGAATTCTTCACTTTTGGCGCTCAAAATACTGCGTTAAGCTTATACATAAACTCAACTTGCCACTTATTGTGGGCAAAGACGCGGTGAGATACAACCGAACCGCCCCCATGTAGGGTCAATTCTTACTGTGACAACAGGAGTCAACCGTGGTGCCATTTTTTGATAAATCACAAACCGTCGATAAGGCAAGCGCGCTGCCTGGCCGCACCACGCCAATGCCTGTCGCAACGCTCAACGTGGTCACCGAACACTCGATGACCCAGGTGCCGGCAGGCATGGAGGTGGCGATCTTCGCCATGGGCTGTTTCTGGGGCGTTGAGCGCCTGTTCTGGCAGCAGCCGGGCGTCTACAGCACCGCCGCCGGCTACAGCGGCGGCTACACGCCGAACCCGACCTACCGCGAAGTGTGCAGCGGCCAGACCGGCCACGCCGAAGTGGTGCGCGTGGTGTTCGATCCGCAGGTCGTCAGCTACAAACAGCTGCTGCAGGTGTTCTGGGAAAATCACGATCCGGCGCAGGGCATGCGCCAGGGCGGCGACGTCGGCACCCAGTACCGCTCGGCGATTTATACGCTGAGCCCGGAGCAGCAGGCCGAGGCGGAAAGCAGCCTGCAGCGCTTCCAGCAGGCGATGGAGGCGGCAGGCGACAAGCGCGTCATCACTACCGAGATCGCGCCGGCGCTGCCGTTCTATTACGCGGAAGACGATCATCAGCAGTACCTGTTCAAGAATCCGGAAGGCTACTGCGGGCTGGGCGGCATCGGCGTTTGCCTGCCGCCGCAGGGCTGATCCGATGCCGGCCGGCGGCACTTTTTTAACCGCTGGCGGCCCCTGTGGGGCAACTGCTATACTGTGCGGGCCGCTTCTGCGGCCCGATAGCTTCCCTTCTGGTTGTTATCGCTGCTTTTTTTACTATGTACTACCCTTCCTCAAGAGCGCCGGCATCCCGTCGGCACGTATGGATAGATTATGTTAAACAGTATTTTACTGATTCTTTTTCTGATCGCGGTGAGTGCGTTCTTCTCACTGTCGGAAATCTCTCTGGCCGCCTCGCGCAAGATCAAACTGAAGCTGATGGCGGACGAAGGCAACGTCAACGCCGCCAGAGTGCTTAAACTGCAAGAAACCCCAGGCATCTTCTTCACCGTGGTGCAGATCGGCCTGAACGCCGTGGCCATCCTCGGCGGTATCGTCGGCGACGCGGCTTTCTCTCCCACCTTCAAGGTGTTGTTCGATCGTTTCCTGTCGCCCGAACTGGCGGAACAGGTCAGCTTCATCTGCTCCTTCGTGCTGGTGACCAGCCTGTTTATCCTGTTCGCCGATTTGACCCCGAAGCGCATCGGTATGATTGCACCAGAGACGGTCGCCGTCCGGATCATCAACCCGATGCGTTTCTCCATCATGATCTTCCGCCCGCTGGTGTGGTTCTTCAACGGCATGGCCAACCTGATCTTCCGTATGTTCAAGCTGCCGATGGTGCGTAAGGACGACATCACCTCCGACGACATCTACGCGGTGGTGGAAGCCGGCGCCCTGGCGGGCGTGCTGCGCAAGCAGGAACATGAGCTGATTGAAAACGTGTTCGAACTGGAATCGCGCACCGTGCCGTCTTCGATGACCTCGCGCGAAAGCGTGGTGTACTTCGACCTGCGCGAAAGCGAAGAGAGCATCAAGGAGAAGGTCTCGACCCATCCGCACTCCAAGTTCCTGGTGTGCGACGGCCATATCGATCAAGTGGTCGGCTACGTCGACTCCAAAGACCTGCTGAACCGCGTGCTGGGCAACCAGAGCCTGGTGCTGAGCAGCGGCGTGCAGATCCGCTCGGCGCTGATCGTGCCGGATACGCTGACGCTGTCCGAAGCGCTGGAAAGCTTCAAGACCGCCGGCGAAGACTTCGCGGTGATCCTCAATGAATATGCGTTGGTGGTGGGCATCATCACCCTCAACGACGTGATGACCACGCTGATGGGCGATTTGGTCGGCCAGGGCCAGGAAGAGCAGATCGTGGCGCGCGACGAAAGCTCATGGCTGATTGAGGGCGGCACGCCGATCGACGACGTGATGCGCGTGCTGGATATCGACGAGTTCCCGCAGGCGGGCAACTACGAGACCATCGGCGGCTTTATGATGTATATGCTGCGCAAGATCCCGAAACGCACCGACTTCGTCAAATACGCCGGCTACAAGTTCGAAGTGGTGGATATCGACAGCTACAAGATAGACCAGTTGCTGGTCACCCGGCTGAGCGACAAACCGGCGGCGGTGCTGCCGAAAGCGCCGGAAGACACCCCGTAGCTTGACGGCGATAAGACAAAAACATCAGCGGCCCCATCGGGGCCGCATTTTTTTACCGCTGTCAGCGAGGTGTTCACCCCATCTCGGCCTGCAGCAACAGCACCTGACGGTTCACTTCAGACATCACGCTGAAATGGCGCTTGTCGCGAATCTTCGGCGGCAGGATTTTCCCCTCGTCGAATTCAAATGCGCCCACGTCCTTGATATACAGCCTTCCGCGAAACAGGGTCTTAACGTACTTCGCCACTTTCAAAGGGTTATAACGCTGGAAGATTCTCATTCTTTTACGCTCCTCCCGTTGATCCATGCGCTCAGCGAGCCGCCAAAAGTGGCAGCCTCGAAATTCAGAACGCAACTTGATTGCATGTAGTAGACCCAGTAAAGACCAGATCGTTCACTTCTGCCCGGTGATCTGCACTGGATTTACACTTTTTGACAGAATTGTATATGATAATTTATAACGTTTTCAGGATATCCCTTCAAAATCTGATGATTAGCGAACCAAGGGAAAATCTGCGATCCGGTTAACAGGACAGACCTCTTATCACATCCTATGCTTTAGGCTGTCGAAGTGCTGTCGCACAAATTCCCCCCATTACAAGGAGAAAGCATGAAAACAAGTCGCATGCTGATGGTATCCCTGCTGCTCGCCCCGCTTTTCGCTTCCGCGCACAACTTCCAGCTCCAGCAGCGCGTGGCGCCGGTCGGCGTCAGCGACAAAGGAGAGCTCAATTACGCTGAAGGTAATTTTAGCTACCAGAACTGGAACAGCGCGCAGCTCAGTGGAAAAGTGCGAGTGATACAACATATTGCCGGCCGCAGCTCCGCCAAAGACATGAACGACCCACTGATTGAAGCGATCAAGAAGGCGAAGCTACCACACGATCGTTACCAAACGACGACAATCGTCAACACCGACGATGCCCTGATGGGCACCGCGATATTCGTGCGCAGCAGCATTGAAGACAGCAAGAAGGAGTTCCCGTGGTCGCAGTTTATCGTCGACAGCGACGGTAACGTGCGCAAGGCCTGGGATCTGCAGCCGAAAGGCTCCGCCATCGTGGTGCTGGATAAGCAAGGGCGCATTCAGTTTGCCAAAGACGGCGCGCTGACGCCGGAAGAGGTGCAGCAGGTGATGTCCAAGCTGCACCAGCTGTTGGCGAACTAACTCAGAACAGCGACACCCGGAAGCCGGGGTTGAGGAAGGATTCACGCGGGGTATAGAGCAACGGCTTGCCCTGCCAATCGTGAATTTGCGCCCCGGCGGCCACCGCCACCGCATGCCCTGCGGCGGTATCCCAAATGTTGGTCGGCCCGAAGCGCGGATAGAGCTGCGCCTTGCCTTCCGCCACCAGGCAGAACTTCAGCGAGGAGCCGACGGACACTGTCTGGTGCTCGCCCAGCTGCTGCAGATAATCTTTCAGCTCGTCGTCGATATGCGAGCGGCTCACCACCACCAGCGGCGGATGCGCGTTGCTGACGCCGATCGCCTGCCGCACGCCCTTCTCTTCTTTCCAGGCCTTGCCGCGCTCCGCCAGATACAATACGTCTATCGCCGGCGCGTACACTACGCCCATCACCGCCTGCCCCTCTTCAATCAGAGCGATATTGACCGTGAACTCACCGTTGCGGTGCAAGAACTCTTTGGTGCCGTCCAGCGGATCGACCAGCCAGTAACGCGTCCAGCTGCGGCGCTCTTCCCACGCCGGCGGATCTTCTTCCGACAGCAGCGGCACCTCGGGCGTCAGCGCCGCCAGGCCGCGCTTGATGATGTGATGCGCCGCCAGATCGGCCGCCGTCACCGGTGAATCATCTTTTTTCTGTGCGACATCAAGCGGTTGTTCACCGTCGTACACCGCCATGATCGCCGCCCCCGCCTCGCGGGACAGTTGGCAAATTCGCTCTAACATCATGCACCTCAACTCTGCATCTCCGTGGGAAATTTCCCTCTGTCTCTGCTAGCAGACTAGTTTTTTTTACGCCGAATATCCATCTCAACCGGCTAACTCCCGGGAATTCCTCAGATCTTGTTGGGCACAACTGTGAACTTCCCCGCGTTACCTGCCGCCGTTTTCTGCCACACTTCACAGTTTACTGTGGCAAGCAATGTTAATTACATTTCCCTCTGCGATAACACTCGAATAATGGAATGGAGAGCCCCCAAATGATGAAGCATCCACTGACGCTGTCCGCGCTTGCGCTGCTGGTGTGCGCCTCGGCGCAGGCGGCGACCGTCGATCTGCGCGTGCTGGAAACCACCGATCTGCACAGCAACATGATGGACTTCGATTACTACAAGGACACGCCGACCGACAAGTTCGGCCTGGTGCGCACCGCCAGCCTGATCCAGCAGGCGCGCCAACAGGCTACCAACGCGGTGTTGGTGGACAATGGCGACATCATTCAGGGCAGCCCGCTCGGCGACTACATGGCGGCCAAGGGGTTGAAGCCGGGCGACGTGCACCCGGTCTATAAGGCGATGAACACGCTGGACTACGTGGTCGGCAACATCGGCAACCATGAATTCAACTACGGGCTGGACTACCTGAAGAACGCCATCGCCGGCGCCAAATTCCCGTACATCAACGCCAACGTCATCGACGCCAAAACGCAAAAACCGCTGTTCACGCCCTACATCATCGTCGATACGCCGGTGAAGGACCGCGACGGCAAGGCGCATACGCTGCGCATCGGCTACATCGGCTTCGTGCCGCCGCAGATCCTGGTGTGGGATAAAGCTAACCTGCAGGGCAAAGTGACGGTGGACGACATCACCGCCACCGCCAAGCGCTACGTGCCGGAAATGCGTAAACAGGGCGCCGATCTGGTGGTGGCGATCCCGCATTCCGGGCTGTCCAGCGAGCCTTACAAGGCAATGGCGGAAAACTCGGTCTATTACCTCAGCCAGGTGCCGGGCATCGACGCCATCATGTTCGGCCACGCCCATGCGGTGTTCCCGAGCAAGGACTTCGCCAATATCAAAGGCGCGGATATCGATAAAGGCCTGCTGAACGGCGTACCGGCGGTGATGCCGGGCCAATGGGGCGATCATCTCGGCGTGGTCGACCTGCAGCTCAACAACGATGGCGGCAGCTGGAAAGTGACCGCCGCCAAAGCGGAAGCGCGGCCGATCTACGACAAAGAGAACAAGAAATCGCTGGCGGCGGAAGATACCGCGCTGGTGAAAGTGTTGGCGGACGATCACAAGGGCACGCGCGAGTTCGTCAGCCAGCCGATCGGCAAATCCGACGGCAACATGTACAGCTACCTGGCGCTGGTGCAGGACGATCCGACGGTGCAGATCGTCAACAATGCGCAGAAGGCCTACGTTGAACATTACATTCAGGGCGATCCGGATCTGGCCGATCTGCCGGTGCTGTCGGCGGCGGCGCCGTTCAAGGTCGGCGGCCGCAAGAACGATCCGGCCAGCTTCGTCGAAGTGGAAAAGGGCCAGCTCACCTTCCGCAACGCCGCCGATCTCTATCTCTACCCCAATACCCTGGTAGTAGTGAAGGCCAGCGGCAAAGAGGTGAAAGAGTGGCTGGAGTGCTCCGCCGGCCAGTTCAACCAGATAGACGTCAACAGCGCCAAGCCGCAGGGCTTGATCAACTGGGACGGATTCCGCACCTATAACTTCGACGTGATCGACGGCGTCAACTACCAGATCGACGTCAGCCAGCCGGCACGCTACGACGGCGAATGCCAGCTGATCAACGACAAGGCGGAGCGCATCAAGCAGCTAACCTTCAACGGCAAGCCGATCGATCCGAACGCCACCTTCCTGGTCGCCACCAACAACTACCGCGCCTACGGCGGCAAGTTTGCCGGCACCGGCGACAAACACATCGCCTTCGCTTCGCCGGATGAGAACCGTTCGGTGCTGGCGGCCTACATCAGCGCCGAAACCCAACGGCACGGCGCGGTGCATCCGCAGGCGGACAACAACTGGCGTTTGGCGACCTTCAGCAGCCAGCAGCCGCTGGATATCCGCTTCGAGACTTCGCCGTCGGACAAAGCGACGGCGTTTATCAAGGAGCACGCTCAATATCCGATGACCGCCGAGGGCAATGACCGTATCGGCTTCACGGTCTATCGCATCGATTTAAGCGAGAAATAATCACCCGGCCGGGGCAATCCCCCCGGCCAGCTTCGCTATTTTCCCACTGGCGCGCCCTTTAAATTGCATTTAAAATGCATGTTATTAGATTCCTTCGTTTAAAGAGGCACTTCCATGGATTACCGCAACCAATCCCTTGGCGCGCTCGCCATCGCCATTCCCCGGGCATCCCGGCTGTTTCGCCAGCATCAGCTGGATTTCTGCTGCGGCGGCCGGCAGTCGCTGGCGCGCGCCGCCGAGCGTAAAGGGCTGGACATCGACCAGTTGGAGAACGCGCTGGCCGCACTCGCCGCCACGCCGGAACAAAGCCGGGACTGGCGCACAGCGCCGCTCGGTGAGGTGATCGATTACATTCTGCCGCGCTTTCATCAGCGGCACCGCGAGCAATTGGCCGAACTGGTGCTGATGGCGGAAAAAGTCGAACGCGTGCACGGCGACAAACCCAGCTGCCCGCGCGGGTTGGCGAAGCAGCTGAACCTGATCCGTCTGGATCTGGAGAATCACATGATGAAAGAGGAGCAGATCCTGTTCCCGCTGATCAAACAGGGCATGGGGCCGCAGGCCGCCGGACCGATCTCGGTGATGGAGCATGAACATGACGAGGCGGGTGAGCAGCTGGAAGTGGTGAAGTTCCTCACCGATAACGTGACGCCGCCGGAGGGCGCCTGCACCACCTGGCGAGCGCTGTACACCGGCATCGATGAGTTTATCGGCGATCTGATGGAGCACATCAGCCTGGAAAACAATTTGCTGTTCCCGCGCGCGCTGCGCGGCGCATAAAATAAGGGCGCCACGAAGGCGCCCGGAGCAATCCTCGGTGGGATTACAGGATTTCCAGCAGCTCGACGTCGAACACCAGCGCGCTGAACGGCGGGATGGACGCGCCTGCACCACGCTCGCCGTAGGCCAGGTTATGCGGGATATACAGCTGCCATTTGGAGCCGACCGGCATCAGGGTCAGCGCTTCGATCCAGCCTGGGATCACGCCGCTGACCGGGAATTCTGCCGGCTGGCCGCGCTCGACCGAGCTGTCGAACACGTCGCCGTTGATCAGACGACCGGTGTAGTGCACGCGCACACGGTCCTGACGGGACGGGATCGGGCCGTTGCCCTGCTCCAGGACGGAGAACTGCAGGCCGGACTCGGTCAGCGTCACGTCGTCGCGCTTGGCGTTGTCGTCCAGGAATTTCTGGCCTTCAACGGCCATCGCCTGCTGGCGCTCGCGGCGCACCGCGTCCGCACGCTCGTGGATTTCACGCAGCGCACGGTGCACCACGTCTACCGGAACCGCCGGGGCATTCCCTTCCAGCGCGTCACGCAGGCCCGCCAGCAAAGCTTCCGGTTGCAAACCTTCCAGCCCGGACTCTTGCAGCTGCTGGCCGACCTGTAAACCAATCCCGTAACTTGCTTGCGCTTCAACGCTGTCAAAAGAAGGGGTTGTCATGGGGTTTTCCTTAAGTCTGTAAAAAGTCGAAAGCGCAGCATAACAGCGCGTCAATGCCGGGTAAAATCTTGTGTGGAGAATGATGACTTTTGTCGTAGAAAAAGAAACAATAACCTTCTGTTAACGCCCGCAGCCGCAAACCCCGGCCCTGCCGCTCAGCCGCCTTTCACTTCAATCAGTTAGCGGACTATACTGAAAGCAGGATATCGGGCAGGCGACGCGTTTGCCGCGCCGCGCTCATTATTTCGCCGTCGAAGAGAGGTCACCATGGGCAGAATCGCGCCCAGGAGAAGGAAAACCACCCGCATCTACCAGCCGCTGCTGCGCACCTGGCTGAACGTCAGCCAGCGCCTGAAACCGGGCGCCGCACCCACGTCTGAAGGCGCGGAACCGCCATCGGAGCCACCGCCGGCCAACGACAGAATGCAGCTGGTCAAAGCGCTGCTGGCTAAAGTCTGGCATCTTCCGGACGGTTTCCATTGGATGGAGCCGCTGCCCTACTTTCACCGCCGCTGGGTGCTGATTTTCGGCGCTATCCTGCTGCTGGCCCTGCTGTGGCCCTACTCGCCCGAAAGACAGCCGTTCCCGGTATCCCAGCAGGAAACCAGCGTGCCGCTGCAGGCCGAGCGGCAAAACGGCGGCGGCGCCACTCCAGCCAACGAACCGACGCCGGCGGGCAACTGGCAGCGTTACCAAATTCAGCCCGGCCAGACCCTGGCGCAGCTGTTTCGCGACAACAATCTGCCGGTGAATGAAGTGTTCGCCATGGCGCAGGTGGAAGGCGGCGACAAGCCGCTGAGCAACATGAAAGCCGGCCAGGAAGTGCGCATCGAACGCGGTGCCAACGGCATGATTAACGCGCTGTCGGTCACCACAGTGGACAATAGCCAGGCGCTGTTCCGCCGCCAGGCCGACGGCAGCTACCGCCGGGAACGCTAATCCCTACAGCTGCGCCAGCAAAAACTCGCGCAGCACCACGCCCTGGTTGTGCTCGGTATCTTTGCTGCCATACAGCAGCGTCAGCGCTTGCCCCTGCCGTAACAGCGCCACCAGTGGCTGCCAGGCGTCGTTGGCCGCCAGCTGTTGGCGGTAACGCGCCTCGAAGACCGCCCACTGGTCGGTATGCTGATGGAACCACTTGCGCAGTTCGTCATCCGGCGCCACCTGTTTCAGCCACTGCACGCCCGTCAGCCGCTCCTTGCTGATGCCGCGCGGCCATAGCCTGTCTATCAGATAACAGTGTTCCGGCGCCGGCGCGCTGAAATCGTAAACCCGCTGTAGCGTAATCTTTGCCATCGCACGCTCTCCTTTTTATCCCGTCTTCAAGCGTAGCGCGTTTTGCCGGGCGCAGAAAAGCAAAACGCCAGCGCGAGGCTGGCGTTTTAACCGGGTTAACAGCAGCGTAAATTACGCTTCTGCAACCACAACTACATTCAGCTGTGCGAACACGTCGCTGTGTACCTGGAAGTGCACTTCGTGCTCGCCAGTGGTACGCAGAACGCCGTTCGGCAGACGAACTTCGCTCTTGGCAACTTCAACGCCTGCCGCAGTCACTGCGTCAGCGATGTCGCGGGTGCCGATAGAGCCGAACAGTTTACCTTCGTCGCCAGATTTGGAAGCGATGGTGACTGAACCCAGTTCGTTGATCTTGGTTGCGCGAGCTTCAGCAGCAGCCAGAACGTCAGCCAGTTTGGCTTCCAGTTCAGCACGGCGTGCTTCGAAGAACTCAACGTTTTTCTTGGTAGCAGGAACAGCTTTGCCCTGTGGTACCAGGAAGTTACGAGCGTAGCCCGCTTTAACGTTAACTTGATCACCCAGGCTGCCCAGGTTTGCTACTTTATCAAGCAGAATAACTTGCATTACCTTATCCTCTCAAAGTCGTTAATGGACAGTGGCCGATTACTGATGACGATCAGTGTACGGCAACAAAGACAGGTAGCGCGCGCGCTTGATAGCACGGGCCAGCTGGCGCTGATATTTTGCACGAGTACCGGTGATACGGCTCGGTACAATTTTACCACTTTCGGTGATGTAGTTTTTCAGCGTAGCGATGTCTTTATAGTCAATCTCTTGAACGCCTTCCGCGGTGAAACGGCAGAACTTGCGACGACGGAAATAACGTGCCATTTGGCTAGTCTCCAGAATCTATCAATTCAATCTGCTCGGCATGCAGAACCAATTTGCTCAGCCCGTTGCGCCCTTGATGGCAGCTTACAAAGCCTTGCACGGTAATCTGACTGCCGACCGTTAATCTTTGAGTTAGTGCTTGTGACTGTTGTCCGCTGACAACCACGGGCATTCGGCACCATGCTTGTCTGCTGAATCCGGCTTCCATCTGCTGCGAACGGTGCTCTAGCACAAATTGGCAGTGCGGTATCCCGGAAGGACTCACTTTTCGAACCGGCGCCTTGCACACAGTGCCCGACAAAACCAGACGATTAGCCGTCACGGCGGCAATTACTCTTCAGAATCCCCAGCATCTGCATCATCTGCGGTTTCGTTAGCGAAGTCTTCGCGGCGATCGCCACGACGTTCGTCTTTCGCTTTAACCATCGGAGATGCTTCAGTTACCGCGTGCTTAACGCGCATAACCATGCTGCGGATAACGGCGTCGTTGAAGCGGAAGTTAGTTTCCAGCTCATCGATCGCTTCCTGCGGCGCTTCAACGTTCAGCAGAACGTAGTGAGCCTTGTGCAGTTTGTTGATCGGATAAGCCAGCTGACGGCGGCCCCAGTCTTCCAGACGGTGAATCTGACCTTGCGCGTTAGTGATGGTAGCACTGTAACGCTCGATCATGCCCGGAACCTGTTCGCTTTGGTCAGGATGGACCATAAAAACGATTTCGTAATGACGCATCGAATTGCTCCTTACGGATTATTCAGCCTCCTGTCAGGGTCAACCGCGGCCCATGGAAGCAAGGAACGTGTTTAGTGTGCGGCTGAAAAATGACGCGTAATCATACTGACGCAGGGAGGGAAACTCAAGGACTGCGTGGGTTTTATTCGCGTTAATGCGAGGCGTTATGGGAAATAGCACGATTTGCTCGTGGGAGAACCTATGTACGCCGATCCATCGGTTTCAAAAATCTTTCAATGAAATCAGCGCTGAGTCACAAATCTATTTCACTTTTTTTGAAAGAGGCCATCAAAAGACCCCGCTTTTTAATCCGCCGCAACGGACTAAAATTAACCATATCCGCCGCAGACAGCGCGACGAAAAAGATTCCAGGTTATTCAATGCAGATAAATGACTTTTTGCCGCAGCGACACTCGCTGTCAGGCCGTAACGGCAAAAAGTAAGAGAGGCACTATGAAACGCATCATTCTCGCAACGGCGCTGGCCGCCCTGTTCTCCGCCAACGTAATGGCCGCCACGGAGATCACGTCGCACCAGGCCGATCAACGCCAGAGCGTCGGCTTCGTCACCCTGAACCAGAACGTGGTTTCGCCGGATGACGCCAGCAGCCAGGTCAGTAAAATCGCCGATCAACGCGGCGCGACCTCTTATCGCATCATCGCCCTGCACGAACCTGGCGACAACAGCACGATGCACGTCAGCGCCGAGCTGTATCGCTAAAGAGACAAGCCACGCCAGGGAAATCCCCAGGGCTTCATCAGAAAGCCCGTTCAGTCCGCACCGGAGCGCCGCTCGTTGGGCGCTCCGCTTTCCTCATCACAGCTTGAGCAGCGCCGGCATGCTGAACGCCTTGCCCGGATTGTGCAATTGCAGCGCCGTCCGCAGATAGTTCGTTCGCGTTTGCAGCAGCTCTGCGCTTTCCGCCAGCGTCGCCCGCTGTTCGAACGAGAGCGCACCGGCTGCCGCGGGGTGAGTGGGCGCCGCTTTCGCCGCGGAGGCGAACAGCGCCGTCACGTTTTGCATCGTCTGCGCGGTGATGCGCGACAGCGGATTCGCCTTGTTTTGCCGCGCCTTGCCGTCGGCGGCCCCCAACATCTCGCTGAAGGCCGCTGAGTTAAGCTCGGCGCGTGCTTTCATCGTTCCCATTAAACCGGCCGCACTGCCGATGTTTTTTATCATGCCCTTTGCTCCTTGCTGCCCTGAAAGAATTCACGCTGGCATTCTCCCCTTTATTCGGCCAAACGATGGCCGAAACAGCAGGCACAGAGCGGTGCAATTCCCTGCATCGCACCCGGCGGAGCATTACAGCTCGCGGCGGAAGAAGTCGGCCGTGGCGGACAGCGCCAGCGGCGTGATGCGGTGCTTCACCCCCGGTTCGACGAGCGACGTCAGACGGCTGCCCGCACCTTGTTGGTGCAGTTCAGCCGCCAAACGCAGGCTGTCCGCCGCCGGCACCACGTCGTCCGTCTCGCCGTGCCACAGCAGCAGCGGCCGCCCGGCGATCGTCTCCAAACGCCCCTCCAGCTCATATTCCGCCAGCACGGCGGTGCGCGCCGCAAACGCCGCCGGCGAGAGCGCCTCGCCCTCTGCGCCCAACGGCGGATACAGCGTTTGCGCCAGCGAACGGTAATAGCCGGAACCCATCAGGCTGGCGGCCGCCCGGACCCACGGGAAGCGCGCGAAGGCGCCAAGCGCGGTCATGCCCCCCATTGAGGCGCCGGCCATGCCAATACGCCCGTCGGCAATCAGGCCAAGCCGCTCGAAGTGCGCCTTGATCTGCGGCAGCTCGTCGATATTGCTGCGCAGGATCTCCCAAAACGTGGCCAGACGCCGCGCCTCATCGCCGTCGAACCGCTCGCCGTGCCGATCGGCATCCGGCAATACCACCCGAAAACCGACTCGCGCCAGCGCATAGGCGAAGTAGGCGTACACCTCTTTCGACGAGGTATAGCCGTGACAGAAGAACACCGTCGGCAACGGCCAATGATACTGCCCCGCCGGCACCGCATGGATCACCGCGATATCGCCCGCCCGCTCGTCATGAATTTCGATCATCCGTTCATCCTCAACGCACCTGTTGGCATTCATCATGACAAACTTGCGCCAGCCAGCGTTAGCTCAATCTGTTCCAGCTTATATTGCGTTACACTGAAGCCATCTACCGGCTCTTCCGAGGTCATCATGACGCTTGTCCGTACACTCATCATCCTGACGCTGGCCGCACAGCTTTCCGCCTGCGGCATCATGACCACCACGCCGAAACCGCCGCCGCCGCCCACCGCACAGGCGCAGGAGATCGTCCGCGCGCAGACCGCCGAGCTGGTGAAGATAGGTACCGTCACCGCCGTAGTGCGCGGCAGCCCGATGGACGTGGAAGCGGAGATCCAGCGCAAGGCCACCGCCGCCGGCGCCCGGTATTACGTGATCATCATGAACAGCGAAACCGTCGTGCCGGGCCAATGGTATTCCCAGGCGATCCTGTATCGGTAAGGCGGGGATTTTTTAAGCAGATTTACACTGGCTTTGCACAGGCTGAAGTAGGGTGTTGCACACTGGCGGACAGCATGCCGCATGTTGCGGGTGCGATTCAGGATCTGACGAAGGGGAACGCCATGAAACGCTCCACCGCACTCACCTCCCTCCTGCTTTCAGTAGGGCTGCTCAGCACCGGCGCACAGTCCGCCGAACTGGCGCCCGCCGATCGCGTGACGCCGCTCAGTGAAATCGCCGAGATCACCTTTAACGATCTGCCCGGTTCACCGCAGGAGGCTGAGCAGGCCATCGCCCGCACCGCCGGCCAGCACGGCGCCAGCTATTACCGCATCCTGCGGATGGAAGAACAGGCGCACCCGCTTGGCTGGCGCGCCTCGGCCATCTTATACCTTTAATAGCTCATGCAAGCCGCATTCAACACGCCGCCGCTGACGGAGACGCCCCCCAGGAAAATCCCGGCGGCCAGGTGGTTCGCTTCGATCTTGTCGCTGATGCGCGGCATGTAGATCTTCACGGCCGCGAACAACAACAGTTGCACCACCAGCGCCACCACGCCCCACAGCAGGTAATCCAGCAGGCTGATCGAGTTGATCGCCGCGCTGGCCAACGGGATCACATACCCCAGGCAAGCGCCGATGAAAGCAAAGGCGGCGGATTGGTTATCGGCCTTGATCAACGCCCATTCGTCGTGCGGGGTGATGCGGGTATAGACGAACAGAAACACCAAAACCATGGCGAAACCGCTGAAGAAGTAAGAGGCGAACGCCGCCAACGCGCTGAGAATATCCATGTGCATTTTCCTGTCAGAGTGAGACTGAATTAAAAAGGTTTTCGCCGCCGTGCGCCACCCTTTTCCCTAACCGCCGATGGCGCGGTTCAGCAGCAGTTCGCACACCTCGGCCGACAGCAGGCTCTCGCCGCGGTGATCCAGCGTCAGATGGCACCAGGCGTCGGCTACCTGCGGGCTGGCGTGCTGCAGCAGCTGCGCGGCGCAGCACAGATCGAACAGTTGCTGGGTCAGCAGCCGCCCCATCTCCTCACTCGGTTGCCGGGCGCGCTGCTGCCACTGCCGCCAGGCATGATCGAACAACCGATTCTGGCCGCGCACCGGCTGCAGTTCGAACTGCAGCATCTCGAGCGCACCCGGCAGTTTGTGCAGGCTGCGCAATACGTCCAGACACATGATGTTGCCGGAACCTTCCCAGATGCTGTTGACCGGCATCTCGCGATACAGGCGCGGCAGCTCGCTCTCTTCGCAGTAGCCGATGCCGCCCAGCACCTCCATCGCCTCGGCGATGAACGGCATGCCCTGGCGGCAGATGCTGTATTTGGCCGCCGGGGTCAGCAGACGGCTGTAGATCAGCTCGCCCTCATTGCTGCGGCTCTCCCAGGCGCGGGCCAGCCGGAACAGCAACGCGGTATGCCCTTCCAGCCGCAGCGCCATGCGCGCCAGAACCTGGCGCATCAGCGGCTGTTCGATCAAGAGCTTGCCGAACGCCTGCCGCTGCAGCGCATGATACAGCGCCACCGACAGCCCGCGGCGCATCAGGCCGTGGCTGCCGAGTGAGCAGTCGAAACGGGTCAGGCCGCCCATCTTCAGGATATGCCGCACGCCGTCGCCCTCCTCCCCCAGCAGCCAGGCGGTGGCGTCCTGAAATTCCACTTCGCTGCTGGCGTTGGAACGGTTGCCCAGCTTGTCTTTCAACCGCTCCAGGCGAATGGCGTTGCGGCTGCCGTCCGGCAAAATGCGCGGCAGGAAGAAGCAGGACAACCCGCCTTCGGCCTGCGCCAACACCAGGTGCGCATCGCTCTGCGGCACCGAGAAGAACCACTTATGCCCCACCAGCCGGTAGGCTTCACCCGGCCCGCGCGCGCCGAGCGGCGCGGCGGTGGTGGTATTGCTCAGCACATCGGAGCCGCCCTGTTTCTCCGTCATGCCCATGCCGATCAGCAGGCCGCGCTTTTGCCCGCCAGGCAGCAGGTGAGCGTCATAACGATCCGACAGCAGCGGCGTCAGCCATGAGCGAAACTCGGCCGGTAACGCCTGCAGCAACAGCGGCGTAGCGCCGAAGGTCATGGTCACCGGGCACAGCGTGCCGGCCTCGACCTGCGCATGCAGCATAAAGCGCGCGGCGCGCGCCACGAAGGAACCGATGCGCGCATCCTCCTGCCAGGGCAGGTTGTGCACCCGGTTGGCGATCAGCCCCTGCATCAGGATATGCCAGGCGGGGTGAAAGCGAACGTCGTCCAGCCGCTGGCCGGTGGCGTCGTAGCGCAGCAGCTCCGGCGGGTTGGCATTGGCCAGGCGCCCCAGCTCCAGCGACTCCTGGGTGCCGAGCTGCTGGCCCAGCGAGGCCAATACCTCGGCATCCCAGCCGCCCTGCTCGCGCTGCAACGCTTCGCGCAGCGGCGTATCGGAGAGAAACAGGTTGCTGTTGCCCAGCGGCTTGGGTTGGTTAAAAACGGTGTGCGTAGTCCAGACCATGAGAGTGCTCCCTGAGAAAAGCGTCAGGAGTAAGTATGGTCGGCGCAGAGATTTCTGCCGCAGGCGGGATCACAAGAGGGGGAATTAACGGGAGCACTAAGCCCCCGTCAGAAGAATCAGCCGCGCTGGCGCACCGCTTCGAACAGGCAGATGCCGGTGGCGACCGACACGTTCAGCGAAGAGACGGTGCCGGCCATCGGGATGCTGATCAGTTCGTCGCAGTGTTCGCGGGTCAGACGGCGCATGCCTTCGCCTTCCGCGCCCATCACCAGCGCCATCGGGCCGGTCATTTTGCTCTGATACAGCGTATGGTCGGCTTCGCCGGCGGTGCCCACCACCCAAACGTTCATTTCCTGCAGCAGACGCAGCGTGCGCGCCAGGTTGGTCACGCGGATAAGCGGCACGTTTTCGGCGGCGCCGCAGGCCACTTTCTTGGCGGTGGCGTTCAGCTGGGCGGAACGGTCGCGCGGCACGATCACCGCGTGCACGCCGGCAGCGTCGGCGCTGCGCAGGCAGGCGCCGAGGTTGTGCGGGTCGGTCACGCCGTCCAGCACCAGCAGGAACGGTGTCTCCACGCTTTCCAGCAGGCCCGGCAGATCGTTCTCCTGATACTGACGCCCCTCGCGCACCCGGGCGATGATCCCCTGGTGCACCGCGCCTTCAACCTTGTCATCCAGCCATTGGCGGTTCGCCACCTGGATCACGATGCCGGTCGCTTCCAGCTCGGCGATCAGCGGTTGCAGGCGGCGATCTTCGCGGCCTTTCAGGATAAACACTTCCAGGAAGCGTTGCGGATCGCGCTCTAACAGGGCTTTGACGGCGTGGATGCCGTAAATAATTTCGCTCATGATGCTCTTTTAAATTCGTGCGGCCGGCGATAACCGGCCGATGATAACGATGTGCGGCAGGTTAAGCCTGCTCGGCACCTTTCTTCTTGGCTGCGCGTTTGGCTTTGGTCGCCGCCGCGATTTTCCGCGTTTTGTCGGACGCTTTCTTGGCTTTCTTTTTCGCCTTCTTCACGTTGTCCGCGGGCTTGGCGTCATCCTGCTTGCGGAAGGCGCTGTCCGGCTCGAAGTTGGCCGGCGGTTTGCCGCCGCGGCGCTTGCCGCGCCCCGCGTTGCCGTTGTCGCGCAGCGTGCGCTGGCCGCCCTTCTTGGCGCGATCGCGCTCGGTTTTACCTTCACCGCGCGCTTTGCGGGTGCTGGACACCAGCGCGAAGTCAATCTTGCGCTCGTCCATATGCACCGCGTCCACGCGGATCTCCACCGTATCCCCCAGGCGATAGACGGTGCCGGAAGATTCGCCGATCAGGCGCTGGCCGATATTATCGTAGCGATAGTAATCATTATCCAGCGTTGATACGTGCACCAGCCCGTCGATGAACAGATCGTTCAGGCGCACGAAGAAACCGAAGCCGGTCACGCTGGAGATGATGCCGCTGAACACTTCACCGACGTGATCCTGCATGAAGTCGCACTTCAGCCAGTCGGCGACGTTGCGCGTCGCTTCGTCCGCGCGGCGCTCGGTCATCGAGCAGTGTTCGCCCAGCTGCAGCATCTCTTCGAATTCGCTGTGCCAGCCGCCGGTCGGCGTCCAGCGCTCTTTCGGCTCGCCGTGTTCTTTGGCCAGCTGATATTTGATCGCGCGGTGCAGCGCCAGATCCGGATAGCGACGGATTGGCGAGGTGAAGTGGCCGTAAGACGCCAGCGCCAGGCCGAAGTGGCCGCGGTTTTCCGGATCGTAAATCGCCTGCTTCATCGAGCGCAGCAACATGGTTTGCAGCATTTCGTGGTCAGGGCGCTCGGACACTTCGTCCATCAGCACCGCATAGTCCTTCGGCTGCGGCTTGTTGCCGCCGCCCAGCGTCAGCCCCAGCTCGCTCAGCACGCTGCGCAGCGCGGAGATGTGGTCGTCGCTCGGACGATCGTGCACGCGGTACAGCGCCGGCTCGTTGCGTTTCTCGACGAAGCGCGCGGCCGCCACGTTGGCCATGATCATGCACTCTTCGATCAGCTTGTGGGCGTCGTTGCGCACCGTCGGCTCCACGCGCTCGATGCGACGCTCGGCGTTGAAAATGAACTTGGCTTCTTCGGTTTCAAACGCGATGCCGCCGCGCTCGGCGCGCGCCTTATCCAGCACCTTGTACATCGCGTGCAGCTCTTCCAGGTGCTTGACCAGCGGATGGTAGTGCTCGCGCAGCTCCTGATCGCCCTGCAGAATGTGCCACACCTTGTTGTAGGTCAGGCGAGCATGCGAGCTCATCACCGCCTCGTAAAACTTGGCCGTGGACAGGCGCCCCTGGGCGGAGATGGTCATCTCGCACACCATGCACAGGCGATCGACCTGCGGGTTCAGGGAGCACAGCCCGTTGGACAGCACTTCCGGCAGCATCGGGATCACCTGCGACGGGAAGTACACCGAGTTGCCGCGGCTGCGCGCTTCGTCGTCCAGCGCGGTGCGCGGGCGCACGTAGTAACTGACGTCGGCGATCGCCACCCACAGGCGCCAGCCGCCGCCGCGTTTCTTCTCACAGTACACGGCGTCATCGAAGTCGCGTGCGTCTTCACCGTCGATGGTGACCAACGGCAGCTTGCGCAGATCGACGCGGCCCTTCTTGGCCGCTTCCGGCACCTGCTCGCTGAGATCGGCCACCTGTTTTTCCACCTGCGGCGGCCAGGTATGCGGGATCTCATGGGTGCGCAGCGCGATGTCCACCGCCATGCTGGTGCCCATCTTGTCGCCGAGGATCTCGACGATCTTGCCGACCGCCTTGGTGCGGCGGGTCGGGCGCTGAGTCAGCTCCACCACCACCATAAAGCCCATGCGCGCGCCGCTGACGCTGTCCGCCGGGATCAGAATATCGAAGCTCAGACGGCTGTCGTCCGGCACCACGAAGCCGGTACCGGCGTCCATGAAGAAGCGGCCGACAATCTGGCTGGTTTTCGGCACCAGCACGCGCACGATGCGCGCTTCGCGGCGCCCTTTGCGATCCGCGCCCAGCGCCTGCGCCAACACCACGTCACCGTGGATCGCCATTTTCATCTGTTCGGCAGACAGGTACAGATCGTCTTTGCTGCCTTCAACGCGCAGGAAGCCGTAGCCGTCGCGGTGGCCGATCACCGTGCCGCGCAGCAGATCCAGACGTTCCGGCAGCGCGTAGCACTGGCGGCGGGTAAACACTAACTGGCCATCGCGCTCCATGGCGCGCAGGCGGCGACGCAGCGCTTCCAGCTGCTCTTCACCGCTGAGGCCCAGTTCGTTGCCCAGTTCTTCGCGGCTGGCCGGCGTTTCTCTTTTCGCCAAATGGGCCAGGATATATTCACGACTGGGGATAGGGGATTCGTATTTTTCTGCTTCTCGTTCCAGGAATGGATCTTGTGACATTGCGGTTCCTCCGTTGTCATCAGCAGGATGACGTTGAGCCTTGTCTTCTCAACGTCGTTTTATTCGACAAGCAATAGCTTGTAGAGCGGCGGATTGTCTTCGACCATGTCGGCCAACGTATGCTTATCCAGCTCTTCAAGGAAATTCTGTACGCCCTGGTGGAGCACCTGCTTCAATCGGCAGGCAGGGGTGATGTGGCAAAAATCACTGCTGCAGTTAACCAGCGCGAGCGGCTCCAGCGCCCGCACCACGTCGCCGAGGCGAATGCTCTCGGCCGGTTTGCCCAAGCGAATGCCGCCATGCTTGCCGCGCACCGCCGTGACAAAACCTACCCGGCTCAACTGATTGATGATCTTCACCATATGGTTGCGAGACACGCCGTAAACCTCGGTCACTTCCGAGATGCTGGTCATCTTGTCCTGCGGCAACGAGGCCATGTAGATCAACGCCCGCAGGCCATAATCAGTAAAACTTGTTAACTGCACATCTTACCTCTGGGTATCGTTTTACCCGTCTGATACGCCGCTTTTCGGCGCTATTCAAAAGATTACTCATTGGATAATAAACCAGCCGGAGAGTTCGTCGCTAATTATTTAGCGAATCCCGCGCCCTAAGGCGGGTTTATGAAAGGATTTTTTGACGTGAAACCGCAATCGGAGGGAGTCAGGATAAAAACAAACCGGGACGCGCCCGGTTTGTTTAATGCCGCAAAGCCTGATTATGCGTCGAACGGGTCGCGCAGGATCATGGTTTCGCTGCGATCTGGGCCGGTAGAGATGATATCTACCGGTACGCCGGTCACTTCTTCGATGCGCTTGATGTAGTTCAGCGCAGCCTGAGGCAGCTTGCTGTGCTCTTTCACGCCAAAGGTGGTTTCGCTCCAGCCCGGCATGGTTTCGTAGATAGGCTCAATGCCTTCCCAGCCTTCAGCCGCCAGCGGAGTGGTGTCCACTTCACGGCCGTCCGGCATGCGGTAGCCCACGCAGATCTTCACTTCTTTCAGGCCGTCCAAGACGTCCAGTTTGGTCAGGCAGAAGCCGGACAGGGAGTTGATCTGCACGGCACGACGCACCGCTACCGCGTCCAGCCAGCCGGTACGACGACGACGGCCGGTGGTGGCGCCGAACTCGTTACCCTGCTTGCACAGGTACTCGCCGGTTTCATCGAACAGTTCGGTTGGGAACGGGCCTGCACCCACGCGAGTGGAGTAGGCTTTCACGATGCCCAGCACGTAGTCCACATAACGCGGGCCGATGCCGGAACCGGTAGCCACGCCGCCGGCGGTGGTGTTGGAAGAGGTGACGTACGGGTAAGTACCGTGGTCGATATCCAGCAGGGTGCCCTGAGCGCCTTCGAACATGATCAGGTCGCCACGCTTGCGCGCGCCGTCCAGCAGTTCGGAAACGTCAACCACCATGGCGGTCAGGATGTCGGCGATAGACAGCACGTAGTCCAGCGTCGCCTGATAATCGACGGCTTCAACTTTGTAGTAGTTGACCAGCTGGAAGTTGTGGTAATCGACGATCTCTTTCAGCTTAACGGCGAAGGTTTCTTTGTTGAACAGATCGCTGACGCGCAGGCCGCGACGAGCGACTTTATCTTCGTAAGCCGGGCCGATACCGCGACCGGTGGTGCCGATCGCTTTTGCGCCGCGCGCTTTCTCACGCGCGTTATCCAACGCAACGTGGTAAGGCAGGATCAACGGGCAAGCTTCAGAGAGTAACAGACGTTCGCGTACCGGGATGCCACGCGCTTCGAGTTCACCCATTTCTTTCATCAACGCGTCCGGCGCCAGAACAACACCGTTGCCGATGATGCTGGTGACGTTTTCACGCAGAATACCTGAAGGAATTAAATGAAGAACGGTTTTTTCACCGTTGATTACCAGAGTGTGGCCAGCGTTATGGCCACCTTGGTAGCGCACAACATATTGAGCCCGTTCAGTCAGCAGGTCTACAACCTTGCCTTTACCTTCGTCACCCCATTGGGTGCCCAGTACGACGACGTTCTTACCCATTTTTCAAAATCACCGATTGCTTAAAAATGGATTCTACCACCGTAATTTTCGATTTTCAGCACTTTTAGCATACGATTGCATAAATTTTGGGCTAGACTTTAAAGACCCGTGCGGCCGCTCAACATGTAGTAGATCACGCAGCCCGCAACCACTATTCCACCGCCAAATCGCCGCAGCGTCGCGTCCGGCAACTGCGACATCGCCACAATCATTTTGCGCCAGGCCTGCGGAAACAGCATCGGCCCCAATCCTTCCAACACCAGAACCAGCCCGAGCGCCAGCCAAATCGTTGAGTTCATGCATCCCCCAAAAACGAGAAAGGGCCCGCGAAAACGGGCCCTCGATCAGATTGCCTGCCGCGCTTACTTGCGCAGGGTATCAGGCGACTTCATGTAGCGGAAGAAATCGCTGTCCGGGCTCAGTACCAGCACGTCCTGGTTGTCCTTGAAGCTGGCTTCATAGGCACGCAGGCTGCGGATAAAGGCATAGAAGTCCGGATCCTGGCTGAACGCGTTGGCGAACAGCTTGGCCGCTTCGGCATCGCCTTCACCGCGGGTGATACGCGCCTGACGCTCGGCTTCAGCCAAGGTGCGGGTCACCTCGTAGTCCGCGCTGGCGCGCAGCTTCTCGGCTTCTTCCTGGCCCTGCGAGCGCAGACGACGGGCTACCGCTTCACGCTCGGCGCGCATACGCTGGTAGATGGCGTCGGACACTTCGGCCGGCAGGTTGATCTGCTTGATACGCACGTCGATCACTTCGATGCCCAGCGCCGCCATGCTGTTCGGGTTAACCTGCGGCTGTTTGCCGGTGGTTTCCCGCTCAACGCGCGCCGCCGCAGAGGCGATAGCGTCATCGGCTTCGGTGGTCGCCACTTCTTCGCCGTCACCCACGGTGCCGGTGTTCAGCGCGTCACGCACGTCGGACATCAGCTTGCCGCGCGAGTCGGTCACGATGTCTTTCACGTCCAGGCGGCCGATTTCGGAACGCAGACGGTCGCTGAACTTGCGTTTCAGCAGCACTTCGGCCTGGGAGACGTCGCCACCGCCGGTCGCCAGGTAGTAACGGCTGAAGTCGCTGATGCGCCACTTCAGATAGGAGTCGACGATCAGGTCTTTCTTCTCGCTGGTCACGAAACGATCGGCCTGGTTGTCCATGGTCTGGATGCGCGCATCCAGGTTCTTCACGGTCTCAATGAACGGGATCTTGAGGTGCAGACCCGGCGCATACACCAGCGGCTTGTTTTCGCCGTCGCGCAGAACCTTGCCGAAGCGCAGTACGATGCCGCGCTGGCCTTCCTGCACCACGAACAGCGAAGCGTACAGCACCACCAGCACCGCGAGGACAATAACTACAAAAGACTTACGCATTGATTACTCTCTCCCTACGCGAGTGGTGTCGTCACGCTGCGCATTCGCCCGGCGCTGATCCATAATCGAACCGCCGCTGGTGCGCGGGGCGCTGCTGTTGGCAGCCGGCGCAGGATTCGGATTGAGGCGAATCAGGCTGGTATCCTTGTTGCCGCTCTCCGGCGCCGCGCCTTGGCCGCGCAGCATCTGATCCAGCGGCAGCACCATCAGGTTGTTGCCTTTGTCGCTCACCAACACCTTACGGGTATGGCCCAGCACTTTTTCCATGGTTTCGATATACAGACGCTCGCGGGTGATCTGCGGTGCGGACTTGTATTCCGGCAACAGCTTGGCAAAGCGCGCCACCTCACCCTGAGCTTCCAGGACGGTACGATCCTTATAAGCCTTGGAGTCTTCCAGCAGACGCTGCGCCTGGCCGTTCGCACGCGGCTGAACTTCGTTGGCGTAAGCTTCCGCTTCACGGATGTATTGCTGCTCGTTTTCACGCGCGGCGATCGCATCGTCGAAGGATGCCTTCACCTCTTCCGGCGGACGCGCCGCCTGGAAGTTGACGTCCAGCAGCGTGATGCCCATGTTGTAAGGACGGATGGTCTCTTCCAGCATGCGCTGCGTATCGTTACGCACCACGGTACGGCCTTCGGTCAGGATGCGGTCCATCGAGTATTTGCCGATCACGCCGCGCAGGGCGCTGTCGGTCGCCTGGCTCAGGCTGTCGTCGGCATTGACGACGCTGAACAGGTACGCTTCCGGGTTGGTCACGCGGTACTGCACGTTCATTTCCACGCGCACCACGTTTTCATCGGAGGTCAGCATCACGCCGGACGCCGCCAGCTCGCGCACGGATTCCACGTTCACCGGACGCACGTCGTCGATAAAGGTCGGCTTCCAGTTCAGGCCCGGCTGCACCAGGTGGCTGAACTTGCCGAAACGCGTCACGACGCCGCGCTCGGCTTCCTTGATGGTGTAGAAACCGCTGGCGGCCCAAATCACCACCACGGCCACCGCCGCGATACCGATAATGCGGCCGCTGAAGCCCGGACCAGAGGTGCCGGTGCCGCCGCTATTGCTGTTGGAGCCTTTGCCCCCGCCGAAACCGCTCAATTTCTTGCTCAGTTTGCGGAAGATATCGTCCAAATCAGGTGGCCCTTGATCACGACCGCCTTTGTTGTTACCGCCAGAGTTGCCGCCATTGTTATTGCTGCTCCCCCACGGGTCGCGGTCCTGTCCGTTATTACCGGGCTGATTCCACGCCATGTTTTAGCTCCATATTCTGTGATTGGGTACTTCAGGCTTTCGCGAAGCATAAATGTAACAGGATATGATCATACGATAAAGTCAATCAGGTCCTGTTCTTGCTTGCAGAGACGACGCCATTCGACGATCGGCATTCGCACCACCACGCCAATGCTGCCGTCTTCTTCGTTCCACTCTTTTTCAATCGCCTGAAGCTGGTAAAAACGGCTGCGAAGACGGCCTGCCCGTGGCGGTAAGCGCAATTCGTAATGCGCGATCTCCCCCGATAAGCGCTCCGTCAACGCCTGATACAGCAACGGAATACCCTCTCCGCTGGCGGCGGACAGCCACACCCGGATCGGCAGGTTTTCGTCGTTGCGGTCGATACGCGGCACAAAATCGTCCAGCATATCTATTTTGTTCATCACTAACAGTGTAGGGATTTCATCCGAGTCTATCTCCGCCAGCACGGTGTTCACCGCTTCGATGTTCTCATCGACGCGCGGATCTGCGGCATCGATGACGTGCAGCAGCAGAGATGCCTGACGCGTTTCCTGCAGCGTTGCCTTGAAGGCGGCCACCAGATCGTGCGGCAGGTGCCGGATAAAGCCTACGGTATCCGCCAACACGGTATCCCCCACGTCCGGCACGTCAATGCGCCGCAACGTAGGATCCAGGGTGGCAAATAGCTGGTCCGCCGCATACACCTCGGCAGACGTTATTCGGTTAAACAGGGTGGATTTGCCGGCGTTGGTGTAGCCCACCAGCGATACGGTCGGCACATCGGCGCGGGTCCGCGCGCGTCGGCCTTGTTCACGCTGCTTTTCTACCCGCTCCAGGCGGCGCAGAATCAAGCTGATGCGATCGCGCAACAGGCGACGGTCGGTCTCAAGCTGGGTTTCCCCCGGCCCGCGCAGGCCAATCCCCCCTTTTTGCCGCTCCAGGTGCGTCCAGCCGCGTACCAGACGCGTGGCGATGTGACGCAACTGCGCCAGCTCCACCTGCAGCTTACCTTCATGGGTGCGGGCACGCTGGGCGAAGATGTCTAAAATCAGCCCGGTGCGATCGATCACCCGGCATTCGCACAGGCGCTCGAGGTTTCTTTCCTGCGCCGGGGAAAGGGAATGATCAAACAGGACAACAGACGCGCCGCTGGCTTTCACCGCATCTGCAATTTCTTCGGCCTTTCCTTCGCCGACAAAGTACTTCGGATGCGGGGCTTTGCGGCTACCGGTCACCACTTGCAAAGCTTCGACACCGGCTGAGGAAACCAACGATTCGAACTCGTTGAGGTCTTCCGTATCTTTGTCTTGCGAGAAATAGATATGAACCAGTACGGCCTGCTCACCGGCTTCATAACGGTCAAACAAGCGTGCAACCTCTCAAACGGACACTCACCGTGAGTTTGGGGGACATAAACAGCCCGCGGCTGCTTATGCTCCCCGTCATGGTTGACTTGCAACGCGCTTTATTCAGCGTCATCGCTTTCCTGCTGCGGCTGTTGCTGCGCAGACGGATTGTTGCCATGGTGATAGTTGCTTGAACCGCCGCTCGGGTTGTTGCTGTGATGCGAGACCGGGCGAGACGGGACAACGGTAGAGATAGCGTGCTTGTACACCATCTGGCTAACCGTGTTCTTCAACAGGATGACAAACTGGTCAAAAGACTCAATCTGGCCTTGCAGCTTAATACCATTCACCAAATAAATAGAAACCGGAACACGTTCACGACGCAATGCGTTCAGGAACGGATCTTGCAAAGATTGCCCCTTAGCCATTCTATCTTTTCCTTATTTGCTTGTTGTTTGTAACTAAGAACCTGTCGGCTCTAAAATAAACGACGTAAAAAATTTGCGCGCTGAATACTCAGCAATTGTACACAATCACCCAACCTATGCACTAACAACCTGTGTCACCGAGTCCAAAGCCTCTCCCGGCTTTTCACTGTCCAACCAATGGACCGACTCCCAACCCCGTAACCAGGTCATCTGGCGTTTAGCCAACTGACGTGTTGCGCAAATACCACGATAAACCATCTCATCGTAACTAATTTCACCAGACAAGTATGACCACATCTGGCGGTAACCGACACAGCGAATGGAGGGCAAGTCCGTATGCAAATCACCCCGTGCGAAAAGTGCACGCGCTTCCGTCTCAAAACCCGCCGCCAACATTTGATGGTACCGCAGCTCGATGCGTTGATGGATCAACTCACGGCTGGTCGGCGCTATCGCAAATTGGTGAACTTGATACGGCAACGATTCACCCGAAATTTTAGTCAGTTCCGTTAAAGTTTTACCCGAAATAAAAAAAACTTCCAGTGCTCTGGACAGTCTCTGCGGATCATTCGGATGAATTCTCAATGCCGCGACCGGATCGATCGCCTGCAACTGCCGATGCAACGCCTCCCAGCCCTGCTCCGCCGCTTGCCATTCGATGCGCTCGCGCACCGCGGGATCGGCGGACGGCAGCGGCGACAATCCTTCCAGCAACGCCTTGAAATACAACATGGTGCCGCCGACCAGCAGCGGAATGCGCCCGGCGGCGGTGATGTCGGCCATCTCCTTCAGCGCGTCGGCGCGAAACTCCGCGGCCGAGTAGGCTTCGGCGGGATCGCGGATATCGATCAGCCGATGCGGCGCCTGCGCCAATTCTTCGGCGCTCGGCTTGGCGGTGCCGATATCCATGCCGCGGTAAATCAGCGCGGAATCGACGCTGATCAGTTCCACCGGCAGGCGTTCGCGCAGCGCGATCGCCAGCGCGGTCTTGCCCGAGGCGGTCGGCCCCATGATGAAAATAGCCGGGGGACGTGGTGTCATTTCAGTGTCAGTCATGCTTGAGGGCCGCCAGTGCGGCCTGTAAATCAACGGGTTGTAAAAGTCCGCTCGGTGGCGATTTGACCAGCTGCGGGCAAAGTCGTTCAACGTCGGTCAACAATTGTATCGCTTGCGAGGTGTTCCACTGTTCATGTTCGCTGCCAAGACGGCGAGCGAGCCAGGTGGCCAGCACCGCGGGCGACATCTCCTGATGTTCGGCCAGATAGCCTAACAGTTCGGGTATCAGTTTTTGTAAATTTTGTTGGCGTAATGGTAAAGGCACTGCGCGCAGCGTCACACGGCCGTGATCCGTCTGCAGATCCAGCCCCATCGCCACGAGCAGCGCCTGATGCCGCGCAATGGCCGCCGCTTCGCGCTTCTCCAACGTCAGCTTAATCGGGATCAGCAGCGGCTGCGGCCGCAGCCCTTCCGCCGGCGGGTTGAGCTGCGCCTGGCGCAGCCAGCGTTCGGCTACCGCCAGATTGAGCAACGCCGGCTGCTGGCGCTGCTCAATCAGCGCGTAGCACGGCGGATGGATCATCAACACCCGGCCAAAACTGTGTTGGCCGCCCGCCAACGGCGTTTCCGCTGCGGCTTTCGCCGGCGGGAACAGCGGCGGCTTGCTCGAGACTTCCGGCGCGGCATCGGCCTGCGGCTCGGCGGCGGGCTGCATCAGTTTACCGTACAGCTCGCCTTCGCGTTTCTGGTAACCGCCGGTCGTTTGCCAACCCGGCTGCGGCGCCCGCTCGCGGGCGGTGCCGGCCGGTGGCGGCGTTTCACGGCGCGGCGCAGGCTGAGAAAAATGGTTGCCGCCGGCGGCGATGCGGTTCTCCGGCTGCCAGATCGGCGCGGGCGCTTCGTCAGGCGTTTCCGCCAGCGGCAGCGGCGGCGTCTGACCGGCCTGCTGCAGCACGGTGGTTACCGCCTGGTAGATAAAATCGTGCACCAGCCGCGCCTGATGGAAACGCACCTCGTGCTTGGCGGGATGAACGTTGACGTCCACCTGGTGCGGATCGACCTCCAGATACAGCACGTAAGCGGGCTGCTGATCGTCCTTCAGCTGATCCTGATAGGCCTGACGAATAGCGTGATTGATCAAGCGATCACGCATCATGCGGCAGTTGACGTAGCAATACTGCATTTCACCCAGCTGGCGCGCCCCGGCCGGATCCGCCACCCAACCGCGGATGCTCAAATCGCCGTGCTGCCAGTCGATGTTCAGCGCATGCTGCAAGAACGCCGGGCCGCAGATGCTGCCCAAACGGCGTTCGTGCTGGCTCTCTTCTTTCGCCGCCCGGTATTGGCGGATCGGTTTGCCGTTGTGGCTGAGGTTGATCGCCACATCGAAACGCGCCAGCGCAATGCGCCGCACCACTTCATCGATATGGCCGAATTCGGTTTTTTCGGTGCGCATGAACTTGCGGCGCGCCGGCGTATTGTAAAACAGATCCAGCACTTCCAGCGTGCTCCCGACCGGGTGCGCGGCGGGTTTGACGGTCACCGCCTGCTCGCGCCCTTCGGCATAGGCTTGCCACGCCTCGCTTTGCTCGGCGGTGCGCGACGTCAGGGTCAAACGGGAAACCGAGCTGATACTGGCCAGCGCTTCGCCGCGGAAACCGAGGCTGACGATAGCCTCCAGATCGTCGAGCGTGCTGATTTTACTGGTGGCGTGCCGCGCCAGCGCCAACGCCAGATCGTCCTTGCCGATGCCGCAGCCGTTGTCGCGAATGCGGATCAGCTTGGCACCGCCGCGTTCAATATCGATATCGATGCGCGTTGCGCCGGCGTCCAGGCTGTTTTCCACCAGCTCCTTGACGACCGACGCGGGGCGTTCAACCACCTCTCCGGCGGCAATCTGGTTGGCAAGCTGCGGCGGTAACACCTGGATAGGCATGCTGGCTCCTGTAGCGATGGCGCTAGGCCTGCGGAATGGTCAGCGTCCGATCCAGCGGCGCGACGTCCGACTTCAGATTATTGACCCGTTTCAGATCGCCGACGCTGACCCCGTAGCGAGAAGCGATGGAGGAGAGCGTATCCCCGCGGGCCACTTTATGTTTAGACGTTTTCTTCGCCGGCGTTTTCGCCTTGGCGACGGTGGTGGTGACGGCGGCGGCTTTCCCCGCCGGCACCTTCAGACGTTGCCCTACCCACACGCCGTCTTTTTTCAGTTTGTTCAGATCACGCAGCGCCGCCATGGTGGTGCCGTAGCTGTCGGCGATGCCGGACAGCGTTTCCGCCCGCTTCACCACGTGGATCCGGGTCTTGCCGCTTACGCTGCGGCTCGCGCCGGCCGAGCTGACGATAGGCTCAGGCTGGCGCACGTCTGGTGTTGAGGTGTTAACCGCCGCTGCGACGTCCAGCGGTCGGTTTTCCACCTTTGGGTCGGCTTGCAGCGGATGCGCCAGGAAGTAGCTGCGCAGGCCGTTATGAATGGCCCTGGCAATCTTCTCCTGATACGCGCTACTGCCCAGCAGCCGCTCCTCCGTGCTATTGCTGATAAATCCGGTTTCCACCAGCAGCGAGGGAATATCCGGCGAACGCAGCACGCCCAGGCTGGCGTGTTCCGGCCGGCGTTTATGCAACGATCCGACGCTCTGCAGTTGCTGCAGCACCTTCACCGCCACGTCGTATCCCACGCGCTGCGAGTGGCCGAACTGCAGATCCAGCACTGCCTGGCTCAGGTAAGGGTCAGCCTGGCTGTTGGCCAGCAGATCGCCGGCGCCGCCGAGCAGCTCGGACTGTTTCTCATGCTGTTCGAGCCAGCCGGCCATTTCGCTGTTGGCGCGGCGATTGGACAGCACCCAGACGGAGGCCCCGCTGGCGCTGCGGTTTGGCGCGGCGTCGGCGTGGATGGAGACCAGCACGTTGGCGCCCTGTTTACGCGCCACATCGGAGCGCCCCATCACCGAGATGAAATAGTCGCCGGTACGGGTCAGCACCGGTTTGAACTGCGGATCGGCGTCCAGCATCGCCTGCAGGCGGCGCGCGATGGCGATGGTGACATTCTTTTCTTTCAGCCCGCTCGGGCCAATGGCGCCCGGATCCTGGCCGCCGTGGCCGGCGTCGATCGCTACCACCACCCGATCGCCGGAACCGGCGGAAACGCGGCTGCTGCGCGGCGTGACCTCTGTGGCGGTGCCTGCGACCACGGTCTGTTTATTGGTGAAGGGATTCGATCCTGTCGGCGCTTTGCGCAGCGGCGGCTCCGGCGCTTCACGCACCGCGACCGGCGCCTGGCGCGGTGGCTGGCTGACCGTGACCGGCGCCTGACGCGGCGGTGGATTGACCGCAACCGGCGCAGGCGTTTGCACCGGCGCTTTACGCACCACGGTATTGGCGCCGCCTTCGGCCGTAATGGTGAACACCACGGTATGCACGCCGCCGTTCTGGCGGGTGGCGACGCGGGTTTTGGCGCGCTGGGTCAGATCAAACACCAGGCGCACGCTCTGCGCGTCTTTCGGCGCGCTGGAACGAATGCTTTTCACCAGGTTTTGCCCGCTGAAATTGAGCGGAAGACCGCCGACCTTGCCCTTCTGGTTAACGTCCAGCACCACGCGTTCCGGGCCGTGCAGCGGGAAAAACGCATAGTCCGGCGGGCCATTGAAGCTCACCGACACCGTCGCTTCGCGTTGGGCGTTGGTCACTTTGATATCGGACAGCGAGGACGCCGCCAGCGCGTTCAGCGCGCCGAGCGGCCCCAGCACGGCGATCAGCATGATGACCGCAAATTTTTTCAACACGTGCGTCATTGCAGCATCATCCCTGTGATCCATGAATGCGGTCTAACAGCTGGCTGCCGTATGCGGAAATCGCCTCGATCTTCGCCTCTCGCCCCTCGCCCTGATAGCTAAGATGCAGCGCCAGATCCGGCTCCGGCAGCACGCCGGTGCCCTGCTGCGGCCATTCGACCAGGCAGATGGCGTCTTGCGCGAAGTAATCGCGAATGCCCATGAATTCAAGCTCTTCCGGATCGGCCAGGCGATACAGATCGAAGTGATACACCGCCAGCGGCTGCAAGGCATAGGGTTCCACCAGCGTGTAGGTCGGGCTTTTGACGTTGCCCTGATGCCCTAACGCCTGCAGGAAACCACGGCTGAAGGTGGTTTTACCGGCGCCCAGGTCGCCGTAGAGATAGATGACGCTGGCGCGATCGCAGGCCTGGGCCAAAGTGGTGCCCAAAGCGACAGTCGCTGCCTCGTCCGGCAGAGGTAAAACGAGTTCTTTCATTCGATAAAGTCTATTTTGCCCACTCAGGGTTAACGAAATGAAGGATGTCCGGCAGTAAATCGGTCGCCAACATGCCTCTTGTTCCTTGTCTTTCCGCTACGCGATCGCCGGCCGCGCCGTGTACGACGCAGCCCGCACAGGCGGCATCATACAGCGAGAGCTTTTGCGCCAGCAAACCGCCGATGATGCCCGACAGCACATCGCCCATGCCGCCGGAGGCCATGCCGGCGTTGCCGACATCGGCGATCGCCATCTGCCCCTGCTCATCGGCGATCAGCGTACCGGCGCCTTTCAGCACCGCCACACCACCGTAGCGCGCCGTCAGCTTGCGCACGGCAAGTAAGCGATCACTCTCGATGTCGGCAGTGCTGCAGCTCAACAGCCGAGCAGCCTCTCCAGGATGCGGAGTCATCACGCGATTCTGCCGTTTCTCGGGATTTAATGCCAGCAAGTTCAGCGCATCGGCGTCCCACAAGGCCGGTTTATCGCTGGTTTGCAGCACGTTCAGGGCGTTTTTGCCCCACTCAGCCTGGCCCAGACCCGGGCCAATCACCAGCACATCCGCCCATTGCATCGCCTGCCGCAGCGTCGCCTCGTCCAGCGCCTGCGCCATCAGCTCCGGCCGGGCCGCCAACAGCGGCGCGACATGCTCCATGTGAGTAAGCACTCGCACCAATCCAGCCCCGCTGCGCAGCGCCGCTTCTGCCGCCATGCGAATGGCGCCGCCGAACCCGCGATCGCCGCCCACCAACAGCAGGCGGCCATGCTCGCCCTTATGGGCGCAGGGACGGCGCGGATGCAGCCAACGCGGCAACACCTCGGCGGTAAGCCGCTGAATCTGCTCCGGTTGCTTCGCCAACCAACCCGATAAGCCTAGCGCATTCTGATGAAGTTGCCCGACCCAGTCGCGCGCCTGGCCGGTCAGCAATCCCGGTTTGAGGCCGATGAACGTGACGGTGTGCGCGGCACGCACGACCGCGCCCGGCGCCGCGCCGCTCTCCGCCAGCAGGCCGGACGGAATATCGAGCGCCACCACCGGTGCCGAATGGCGGTTGGCGGCCTCGATCAGCGCGTCGTAGGGCGCACGCGGCGCGCTGCCCAGGCCGGTACCTAACAGGCCGTCGATGATGAGAGAAACAGACGCCGGCCAGCGGCTGCTCGCCGGCAGAATGTCGCCGCCTGCGGCTTGCCAGGCCTCGCGGGCTGCTGCGGCTTCCGGTGGCAAAGGCCGTGCGCCGTCGCAGGCGATCAGCGTCACCTGCACGCCCGCCGCCTTCGCCAGGCGCGCCACCACATAGCCGTCGCCGCCGTTGTTGCCGTGGCCGCACAGCACCAGCCAGTGGTCGCGGGAGGGGTACGCGTTGCGCGCCAGCGCGTAGGCCGCCTGACCGGCGCGCTGCATCAAATCGTAAAGAGAAATACCGAGCGAGGCCGCCGCTGCGGGTTCCGAGCGGCGGATCCAATCCGCAGGCCAGACAGAGTGTGGTAAACTGTCAGCGTATGCTTTTTCACTGTGGCCCGTCATGACGCACCCCCTCGATCTCCATCAACTCGCCCAACATATCAAGCAATGGGGGCAATCGCTAGGATTCCAGCAGGTTGGCATCTGCGATACCGATTTGAGCCTTGAAGAGCCGAAGCTGCAGGCCTGGCTCGACAAACAGTACCACGGCGAAATGGAATGGATGGCGCGCCACGGCATGCTGCGCGCACGCCCTCACGAACTGTTGCCGGGCACGCTGCGAGTGATCAGCGTACGCATGAACTACCTGCCGGCCAAGGCGGCATTTGCCAGCACCTTGCAAAATCCGCAGCTGGGCTACGTCAGCCGCTATGCGCTGGGGCGCGACTATCACAAGCTGTTGCGCCAGCGCCTGAAAAAGTTGGGCGATCAGATCCAGGCCTACTGCGGCGAGTTGAATTTCCGCCCCTTTGTCGATTCTGCGCCGGTGATGGAACGCGCGCTGGCCGCCAAGGCGGGCATCGGCTGGGTTGGTAAACACTCACTAATTCTCAACCGTGAAGCCGGGTCGTGGTTTTTCCTCGGCGAATTGCTGATCGATCTGCCGCTGCCGGTAGACCAGCCGCAGGAAGAGCAGTGCGGCCGCTGCGTCGCCTGCATCACCACCTGCCCGACCGGCGCCATCGTCGCCCCCTATACCGTAGACGCCCGGCGCTGCATCTCCTACCTGACCATCGAGCTGGAAGGCGCGATCCCGGAGGAGTTCCGCCCGCTGCTCGGCAACCGCATCTACGGCTGCGACGACTGCCAGCTGATCTGCCCGTGGAACCGCTTTTCGCAGCTTACCGACGAAGACGATTTCAGCCCGCGCGCCGCGCTGCATGCGCCGCAGTTGATCGATCTGTTCAACTGGACGGAGGAAAAATTCCTGCGCATCACCGAAGGCTCGGCGATACGCCGCATCGGCCACCTGCGCTGGCTGCGCAATATCGCCGTGGCGCTGGGCAATGCGCCCTACGAGGACGGCATCGTGCTCGCACTGCGCACCCGTTTGGGCCAGAACGCCATGCTGGACGAACATATCCACTGGGCGCTGGCGCAACAGCTCGCCCGCCGCGAAGCGCAGGGCATCGAGGTGCAAACGGCGCAGAAAAAACGGCTGATACGGGCTGTGGAAAAAGGTTTGCCAAGGGATGCCTGACGGCGTGCGCCATTCGGACGTAGCGCCGCAAGACTCACTCTGTGGATTTGTGCATAAAAATAAAAACACGTTGTCTTTCAACTGCAACAAAAAGAGCAAGTGATCGGCATAACGTTTTGGGATAAATAAATAAACTTATAAATCAAATAGATAAATATTTAATTTGTATGACGTTGATTTTTCAGGCAGGCGAGTTTATGTGCAGAGGCTGTGGATAACTCTGTTCACAACATTTTTACCAGGCGTGTAAAACGGGACAAAAACCCGCGTCGGATAAGGCGTTGGATTTGAGTTTGAAACGAAGAGAAAATTGGAGCGGGAAACGAGACTCGAACTCGCGACCCCGACCTTGGCAAGGTCGTGCTCTACCAACTGAGCTATTCCCGCATTGAGATGCTTTTGGCATCCGGCCACCAAACACTGGCGTGACCTTTGAATTTTTGGAGCGGGAAACGAGGCTCGAACTCGCGACCTCAACCTTGGCAAGGTTGCGCTCTACCAACTGAGCTATTCCCGCGTCGCATAGGTACTGCTTGATACTGCTTTATTTATTCATCATGCCGCATCGCGACATTGTTGAATTTGGAGCGGGAAACGAGACTCGAACTCGCGACCCCGACCTTGGCAAGGTCGTGCTCTACCAACTGAGCTATTCCCGCCCGGCGTATCGATGGTGGAACGTTACGAAATTCTTCATCGGTACGGGGTGCGCATTATACGAGAAATCCTTTTTGCCGCAAGCCCCTGAAAGCAAAAAAACGCGATTTTTGTTTGATTGCCGATTAAAGCGCCAGATTGGCGAATTAAGCGGCTAAAACCGGCATTTTTTCCCCGCAGAGGCCCTCGCACCTTAGAGCTGGATGAAATGTTCGCGGTAATACGCCAGTTCGGCCACCGATTCACGAATGTCGTCCAGCGCCTGATGGGTGCCCTGCTTTTTAAAGCCGGCGAGAATTTCCGGCTTCCAGCGGCGCGCCAGCTCCTTCAGCGTGCTGACGTCCAGGTAGCGGTAATGGAAGTAGGCCTCCAGCTCCGGCATATAGCGGAACAGGAAACGGCGATCCTGGCCCACGCTGTTGCCGCAGATCGGCGATTTGCCGGCCGGCACCCACTGCTGCAGGAAGGCTATCGTTTCCAGCTCGGCGGCGCGATCGTCCTGGCGGCTGGCTTTCACCCGCTCCACCAGCCCGCTGCCGGTATGGGTGCGCACGTTCCACTCGTCCATCAGCGCCAGCTGTTCGTCGGACTGATGCACGGCGATCACCGGCCCTTCCGCCAGGATGTTCAGGTTGGCGTCGGTGACCAGCGTGGCGATCTCGATAATACGGTCACGCTCGGGATCCAGCCCGGTCATCTCCAAATCGATCCAAATCAGGTTATTTTCGTTTCCTGTCATGATGTTTCCTGCCTAAAAGCCGAGAGAAAAACGCTGTGCGGACGAGACGGCGGTCGCCGCCGGTGGCGACGCGCCGCAGCCGACGGCTAACAACGGTTATTTAATATAAAATAGCGTGTATCATAGTCTTTTTGGTCGCCCTGGGCGACATATACCCCGACGGGTTCAAGGCTGCGGCCGGGGAAGGCCCCAACCGCCGCCGTACGTGTAAAGGTATAAAATCGAGTCAAGTGAGGCGCAGTGAGTAAGAACAAACTGTCCAAAGGTCAGCAACGCCGCGTGCAGGCGAACCATCAGCGCCGTCTGAAGCGCGCTGATAACAAACCGGAACCGGATGATTCCCAACTGGGCGAGCCGCAGGAAGGCGTCGTCATCAGCCGTTTCGGCATGCACGCCGACGTTGAGGCGCCGGATGGCACTCAGCACCGCTGCAATATCCGCCGTACGCTGCGTTCGCTGGTCACCGGCGATCGCGTGGTGTGGCGCCCCGGCCTGGGCGCCCATGAAGGGGTGAAAGGCATCGTGGAAGCGGTGCACGAACGCACCTCGGTGCTGACGCGCCCGGACTTCTACGACGGCGTGAAGCCGATCGCCGCCAATATCAATCAGATCGTCATCGTGTCGGCGATCCTGCCCGAGCTGTCGCTGAACATCATCGACCGCTATCTGGTGGCCTGCGAAACGCTCGAAGTCGAGCCGCTGATCGTGCTCAACAAAATCGACCTGCTGGACGCCGAAGCGCGCAAGCTGGTCGACGGCATGATGGATATCTATCGCAAGATTGGCTACCGGGTGCTGGAAGTCTCCAGCCAGACGCGGGAAGGCATGGCGGAGTTCGAACAGGCGCTGGCCGGGCGCATCAGCATCTTCGCCGGCCAGTCCGGCGTCGGCAAATCCAGCCTGCTGAATGCGCTGCTGCCGCCGTCCGAAGAGCAAATTCTGGTAAATCAGGTTTCCGACGTATCGGGCCTCGGGCAACATACCACCACCGCCGCGCGGCTGTACCATTTCCAGCACGGCGGCGACGTGATCGACTCCCCGGGGGTGCGCGAGTTTGGCCTGTGGCACCTGGAGCCGGAACAAATCACCCGCGGATTTGTCGAATTCCGTGATTATTTAGGCGGTTGCAAATTCCGCGACTGCCGCCACGATACCGATCCCGGCTGCGCCATCCGCGCGGCGATGGAGAAAGGCGATATCGCGGAAGAGCGTTTCGACAACTATCACCGCATTCTGGAAAGCATGGCGCAGGTGAAGGTTCGCAAGAACTTCACGGACGCCGCAGACTGACACTGACGGGCGGGCATTGACGACGGCGAGGCCCTCGTTACAATGCGCGCCTTTTACCCTGATTCACGAGGTTAACGTGCTGGATAGCATCAAGATTAAATTGCAATATTGGCTACCGAAGCTGGCGCTGACCCGCCTGGCGGGCTGGGGCGCCGACAAACGGGCCGGCTGGCTGACCCAACTGGTGATCAAGGCCTTCGCCCGCTTCTACCGCGTGGACATGCAGGAAGCGCAAAATCCGGACCTGGCGTCTTACGCCACCTTCAACGACTTCTTCGTGCGCCCGCTGCGCGATGGCGCACGCCCAATCATCGCCGACGCCAACTGGCTGGCGCTGCCCGCCGATGGCGCCATCAGCCAGCTCGGCCCGATCCGCGACGATCAAATCTTCCAGGCCAAAGGCCATCACTACAGCCTGGAAGCGCTGCTGGCCGGCAACTACCTGCTGGCCGAACCGTTCCGCAACGGCCTGTTCGCCACGACCTATCTGGCGCCGCGCGATTACCACCGCGTGCACATGCCATGCGCCGGCGTGCTGCGCGAAATGATCTATGTGCCGGGCGATCTGTTCTCGGTCAACCCGCTCACCGCCGCCAACGTGCCTAACCTGTTCGCGCGCAACGAGCGCGTGATCTGCGTGTTCGACACCGACATCGGGCCGATGGTGCAAATTCTGGTCGGCGCCACCATCGTCGGCAGCATCGAAACCGTTTGGGCCGGCACCGTCACGCCGCCGCGCGAAGGCATCATCAAACGCTGGACCTACCCGGCCGCCGGTGAAGAGGGCGCCATCGCGCTGGAAAAAGGCGCCGAGATGGGCCGCTTCAAGCTTGGCTCCACGGTGATCAATCTGTTTACCGCAGGCAGCGTGCAGCTCGCGCCGCAGTTGCAAAACGGCACCGTCACCCGCATGGGTGAGGCGTTCGCCGAAATCCCGGCCGCCGCTGAAACACCACAGACCCCGCTCTAAAGGAATCGACGCCGTGCGCCTGATCATCACGCTTTTGCTCGGTTGCCTGCTGTGGCAACCGGCGCTGGCCGCTCCCCTGCCGACCGAGACCCAGCTCAAGCAAGAGCTGAAGCAGGCGGAAAGCAGCAAAAACGCGCCGAATCAGGCGGAGACCACCGAGGCGCTGCAAAGCGCACTCAACTGGCTGGCGGAGCGTAAAGAGTCGCAGACTCGCTCCGAGCAGTATCAGAGGGTGATCGACGATTTCCCGAAGATGACGCAGGAACTGCGCCGCCAGCTGGTGCTGGAAAGCAACAAGATCCTGCCGAACGGCGACGATCTGCCGGCCGCCGAGTTGGAACAGCAGATCCTGCAAACCAGCAGTCTGCTGCTGGAACAGGCGCGCCTGCTGCAGCAAGAGCAGGATCGCACACGGGAAATCAGCGATTCACTCGGCCAGCTGCCGCAGCAGCAGACCGACGCCCGCCGTGCGCTGACGGAAGTGCAGCGCCGCCTGCAGGCGCAGCCCGCCAACCCGACCACGCCGTACGCGCAGGCCGCCCTGGCCCTGCTGCAGACCGAAGCCGCGGCGCGCAAGGCCAAAGTGGACGAGCTGGAACTGGCGCAGCTGTCGGCCAACAACCGGCAGGAGCTGGCGCGCATGCGCGCCGAAGTCTATAAAAAGCGCCACGAGAAAATAGACGTTCAGCTGCAGGCGCTGCGCAACAACCTCAACGCCCAGCGCCAACGCGAAGCGGAACAGGCGCTGGAAAAAACCGAGCTGCTGGCCGAGCAGAACGGCGATTTGCCAAAAAGCATCAGCCAACAGCTGCAGATCAACCGCGAACTGTCCGCCGCGCTGAACAGCCAGGCGCAGCGCATGGATCTGATTTCATCGCAGCAGCGGCAGGCGGCGGCGCAGACGCTGCAGGTGCGCCAGGCGCTGAGCACCATCATCGAGCAGGCCCAATGGCTCGGTTCGTCGTCGGCGCTGGGGGAAACCCTGCGCGCCCAGGTGGCGACGCTGCCGGAAATGCCCAAGCCGCAACAGCTGGACGGCGACATGGCCCAGCTGCGCGTGCAGCGCCTGCAGTTTGAAACTCAGCTGGAAAAACTGTCGCAGCGCGAATTCAAGCGCGACGACGGCAGCGCGCTGACCAACCAGGAGCAGCGCATCGTCGATGCCCAGCTGCGCACCCAGCGCGAGCTGCTGAACTCGTTGTTGTCCGGTTGCGACACCCAAATCCTCGAGCTGACCAAGCTGAAGGTGGCCAACACCCAGTTGATCGAAGCGTTGAACGAAATTCGCGACGCCACCCACCGCTATCTGTTCTGGGTGCCGGACGTCAATCCGATCAACTTCTCTTATCCGCTCAACGTGGCGCACGATCTGACGCGCGTTCTGTCGCTGGACACGCTGTCGCAGCTCGGCGGCGCCTTCATGATGATGGTGACCAGCCGCGAAACGCTGATCCCGATCTTCGGCGCCCTGCTGCTGGTGATTTTCAGCATCAGTTCGCGCAAGCACTACCACGCCTTCCTCGAGCGCGCCAGCAGCCGCGTCGGCAAGGTGACGCAGGACGAATTCTTCCTGACGGTGCGCACCGTGTTCTGGTCGATTCTGGTGGCGATGCCGCTGCCGGTGCTGTGGGCCGCGCTCGGCTACGGCCTGCAGAGCGCCTGGAACTACCCGGTGGCGGAAGCGATCGGCAAAGGGGTGACCGCCACGCTGCCGATCCTGTGGATCTGCATGATCTGCGCCGCCTTCGCCCACCCGCAAGGGTTGTTCATCGTGCACTTCCGCTGGCCGGCGAAGCAGGTTTCGCGCGCCATGCGCTACTACAAGATGTCGATCTGGCTGATCGTGCCGCTGATCATGGCACTGATCACCTTCGATAGCCTGAAAGAGCGCGAGTTCGCCAACACGCTGGGGCGGCTGTGCTTCATTCTGCTGTGTCTGGCGCTGGCGCTGGTCACCCACAGCCTCAAACGCGCCGGCATCCCGCTGTATCTGGATAAAAACGGCTCCGGCGACAACATGCTCAACAGCGCCTTCTGGGGGCTGCTGCTGTCGGCGCCGCTGCTGGCGGCGCTGGCGTCGAGCGTCGGTTATCTCACCACCGCGCAGGCGCTGCTGGCGCGCCTGGAAACCTCGGTGGCGATCTGGTTCCTGCTGCTGGTCGTCTACCACATCATCCGCCGCTGGATGCTGATCCAACGGCGACGCATCGCCTTCGACCGCGCCAAACAGCGCCGCGCGGACATTCTGGCCCAGCGCGCCCGCGGCGAAGACGAAACCTCGCATACCCCGAACAGCACCGAAGGTTCGGTGGATATGGACTACTCAGAGATAGACCTGGATACCATCAGCGCCCAGTCGCTGCGGCTGGTGCGTTCGATCCTGACGCTGATCGCGCTGGTGTCGGTGATCGTTTTGTGGTCGGAGATCCACTCCGCCTTCAGCTTCCTGGAAAATATCTCGCTGTGGGACGTGACCTCGACGGTCAACGGCGTGGAAACCGCCCATCCGATCACCCTCGGCGCAGTGCTGATCGCCATTCTGGTATTGATCATCACCATGCAGCTGGTGCGCAACCTGCCGGCGCTGCTGGAACTGGCGGTGCTGCAGCACCTGGATCTGTCGCCGGGCACCGGTTACGCCATCACCACCATCACCAAATACCTGCTGTTGCTGTTCGGCGCCATTCTCAGCTTTTCCTGGATCGGCATCGAATGGTCGAAACTGCAGTGGGTGGTCACCGCGCTCAGCGTGGGTCTCGGCTTTGGCATGCAGGAGATTTTCTCCAACTTCATCTCCGGCCTGATCATCCTGTTCGAGAAGCCGATCCGCATCGGCGATACCGTAACGATCCGCAACCTGACCGGCACGATAACCAAGATCAATACCCGCGCGACCACCATCGCCGATTGGGACCGCAAAGAGATCATCGTGCCGAACAAGGCGTTCATCACCGAGCAGTTCGTCAACTGGTCGCTCTCGGACGCCATCACCCGCGTGGTGCTGACCGTGCCGGCTCCGGGCGAGGCCAATAGCGAAGAGGTGACCAAGATCCTGATGAACGCCGCCGAGCGCTGTTCGCTGGTGCTGGACAATCCGGTGCCGGAAGTCTACCTGGTCGATCTGCAACAGGGCATTCAGATCTTCGAGATGCGTATTTACGCCGCCGAGATGGGCCACCGCATGCCGCTGCGCCACGAGATCCACCAGCTGATCCTGGCGGGCTACCGCGAGCACGGCATCACGCTGCCGTACCCGCCGTTCCAGGTGCGCACCGAGACGCTGTCGCGGCTGACCAACAACGGCCGTACGCCGCCGTCCACGCCGGCGCCGAACACCAAGCGCGACGCCGGGGGGCTGTAAGCGGTTCTCGCGATAAAAAAAGGGCCGGCAAATGCCGACCCTTTTGCTTTTCTCTGCGCCTGAAACGTCAGGCGATCCCAACCGGGAAAGCCAACACGTCGCTCAGGCTCTCGGCGCCCAGCGCCAGCATCACCAGGCGATCCACGCCCAGCGCCACGCCGGAACATTCCGGCATGCCGTGCTGCAACGCCGCCAGCAGGTTGTAGTCGATCGGCTGCTGCGGCAGGCCGCGCTCCGCGCGTTTGCGATTGTCCTGCTCGAAGCGCTGCTGCTGTTCACGGCCGTCGGTCAGCTCGCGGAAACCGTTCGCCAGCTCAATGCCCTTGAAGTACACCTCAAAACGCTCCGCCACGCGGTGGTCTTCGGTGCTGATCTCCGCCAACGCCGCCTGGCTGGCCGGGAAGTGGTAAACGAACGCCGGCTTTTCACGGCCGATATGCGGCTCCACGCCCACGGTAAACAGCAGCTGCAGCAGCGTATCGCGGTCTTCTTCAGTATCGGCGATGTTGCTCAAGTCGAGCTTGGCCGCCGCTTCACGCAGCTGCGCCTTCTCCGCCGACAGCGGATCGATGTCCAGATGGCGCAGGAACGCCTGCTGATAGGACAGGGTCTCCGCGCTCTCGCAGTCCAGCACCTGTTGCAGCAAATCGTCCACTTCGTTCATCAGGCGGTACATGTCGTAGTGCGGACGGTACCACTCCAGCATGGTGAATTCCGGGTTGTGATGCCGCCCGGCTTCTTCATTGCGGAAGCTGCGCCCCATTTGGTAGATCGGGCCGCTGCCCGCCGCCAACAGGCGCTTCATGTGATATTCCGGGCTGGTCATCATGTATAGCGTCAGGCCCTCTGCCGCCCCCGGCCCGACGAAACGCGTCTCGAACGGGAACAGGTGAACGTCGGTGACCGTCGCCTGGCTCATGGTGGGCGTCTCAACTTCCAGCACGCCACGATCGGCGAAGAAACGCCGGATCTCAGCCAGAATCGCTGCGCGTTTCAACAAATTGGCGATGGGTGCACTAGGCTGCCAGCTTGCCGTTTCGCTCATGGTAATTAACTCCGAAATCAAACAGGGGATGCAGTCTACTCGCATCCTTGCAGCCAAACAAATTCTTCACGATGCACAACCGGCCATAACGCCAATTTCCGATAAATAGGCGACAAAAGCGCGTTAAAAAGGGTAAAGCACGCCGAACACGCGAAAAGGCAGGCAAGCCTGTTGGTCGAGCGTTAATCGACAAAACAATCGATCACATCAAATTTCGACTACTTAACTTTAGGTATAGTTAATTCCCCATTATTGGTGGGAGATATCTATCCTTAACCTTTAAGCAACATTAATCGGTTCAATTAGTTAGCACCCGAAGAGCTCGCTAAATTTTAAGCATAGATATTTAACTTGCCGTTCTTAACAAGAACATTGGAGGAATGCAGTGCAAACCTTTAACGCCGATCTTGCCATTATTGGGGCCGGGGGCGCTGGTTTACGTGCAGCAATAGCCGCAGCGGAAGCCAATCCCCAACTGAAAATCGCGCTGATCTCTAAGGTCTACCCGATGCGCAGCCATACGGTCGCCGCCGAGGGGGGCTCCGCCGCCGTCACCCAGGATCACGATACCTTCGACTACCACTTCCACGACACCGTCGCCGGCGGCGACTGGCTGTGCGAACAGGACGTGGTCGATCACTTCGTGCATCAGTGCCCGCGCGAGATGACCCAGCTCGAGCAGTGGGGTTGCCCGTGGAGCCGCAAACCGGATGGGTCGGTCAACGTGCGGCGCTTCGGCGGCATGAAGATCGAACGCACCTGGTTCGCCGCCGACAAGACCGGCTTCCACATGCTGCACACACTGTTCCAGACTTCGCTGAAATACCCGCAAATTCAACGCTTCGACGAGCACTTCGTGCTGGATATCCTGGTGGACGACGGCCAGGCGCGCGGCCTGGTGGCGCTCAACATGATGGAAGGCACCCGCGTGCAGATCCGCGCCAATGCGGTGGTGATGGCTACCGGCGGCGCCGGGCGCGTCTACCGCTACAACACCAACGGCGGCATCGTTACCGGCGACGGCATGGGCATGGCGTTCCACCACGGCGTGCCGCTGCGCGACATGGAGTTCGTGCAGTATCACCCGACCGGCCTGCCCGGTTCCGGCATCCTGATGACCGAGGGCTGCCGCGGCGAAGGCGGCATTCTGGTGAACAAGGACGGCTACCGTTACCTGCAAGATTACGGCATGGGCCCGGAAACCCCGCTGGGCGAGCCGAAGAACAAATACATGGAGCTGGGCCCGCGCGACAAAGTGTCCCAGGCCTTCTGGCACGAATGGCGCGCCGGCCGCACCATCGCCACCCCGCGCGGCGACGTGGTCTACCTCGATCTGCGCCATCTGGGCGAGAAAAAGCTGCTGGAGCGGCTGCCGTTCATCTGCGAACTGGCCAAGGCCTACGTCGGCGTCGATCCGGTGAAAGATCCGATCCCGGTGCGCCCTACCGCGCACTACACCATGGGCGGCATTGAAACCGATCAGAATTGCGAAACCCGCATCAAGGGGCTGTTCGCGGTCGGCGAATGCTCCTCCGTCGGCCTGCACGGCGCCAACCGTCTCGGCTCCAACTCGCTGGCAGAACTGGTGGTGTTCGGCCGCGTCGCCGGTGAGCACGCGGCGCGGCGCGCGCTGGAAACCGCACCGGCCAACGGCAGCGCGCTGGATGCGCAAACCCGCGATGTCGAAACCCGCCTGAGCAACCTGATGAAGCAGGAAGGCAACGAAAACTGGGCGAAGATCCGCGACGAAATGGGGCTGTCGATGGAAGAGGGCTGCGGCATCTACCGCACGCCGGAGCTGATGCAAAAAACCATCGATAAGCTGGCGGAGCTGAAAGAGCGCTTCAAGCGCGTCAACATCACCGACAACTCCAGCGTGTTCAACACCGATCTGCTGTACACCATCGAGCTGGGCTACGGCCTGGACGTCGCCGAATGCATGGCGCACTCCGCGTTTAACCGCAAAGAGTCGCGCGGCGCTCACCAGCGCCTGGACGAAGGCTGCACCGAGCGCGACGACGTCAACTTCCTCAAGCATACGCTGGCGTTCCATAACCCACAGGGCGCGCCGCGTCTCGAATACAGCGACGTGAAAATCACCAAGCTGCCGCCGGCCAAACGCGTCTACGGCGCAGAAGCCGAAGCGCAGGAGAAAAAGAATAAGGAGCAGGCAAATGGCTGAGATGCAAACCCTGAAGATCGAAGTCATGCGCTATAACCCGGAAAGCGACGCCGAGCCGCATTTCGTCACCTACGCCGTGCCTTACGACGAACAGACCTCGCTGCTCGACGCGCTGGGCTACATCAAGGATAACCTGGCGCCGGATCTCTCCTACCGCTGGTCCTGCCGCATGGCGATCTGCGGCTCCTGCGGCATGATGGTCAACCGCGTGCCGAAGCTGGCGTGCAAAACCTTCCTGCGCGATTACGTCGGCGGCATGAAGGTCGAAGCGCTGGGCAACTTCCCGATCGAGCGCGATCTGGTGGTCGACATGACCCACTTCATCGAAAGCCTGGAGGCGATCAAGCCTTACATCATCGGCAACGATCGCAAGCCGGAAGACGGCCCGAACGTGCAGACCCCGGCGCAGATGGCCAAGTATCACCAGTTCTCCGGCTGCATCAACTGCGGCCTGTGCTACGCCGCGTGCCCGCAGTTCGGCCTCAACCCCGAGTTTATCGGCCCGGCGGCGATCACGCTGGCGCACCGCTACAACCTGGACAACCGCGACCACGGCAAGAAACAGCGCATGCCGCAGCTTAACGGCCAAAACGGCGTCTGGAGCTGCACCTTCGTCGGCTATTGCTCAGAAGTCTGTCCGAAACACGTCGATCCCGCCGCCGCCATCCAGCAGGGCAAGGTGGAGAGCGCCAAAGACTTCATGATCGCCATGCTGAAGCCGCAATAAGGGAGAAAATTGCCATGACAACTCAACGTAAGCCCTATGTGCGCACCATGACGCCCACCTGGTGGCAAAAGCTCGGCTTTTACCGTTTCTACATGCTGCGCGAAGGCACCTCGGTGCTGGCGGTCTGGTTCAGCATCGTGCTGCTCTACGGCGTGTTCGCGCTGAAGGGCGGCGCCGAGAGCTGGGCCGGCTTCGTCGGCTTCTTGCAGAACCCGCTGGTGCTGTTGATCAACGTCGTCGCCCTGCTGGCGGCGGCGCTGCACACCAAAACCTGGTTCGATTTGGCGCCGAAGGCCGCCAATATCGTGGTCAACAGCGAGAAAATGGGACCGGGCCCCATCGTGAAAGGGCTGTGGGCCGTCACCATTGTCGTCAGCGTGGTCATCCTGGCCGTGGCCCTGATCTAATCCGGAGGAAACATGATAAATCAAGCACCTAAACGCTCCGACGAGCCGGTTTTCTGGGGATTGTTCGGCGCCGGTGGCATGTGGAGCGCGATCGTCGCGCCGGCCATCGTGCTGCTGGTCGGCATTCTGCTGCCGCTGGGGCTGTTCCCCGGTGAAGCGCTGGGTTACGAGCGCGTGCTGGCGTTCTGCCAGAGCCTGATCGGCCGCTTGTTCCTGCTGCTGATGATCATCCTGCCGCTGTGGTGCGGCCTGCACCGCATCCACCATGCGATGCACGATCTGAAGATCCACGTACCGGCCGGCAAATGGGTGTTCTACGGTCTGGCGGCGATCCTCAGCGTGGTCACCGTTATCGGCGTCGTCACCCTGTAAACCGCTCAGGCGGCCAACGCCCGTTGGCCGCCCTTTGCTCATCGGCTACACTGTCTACTCGCCCCCGGTAAACAGGAGTCACCGATGCGTTTATGGTCAAAGCTTAGCGTCATGCTTTCCGCCCTGCTCTCCGTCGCTTGCAGCGTCTCCCCGCCCAAAGACATCAAGGTCGTGACCCCTTTCGACAGTCAGCGCTATCTCGGCACCTGGTACGAAATCGCGCGTCTGGATCATCGTTTTGAACGCGGTTTGCAGCGGGTGACCGCCCACTACAGCCCACGCGCCGACGGCGGGCTGAAAGTCATCAATCGCGGCTTCAATCCGCAGAAACAGCAATGGCAAGAAAGCGAAGGCAAAGCCTACTTTATCGGTTCACCGCAGGTCGCGGCGCTGAAAGTGTCGTTCTTCGGCCCCTTCTACGGCGGCTATAACGTGATTGCCCTGGATCCGGAGTATCGCTACGCGCTGGTTTGCGGCCCTAACCGCGACTATCTGTGGATCCTGTCGCGCACCCCGACGCTTGACGCCGGCGTACGCGACAGCTTATTGCAGACGGCCAAAGGCTACGGTTTCGCCACCGATGCGCTGATCTGGGTGCAGCAGCCCGCCGATCAGTGACTGCTGAACTTCAGCCCGAGGATGCCGACCACGATCAGGCACAGGCTGATGATACGCGCGATATTGGTCGACTCGCCCAACAGCACCATGCCCATGATGGCCGCGCCCACCGCGCCGATGCCGGTCCACACCGCATAGGCGGTGCCGGCGGGCAGCGTTTTCATGGCGTTGGCCAACAACAACATGCTGACCACCATCGCGGCGATGGTGATGATGCTCGGCGTCAGCCGGGTAAAACCGTGGGTGTATTTCAGACCGATAGCCCAAACCACTTCAAGCAAACCGGCGATAAGCAGAATAATCCAGGCCATGAGACGGCCTCCCTTCCACTGGGGTCGTCCCCGATATAATGACGCGTAAACGGGTCGTCCCGTTCAGCGGGGTGAAGAACGGCGGGTAACCTCACCCGCACTGCGGCAGGATAACAGCAGCGTTAACGCTCAGGCAAGAGGAGGAAATGCGGCGGCCCTCCGCACGAGGAACGCCGCCGGGTGGAGAACGGATTATTCCGCGCTGCGCTGAATGGCCTTGCCGCCGGCCTGAATGTCCTCACCCACGCCGCGGGTGGTATTACAGGCGGTCAACGAGGTCAAAATCATCAAAGAGAAGATCGCGATAATACTTTTCTTCAGCATAAGAAAGTCCTTATTTGTCGTTGATGAAAAAGTACGGCTTTCTAAGCTTAGTCAAAATTGGCGCAGGGAGTGGAATCACCACCGGCTTTGTGGCGCAAATACATCGGGTTAAAGGGCGGGATCAGCTGGCCGTGCGCGAAATGGCGCCGCCGAGATGCTGCACGTCTTGGCCGAAACCGCGAAACGTATTGCAACCGCTAAGGGAGAAAAGGAACAACAGGGAGAGCACGGCCAACAACGTTTTCTTGAACATGCGGGTTTTCTGCCAACGAACGGGATGGGATAAAACAGAGGAACCGCGGGGGTTCCTCTGCTTTGAAACTTATTTAACGCGAGAGACGTATTCGCCAGAGCGAGTGTCAACTTTGATCACTTCGCCGATCTGGACGAACAACGGCACTTTAACCACGGCGCCGGTGCTCAGGGTAGCCGGCTTGCCGCCAGTCCCTGCGGTATCGCCTTTCAGGCCAGGATCGGTATCGGTGATTTCCGCTTCGATGAAGTTCGGCGGCTGAACGGCGATTGGACGGCCATCCCACAGGGTGATGATGCACTCTGCGTTATCCTGCAGCCATTTGGCCGCGTCGCCGACGGTTTTGCCGTCAACCTGATGCTGTTCGAAAGACTCAGGGTGCATGAAGTGGTAGAACTCACCGTCGCTGTACAGGTAGTTCATGTTGGTGTCCATCACGTCTGCGCCTTCGCAAGAATCGGTAGACTTGAAGGTTTTTTCCACGCGGGTGCCGGTCAGCAGACGACGCATTTTCACGCGTGCAAACGCCTGGCCTTTGCCCGGCTTAACGAACTCACTGGCTTCGACGGCGTAAGGTTCGCCCTCGAACATGATTTTAAGACCCGGACGGAAATCGTTGCTAGAATAAGTCGCCATGATGGCCCTCTGAATATTTGAACTGGTAGCTTAGCCAAAAAAATGGCACACATTATAACCCAAAGTACGGCACATAGAGAAGATTGGTTGCATCAACTCGCCGATGTTATTACCGATCCAGATGAATTACTGCAGCTTTTGTCACTGAATACGCACCCGGAACTGCCGCAGGGGCGCGATGCCCGCCGGCTGTTTGCCCTGCGCGTGCCGCGCGCCTTCGCTGCGCGCATGCGCCCCGGCGATGCCAACGACCCGCTGCTGCGCCAGGTGCTGACCGCCAGAGAGGAGTTCATCAACGCCCCAGGGTTCACCACCGATCCGCTCGATGAGCAGCGCAGCGTGGTGCCGGGCCTGCTGCACAAATACCGCAATCGCGCGCTGCTGCTGGTCAAGGGCGGCTGTGCGGTCAACTGCCGTTACTGCTTCCGCCGCCACTTCCCCTATCAGGATAATCAGGGCAACAAGAACAACTGGCGGCAGGCGCTGGATTATATCCGCCAACACCCGGAACTGGACGAGATCATTTTTTCCGGCGGCGATCCGTTGATGGCCAAAGACAGCGAGCTGGAGTGGCTGGTCGGCGAGCTGGAGGCCATCCCGCACCTGAAACGCCTGCGCATTCACACCCGTCTGCCGGTGGTGATCCCGGCGCGCATCACGCCGGCGCTGTGCCGCCAGCTATCGGCCTCGCGCCTGCAGGTGCTGATGGTCACGCACATCAACCACGCCAACGAAATTGACCGCGATCTGCAAAGCGCCATGGCGCAGCTGCGTCTCGCCGGCGTCACGCTGCTCAACCAGAGCGTGCTGCTACGCGACGTCAACGACGATGCCGACACGCTGGCGGCGCTCAGCAACGCGCTGTTCGACGCCGGTATCCTGCCTTACTACATCCACGTGCTGGACAAGGTGCAGGGCGCGGCGCACTTCATGGTCAGCGACGATGAAGCGCGCGCCATCATGCAGGCGCTGCTGAGCAAGGTGTCCGGTTATCTGGTGCCGCGCCTGACGCGCGAAGTGGGCGGCGAACCGAGCAAAACGCCGATCGATCTGCGCCTGATGCAGGAGTGACGTGCGCCAAATGCCCCAACGAAAAGAGGAATGCCGTGGCATTCCTCTTTTTTTACCTCTTTGCGGCTGCGGCCTCCGCGCCTTACGGGCACTTGTAAACCTGGCCGACCATTTTGCTGTCCAGCGGTGCGAAGCTGGAGAGCAGGTTCTGGCTCGGGCTGTTGGCGCCGTAGATCACGTTGCCACCCATGGCCGCCGCCTTGTTGCGCAGATCGTTGGCCGCCCCGCGCATGGAGCTGCCTTCACCGCCGTTGCCGGACAGCCAGTTGCTCTGGGTGCCGGTCACTTCCCCCAGCAGCTGGCATTCCGCCGCCGGCTTGCTGTCGGTGAACTTGATCTGCTGACCCGCAGCGGTCAGTTCATGAGTGGTGCTGCAACCCGCCAGCAGCATCGCTGCCGAGAGACCCAGTAAGGCTTTAATCCGCATCTTGTTCCCCATTCGATGTTGAGAATTACGCAAAAGCTTATCAGAAAGCGATGCCATCTCTTAAGCATCCGTTGCCACGCGAGCGGGCCAACGTCTTGAGCGACAGCTGATGACTTAACAGTTTACCAGCTAAATCGCCCCCGGCGGCAAAAATATCATCAAATACAGTGCGGCGGCGTTATGCCCAACCGGCAACGGCCGCCGAAGCCTGCGCTTCGTCCTGGCGCGTTTCCCCCTCCGCCAGTTGGAATACCGCCACCGCCTGCGCCAGCAGGGCCGCCTGCTCCTCCACGCCGACGGCGGTGGTCGCCACCTCCTCCACCAGCGCGGCGTTCTGCTGCGTCACCTGATCCATCTGGGTCACCGCCACCCCGACCTGCTCAATGCCCTTGCTTTGCTCTTCCGACGCGTACGAGATGTTGTCCATCAGCGACGTCACCTGGTTCACCGAGCCAACGATGGCATTCATCGTCTCGCCCGCCTGCTCGACCAGGCGCACGCCGACGGCGATATCGCCGGTTACGCCGTCGACCAAACTGCTGATCTCCTTGGCCGAGGTCGCGCAGCGCTGCGCCAGATTGCGCACCTCGCCAGCCACCACCGCAAAACCCCTGCCTTGTTCTCCGGCCCGCGCGGCCTCCACGGCGGCGTTCAGCGCCAGAATATTGGTCTGGAAGGCGATGCCGTCGATCACGCTGGTGATATCCCCCACCTGGCGCGCGCTGTCGTTGATAGCCCGCATCTTGTCGACCGCGTTGGCCATCAGCGTTTCGCCGTTGCGGGCAATGCCGGCAGTCTGATTGACCATGCCGGCGGCCTGGCTGGCGTTATCGGCGTTTTGCCGCACCGTAGCGGTGATCTGTTCCATGCTGGCGGCGGTTTCCGTCAGCGCGCTGGCCTGTTCTTCCGTACGGCTGGAAAGATCGGCGTTGCCGACGGCGATCTCGTGCGTACCGTGATTGATCGACTCCACGCCGTCACGCACCTGCTGCACGGTGGCGCTCAGCTCCTGCTGCATCGTCCGCAGGCTGGCGAACAGCATGCCGATCTCATTGCTGTTGCGTACCGCGATCTCGCTGCGCAGATCGCCGCGCCCAACCTTTTGCAAGTGTTCGGCAACCTGGCGCAGCGGCAGGATCAAGCGCCGGCGGAAATCACGTTGCACGGCGACCAGCAGCAGCAGGATCGCCGCCAGGGTGCCACTCAGCAGGCGTGCAAAGACTTTTTGAGTCTGCACCGCCGCCTCCACCGCCAGACGATGAGCGGCCACCGTGGCCCGCATGTAGTCGGCAAACTGGCTATCCAGCCGCTGGCGCACCTGGCGCTTCTCAGCGGCCATGGCGTGCAGCCGCTCGATCAGCGCCGCCTGCGGCGTGTCGGCCAACAGCGTCAGCTCTTGCTTCAGCACCGCCTGCTGCGCCAGATAGACCGTTTTCATCGCCTCGCCCAGATCCGGGCGCGATACCGTCAGGCCCGGCGTCTCCCAAAACAGGTTGAACGCAACGTCGGCGCTGCGCAGCTCGTTACGCGCCTCAGTGATGCCCTTACGGATATCGGCGGCGTCCGTCTGCGCCATGCGCTCGAACGCCATGTTGTCGATCAGCGTCTGCGTTTGCAGCAAAGCACGCCAACTGCGGTTCAGCGCCGCTTCCTCGTCGGAGAAAGTGCTCATCCTGCCGATGCTGTTGCCGTTTTGCTGCATGAAATAGAAGGCGATGGCGCCGGTTCCCATGGGCATCAAGCCCAACAGCAACAGCATCAACATCAGCCAGGTGGCTATTTTCATATTTTTCAGCATAAGTCGTCTCCGTTGACAGTCACACCGGCGAGGGAATATTCCCCGCCTGGTAGGGGCTATATCGGTACGAAACGACAACGGTTTAGGGTAAAAGCAAAATAATGCAATAATTCATTCAGTGAACTAATAACAGACTAAATAAACATTCTTTTTATTGATTTTTAAGATAAAAAAAACCCCGGTCGTTTGACCGGGGTTCTCAGCACACCAGCGTGTGGGGGATGATTACATCATGCCGCCCATGCCGCCCATGCCACCCATGCCGCCTGCTGCGCCCATATCCGGTGCGTCAGCCTTCGGCAGGTCGGTGACCATGCATTCGGTGGTGATCATCAGGCCAGCCACGGAAGCCGCGTACTGCAGAGCAGAACGGGTCACTTTGGTTGGATCCAGGATACCCATCGCGATCATATCCCCGTATTCTTCGGAGTAAGCGTTGTAGCCGTAGCTGCCTTCGCCCGCTTTCACCTGGTTGGCGATAACGGAAGCTTCTTCACCGGCATTCACCACGATCTGACGCAGAGGGGCTTCCATTGCGCGCAGCGCAACTTTGATACCCACGTTCTGGTCTTCGTTGTCGCCTTTCAGCGCGGCGATTTTGCCTGCAACGCGGATCAGCGCTACGCCACCGCCGGCCACCACGCCTTCTTCCACTGCGGCGCGGGTCGCGTGCAGGGCGTCTTCAACGCGGGCTTTCTTCTCTTTCATTTCAACTTCAGTCGCTGCGCCAACCTTGATAACGGCAACGCCGCCGGCCAGTTTCGCTACGCGCTCCTGCAGTTTTTCACGATCGTAGTCAGAGGTCGCTTCTTCGATCTGCTGACGGATCTGAGCAACGCGGCCCTGGATGGTCGCTTCGTCGCCCACGCCATCGATGATGATGGTGGTGTCTTTGTTGATCACAACGCGTTTTGCCTGGCCCAGGTCTTCCAGGGTGGCTTTTTCCAGCTCCAGACCGATCTCTTCAGAGATAACGGTACCGGCAGTCAGGGTCGCGATATCCTGCAGCATGGCTTTACGGCGGTCGCCGAAGCCAGGCGCCTTAACGGCAGCCACTTTCACGATGCCGCGCATGGTGTTGACCACCAGGGTCGCCAGCGCTTCGCCTTCTACGTCTTCAGCGATGATCAGCAGCGGTTTGCCTGCTTTGGCAACGGCTTCCAGCACCGGCAGCATTTCGCGGATGTTGGAGATCTTTTTGTCAGCCAGCAGGATGAACGGGCTTTCCAGCTCAACAGAACCGGTTTCCGGCTTGTTGATGAAGTATGGGGACAGGTAACCGCGGTCGAACTGCATACCTTCAACCACGTCCAGCTCGTCTTGCAGGCCGGTGCCTTCTTCAACGGTGATAACGCCTTCTTTGCCCACTTTCTCCATCGCTTCCGCGATCAGTTTACCCACGGTTTCGTCGGAGTTGGCGGAGATGGTGCCTACCTGAGCGATAGCTTTGGAATCGGAGCAAGGTACGGACAGTTTCTTCAGTTCTTCAACCGCAGCGACAACCGCTTTGTCGATGCCGCGCTTCAGATCCATCGGGTTCATGCCTGCAGCAACCGCTTTCAGGCCTTCGGTGATGATGGATTGAGCCAGTACGGTTGCCGTGGTGGTGCCGTCGCCCGCCGCGTCGTTCGCTTTGGAGGCCACTTCTTTCACCATCTGTGCGCCCATGTTCTCGAACTTGTCTTCCAGTTCGATTTCACGCGCAACGGAAACGCCGTCTTTGGTGATGGTCGGAGCGCCGAAAGATTTATCCAGCACTACGTTGCGGCCTTTCGGGCCCAGGGTCACTTTTACTGCATCAGCGAGAACATTCACGCCGCGGAGCATTTTCACGCGAGCGTCATTGCCGAATTTTACGTCTTTAGCTGCCATTGGTATTTCCCTTCAACTCGTTCAGTTCAGAAGATAAAGCGCAATTACGCTTCAACAATTGCCAGAATGTCGCTTTCGGACATGATCAACACTTCTTCATTGTCGATCTTCTCTGCTTTCACGCCGTAGCCGTCGTTGAAAATCACGATATCGCCAACTTTCACATCCAGCGGTTGGATGTTGCCGTTTTCCAGCACACGCCCTTTACCCACTGCAACCACTTCACCGCGAGTGGATTTACCCGCAGCAGAGCCAGTCAGGACGATGCCGCCAGCAGATTTTGATTCAACTTCTTTGCGCTTGACGATAACGCGGTCATGCAATGGACGAATACTCATTGAACGCTCTCCTGTAAGAAGGTCTCTATCAGATTTAGGGTTGTACACCGGATGGTTGTTATTACCGGCCTCGTGGCATTTGAGATGGGGGCGTTCCAGCCCCCTTCAAGGGGGCTAACGAAAAAAATTTCGCATTTTTGGCCGCGCGGGTGCTACAGAGAGAAAAAACGCGGCCTGAGCCGCGTTTGCTTAACGATCGTGAGGCTTGCGCTCCTCGTCCGGGCGGTGTTCCAGCACCGAGCGTTCGTCGTCCTTGCGCTGGAATTCACCGTCGAAGGTGTTGCCGTTGGCGGCGTCACCGCCCGTCCAACCGCCGGGGCGATAAACCGACAGATGCGGCATCAGCTTCAGCGTCAGCGTTTTTTGCACCGGCGGCAGCAGCAGCAACAGGCCGAGGAAGTCGGTGAAGAAACCCGGGATCAGCAGCAGGAAGCCCGCCAGCACCAGCGAAACGCTTTTCACCATTTCCGCTGCCGGGCTTTCGCCGGCCGCCAGTTTTTGCTGCATCTGCACGAAGGTTTTCATGCCCTGATTGCGCACCAGCGAAATGCCGACGCAGGAGCTGAACACCACCAGCAGCAGGGTGACAGCCACGCCGAGCACGGCGGCGACTTTGATAAAGATGGATATTTCTATGTAAGCCAGCAGAAATATCAGCAGTAGCGGTAACCAGCGCACCTGGTTCTCCTATCGGTAGGTAAAGCGCGGCCGCCACGGGGCGACGGCGTGAAAAAAGAGGCCGTAAACGGCCGACACCATTACAATGAGGGCATCCCCCCACCATTTCAACCGAGAGCCGGTTTTTATTGCTAAAGTTCACAAACGTGAAAGAAGTCACAGAACCGGAAAAGGGCATATCCTTAAACACCATAAGGTGATCTGGATTCAGTCATTTCTTACCAACCAGCATATGATCTGGGCAGCAACGGGCGATTTGGTTAATCGTTTCACGCCCCAAGCCTTCGGCAACATTAATTTAGGCTGTGCCCTTATTAGCCTTGACCTGACACATTATTAATTCGGCAGCAACACATAGAGAAGGTTCTCATGTCAAACAACATTCGTATCGAAGAAGACCTGTTAGGAACACGTGAAGTCCCCGCAGACGCTTACTACGGAGTCCACACTCTGCGTGCGATTGAAAACTTCTACATCAGCAACAGCAAAATCAGCGATGTCCCCGAGTTCGTTCGCGGCATGGTGATGGTGAAAAAGGCCGCGGCGATGGCCAACAAAGAACTCAAAACCATCCCGCGCAAAATCGCCGACGTGATCATCCAGGCCTGCGATGAGGTGCTGGATAAAGGCAAGTGCATGGATCAGTTCCCGGTGGACGTGTTCCAGGGCGGCGCAGGCACCTCGCTGAACATGAACACCAACGAAGTGCTGGCGAACATCGGCCTGGAGCTGATGGGCCACCAAAAAGGCGAATACCAGTACCTGAACCCGAACGATCACCTCAATAAGTGCCAGTCCACCAACGATGCCTACCCGACCGGGTTCCGCATCGCGGTGTACGCCTCCAACCAGAAGCTGATCGACGCCATCAACCAGCTGCGCGAAGGCTTCGACCGCAAGGCGAAAGAGTTCGAAACCATCCTGAAAATGGGCCGCACCCAGCTGCAGGACGCGGTACCGATGACCCTCGGCCAGGAATTCCACGCCTTCAGCGTGCTGCTGAACGAAGAGACCCGCAACCTGCACCGCACCGCGGAGCTGCTGCTGGAAGTGAACCTGGGCGCCACCGCCATCGGCACCGCGCTCAACACCCCGGAAGGCTACCAGCCGCTGGCGGTGCAAAAACTGGCGGAAGTCAGCGGCCTGCCGGTGGTGCCGGCGGAAGACCTGATCGAGGCCACCTCCGACTGCGGCGCCTACGTGATGGTGCACAGCGCGCTCAAACGCCTGGCGGTGAAACTGTCCAAAATCTGCAACGACCTGCGCCTGCTCTCCTCCGGCCCGCGCGCCGGCCTGAACGAAATCAACCTGCCTGAGCTGCAGGCGGGGTCGTCCATCATGCCGGCCAAAGTGAACCCGGTGGTGCCGGAAGTGGTCAATCAGGTGTGTTTCAAGGTGATTGGCAACGACACTTGCGTTACCATGGCGGCCGAAGCAGGCCAGCTGCAGCTGAATGTGATGGAGCCGGTGATCGGCCAGGCGATGTTCGAGTCGATCCACATCCTGACCAACGCCTGCTACAACCTGCTGGAAAAATGCATTAACGGCATCACCGCGAATAAAGAAGTCTGCGAACACTACGTCTTCAACTCGATCGGTATCGTCACCTATCTGAACCCGTTCATCGGCCACCATAACGGTGACATCGTCGGGAAGATCTGCGCCGAAACCGGCAAGAGCGTGCGTGAAGTGGTGCTGGAACGCGGCCTGCTGACCGAAGCCGAGCTGGATGACATCTTCTCCGTGGAGAACCTGATGCACCCGGCCTATAAAGCCAAACGCTATACGGATGAAAATGAACAATAACAGACCTACCCGGTAGCCCTGAAAGGCACGCTAAATCCTCTGGATAGCGTGCCTTTTTACTTTTAGGCGCCCACAAAATTTTAACGTTTGATTTTCAATTTCTCTCATTTTAAGGAGTAAACACTATGCTAGCCGTAGAATTGGTTATCGTTCTGCTGGCCATCTTTTTAGGGGCCAGGTTGGGCGGTATCGGTATCGGGTTCGCGGGGGGATTGGGCGTTCTGGTCCTGGCGCTGATCGGCGTCAAGCCGGGCAGCATTCCCTTCGACGTGATTTCCATCATCATGGCGGTGATCGCGGCGATCTCCGCCATGCAGGTCGCCGGGGGGATGGATTACCTGGTGCAGCAGACCGAAAAGCTGCTGCGCAAGAACCCCAAGCACATCACCATTCTCGCCCCTATCGTCACCTACTTCCTGACCATCTTCGCCGGCACCGGCAACATCTCGCTCTCGGCGCTGCCGGTGATCGCCGAAGTGGCGAAAGAACAGGGCATCAAGCCTTGCCGGCCGCTGTCGACCGCCGTGGTGTCCGCCCAGATCGCCATCACCGCCTCGCCGATCTCCGCCGCGGTGGTGTACATGTCTTCGGTGATGGAAGGCCACGGCGTCAGCTACCTGCACCTGCTGATGGTGGTGATCCCGTCCACCTTCTGCGCCGTGCTGGTGATGTCGCTGCTGGTGACCTGGCTGTTCGACTCCAAGCTGTCTAACGATCCGGTGTACCTGAAACGCCTGGAAGAAGGCCTGATCACCCTGCGCGGCAACAACGCGCTGGAGATCAAACCGCGCGCCAAAACCTCGGTGCTGCTGTTCCTGCTGGGCGTGCTGTGCGTAGTGGCTTACGCCATCATCAACAGCCCGGGTCTTGGCCTGGTGGCCAAGCCGCTGATGAACACCACCAACGCCATCCTGATCATCATGCTGAGCGTCGCCACGCTGACCACCCTGCTGTGCCGCGTCGACACCGACATGGTGCTGAACTCCAGCACCTTCAAGGCCGGCATGAGCGCCTGTATCTGTATCCTCGGCGTCGCCTGGTTGGGCGATACCTTCGTGCAGGCCAACATCGACTGGATCAAAGAGACGGCCGGCAGCGTCATTCAGGCGCACCCGTGGCTGCTGGCGGTGATCTTCTTCTTCTGCTCGGCGCTGCTGTACTCGCAGGCCGCTACCGCCAAGGCGCTGATGCCGATGGCGCTGGCGCTGAACGTGTCGCCGCTGACCGCCGTCGCCTCCTTCGCCGCCGTCTCCGGCCTGTTCATCCTGCCGACCTACCCGACGCTGGTCGCCGCGGTGCAGATGGACGATACCGGCACCACGCGCATCGGCCGCTTCGTGTTCAACCACCCGTTCTTCATTCCCGGCACCATGGGCGTGATTTTCGCCGTGGTATTCGGCTTCCTGCTCGGCAGCATCATGCTGTAACGCTTCGACCGGGGCTACGGCCCCGGTTTTCCTTCTGGCGATAAACTCGCCTTCTAGCCAATCCGCCTTCAGGGTATAGTGCCCATTCGAACCGATGAGAGGGCTGAAGATGTCTGATTGCGAAGCTGTCGTCATACTCTGTACCGCACCCGATGAAGCCAGCGCCCAGGAACTGGCGGCGCGGGTCTTGGGCGATAAGCTGGCGGCCTGTGCCACGCTGCTGCCCGGCGCCACCTCGCTGTATTACTGGGAAGGGAAACTGGAACAGGAATACGAAGTGCAGATGCTGTTCAAAAGCGATCGCCGCCGTCAGCAGGCCCTGCTCGACACCCTGAAACAACATCACCCCTACCAGACGCCCGAGCTGCTGGTGCTGCCGGTGATAGCCGGAGATAAAGACTACCTGTTATGGATCAACGCTTCCTTAAACTGATTTTGCTGCTGTGCAGCCTGTTCTTTCTGCCGCAGGCGGCGCAGGCTTCGCTGTTCGCGCCGAAGGGCGGCAGCCAGTTCGTGCCTGTCGATCAGGCCTTCGCCTTCGATTTCAAGCAGCAAGGCAGCCAGGTGACGCTGAACTGGCAGATCCGCCCCGGCTACTACCTGTATCGCCAGCAGATCAAACTGGTGCCGCAGCAGGCGACGCTCGGCGCCTTTACCCTGCCCGAAGGGCTGAGCCACAAGGACGAGTTCTTCGGCGAGGTGGCGATTTTCAAACAGCAGCTGAATCTGCAGGTGCCGCTGCAACAGGCGGCGGCCAACGCCAGCCTCAGCGTCACCTATCAGGGCTGCGCCGAGGCCGGCTTCTGCTATCCGCCGGAAACCCGCATCATCCCGCTGGACGCGGTCAGCGCCGGCGATGTCGCCCCGCTCCCGGCGGCTGCCCCTGCGCCAACCGAACAGCCCGCTACGCCGGCCAGCCTGCCGTTCTCGCCGCTGTGGGCGCTGCTGATCGGCATCGGCATCGCCTTCACCCCGTGCGTGCTGCCGATGTACCCGCTGATCTCCGGCATCATCCTCGGCCGCGACCGGCCGCAAAGCAGCGGCCGCATTCTGGCGCTGGCGGTGGTTTACGTGCAGGGCATGGCGCTCACCTACACCCTGCTGGGGCTGGTGGTGGCCGCCGCCGGCCTGCAGTTCCAGGCGGCGCTGCAGCACCCTTACGTGCTGATCGGCCTGTCGGTGCTGTTTATCGCACTGGCGCTGTCGATGTTCGGCCTCTATTCCCTGCAGCTGCCCTCGGCGCTGCAAACCCGGCTGGCGAACTGGAGCAACACCCAGCGCGGCGGCTCGCTGACCGGCGTGTTCCTGATGGGCGCCCTGGCCGGGCTGATTTGCTCGCCCTGCACCACCGCGCCGCTCAGCGCCATCCTGCTGTATATCGCCCAGAGCGGTAACCTGTGGGCCGGCGGCGGCACGCTGTACCTGTACGCGCTGGGGATGGGCATTCCGCTGGTGATCGTCACCCTGTTCGGCAACCGCCTGCTGCCGCGCAGCGGCCCGTGGATGCAGTACGTGAAAGAGGCCTTCGGCTTCGTCATCCTGGCGCTGCCGGTGTTCCTGCTGGAGCGAGTGATCGGCGATCTGTGGGGCCTGCGTCTGTGGAGCCTGCTCGGCCTGGCGTTCTTCGGCTGGGCCTTCGCTCTGAGCCTGAGAAGCGCGCGCGGCTGGGCGCGCGCCCTGCAGCTTCTGCTGTTGGCGGCGGCGGTGATCGCCGCGCGGCCGCTGCAGGATTGGGCCTTCGGCGCCGATCAGGCGCAGCAGGCGGCTCAACAACACCTGGCCTTTGCCCGCATCAACAACGTCGAGCAGCTCGATCTGGCGCTGCAACAGGCGCGCGGCAAGCCGGTGATGCTGGATCTGTACGCCGACTGGTGCGTGGCCTGTAAAGAGTTCGAGAAATACACCTTCAGCAATGCGGCGGTGCAGGCGAGCCTGGCCAACGCGGTGCTGCTGCAGGCGGACGTCACCGCCAACGGCGCGGAACAGGCGGCGCTGCTGAAGCATTTGCAGGTACTGGGGTTACCCACGATCCTGTTCTTCGATCCGGCGGGCCAGGAGCTGACGGCCCAGCGGGTCACCGGTTTTATGAAGGCAGAAGCCTTCAACGCGCATTTGCAGAAAGTGATGCGATAACTGACACTGAAGATCGGAAGCGAATGGGAGGAAGCACAAGTGCAACGTGAACACGTCCTTGATACCGCGCTGGGCCTGTTGGAACAACAGGGCCTGGCGACCGCCACATTAGAGATGCTGGCGGAAAAACTCGACGTTCAGCCCGGCGATCTCAAACGGTTCTGGCCGGATCGCGAAGCGCTGCTGTACGACTGCCTGCGCTACCACGGCCAACAGATCGACACCTGGCGCCGCCAGCTGTTGCTGGATGAAAACCTGAGCCCGCAGCAAAAGCTGCTGGCGCGCTATGACGTGCTGGCGGAATACGTGCAGCAAGACCGCTATCCCGGCTGCCTGTTTATCGCCGCCTGCAGCTTCTTCCCGGAAACGGATCACCCGATCCACCAACTGGCGGAACAGCAAAAGCTGACCTCGCTGGAGCTGACCCGCGAACTGCTGCGTGAAATGGACGCCGACGACGCCGACATGGTGGCGCAGCAAATGGAATTGATTCAGGAAGGCTGCCTGAGCAAACTGCTGGTAAAACGCCAGCTCCAGGACGTATCGGTCGCCAAACGGCTGGCGGAAGACATCTTGCAGGTGGCGCAGTGCCGCCGCAACGGGGCGCTAAGCTAGGCGAGCCGCGCTTGCGGCGCCGTCAGCCCAAGGAGATAGCCTGAACAGGCGCAATTTTTGCGCCCTTTGCCTGAAAAGCCAGCAACCGGACGCGTTTTAACGCCTTTCATGCATAAAGCCGTTGACGGCCATCGGCCAATACGGTTTAATGCTGCCCGTTGCCCGGATAGCTCAGTCGGTAGAGCAGGGGATTGAAAATCCCCGTGTCCTTGGTTCGATTCCGAGTCCGGGCACCATATTTAGAGAACCCAGCCTATGGCTGGGTTTTTGCTTTTCAGGGACAGGACTCTCCATCGAACTGCGTTCGATTATTCGGCCTTAAGGCCTCACCCTGCGGGCCAGCGCTGAAGCGCTGTTCAACGCGGCGCAGACGCCGGTTGTCCGAGTCCGGGCACCATATTTAGAGAACCCAGCCTATGGCTGGGTTTTTCGCTTTCTGGGTACGGACTCTCCATCGAACTGCGTTCGATTATTCGGCCAAAGGCCTCACCCTGCGGGCCAGCGCTGAAGCGCTGTTCAACGCGGCGCAGACGCCGGTTGTCCGTCCGGTCGCCCTATTCAGAAGAACCCGCCTATGGCGGTTTTTTGCTTTCTGGGATACGGACTCTTCATCGAACTGCGTTCGATTATTCGGCCTCTCGTTTCCTCGGCGGAACCAGCCCAATCAGTGCCAGTACGCAAGATTTAGCGACCAACACCAGATTGAGATGTCCGGGGAAAGCGACATTAACAAACCAAAAGACCAAGAAGACCGCCAGAGAAATCGGCCAAGCGAGCACAAAGAGCCGGGTATCGCATAGCCGCCGGGCGCAAAACAACAGCGTCAACACGATCGCCAACAGCCCGAAAGGTAGATACAGAATCAGTCTCAGGTAAGAGGCGACGACATCGGCGAACGAGGTGTTATTGATGACGGAAATCGTTAACTTCTGAAAGAACAACGTGTCGTTGTTATAGAGATCCAAAAGATTTAGCCACGCAAAGCTGAGCCCTATCGTTAACGACATCCATACTGCGTACGCTTTTCGGGATAAGGGGGTAATGATCAAACTCAGTCTCGCATTCAAACAGCCGCTCCGAACCAGTGATATAGCACAAATACGCTGAACCGGCGGTAAACGCGATTAAATGCAGCCCCCTCCAACCACGCCTTTGTTACCAAGATTTATCGACACAGGCGGCGAATTTGCCGGTCTTGCCAACCGGCGAACAGCAGCAAACCGCATAGCGCGCCGAGCAAGGCGCAGAACATATCGGACTGGGTATCCCACGGGTCACCCTGGGTGCCGAGAAACTCGTCGGCGCCCTGGCCCAGCGCCAGCGCCGCCCACCACTCGATCAGCTCGTAAACGGCGCTGATGGCCAGCGCGATGCAGCACACCACGAAGCCCAGCATCTTGCGCCCTTGCACATAGCCGCCGCGCAGCAGGATCTCGCGCGCCACCAGCGCCGGCACCAATCCCTGGAAGAAATGCCCCAGTTTGTCGTACGGGTTGCGGCCAAGATCCAGCCACTGCTGCACCTCAAACCCCAGCGGTACGCGGGCGTAGCTGTACATGCCGCCGAAAATCAGGATCAACGCATGAAATAAAATCAGCGTGTAGAGCAGCGGCGTCAGCGGATAGCGGCGATAAGTCAGCCACAGCAGCGGCAAAACTACCAATACCGGCGCCACCTCCATCAGCCAGGTGGGGCGATCGTAAGGGCGGATGCCGCTGTGGATCAGCGCGGCCAGCAGCAGCAGGGTGATAACGGACAATAACAGCGGGGTACGCGAGGCAGGCATAACCAACGTTCCTTCGGGTTAACGGATCAATACACTCTTTATACCGCAGATCCTGGGGCGAAAAAAAACAGGCGGAGCGTCGCCGCTTCGCCTGTTCGATATGCGCGTACCCTGAGCGGGATTATTTCAGCGCTACGCGGATCACGTCGTCCGGCGCGGTGGCTTCTTTCTCGCGGCTGGAAGCCTGCTTGACGCTGACGTACAGCGTCTGACCGTCCGGCGACAGCGCCAGGCTGTTCGGGTGGGTCGGCGTCTTGATGGTGTTCAGCACCTTGTAGCTCTTGGCGTCGATTACGCTCACTTCGCCCGCCTGGCGATGGGTGACGTAAACTTCATTGCGCGCCGGGTTGAACAGCACCGCCAGCGATTCCGGTACGTCGATCTTGCTCAGAATGTTGCCGTTGCGGGTATCCACCACCAGCACCTGCGGCTGCTTGGAATCGGTGATGAACGCACGATGGGTAGCGGTATCCAGGCTGATGTTCAGGAAGAAGTGCTCTTTGGACTCATCCAGCTTCTTGCGCGACAGCACCTTGTTGGATTGGGTGTCGATGGTCACCAGCTCGCCGTCGGCGTTGGTAACGTACAGACGTTTGGCGGCGGCGTCCAGCGCCAGGCCGGTGCCGTATTTGCCGGTGTCGGTCACGGTGGCGCGCAGGGTCAGATCCTTGCCGTCCACCACCCACACTACGCTGGATTCACCCAGACCGGTGATGTACAGGGTATCGCTGTCGGCATCCGCCACCAGTTCGCGCGGCGCCAGCGGCTTGACGGTCTCGGAGCGCTTGCGCGCGTCCAGCACCAGGCGGCCTTTCACCTCGCCGGTCTTGGCGTCGATGGCGGTCACCGAGTTATTGACGGTGTTGCCGAAGAACAGCGTGCCGGTCTTGGCGTTGACGGCGGCGCCGAACGGTTTGATGTCATTATGAATAATCTGGGTCACGTCCAGCGTGGTCGGATCCAGACGATAAACGATGCCGCCCTTGTCCAGCTTGCGGCTCTGCGACGTCGCCAGATAGAGCGCGTTCTCGCTCGGGCTGTAGGCCATTTCATAGGCGCCCTTGCCAACCGGCTTGCGCAGCACTTCCGGCGCGGTCTGCGCCAGCAGCGTATTGGAGAACAGCAGCGTGGACAGCAGCATCAGCGGAAATGCCGCACGTTTTCCCTTGGTGATCAAAGCATTCATCGTAATCTCCTTATAGAACCAACGGGGCGGCCGAGCGGCCGCCCTCTCTCGTTATTAAAATCAGGCTTTCTCTTCGGAAAGCAGCGCCCACCAGCTGTCGATGGTCGGGTTGCGCGCCAGCGCGATAAAGTCGATATCGCCGCGGATCTTGCGCCAGCGGGTCGCCAGCTCCATGATGCGCACCGAATCCAGGCCATAATCGATCAGGTTCTCATCGTTGCCCATGTCTTCGCTGTCTTCGTCAAGCAGCGGCAGGATCTGCTGACGCAGCGCATCGATGCTGGCGATACCGGCAGCCGGCAACAGAGACGCGGTGGTCACCACCCGGCCGCAGCGGCCGGCGGTGTAGCGCAGCGCCATCAGGTGTTCGTCGCGCGAGAAATCCGCCAGGCCGTCGGCCACCATGAACGGCTGGATATTGCGCATGAAGGCGTCGATGGCGGTGGTCAGGCAGCCGATGTGCGCATACACGCCGCAGATAATCAGCTGATCGCGGCCGGACTCCTGCAGGATCTCCTGCAGCGGCGAGCGGTGGAAGGCGCTGTAGCGCCATTTCACCAGCACCGTGTCGTCTTCGTCCGGCGCCAGCGCGGCGGTCACCGCCTGCTGCTCGGGGTGTTTGTTCAGGCCCGGCCCCCACATGTCGTTCAACAGCGCGCGGTCTTCATCGCTCTGCTGGTTCGGCTGCGCGGTATAGAACACCGGAATGCCCTGCTGTTTGCAGTAGCGGCGCAGGTTGGCGATGTTCTCCACCACCTGTTTAATCAGCGCGCTGTCTTCGCCCCAGAAATTGAGGAAATACTGCTGCATGTCGTGGATCAGCAGCGCGGCGCGCTGCGGTTCTACCTGCCAGGTGACTTTATTTTGCGGCAGTTCGTCCGCCGTCGGCAGCGCGTAGTCATTAAGTTTTGGAATGGCCATCGATTAATCTCCCTGAGCCTGAGTCTGTAGTTGCGCGTCGAGCTGCTGGCGCAGCCGTTTTTTGTCCACTTTGCCGACCGGGGTCAGCGGCAGGCTGTCCACCTGAATAAAGCGATCCGGCAGTTTGAAGTCCGCCACGCCCTGCTCGCGCAGGTGGCGGCGCAGCACCACCGGCTTCAGCGGCGCGTTGGCGATGATATAGGCGCAGCTCTTCTCCCCCATCAGCGCGTCCGGCATCGACACCAGCGCGGCGTTGATCACGTCCGGATGACGCAGCAGCAGGTTCTCGATCTCCTCGGCGGCGATCTTCTCTCCGCCGCGGTTGATCTGATCTTTCTGCCGCCCCTGCACGGTGATGTAGCCGTCTTCGCTGATACTGATCAGATCGCCGGAGCAGTAGAAACCGTCGGCGTCGAAGGCGTCGGCGTTGTGCGCCGGGCTCTGGTAGTAACCGCGGAAGGTATAAGGCCCGCGCGTCATCAACCGGCCGACCTCGCCCGCCGGCAATGGATTGCCGTCGTCATCCGCCACCCACACCTCGTCGTCCGGCGACATTGGCCGCCCTTGCGTCGTCAGGATGTGGCGTTCGTCGTCGTCCAGCCGGGTGTAGTTGACCAACCCTTCAGCCATGCCGAACACCTGCTGCAGTTGGCAGCCGATTTCGTTCTGAATGCGCGCCGCCAGCGTCTCGCCCAGCTTGGCGCCGCCCACCTGCAGCAGTTTCAGGCTGGCGAGTTGGGCATTGCCGCCCCACTCTTCGATCGCCTGCAGCCACAGCGTGACCGCCGGCGGCACCAGCGCCGTCACGTTGATTTGGTGCTGTTCGATCAGATGGAAGCACTGCCCGGCGTCCGGATCGGCGGCGAACACCACCAGCCCGGCGCCATAAAACACGCCCAGCACGCCCGGCGAACTCATCGGGTAGTTGTGCGCCACCGGCAGCGCGCACAGATAGCGGGTCTGCGCGTCGAAACGGCAGATCTCCACGCTGCGGCGAATGCTGTAGTAGTAATCATTGTGGGTGCGCGGGATCAGCTTCGGCGTACCGGTGCTGCCGCCGGAAAGCTGGAAGAACGCCACCTGATCGGCCGCGGAAGGCTGCGCGACAAAACCGTCGCTCGCTTCATCCAGCCAGGCGGCCAGCGCCAGCTCGCCCTCGGGCTGGCTACGCAGCGCCACAACCCGCAGCGAAGGATGCGCATCGCGGAAGGCGTTCAGGAATTGATCGTCGGCAAACAGCCCGTGCTGGCGATCGGCGATCAGCAGCGCCGGTTTGATCTGCTCGGCATAGGCATTCAGCTCGCTGCGCTGATGGCTGAACAGCGCGTTGACCGGCGCCACGCCAATTTTCAGCAGCGCGAAGAACACGATATAAAACTCCGCCACGTTGCCCAGCTGAACCAACGCGGTGTCGCCGGATTTCACGCCGCGGCGCAGCAGAGCGGCCGCCAGGCGATCGGAGCGCTGCTGCAGCTCGCGGTAGGTTAGGCTGCCCTGGGCGTCGATAATCGCCGGGGCGTCGTTGTTGGCCTGGCGGTCGAGGATCTCGGTCAGCGGCTTGTCAGTCCAGTAGCCGCGTTCGCGATAGCGGCTGGCGAACTCCGCCGGCCAGGGGGTAAAGGCAATGCTCATCTTGTCGTTATCCTTGATTCATACCAAAGGCACGCAGAATGGTGCTGAGTTTGGTGCCTGTTTCATGCCATTCAGATTCGGGTGAAGAGTCTTCCACAATGCCGGCGCCGGCGAACAGACGCACCCGGTTGCCGTCAACGGTGCCGCAGCGGATAGTCACTACCCACTCGCCGTTGCCTTCGTCATCGCACCAGCCGACGATGCCGCCAAACAGGCCGCGATCGAACGGCTCCAGCTTGCCGATCAGGGTGTGTGCCTGGGCCGTCGGCATGCCGCACAGCGCCGGCGTCGGGTGCAACAGGCAGGCCAGCGACAGGGCATTTTCGTCTGGAGAGGCCGCCTCGCCGTCGATCGGCGTGGAGAGATGCCACAGCGTGGTGGTGGTCAACAATTCAGGGGTGTGCGGCACGTTCAGGTAGCGGCAGCGGCCGGCCAGCACGTCACGCATGCTTTCGGTGACGATGCGATGCTCGTGGCGATCTTTCGCCGAGGCCATCAGCCGCTCCCCCACTTCGCGATCGCGCTGCGGGTCGGCCTCGCGCCGGGCGGAACCGGCCAGCGGGTTGGAGTAGAAACGGCCGCCGTCCTGGCGCAGCAGCAGCTCCGGGCTGGCGCCCAACAGCGCGCCCTGATCCAGCGGCACGTGGAAGTGGAAACCGTGCGGGTTTTGGGCGATCACGCGCGCCATCAGCGCATGGCGATCCACCGGCCGGCGCGTTTCGATCTCCAGCAGGCGCGACAAGACCACTTTATCCAGCTCACCGGCCTTCATCGCGTCAACGGCATCGCTGACCATGTTCATGAACGGCTGCTGCGGCGGCAGCTCCGTTATGCCAGCCAGCTCCGGCCCCTCTGCCGCCGGCTGAACGCCGGCCATAAAAGCGGCGCGATCGAACCAGCGGCTCTGCTGCGGAATAAACAGCGCCGAAGGCTGCCGGGTATCGAACGGGATAGCGCCGCACAGCAGCGGATTTTTGATACCGGCCTGACGGGCCTCGGCAAACGCCTGCCGCACGCTGCGCTGGAACTCGCCGTTCAGATCGGCGCCGTCCGCGGCCGGCAGGCGAATGCGGCTGAAACATCCGGTGGTGGTCAAGCTGCGGAAAGGGGAGGTAAAGAAGAAGCCCGACGCCGGAGAAAAATCAGCGGCGAACCGGTGTTCTTCGCGCTCCTGCATTTCCTTTCGATTGATGTCGTTCACGGCAGTATCCATCGCTTCGCCCTCAGATTTTGAAGTGATAACCAATATAATAATGATTATCATTTGAGTTAATTCCGCGCTAAATTACTCGCCGATATTTGCCATGTCAATAAACGTAAGCACTTCTTTCATTTCAAAATCATGACATAAACGCTGTGGATTTTACGCATGCCGATGATAAGCATTGCTATTTGATCCCACAGCGTTGTCTTAACGCGTTCGACTACTTTTCTGTGGCGGGCTGCGGCTCCGGTTTGTGCAGCGTCACCTGGCGCAAACCGGTCATGGCGAACAGCAACAGGATGCCGAGCAGCGCCGCGCCGAAACCGAAACCGCTGGCGCTCATCGCCGGCAGCATAAAGGCGCCCATCGCCCCCAGCAGCAACGCGCCCAGCGCATCGCCCACCACGTTCTGCGCCGTCCACAGGCCGTTGATGCGGCCGAGGAAGTTGTCCGGCGTCAGGCTCTGGATCAGGCCGTACTGCAGCAGCGAGTTCAGCGCGCTCAGGTAGCCGAACGCCACCAGGCACAGCAACGCCAGGCTGTACCACGGCATCAGGCCGAACAGGCCAATGGCGGCGAACGCCGCGATCGCCGTCAGCAACATCACCCAACCGGGGCGCGCCACGTGCGCCACGCGCCCGCTGGTGAACGCACCGATGGCGGCGCCGAGCGGCACGGCGGCGTACATATAGCCGAGGTGGGCGGCGTCGATGTGCCAGCTTTCCGCCATCGCCGGGTACAGCACGCGCACCGCGCTGGCCATGGTCAGCAGCGCGCCGATCAGCGCCACCATGCCGATCACCTTATTCTGGAACAGGAAGGCGAAACCGCCCGCCAGCGCGCGCAGCGGGTGTTCACGCGGCTGCGGCGGTGGCATCAGCTGCGGCAGGCTCAGCAGCGGCAGCAGCGTCAGCAGGGTGCCGAACGCCGCCAGGCCGTAGTTCCAGGCAATGCCCATATGGGCGATCACCAGGCCGCCGATCGCCGGAGAAAGGATCGAGCCGAAGCGCACCGTCAGCATGCTGATGGCGCCCGCCTGCACGATGTTTTCGCGGCCCACCAGCGCCGGCGTGGCCGCCAGCAGCGCCGTCACCCCCACCGCGCCGAAGAAGCCGTCCCACACTGCCAGCAGATAAATGGCCGCCAGCGAAGGCGACGGCAACAGGGCGTTGAGGCACAGGCCGACGAAGCCGATGCCGCAGGTGGAGCGCGCGAACAGGATCAGTCGGCGCCGCTCATAGCGATCGGCCAATACGCCCCCCATCAGCAGCCCGGCGAACATGCCGCCGCCGGCCAGCGTCACCGCCAGCCCGACCTGCAGGGTGGAACCGGTCAGCGCCTGGATCTGCACCGGGATGGCGATCGCCATCAGCCCCAGCGCCACAATGGAAATAAAGCGCGCGCAGAATACCGCGCGGAAAGCCCGGTTGGTTTTCAGCAGGCTAAAATCAAGCAGGATGGAGGGTTTGCTACTCATCGGTTTTTCACCACATCGTTAAACGGGGATTCTGCAGTTGCGGGGCGCTATGCTAGCACAGATGGCGAAATCAATAATGATAATAAAACTCATTGATATTCAACCGTGAGCAACCGCAAGAAACGCCGCCACACGCGGGGTCATCCCCGTGCCTGGCGGCGAGATGACGGACGCGATTACAGCGTGCGCAAGATCCGGTTCAGCAGCGGCCCCAGCACTTTGAACGACGCCGGCGAAACGATATCGACATGCGCGCAGTCCAGCTCGTGCGCCTGCAGCGCATCGACGTACTGCGACCAGGTTTGCTGCACGTCCATCCCTTCCTGCAGCGTGCGTTTGGCGACGAACAGCGTCGCCTGGCCGTGGAAACGGGCGGTACGCGTGTGCGACAACAACCGCACCGAGTCGGCGTAGTTGGCTTCAATGTTGTCGAACATCGCGGTGCGCGTCTCGCCCAGCGCCGGATCGAGCGTATCCTGCGACACCGCCAGGAACTGCTCGCGCTCGCGCTGCACCTCCTTCAACACGTTGTCGTCCAGCATCACGTCCCAGTTTTGGGTCTCCGGCGGATAGGTATCCAGCAGGCCGAGGAACGCCACCTGCTCGCCGCGCGCCTGCAGCCGGGCGGCAATGCCCTGCGCCAGCGTGCCGCCCAGCGAGTAGCCGATGAAGTGGTACGGCCCGTGCGGCTGTACCTGCAACACCGTCTGCAGGTGGGCATCCACCACCTGATCCATATCTTCGCTCAGTGCCAGCGGGCCGTCCGGCCGCGGCGACTGGATACCGACCAGCGACCAGTGCTGATCGAGATAGCGCGGCAATACGCTGAACTGCCAAGAGAAACCGGACGCCGGGTGCAGACAGAACAGCGTCGGCCCCTCGGTGACGCGCAGCGGCAATACGCTGTCGAAGCCGCTGCGATCGGCCTCTTCCTGCGTGCGATCTTCCGCTAACAAGACAGCCAACTGCTCGACGCGCGACGCCACCATTACCTGGCCGACGGACACCGCCTTGCCCAGATCGCGGCGCAGCTCCGCCGCCAGCCGCATCGCCAGCAGCGAATGGCCGCCGAGCGCGAAGAAATCGTCATCGGCGAACACCTGCTCGCGCTGCAGCAATCGGGCAAATACCGCCGCGATCTCGCTTTCCAGCCCGGCCTGCGGCGGCCGCCCAGCCTTGCGCTCGCCGCCCTGCGGCTGCGGCAAGGCCTTGCGATCCAGCTTGCCGTTGGCGCTCAGCGGCAAATCGCTCATTTCCACCAGCGCCACCGGCACCATGTGCGGCGGCAGCCGGTCGGCCAGCGCCGCGCGCAGGGCTTCCGCATCCCAGCTCGCGCCAGGCTGCATCACCAGATAGCCCACCAACTGGCGCGCATCGCCGCCAGCGTCCACCGGCGTGCCCTGCAACACCAGCGCGTGCGTCACCGCCTGGCGCACGCCCGGCAGCGACAGCAAGGCGTGGTCGATTTCGCTCAGCTCGATCCGCTGCCCGCGGATCTTCAGCTGATCGTCGCTGCGGCCCAAATATTCCACCGCGCCGTCCGGCAGCCAGCGCGCCACGTCGCCGGTGCGGTACATGCGCCCGCCCTCGCCGAACGGATCGGCGACAAAGCGGCTGGCGGTCAGATCCGGCCGGCCAAGGTAGCCGTGCGCCAGCTGCACGCCGGTCAGATACAGATCGCCCGCCACGCCCGGCGGCACCGGCCGCAGGCGCGCGTCAAGAATGCGCAGTCCGGTGTTCCATACCGGCAGGCCGATCGGCACGTTGGCGCCGGTCACCTTCGCCAGCGCGTCGCCGTGGGCCGGATGCCAGGTCACGTCCACCGCCGCTTCGGTCGGGCCGTAGAGGTTGTGCAGCGGCACCGCCGTGCGGCTTTGCCACAGGCGGCACAGCTCCGCCGGCAGCGCTTCGCCGCTGCAGAACACCTGGCGCAGCGCGGCGCAGCTCGCCACCGCCGCGTCGTCGTCCAGGGCGGCAACGAAAGCCGCCAGCATCGACGGCACGAAGTGCAGCGTGGTAATGCGGTGCTGCGCGATCAGCTGTTGCAGCTGCTGCGGATCGCGGTGCGCCTCCGGCGGCGCCATCACCAGCCGGGCGCCGACCATCAGCGGCCAGAAGAATTCCCATACCGAGACGTCGAAACTGCACGGCGTTTTCTGCAGCACCGCGTCGTCCGCCCCCAGCGGATACTGGTGCTGCATCCACAGCAAGCGGTTGACGATCGCCTGATGGCCGACCAGCACACCTTTCGGGCGCCCGGTGGAGCCGGAAGTAAAGATGATATAGGCCGCATGGTTCGGCGTCGGGCTCGCGATCGCCACCCCGGCGGCGTGATCGGCCGGCAGCGGCGCGTCATACAGCAAAATTTCGCCCTTGTCGGCGAACCGCGCCTGCTGCGCCGGGTTGGTGATGACCAGCCGGGGCGCGGCGTCTTCCAGCATCATCGCCAGCCGCTCGTCCGGATAACCGGTGTCCAACGGCAGATAGGCGGCGCCCGCTTCCACGATCGCCATCAACGCCAGCGACAGGAACACCGAACGCGGCAGCGCCACCGCCACGATGTCGCCCGGCCGCACGCCCTGCGCAACCAGCTCGCGCGCCAGCGCCATGACCTGCTCGCGCGTTTCGCGGTAGGTGAAATTGAAATGCGCATCCGCCAGCGCCGGCGCGTCCGGCGTGGTTTGCGCCTGCTGCGCCAGCAACTGGCTCAGCGTGGTCGCCGGCACCGGGTGCGCCGTGTCGTTGACCCGCGCCAGCAGCGCATGATCGTCGGCGGTCAGCATATCGGCTTCGCCGATCGGCAACGTTGCCTGCGCGGCGAACTGCGCCAGCAGCAGCGGCAGCCGCTGCAGGTGCGCCTGCAGTTCCTGGCGGCCGTAACGCTCGGCGTTGGCCAGCAGCTCAACCTTCAACTGATGGTGTTCGTCGATAAACAGCGCAATCTCCAGATCGCGCACCGGCCCGGAGGCCAGATCGTGAGTGATGCCTTCGATACCGGCGAAATCCAGCTGGTAATCGAACATTTTGAAGTTGAAGACCGTGCCGTACAGCGGTTCGCCGTCGCCGATGCGCCCCAGATCGCGCTGCACCTGTTCGGCGTCGTAGCGCTGATGGCGGCGCACCGTTTTCAGCTCGCGGCTGATGCGGGCGGCGGCCTCATACAGCGTGGCCTGCGGCTCGAGATGCATCTCCATCGGCAGCACGTTGATCACCGGCCCGGCGGCGCACAGGGCGGCCGATCCGGTACGGCGCATGAAGATAAAACCGGCGCTGAAACTCGGTTGGCCGCTCAGGCGCGATACCCACAGCGCCACCAGCGCCACCGCCATATCGGCGGCGTTCAGCTTCTGCTGCGCGCCGCACTGCACCAGTTCGGCGAAAGCCTGCGGATCGCAGCGCTGTTCCAGCCGGTGGATGCGCGGCGTGGGGGTTTGCCCGGCCAGCGGCTGCGGGCAGAGCGTGGCCGGCGGCGGCAACTGCCGCGCTTTTTCGAGCCAGAAATCGGCGTCGCGCTGCCAGGCCGGCGCCTCCCGGTAAGCCTGGTATTCCGCCACCACGTCGCTGAACGCCGTGAAAGGCGTCGGTTCCAGCGCGTCGCCGCGGCAAATATGGGTGTAAATCGCCGCCACGCGGCGAGCGATGGCGGTGAAGCTGAAACCGTCCACCAGCAGATGGTGATAGCGCTGATACCAGAACCAGCGGTTATCCGCCAGGCGCATCACCACATGGCGATACAGCGGTGCGCCGCTGCCGGCGCGCAGATCGCTCGCCAGATCGATGTCCATCAGCGCGCGCGCGGCGGCTTCGGGATCCGGCGACGTCGTCAGATCGACAAGTTCCGGCTCGTGCACCGCCAGCGCGTCATCCAGCCATTGCACCGGCACGCCGTCGCGTTCCGCAAAACGCAGGCGCAGCATGTCCACCTCGCCCAGGCCCTGGATGATGGCCTGCAGCAGAGGCTCTACGGCAATGGGGCCGTTGAGTTCGATGGCGTGGGCCACCGCGTAGGCATTGCGATGCGGGGAGATTTGATCGGCGACCCAGATGCCGGGTTGCGCCGCGACCAGCGGCCATTCGCCCGCAAGCGCCGGGCCGCTGAGAGAGTTAGGGGTGTGTGACACTGCTTATTGCTCCCGTGATTACCTGGCGCCGGTCACGCCTTGCTTGCTGCGACCGGCAGAATGTCTTGCCAATGCTGTTCCAGCCACTCGGTGCACGCGGTGCGCGCCGCCGGGCCGAAGACGATCGTCCAATCGGACGGAATGGCGCGGAAATCCGGCCACAAACTGTATTGTTGTTGTACGTTGCGCAGCACCAGGCTGCGCTGCTGTTGATCATCGAACGGATTCAGGCTTTCCATCATGTGTTCCTCGTGCCGTCGCCGATGCCGGATAAGCGGTGGCGAAAGCGGAGGCCCAGACCGCCTGCAGCCCGTCGGTCAGGCCGCTGCGCCAGCACAACGCGTCGTGCCCGCCTTCCACCACCCGGTAGTGCACCCGATGGCCGGCGTCGCTCAGGCGAGCCGCCATTTCGCCGCTGACCCGATGCACCAGCTTTTCCTGCGAACCGGCTTCCATAAATACCTTCAGCGCACCGTGGTTGCCCAGGCCATGCCGTTCCACCTGCTGCATCAGCCAGCAGGCGTCGTCGGGGATGCTCGGCAGCTGCAGCATGTCGCGCCGCGGCCACCAGTAGGAACCGGACTGGGTAATTACCGCGCCGAAGCACTGCGGCCAGCGCAGCCCGGCATACAGGGAAGCCAGGCCGCCAAAGCTTTGCCCCGCCACCACCGTATCGGCCGGTTTGTCGCTGTGCGGCGCCCAGTCGGCCAGCTGCGGCATCAGTTCTTCCTGCACCGCCAGCCAGAAATCGTCCTTGCAGGTTAATTCTCGCGCCCGGTGCGGCAGATCGATGATGTCGATCAACACATACACCGCTTCCGGCAACGCTCCCTCGCGGGTCAGCTGCATCAGCGGCTCCCAGACCGGCATCTGCTTCGCCCAGAACTGACCGTCGAGCAGGATTGCCAACGGACGCTCGGCCGGCTTGCTGTCGCCGGTGGTGTAGATCCAAACGTCGCGGCTGTTGCCCAGGCGCTCGCTCTGCCAGGTATGGCGCTGCAAACGCGCCGGCAGCGGCGGCGTGCAGCGCCCGCTGGCGATCTCATACTCGTCGAACGAACGCCATACCGGCTGCGGCGGCGCATCCGGCATGTGCAGGCCGGAGACGCTGTGGCCGCTGGCGCTTTGCCAGGAGCGATACGGGTTGAGCAGATCGGGGGTGGCGCTGGCGAACACCTGGTGCCACCAGTGGCGCAGGTTGTGCATGTTGGCGTGCGCATCGTCGCCGCTGAACGCCGGCGGCCGCTCGTCAAAGCAGGGAATAAAGCAGTAGCTGCCGCGCCAGGCGCCGCTCAGCTCGGTCTGCCAGTACCACACGTCGGTGCCGGCCAAACGCTGCAGGCTTTGCGGCGGATTCGGCTGGTGATGGTCGGTCAGGCAGTTGATGTTGATCCACACGCGGCGGTAGGCGGAGGTCAATTCGCATCCCTGAGGATCGCGCCAGAAAAAGGTGGTTCGCCAGCGGCCATTACCCGCCGGTTCTACCCATGGCGTACCGCGCCGTGCCACCGTCAACCACCATCCTGGACTACCCGCATTGCTGCTGGCCAATAATCTGCTGCTTTCTGACTGTAGTTCTGTATTCACAACGCCTACCCATTTTGTAGTTGGCGGCACCGGGAACGTCGACTTTTCCCTATCGCCGGCCACCGCCCGAACGCACTGTACGCCAAATACTATTGATAATAATTTGCATTTGCAATAGTGTGTAAGGCTTGGAGATCGTGCTGGTATTGCGCGCAACGGACAGGGATCGGGGATATATCAATGGCATCCCTTGCCGCAGCCGATTTTCTATTTCCGACTACACAAAAACTACAACCGCCCTTCCCCCCGTTCGGCGAGGGATGGCAGCAAGGTAGGACACTCAAATGAAAAGCAAGCTATCACGTTATTCTTTAGCCACTCTTATCGGCTTGGGATTGGGCGCGTCCGCGTTCGCCAACGCCGCGCAGCAGACCGATACCCCCACCACGGAAGAAAACAGCGGCGCCGCGGATAAAAAGCCGCGCGGCGAAGACACCATCGTCGTGACCGCCGCCCGGCAGAACCTGCAGGCGCCTGGGGTGTCCACCATCACCGCCGATGAGATCAAGAAACGCCCGCCGGCGCGCGACATCAGCGAACTGATCCGCACCATGCCCGGTGTTAACCTGACCGGCAACTCCACCAGCGGCCAGCGCGGCAACAACCGCCAGATCGATATCCGCGGCATGGGCCCGGAAAACACCCTGATTCTGATCGACGGCAAACCGGCCTCCAGCCGCAACTCGGTGCGTCAGGGCTGGCGCGGCGAGCGCGACTCGCGCGGCGATACCGCCTGGGTGCCGCCGGAAATGATCGAGCGCATCGAAGTGCTGCGCGGCCCTGCCGCGGCGCGCTACGGCAACGGCGCCGCGGGCGGCGTGGTCAACATCATCACCAAGAAGGCCGGCGATGCGCTGCACGGCTCGCTGAACGGCTACTTCAACGTGCCGCAGCACAAGCAGGAAGGCGCCACCAAACGCACCGACTTCAGCCTGTCCGGCCCACTGAGCGATTCCCTGAGCTTCCGTCTGTTCGGCGGCTACAGCAAAACGCAGGCCGACGCCTGGGACATTAACGAATCGCATAAGTCCGAACGCGTCGGCGCCTACGCCAACAGCGTCCCGGCCGGGCGCGAAGGGGTGGTCGATAAAAATATCGACGCCTTGCTGCACTGGGACTTCGCCCATCTGCAGTCGCTGGAGTTCGAGTACGCTTACGGCCGCCAGGGCAACCTGTACGCCGGCGATACCCAGAACACCAACACCAACGCCCTGGTGCAGAGCAACTACGGCGAAGAGACCAACCGCATCTACCGTGAAACCTTCGGCCTGACCCACCGCGGCGCCTGGGACAACGGCGTGAGCACCAACAACTACGTGCAGTTTGAGCGCACCCGCAACACCCGCCTGAACGAAGGGCTGGCCGGCGGCACCGAAGGCATCTTCGACACCAAAAACACCGGCTTCGGCACCACCAAGCTGGACGACTTCCTGGCGCACAGCGAAGTCAGCGTGCCGTTTGAACTGGGCGTTGCCCAGACCGCCACGCTGGGTACCGAGTGGACCCAGCAGCGGATGAAGGACGGCACCTCCACCAGTCAAACGCTGATGGGCGGCACCATTCCCGGCATGACTAACGGTACGCGCAGCCCTTATGCTTCCGCGCATATCTTCTCGCTGTTCGCCGAAGACAACATTGAACTGACCGACACCACCATGCTGACGCCGGGCCTGCGCTACGATCTGCATTCGGAATCCGGCAATAACTGGAGCCCGGCGCTGAACCTGTCGCAGGAACTGGGCGACTACTTCACGCTGAAGATGGGCATCGCGCGTTCCTACAAAGCGCCGACGCTGTTCCAGACCAACGGCAACTATCTGCTGTACAGCAAAGGTCAGGGATGTGCCGGCAGCGATACCAAAAACGGCTGCTACCTGCTGGGCAACGACGATCTGAAGGCGGAGACCAGCGTCAACAAAGAGATCGGGCTGGAATTCCATAACGAAGGCTGGCTGGCCGGCGTGACCTACTTCCGCAACGATTACCACAACAAGATTGAGGCGGGTAACTCTCGCATCGCCACCAGCAGCACCGGCACGGCGGTCTATCAGTGGGAAAACGTGCCGAAAGCGGTGGTGCAAGGGCTGGAAGGCTCGCTGAACGTGCCGGTCAGCGAGACCGTCACCTGGAGCAACAACGCCACCTACATGATCGAGAACAAGAACAAGACCACCGGCGATTACCTGTCGGTGATCCCGAAGTTCACCGTCAACTCGACCCTCAGCTGGCAGGCCACGCAGGATCTGTCGATGCAGTCCACCCTGACCTGGTACGGCCGTCAGAAGCCGAAGAAGTACAACTACCAGGGTAAACCGGCCACCGGCGGCGAAACCCGCGAGGTCAGCCCTTATGCCGTCGTCGGCGCCAGCGCGACCTATGACCTGACCAAAAACGTCAGCCTCACCGCCGGCATCGATAACCTGTTCGACAAACGCCAGTTCCGCGCCGGCAACGCGCAGAACGTGGGCGATCCGAACACCGGCGCGATCAACATCGCCGGTGCAGGCGCGGCCACCTACAACGAACCGGGCCGCACCTACTACATGAGCATCAACACCCACTTCTGATGACATGACCCAATGACAAAGGGGCGCCGCGGCGCCCCTTTTTTATATTTATATTCAGTTAGTTGGTGTGCAGCTGAATACGCACCACGCTTTCCGGCTTGCCGGCCTTGGTGGAAGCGCCGTCGTTTTTCACCGTCACGAACAGCGCGTCGCCTTTCGGATCCAACGCCAGGCTGTTAGGGTGCGGCGGCAGATCTACGGTTTGCAGGCGCTTGAGCGTCTTGGCGTCGAACACCGTCAGCGTCCCGGCGCCGTGATCCACGCGCACGCCTTTGCGGTTGGCGACGTACAGCCGCTGGCTGCGCTCGTCGAGCAGCAGGCCGATCGGCACCTCATCCGTCAGCTCGCTGGCCAGTACCTTGCCGCTGTCCGCATCCAGCGCGAATACCCGGTGGCCGCTGCTGCGCTTCACGTAGTCGTGCCCCAGATGATGATTGCGGTAGTTATCGCGATCGATACCCTGATCGACACCCAGCAGACGATTGCTCGCCGGATCATACACCAGATTCAGCAGCTGATCGGCCTGCACTTCGTGGGTGGCGGTGATCGCCAGCGTGTCGGCGTTCAGGGTGATCACCTGCCCCTGCATGTTGGAGACGAATACCCGGCGGCCCTTCTCATCCAATGTGATACCCACCGCGTTGTAGCCGAAGCCCGGGATCACTTTCTCCAGCTTGCCGGCCTTGGTATCGACCACGTACAGCACGCTGTCGACGCCAAAGCCCAGCCCCGGCAGGAACAGGCGGCCGCTTTGCGCGTCATACTTGATCTCGCGAATGCGGTACAGGTAGTCCTCGGTGATTTTGAACTTCTTCAACTCCGCCAGCAGGAAGTCCAGGCGCTTGCCGCTGATGCCCGCCTGCTTGTAGGCCTGCTCCAGCACCGCTTTGTCCAGCAGCTTGATGCTGCCCAGCGCGTGGTTGGTGGTGGTGTCCACCACCCCGACTTCGCCGTTGAAGCCCTGAGTCAGGTACAGGCGATTGCCCGCATCGTTCAGCGCCACGCCGAAGCCTTTCACCTGCAGCGGGATCTCCGCCTTGATCGCCAGGGTGTTGGGATCCAGCCGCAGCACACGGGAGCGCGCCTCTTCCTTCCAGTCCGGCGCGCTGACGAACAGCGCCTGTTGCGAGGTGCTGTAGGCCATCTCCACCACCGCCGACGACAGCGCCTCGCGCTTGATGTCCTGCGGTTTGATGCCGGCATCGTCGGCCTGCGCAGCGCCGGCGACCACCAGAGAGGCCGCCACCAGCAGCGAAAGTAACGCGCGCGGGGTTGCTAGGGTTCCAGACATCCTTTTATCTCCTTGAAAATCATGCTTTCGGTTAGAGTGAAACAACGTCATGCCTGCGGCCCGGGCGGCAGCGCCGCCAGAGCGATATCGCCAGCGATGTGCTGCGCAAACTGGGTAAAGACGTGCTGAACGCCGTCGGCGATCAGATTGGCCTGCTCCCGGCTGTAGTGATCCTGGCGGTAGGTCATCATCACCCGCAGGGATTTCGCCCCGGCCAGATCGTCTTCCATCACCTCAAACTGCAGGCCGAGCAGCGACTCGGCTTTTTCCGGCTCCACCTGGCGGTAGGCGATCGCGCTGCCGTCCTGCAGCCGGAACTCGCCGTTCAGCTTGATGCGGCTGTGGATCTGGATAAACACTTCGAACATGTGGTTCTTGCGGTCGGCGTCCACGCCGAACAACCCTTCCTCCACCAGATCGATTGGAATATCGGTGTACGGCAGCGAGCCGTTGATGGTGTTTTTCACCTGGCTGACCAACCCGGCCACCGTCAGCCCCTCGTCGAAGCGCACGCGGTGCACCACCACGGTGGTGAAGTAGCCGACGGTATCGAAGAACTCGGCGTCGTTACGGCCGGAGGTCGAGGTGCCCACCAACAGATCCGCCGGGCCGCCAAGCAGGTGCAGCGCCGAGGTAATCCCGGCATACACCACGTTGAACAGCGAAGCGTTGTTGCGGCGGGCGAGCTGATACAGGCCTTCCGCCACGGCGGGATCGACCTCGAACTCCAGCCAGCCGCCGTTGACGTCCGCCGGTGCCGGCACCGCCGGGTGGGTGGATGGCTCTTGCCGGAAGATCGGCTGGCCGACCGGCGCGCCGCGCAGCGCGTCGAGCCAGTAGTCCAGATGTTGCTGCTGCACCCCGGAGGCCCGCTGCTGCCGGGCGAAGGTGTGGAACTGCGGCGGCTGCCCGCTCCACTGCGGCGCCTGGCCGACGACGCGATGGCGGTAGGCGACGCCCAATTCATCCATCATCAGGTTGAGCGACCATTCATCCAGCACCACATGGTGGAACAGCAGCGACAGCAGTTGCTGACCGTTGTCCGCATCGCGCAGCAGCGTGACGCGCAGCGGCAGCTCGGCGGCCAGATCGAACCGGTGCTGGCCGGCGTCGGCCAACAGGGCGGCGGCGTTGCCCGCCGGCGTCTCGTGGGAGAAGCGGAACCACTGGTACTCCGGCAGCTCGGCGGCCGGCACCACCACCTGCACCACCGCGCCCTGCTGCTCGACGAAGCGTGAACGCAGCACGGTATGGCGAGTCATGACGTCGATAAACGCCTGACGCAGCGCCGTTTCATCCACCGCATCGAAGAAGCGCAGAGAGAACGGCAGGTTGAAAATCTCGTCATGGCCGAAGGCTTCATACACCTTCCACAGCGATTCCTGAGCCAGCGACAGCGGTGCCTGCGCCCGATCATGATCGTCGGCGGTGGCCACCGCGGCATTCGGCTGCGCAACGTTCAGGCGTTTGGCATAACCCGCCAACCCGCGCGCCGTCGGATGGCTGAACAGGTCGTTAATGTTGATTTCGATCTGATGCAGGCTCAGCAAACGGCCGATCACCCGGGTGGCCACCAGCGAATGGCCGCCGCGATCGAAGAAGTCTTCATCCAGGGTCATTTCCGGCGCCACCAGCGCCTCACGGAACTCCTGCAAAATCAGCGGTGCAACGCTTTCGTCCGCGTCGCCGTTCGCCGCCGGCGCGGCCATCGCCGGGGAAACGGACTCAGCCGCCGGCAATGCGACGGCAATCCGCTGCCCGGCCAGGAAGGCGCTGAACTGCTCCAGCAGGAAAGGCGCCACATGCGGAGAGAGGCGCGGATCGGTGACCAACTCGAGCGTCAGCGCTTCCGCCTCCGGCAACCCCAGCAGCAGCGCCAGCTCAAACGGCGTATGCAGCGGCGGCAGCAACAGGCGTTCGGCGTGAACGCCTTCCAGCCGCCACTCTGCGGCCAGATCGTCGCGCCAGGCCACCAGCAGCTGCGCCCGTTGCGGGTCCGGCTGTTCAGCCACGGTTTGCGCCAGCAGCCGCTGCCCGATGTCGCCCTCGCCATGCTGCACGGTCAGGCGCATCAGCGGCGGCGCCGTCAGGCCCAGCTCCAGGCCGACGCACTCTGCCGTATCCGCCGCCGGCACGCACAGCTGCACCGCTTGGCCGCCGGCCTGCGCGGCGACGAACTCGGCAAACCGCGCCGCCACCGCCGCCAGCAGCGCCCGCGGCGTGTCGTTGGCGGGCAACAGCGAGCGCGCAATGCGCGTGACCACGCGCGCGCCCACCGGCGGTAAGGCTTCAGCGCGCTGCGCCGGGCTGCGATAATCCTGCAGTGAGACCGCCTGGCGCACCCACGGCAGCTGCGGCTCCGGAGTTTCCGCCAGCTCGACCGGCTCCGCCGCGAAAGGCAGAGGCATCGCGTCCCCGTTATAACGGGCGGACAGCATCGCCGGCAGATGACGCCACGGCAGCGTTTCCGCCAGGATGTCATGCAAGACCACGCCCAAAATCACGTTATCGCCCGGCGTGAGCAACACCAGGCAGCGCAGCGGCGCTTCGCTTTCCAGTACAAACGGCGTTGCCTGCGCTTGCAGCAGGCGACAAATGGCCTGTTGTTCGTCCGCCACCTGACGAAGGCTCAACGGCAACGGCGCCGAGCCGGCGGGGCGTTTCACCAGGCCGTTTTCGTCATCAAAAACGTAGCGCACGTCCACGCCCGGCGTTTCCCGCACCAGCGCCTGCAGCGCCGCCGTCAATTGGGCGATATCCACATCCCCCGTCAAACGCCAGGCCAACGCCCGCTGCCCGCGTGCGTCACCCTGCTGCAGATGGGCAAACCATGCCCGTTCTTCGGCTTCGCTTACCGGCCGCTCGCCGCTCGCCGACGCCGCGCCCAGCGCCTGAAACGCGCTCTCCAGCCGCTGGGCCTCTTCATCGCTCAGAATGCTGTCAAAATCACCGATCACTGCGTTATCTCCTCTGCCCGGCCGTGCCGGGATAGCGCATAAAACGGGGGACATTCGTCCCCCGTCATCACGATAGCGTTAGAAATTCAGCTCAACTGCCGCGCCGACCATGCGCGGGCGCTGCTGCGTCGCGGTGTAGATGTCGTTGCCACCAACCATAATGCGGCGCTCGGAGTCGAACAGGTTTTGCGCAAACAGCGTGGCGCGCCCATAGGCGAAGGTGTAGGCCAGTTGGGCGTTAGCCGACCAGTAGGAACCTATGCGCCCGCGCGAATCATTGTCATACGCCGAGTAATAGGAGTCCGAGAACGCCACGTTAGTGCTCACTTCCCACCCTTTCAGGAACTGATATTTGGCGCCCATGTTGGCGGTGTAAGCCGGCGCGCGTCCCAATTCATGCCCTTCCACGCCGCTGCCCGAGAACTTTTTGATCTTGGTTTTCAGCAGACCAACGTTACCGAACAGCTCGAAGTCCCAACGCGGCTGCCAAGTGGCGCCGATTTCCGCGCCGTAGGTTTCCACCTTGTCGGCGTTACGGATCACGCTGGAGTTTTCACCCAAGTAATAAGGCAGCTGCATGTCTTTGTAATCGTTGTAGAACACGTTGCTGGTCAGCACCACGTTGGCGTCTTTCAGATGATGACGGGTGTACAGCTCATAGTTCCAGACATACTCGGAACCGTAGGTGTAACTGACGATCGGGCTGCTGAGAGTAATGCCCGCGCCGCCGGCGTTATAACCGCGCGCGATCTTGGCACCGTAGGTTTGAGTGTCCGTCGGTTTCCAGGCCACGTCCAACTTCGGCAGGAACACGGTGTAGGTTTCATCGAAGTCGATGCGCACCGCCTGGCTGCCACCGTTGCGTTGGCGATGTTCGCGTTCCAGACGGCTGGCGGCAGTCACGTCCACCTGCGGCGTCAGCGCATAGGTCAACTCAGCGAAGGCCGAGTTAGTGTCGGTTTTATCTTTAAACGTCGCGCCGCCGAAGATATTGACGAACTCATCCTGCTTGGCGTGAAAATAACGCAGCCCCGCCAGCCCGTGCAGGCGACTGTCCGCGCCGCCGAAGCGCACCACCGGCTCCACGTGCACCTCTTTGCCGCCGATGTCGGCGTACGGCAGCTTATAAGCCGTGGCACGGTTAATGTTGAAATCGGTATAGATAACGCGGTTTTCCAACGCCAGGCCATCGGAGGCCTCCCAGGCCAGATCCCAGATACCGCTGTTCACATTGCTTTTGAACACCGGCCGGCGGATGTCGTGACGCGCACTCGCAGGATGCGGTTGCGGGTTGAGGCTTTCGTTTTGCGGCGCGGAGCTGCCGAAGTGGTTAAAGGTCAGTTTGGTGGTCAGATCGCGCAAACCGGCCGGATTGAACAGCAGCTTGGCGCGGGCGGTGGTGGCTTCCACTTCGCGCGGATCGCCCACTGGCTCATAGGCCGGCAGGTCAGCATCGCTGCGGCGGCGCTGGCGATCGACGCTGACGCGAAACGCCAGCTGATCTTCCACCAGCGGGCCGGACGCCATGGCCGCCAACTGTGAAGAGTGCTGATTGCCAGCCCCGCCCTTGAAGGCGCTTTCCCATTCGAAGGTCGGATCTTTACTGGCCATGACGATGGCACCGGCGATGGCGTTACGCCCCTGAATATAACTTTGTGGGCCGCGGAACACTTCAACGCGATCCAGATCCCACAGCGATTGCGGTCCGTAGGCTTGTTCGTTATAGGTTAGCGAACGGCCGTCCAACGACAGATTGAGGCGTGGGCGGGTGCCGCTGAGGAAAGCGCCAGCACCGGTGGTCGGGCCGGAGCCGTCAACGCCACGCACGGTTGGCAGATCGTTGCCGATGCCGACATCCACTACGTTGGGGGTCATGCGCAGCAAATCGGGAACCTGTGTCGCATTAGGCATCGAGGCGATGCGGTTGCTGTCGAACACTTCGACGCTGGAACCAGTGTCAAAAATGGAACGTTTGATCTTCTCACCGGTAACCAGCAGCGTTTCCGCGTCCTGGTAGGTTTCGTTGCTCTTCGTTTCCGCCGCGTTGACGTTACCGATCGCCAGTGAACAAACCCCTAAAAATACGGAGGAAAACGCCCCAATGGCTTTCATCCCCGCTTTTTCCCCGTTTCCTACGCTTTCATGCCGTTGAGCCGCAAAATGCTTGCCCATAGATGTCTTCTCCTTTCATCCCAGAGGTGCACAAAATTTGATTTTTTTTACACAACCTACATCGACACTCACACAGACCATGACGCTGCGGCCTTCCCGGCCTTGCTGTTGCTTATCCCTGCGGCAAACCCATGTTTTTCGCGGCCAAACGAGCGCGGCCCCGTCCACGGCCAAGCCGCCGGCGAAGCGGCCGGCAGCTTGTATAAAAACGTAAAAGAGTGTTAAGAATGATAATATTTTGCATTTTCTAATGCAAATCATTATCAACAAAGATGAGGAGCCGAGCACGGAAACAGCCAGAAAGCCTTATATTTTTGCAGGTAAAACAAGCGCTGCAATAACAAGCAATCATTTCAATGCTAAGAATAATATAGATAAATTATTCACCTCCAAAGCCCTACCTGCCCGGCATCGCTAAAACCCCTTATAAATAGCACCTTCGCGCCAAATGGATTAAATAATAATAATTTTCATTCCTATTAACATTTGGATATATTCTTGCAGTCTCGTTGGCTGAATCAAAATGGATACCCGATGAAAGCTTTGACCACGATGCAGGCCGCCTATTGGGTAGGCCGACAGTCCGCTCCTCCCCTCGGCGGCATGGCCGCCCACCTGTATGCGGAATTCGACGGCGGCGAGCTGGATCTCGTCCGACTACGCCAGGCCGTTGATGCGCTGTACCTGCATCATCCGCTGTTGCGCCTGCGCATTACCGATGATGGCCGGCAGACGATCGCGCCTCCCGGCCCCCGGCACACCTTGCATATCGACGACTGGCAACATGCCGATGAAGCGACGCTGGCGGCCGCGCTCGCCGCCAAACGCCAGGCGAAAAGCACCCAGCTGCTGCCGCTGGAGCAGGGCGTGCCCTGCGATATCAGCCTGAGCCTGTTGCCGGAAGGGCGCAGCCGCCTGCATGTCGATCTCGATATGATCGCCGGCGATGCCATGAGCTTTCGCCTGTTGATGGAAGATCTGACGGCGTTTTATCACCAGTGCCCACCGGCGCCCCCCCATGACATGCCGCCGGCCTACTTCGATCACCTCGAACAACGCGACGCCGACGAGGCGCTACGCCAGCGGCGCGAACGCGGCCAGCGTTGGTGGCGTGAGCGCCTGGCGCAGGTGCCACCGGCGCCGCACCTGCTGCGCACGCCGGACCGCTGCCGCAGCGATCGCCTGGCCATACAGCTGAATGCGGAAGAAAGCCGCGCACTGGAGGACGTCGCCAAACGGCACCACACCTCGCTCTCGACGCTGTTTTTAGCGCTGTTCGCGCTGGCCGTCGGCCAGGGTTGGAACATGACGCGCTTTCGGCTCAACGTGCCGCTGTTCCACCGCGAGAGCGAGCGGGAGGACGCGCATCGCCTCATCGGCGATTTCTCTAACCTGGTGCTGCTCGGCGTGGAGCTGAACCCGACGGAAAATCTGAGCGCCTTCTGCCGGCGCCTGATGACGCAGCTGGCGGAGCTGATCGAGCATGCGGATTACCCCGGCGTGAGCGTGATGCGCGATCTGTCGCGCCTGCACGGCAGCCTGCAGCCTTCGCCGGTGGTGTTTACCGCCGGTTTCGGCATCCGCGGCAAGACGCTGTTTTCCGAACGGGTCACCGACACCTTCGGCCATCTCGGCTGGGTCATCTCTCAGGGGCCGCAGGTGGCGCTGGATGCGCAGGTCGCCCACGTCGACGACGGCATTCTGATCAACTGGGACGTGCGGCTGGATGCGTTCCCCGAGCAGGTGCTGCCACGCCTGCTGGCCTGTTACCTGGCGCTGCTGCACTTGGCCGCGCGGCAAACGGAGGCGTTCGATCGCCCGCTGTCGCAGCTGTTGGCGCAATGCACGCCCGACGCGCTGGCGCAGCAGGCACCGGTGCGCCAGGTGCTGCATCGGCTGCTGGCGCGGGTGGCCCCCGGGGCCGGCTTGCGCGACCACGACGATATCCGCCGGTTGGCCTTGCCGGATGCCGGGGTGAACGCGCTGCTGACGGTGCTCAACAAGTATCTGGCGGCGGCGCTGACGGCACAGGATCTGGCGGCGCATTCCTCCCCTGCGGCGCTGGCGGCGCTGATCTGCCAACGCTCGCCCGAGGCAGGACGGCATGCGAAAACGCTGCTCGCCGCGCTGGCGCCGCAGCACTGAGATCGGTTTCCGGGCGCGCGGCGCCCGGCTCGTTTTAATCGGTTAGCGACTATAGGGAAGTACCATGGAGACAGCATTAACCGCACTGCAGCAGGCCTATCTTCTGGGCCGCAGCGATCGATGGCCGCTCGGCGGCGTGGCGATGCACGACTTTCGCGAATACCGCGCCCGGCAGCCGGATATGCCGCGCTTTGAAGCGCGCCTGACCGAGCTGGTACAGCACTACCCGGCGTTGCGCACCTGCATTGATGTGCAGCGCGGCACGCAGCACGTACGCCCGGAGGTGACGCTGCATCTGGATCGTCACGATCTGCGCGCCCTTGATGGCGAAGCGGCGCAGCGCCAGGTCGAACAACTGCGCGAGCGTTACTCCCACCAGCGCCACGATCCGAGCCAACCGCTGTGGCGCATCGCCGTGATCCAACTTGCCGAACAGCAGGATCCGACGGGATCGCCGTACGATACGCTGATCTTTACCAGTTTCGATGCCTTGATCCTCGACGGCCAAGGGATCTCCACCGTGATCGCACGCCTGTTCGACGATCGCCCTCTGACGCCGACCGCCGCCGCGCTGCCGCTCCCCACCGCATCGGCGGCGCAGCGCCAGGCCGACGCCGCCTACTGGCGCGAAAAGCTGCAGGATGTCACCACGCCGTCGGCGTTGCCGTGGCGCGCCCCGCTCGCCAATCTCACCTCGTCGCGCTATCGCCGCGCCAGCCTGACGCTGCCGCGCGATACGATAAAACGGCTTGGCCGTCTGGGATCGCCGCATGCGCTGCTGCGCAACAGCCTGCTGTCGGCGCTGATCCTCGATACGCTGGCCCACTGGACCACCGACGGCGAGCTGTGCGTCGGCGTGCCGGTAGCGTTCCCCGCCGCCGACGGCGCTCTGGGCAACGCCTCCAGCTTCGTGGCGGTGCACTATTCCCGCCACGGCGAAGACTTTATCCAGCGCGCGCAAGCCTTACAGGACGACGTGCTCGGCGCGCTCGACCACCTGACGTTTTCCGGCGTCGATCTGGCGCGGCAGTTGCTCGGCCAAAGCCAGGGCGGCCCGGCGCTGCCGGTGATCCTGACCAACTGCCTGGGCTGGGAAACGCTGCCGGCCGAGGCGCCGGTGCGCTTCCACGACGGCCTGACCCAAACGCCGCAGGTCGCCATCGACATTCGCCTGACGCTGGACAGCGAAAAAAACCTGCAGCTGTGCGTGGACTACGCCGAGCAGGCGCTGCACGGCGAGCAGGTAGAAGCCATGCTGGCGGCACTGCAGCGACGCATCCTGCACAGCTGTCAACGGGCCGACCTGGCGATCGCGCCGCGGGACTTCATCGATCTGACGCATTACCGCCACAACGACAGCGAAGCGAATTACGCACCTTATCCTTATTTGGCGCAGCTGGCCGAGCGGCTGTTTGGCGTACAAAACGGCGGCAACGCGCTGATCTGCGGCGAACAGACGCTGACCTACCGCGAACTGGGCCAGCGGATCGCCACGGCGATCGCCAACCTGCAGAGCCGCGGCGTGCAGCCGGGCAACGTGGTGGCGCTGTATCTGCCGCGCAGCCCGGAACAGATCATCTTCAGCCTCGCCTGCGCCCTGCAGGGCGTGATCTGGGTGCCTGTCGATATCAACTCGCCGCCGGAGCGCACCGCCTACCTGCTGGAAAACTGCCGGCCGACGCTGGTGGTGCACGGCGGCGATCTGGAGACGCCGATCGGCGTAACGCCGGCGGCCCTGCTGGCGCCGACGGATCGCGCGCCTGCGCTGCCGGATGAACAGACGTTGGCGGAACGCAGCGCCAGCCAGGCCGCGAGCTACTACCTGTATACCTCCGGCACCACCGGTAAACCCAAATGCGTGGTGCTCAACAACCGCGCCACCGCCAACGTCGTCCACCAGACTCAGCAACGCTGGGCGGTCACTGCCGACGACGTCTTCATTTCCGTCACGCCGCCGCACCATGACATGTCGATGTTCGATCTGTTCGGTTCGCTGTGCGCCGGCGCCACGCTGGTACTGCCGGCGCCGCATCAGGAAAAGGACGCCATCAGCTGGAACCAGCTGGTGGAAAAGCACCGGGTCACCCTGTGGTGTTCGGTGCCCGCCATTCTGGAGATGCTGCTCACCTGCAAAACGGCCGACAGCCTGCGTTCGCTGCGCCTGGTGGCGCAAGGCGGCGACTACATCAAGCCGGCGACGGTGCAAACCCTGCGCACCCTGCGCCCGGATCTCGCGCTGTTCTCGCTCGGCGGGCCGACCGAAACCACCATCTGGAGCATCTGGCACCCGATCGCCCCGCAGGAGAGCGGCACCGTGCCTTACGGCCGCCCGCTGCCGGCCAACCGCTACTTCATCTGCCATGACGACGGCAGCCACTGCCCGGCCGACGTGGTCGGCCGCATTCATACCGCCGGGGTCAACCTGGCGTTGGGCTATCTGGAGCAGGGGGAGCTGAAGCAGCATGACTTCGTCACCCTCGAAGGGCCGGACGGGCAACCGCTGCGCGCTTTCCGCACCGGCGATCAGGGCTACTACCGTGCGGACGGCAACATCATGTTCGCCACCCGGGTGAACGGGTATGTGAAGATCCGCGGCGTGCGCGTCTCGTTGCCGGAAATCGAAGATGTGCTGCGCCGCCATCCGGCGATCCTGGATATGGTGGTGGTGGACTATCCCAGTGGAGAGAACAACGAAGCGGCGCTCGGCGCCCTGTATCTGACCCGCGACGGCAAACCGCTGCCGCTGTCCGAGATCCGCGCCTTCGCCACCGGCTATCTGCCCTGCACCCATATTCCCACGCGCTTTATCCATGCCGAGGCGCTGCCGCTGTCCGCCAACGGCAAAACCGACCGCCATCGCATCCGCGCCGACCTGAGCGACCAGCAAACCGCGCCGGCGCTGAACGCCTGTGCGGCGCCGCCGCCGAACGCGCCTTTGGCGCGCAGCGCAGAGATCCTGACTATTTACTGGCAGGCGATCGGCGTAACGCCACGCCCGGAATGGGGGGAAGAGACGGCGTTTATCACCATGGGGCTGAAGTTGCCGCATATCAAACAGGTGGCGGAGCGCCTCAATGACGCTTTCGGCACCCGGCTGGTAAGCAGTTCGCTCCTGCCATGCAAGAACGCGCGCGAAGTGGCGGCATTGCTGGCCAATTGATGCCATAAAACTCGGGCGGGGACATCCCCCGCCCGCACTTTATCAGGCAGGCAACGCCGTCAGAGCCGCCAGCGGTTGTTCCCAGGCTTCCCGCTGCAGCGCGCGCAACAGAAACTCTTGCAGCGCCTCGCCATAGTCCAGCACATCCTCCGTCGGGAACTGTTCCAGATAAATATCGATATCGACCTGCAGATCGCGGGCGTCGGTGCGGCCGCGATAAGTCAGATTAAAACCGTCGCCCGAACCGCCGGCCAATACGCGGCGGGTGCCGCTGCAGCCGGTAAACCGGGGCGCATCGAAGGGTTGCACGTTGATGAAAGGAGAAATAAAGAAGCGCGAGTCTGGCTCCACGCCGCGATCGGCGGCCAGTTGACGCAGGCGGTAGCCGGCGTGGCTGCGCAGCTCCCGCAGTTGCTGCGCCATCGTCATCAGAAAATCTCCCAGCGTCGCCGACGGGGGTGGCGACACCAGCAGCGGCAGCGTGTTGACCGCCAGCGAAGGCACGTTGGTGGCAGCCTGCCCGCGGCGATTCATCGCCGGCATCCACATCGGCAGCGTATCGCCTTGTCGGGTGTCGCGCGGCATCACCTGAAACAGCCAGGCCGCCGACAGCGCCACCAGCAAGTCGGGCCAATTGATGCCGCTGCGTTCCGCCAGCTGTGCCAGCCGTTGCGATACCGCCGCCGGCAGCCGGTGGTGGGTGCTTAGACGCCGCACGCCATAGGCCTCACCGCCCTTGCGCACCGTCGGCAGCGCCTGCGACGGCGGCAGATAGCTCTGCCAAAAGCGCCGATCGCGCTCGCATCGCTCAGAATCAGCGTAGGCCAGCTCGGCCTGTTGAAAGGCGTCAAAGGCGCCTAAGGGAATACCCGCGCTGCCTTCACCCAGATAGTGCGCATACAACGCGGCGCAGCGGTGTTCAATCAAGGCCATGCCGAAGCCATCAACCAGAATATGGTGCGCACGCACGTACCAGAGGTAGCGCTCCGGCCCCAGCTTGAGCAGCCAGGCGGCGGCTAGCGGCTCGCTGTCCAGCGCCCGGCGCTGCGCGATATCTTCGCGCATCAGGCTTTGCGCCGCCTGCCAGGGATCGCCGTGCGTTTGCAGATCGATGCGTTGTAATGGCGGTATGCGTTGTGGATCGTGCCGTAACGGCGGAGGAGCGTCGCCACGCCGCTCACCAAAGCGCAGGGCAAACGCCTGCGTCTCGGCGAGGGTAGTGGCGATCGCCCGGCAGAGCGTCTCTTCCTCTACTGCGCCGCACAGTTCGGTGCAGTGTGCGACGGTGGACAGGGTCTGCCCGGGGTGCAAGGTGTGTTCTTCCCAGAAATCAAGCTGCGCTGGCGCCAGCGGCAACCATTCAGAGGCCAAAGCGGTGTCCGACATGTTACCTACCTTTGATAAGCCCGAATAAAGACGCCGAACGGGCATAACCCGCCGTTCAACGGCTTTTGCGTGTCTCCATACATCATCAAATGAAAATGATAATAACATCTATTATCATTTCTATTAATTTGGTAACACTTTAGATTCTGTTAAGCGGGGATGCAAGTCGCGCAATAGGGCAAAGAAAAGAAAGCGGCAGGTTGAAGGGCCATAAAAACAAAACGCCCCGGCACAACTGCCCGGGGCGTTTTTAACATCGGCGAGACTCGGCGATTAGGCCTGATTGGCCGGCTTCACCTTCTGCGCCAGAAACTCCGTTTCGTAGGCCAGCGCCTTCTTGCGATCGAACTGGTGCTCCCATTTGGCGATCACCAATACCGCCAACGCGTTACCCACGACGTTCAGCGCGGTGCGCGCCATATCCAGGATACGGTCCACGCCGGCGATGAACGCCAGGCCTTCCAGCGGAATGCCGACGCTGCCCAGCGTGGCCAGCAGCACCACGAACGAGACGCCCGGCACGCCGGCGATCCCTTTCGAGGTGACCATCAGCGTCAGCACCAGCACGATCTCCTGCCCCAACGACAGCTCGATGCCGTACAGCTGGGCGATAAAGATGGCGGCGATGCTCTGGTACAGCGTCGAGCCATCCAGGTTAAAGGAGTAGCCGGTCGGCACCACGAAGCTGGTGATCGACTTGGGCGCGCCGTAAGCCTCCATCTTTTCGATGATGCGCGGCAGCACCGTTTCCGAGCTGGCGGTGGAATAAGCCAGGATCAGTTCGTCTTTCAGGATGCGGATCAGCGTCCAGATGCGCAGGTTGCACAGCCGGGCGACCGCCCCCAGCACCACCAGGGCGAAGAACGCGATGGCGAAGTACACCAGCACCACCAGTTTGGCCAGCGGCAGCAGCGAAGCGAAACCGAAGTTGGCTACCGTGACCGCAATCAGGCCAAACACCCCGATTGGCGCATAGCGCATGATCATGTGGGTGACTTTGAACATGCTTTCGGACACCGCCTTGAACACCTTCAGCAGCGGCTCTTTGGTCTCTTTCGGCAACGACGACAGCCCCAGACCGAACAGCACCGAGAAGAAGATAATCGGCAACATGTCGCCCTTGGCCATCGACGAGAAGACGTTCGACGGGATCAGCGACAGAATGGTCGCCACCAGGCTGTGCGAACCGCTTTGCACCTGTTCGGTGGTTTTCTCATACTGCGAAATGTCCACCGTGGTCAGCGTCGACATATCGATGCCGTGGCCGGGTTGGAATACGTTGGCCAACGTCAACCCCACCACGATGGCGACGGTGGTGATCACTTCGAAGTAGATAATGGTTTTCAATCCGATACGGCCCAGCTTTTTCGCATCGCCCACGCCGGCAATACCGACGATCAGCGTGGAAATAACGATCGGCACCACAATCATCTTGATCAGACGAATAAAGATATCGCCCGCCGGGCTGAGAATATTACTCACCAGCCACTCACGAGATTCGGTCTGGTTGTGCAATACCGCGCCAACAATAATACCCAGTACCAACGCGATCAGGATTTGCCAAGCCAGGCTAATTTTTACACTTTTCATACCCAAAAAGTCCTCAAAGACCCTTTTCGCCGTACAAAGTCGCAACACGGCGAAAAGAATACTTAATCATTTATTACAGGCTTATGTTAATTCAGTGGAAGCGTTCACCTGCCCTGGGTGCGACGCAGTATAAATCTGTATCATCCGGGCGGCATGCTCTGCAAGCCTTGATTTGTCAGGGTTGAGCGCTGAATCCAATAACAAAAATTTCGCGTTACTATTTCAAGCGGCATAATTGCTTGTTATTAAAAACATAATTTTTCATACAAAGAAGCACACAAGCACGCCGGCGACGATTTTTTGAACGCCATTAAAATGCGTTATTTTTCACCCATTCTGCATATTTAATCCGCATAAAATGTTTATATTTTGTTACTTAAAAGTCAAATAAATGAGAATTGACCGAGTGACACTTTCGGCCATAAATGCAGCGCCACTTTATATTCAGATTAAAAAACGAACGATATCGCAGAGCGAATGCCATAAGGCATCATCCGACCTTTCATCAGGAATTAAGGTTAATAAAACGTTATTTCACGATGTGTCGTCCATCGTTATATGGTGTTAATACCAACTTCGAATATTAATAGCGAAAAATAATCCAAAAAGATTTATAGCGAGAAATAATTATGACCCTGCGCGTATCTATTAATATCGAGGCAGTTACCCCCGTCTTTGTTTATTCTTTTTTGTTCTTTATATAAGTGTTTTTGGTTAAAAATGCGGGTTTATGGGGATTTAAGCACCAAAGAGATAGATATGCCCTGCAAATGCGACAGAACGATTACAAATCAATATCTTTGTTGCGTGATCTGCCGCGCAAAAAAGAAACAAAGAATCGTAGCAAACTATACTTAACCTTCAGTTGACATATCATTAACAACTTCAAGGAGAAAAGCTATGAGCCAACTGCATAAACACGCTATTCCTTCTGCAATTGCAGAACGCGCCCTGATTAATCCGGCACAATACCAAGAGTATTATCAACAGTCGGTTCAAGACCCAGAGGCTTTCTGGGGTGAGCATGGCAAAATCCTGGATTGGATCAAACCCTATACCAAAGTTAAAAATACCTCGTTCGATCCGGGCCACGTCAGCATTCGCTGGTTTGAAGACGGCACGTTGAACCTGGCGGCCAACTGTCTGGATCGCCATTTGGCCGAGCGCGGCGACCAAACCGCCATTATCTGGGAAGGCGATGACCCGACCCAATCCAAAAAAGTGACTTACAAACAGTTGCACCATGACGTCTGCCAGTTCGCCAACGTGCTGAAAAAGCTCGGCGTGAAAAAGGGCGACGTGGTGGCTATCTATATGCCGATGGTGCCGGAAGCGGCGGTCGCGATGCTGGCCTGTGCGCGCATCGGCGCCGTACATTCGGTGATCTTCGGCGGCTTCTCGCCGGAAGCGGTCGCCGGGCGCATTATCGACTCCAACGCCAAGCTGGTGATCACCGCCGATGAAGGCCTGCGCGCCGGCCGCGCCGTGCCGCTGAAAAAGAACGTCGATGATGCGCTGAAAAATCCCAGCGTGGTCAGCGTCGCCAACGTGGTGGTGTTCCAACGCACCGGGAAGCCGGGCTACTGGCAGGAAGGGCGCGATCTGTGGTGGCATGAGCTGATCCAGGGCGTCTCCGCCGACTGCCCGCCGGAAGAAGTGAACGCCGAAGATCCGCTGTTTATCCTGTACACCTCAGGCTCGACCGGCAAACCGAAAGGCGTGCTGCACACCACAGGCGGCTACCTGGTGTACGCCGCGATGACCTTTAAATATGTGTTTGACTACCACGACGGCGACATTTACTGGTGCACCGCCGACGTGGGCTGGGTTACCGGCCACAGCTATCTGCTGTACGGCCCGCTGGCCTGCGGCGCCACCACGCTGATGTTCGAAGGCGTGCCTAACTATCCGGGCGTCAATCGCCTGTCGCAGGTGATCGACAAGCACCAGGTCAACATTCTGTATACCGCACCAACCGCCATTCGCGCCCTGATGGCCGAAGGCGACAAGGCGATCGAAGGCACCCGACGCGATTCGCTGCGCATCATGGGCTCGGTCGGCGAGCCGATCAACCCGGAAGCCTGGGAGTGGTACTACAACAAGATAGGCAACGCAAAGTGCCCGATCGTCGACACCTGGTGGCAAACCGAAACCGGCGGCTTCATGATTACCCCGCTGCCGGGCGCCACCGAGCTGAAGGCCGGTTCCGCCACGCGGCCGTTCTTCGGCGTACAGCCGGCGCTGGTCGATAACGTCGGCACACCGCAGGAAGGCGCCTGCGAAGGCAACCTGGTGATCGTCGACTCCTGGCCGGGCCAGGCACGCACCCTGTTCGGCGATCATGACCGCTTCGAGCAAACCTACTTCTCGACCTTCAAAGGTATGTACTTCAGCGGTGACGGCGCCCGTCGCGACGAGGACGGTTACTACTGGATCACCGGCCGCGTCGACGACGTGCTGAACGTCTCCGGCCACCGTCTGGGCACCGCCGAGATCGAGTCTGCGCTGGTATCGCACCCGAAAATCGCCGAAGCCGCGGTGGTCGGCATTCCTCATAACATCAAAGGCCAGGCGATCTACGCCTACATCACGCTGAACCACGGCGAAGAACCGACGCCGGAGCTCTATACCGAAGTGCGCAACTGGGTGCGCAAAGAGATAGGGCCGATCGCCACGCCGGACGTGCTGCACTGGACAGATTCGCTGCCCAAGACGCGCTCCGGCAAGATCATGCGGCGTATCCTGCGCAAAATTGCCGCCGGCGACACCAGCAACCTGGGGGACACCTCCACGCTGGCGGATCCGGCCGTAGTCGACAAGCTGTTGGAAGAAAAACAATCAATGAAAGTGCCGTCATAATTTACGCCGCTTCAGGCCGTTCATTCGGATAACGCGCCGTTGAGCGGCCCTGGCGCGGCGTAATCTCTCAATACCGACTGGAGACACTCTGATGAATGACACCATTTATCAAGGGATTGAAGAAAACCCGCGCTTTAAAGAGCTGGTGAGAAAACGCGGCCGGTTCGCCTGGCTGCTTTCGCTGATTACGCTGGCGCTGTACGTCGGCTTTATTCTGTTGATCGCCTTCGATCCGCAATGGCTCGGCACGCCGATCGCCGCCGGATCGACCATCACCCGCGGGATCCCGGTCGGCGTCGGGCTGATCGTGATCTCTTTCGTCTTGACCGGGATCTACGTGTTTCGCGCCAACGGCGAGTTCGATCGCCTCACCGCAGAAATTCTGCGTGAGGTGAAACAATGAAGCGCTTATTCTCTGCCACCGCGCTGCTGTTGCTGCCCGGTCTGGCCTGTGCCGAAGCCATCGGCGGCGAAGTGCATCGTCAGCCGCTGAACATCCAGGCGATCGTGATGTTTATCCTGTTTGTCGGCGCCACGCTCTACATCACCTATTGGGCGTCCAAACGCACCCGTTCCCGTCAGGATTACTACACCGCGGGCGGGCGCATCACCGGCCTGCAAAACGGGTTGGCGATCGCCGGCGACTTCATGTCTGCCGCCTCGTTTCTCGGCATCTCCGCCCTGGTCTACACCTCGGGCTATGATGGCCTAATCTATTCCATCGGCTTCCTCATCGGCTGGCCGATCATTCTGTTCCTGATTGCGGAGCGCCTGCGCAACCTCGGCCGCTATACCTTTGCCGATGTCGCCTCTTACCGCCTAAAACAGAAACCGATCCGCACCCTGTCGGCCTGCGGCTCTTTGGTGGTGGTGGCGCTGTATCTGATCGCGCAGATGGTCGGCGCCGGCAAGCTGATCCAGCTGCTGTTCGGGCTCAACTACCACGTGGCGGTGATCCTGGTCGGTATCCTGATGGTGCTGTACGTGCTGTTCGGCGGCATGCTGGCCACCACCTGGGTGCAAATCATCAAGGCGGTGCTGCTGCTGTCCGGCGCCAGCTTTATGGCGCTGATGGTGATGAAGTCGGTTAACTTCGACTTCAACACCCTGTTCGCCGAAGCGGTGAAGGTGCATCCGAAAGGCATCGCCATCATGAGCCCAGGCGGCCTGGTGTCCGATCCGGTTTCCGCGCTGTCGCTCGGCCTGGCGCTGATGTTCGGCACCGCCGGTCTGCCGCACATCCTGATGCGCTTCTTCACCGTGAGTGACGCCAAAGAAGCGCGCAAGAGCGTGTTCTACGCCACCGGTTTTATCGGTTATTTCTATATCCTGACCTTTATCATCGGCTTCGGCGCCATCTTGTTGGTCAGCGCCAATCCGGCGTTCAAAGACGCCACCGGCGCGCTGCTGGGCGGCACCAACATGGCGGCGGTGCACCTGGCCAATGCCGTTGGCGGCAACTTCTTCCTCGGCTTTATCTCGGCGGTGGCCTTCGCCACCATTCTGGCGGTCGTTGCAGGCCTGACGCTGGCCGGCGCCTCGGCCGTTTCCCATGATCTGTACGCCAGCGTGATGAAAAACGGCAAGGCAACCGAGCGCGACGAACTGAGAGTATCCAAGATCACCGTTGTAGTGCTAGGCATTGTCGCCATTGCCCTGGGGATCTTGTTCGAGAAGCAGAACATCGCCTTTATGGTCGGGTTGGCGTTCTCCATCGCCGCCAGCTGTAACTTCCCTATCATCATCCTGTCGATGTACTGGTCGCGTTTGACCACTCGCGGCGCGATGATTGGCGGCTGGCTGGGCCTGTTGACGGCAGTGATTCTGATGATCCTCGGCCCGACGATCTGGGTGCAGATCCTCGGCCATGAAAAACCGATTTACCCGTATGAATATCCGGCGCTGTTCTCGATGATTGTCGCCTTTGTCGGTACCTGGCTATTCTCGATCACCGACAGCTCGCTGGCCGGGCAGCAAGAGCGGGAACGCTTCCGGGCTCAGTTTGTCCGTTCGCAAACCGGGTTGGGCATCTCTCAGGGCAGCTCGCATTGACCGAATAATAAGTGAAAAAAGCAAACACACCCTAATCAAAGGCCCTTCGGGGCCTTTTCTCTGGCTGTTTTGTCGGAGAAACAGCGCAGTGTAGCTGCGCTTTTTTGCGTTTTTACGCATAGCAAAAAGCCCTGAACGTCAGTTCAGGGCTTTCGGCTTGGTTTGATGCCTGGCAGTTTATGGCGGGCGTCCTGCCCGCCCCCCTTCGGGCCGTTGCTTCGCAACGTTCAAATCCGCTCCCGGCGGATTTGTCCTACACAATTCGTCTCATCCTGAGACTCTCCCCTCCGGGGCCGCCGCGAGCGGCGTTAAGGCCCGTTCCCGACGGGCCTTTCGCATGCCCATGCTCGTGCAGAACGCCAGATAACAGACAAAACAAAAAGCCCCATGCTTTCGCATGAGGCTTGTTGTTTTATTTGATGCCTGGCAGTGTCCTACTCTCGCATGGGGAGACCCCACACTACCATCGG
>NZ_JBJNOR010000003.1:0-454652 GCF_052166535.1 Serratia sp. CY82433
AATGATCCGTGAGGCTTAACCTTACAACACCGAAGGTGTTTTAGAGACGAAGATATTTTCAGCGAAGTTCCGAGATTGGTTCTGATGGCGACACGAGAGTGAAGCGGTTGGAATGAAACAGAATTTGCCTGGCGGCAATAGCGCGGTGGTCCCACCTGACCCCATGCCGAACTCAGAAGTGAAACGCCGTAGCGCCGATGGTAGTGTGGGGTCTCCCCATGCGAGAGTAGGACACTGCCAGGCATCAAATTAAGCGTGCTGATATGGCTCAGTTGGTAGAGCGCACCCTTGGTAAGGGTGAGGTCCCCAGTTCGACTCTGGGTATCAGCACCACTTTATTTAAAGTGGGTTTAGAAGTTCGGCAGAAAAAAGAATTTGCTTGGCGGCAATAGCGCGGTGGTCCCACCTGACCCCATGCCGAACTCAGAAGTGAAACGCCGTAGCGCCGATGGTAGTGTGGGGTCTCCCCATGCGAGAGTAGGACACTGCCAAGCATCAAATAAGCCAAGAGGCCATCCGAAAGGATGGCCTTTTTGCTTTTCAGTCCTTTTACTCTCTCTACTCATATCTTGGCGCAGATCGCGCAATGAAACATTTTCACCTTTCCGCTGAATGCTCGACAGCGACGGAAAAAAACGCTATCTTCGGGCATCTAGAAGTCTAAACGTATAAATGGATGTGTGAGGGTTAAGCAATGCCGATTCGTGTTCCTGATGAGTTACCTGCGGTCAATTTCTTGCGCGGTGAGAATGTCTTCGTGATGACATCCTCGCGGGCAAAAACACAGGAAATCAGGCCACTGAAAGTGCTGATCCTCAACCTGATGCCAAAGAAGATCGAAACGGAAAACCAGTTTCTGCGCCTGCTGTCCAACTCGCCGCTGCAGATTGATATCCAGTTGCTGCGTATCGACAGCCGCGAATCGAAGAACACGCCGGCCGAGCATCTGAATAACTTCTACTGCGACTTCGAGGATATCCAGAACGAGAACTTCGATGGTTTGATCGTCACCGGCGCGCCGCTGGGGCTGGTCGATTTCTGCGATGTTGCCTACTGGCCGCAGATCGAACGGGTGATCGACTGGGCCAAGCACCACGTTACCTCCACGCTGTTCGTGTGCTGGGCGGTACAGGCGGCGTTGAATATTCTGTATGGCATTCCCAAGATGACGCGCGAAGTGAAGCTCTCCGGCGTTTACCCGCACCAAACGCTACAGCAGCATGCGTTGCTGACGCGCGGCTTCGACGAAAGTTTCCTGGCGCCGCATTCACGCTATGCCGATTTCCCGACTGAGGTGATTCGCCAATATACCGACCTGGATATTCTGGCCGAATCCGAACAGGCGGGCGCCTACCTGTTCGCCAGCAGGGATAAGCGCCTGGCGTTCGTCACCGGCCATCCGGAGTATGATGCGCTGACCCTGGCGGGGGAGTATTGTCGCGACCACGAAGCTGGCCTCGATCCCGCCGTTCCGCTCAACTACTTCCCCGATGACAACCCCGCACTGACACCGAAAGCCACCTGGCGCAGCCATGGCCATCTGCTGTTTTCCAACTGGCTCAACTATTACGTCTACCAGATCACGCCGTACGATCTGCGTCATATGAATCCGACGCTCGACTGATCTTTTCTGCCTGCCGGCGGCTGAATCGAGGCCGCCGCTCCGTTGATTCTCTGCAAGATCCTCTTTTTATCCGTCACTTCTCCAGTAAATTCTTTGTTCAACAAGGCGTTAGTGCGTCTTCATCAATTTACTGGAAGCGATTTCCTTACCTGTCATTATTGTTATCTTATCTAACCAATTGATAATAAAGCGTTAATAAAATATTTAATAATAAAATGGAAATGGTTTTTGATTTTTATTTTTTGTTGAGTATTCTTAGAGCTATCGGGATGAGATCTGACCAGTTGAGGATCGTTTCATCCGCCCTGATCCACAGTGATTTCTGATGAAAATGCGCCGGTCGCGCGGGCGCAACGATGGGAAGGAGCAAGGTCATGACGCAACAGATAGCAGGCACGGAGTTAAGGTTTACGCAGGGTTTCGCCGCAGCGGAGCGCCAGGTGTTGACCGATGAAGCGGTTGAATTCCTGGCGGAACTGGTGGGGAAATTCACGCCGCGGCGCAACGAGCTGCTGGCGGCGCGTGTCCGCTGGCAGCAAAATATCGATCGCGGCGAACTGCCGGGGTTTGTTTCGGAAACCACTTCCATTCGTGAAGGTGACTGGCAGATCCGCGGCATTCCGCAAGATCTGCGTGACCGCCGGGTCGAGATCACCGGGCCGGTCGAGCGCAAGATGGTGATCAATGCGCTTAACGCCAACGTAAAAGTGTTTATGGCGGACTTCGAAGACTCGCTGGCGCCAAGCTGGGACAAAGTCATCGACGGCCAAATCAACCTGCACGATGCGGTTAACGGCACCATTTCCTACACCAATGAAGCCGGCAAAATCTACCAGCTGAAACCGAACCCGGCGGTATTGATCGCTCGCGTGCGCGGCCTGCATCTGCCGGAGAAGCACGTACTGTGGCGTGATGAAGCCATTCCCGGCGGCCTGTTCGATTTCGCGCTGTACTTCTACCACAACTATCGCCAACTGTTGGCCAAGGGCAGCGGCCCGTATTTCTACCTGCCGAAAACCCAGTCTTGGGAAGAAGCGGCCTGGTGGAGCGATGTCTTCAGCTTTACCGAGGATCGTTTCGATCTGCCGCGCGGCACCATCAAAGCGACCGTGCTGATCGAAACCCTGCCGGCGGTGTTCCAGATGGACGAAATCCTCTACCACCTGCGCGATCACATCGTGGGTCTGAACTGCGGCCGCTGGGATTACATCTTCAGCTACATCAAAACGCTGAAGAATCACGGCGATCGCGTGCTGCCGGATCGTCAGTCGGTGACCATGGAGAAACCTTTCCTCAGCGCCTATTCGCGCCTGCTGATCAAAACCTGTCATAAGCGCGGCGCGTTCGCCATGGGCGGCATGGCGGCGTTTATCCCGAGCAAAGACGCCGAGAAAAACGCCTGGGTGCTGAACAAGGTACGGGCGGACAAAGAGCTGGAGGCCAGCAACGGCCACGACGGCACCTGGGTGGCGCACCCGGGGCTGGCGGACACGGTGATGGAAGTGTTCGGCAAAGCGCTGGGCGATCGCCAAAACCAGCTGGAGGTGCTGCGTGAGCAAGACGCGCCGATCAGCGCCGCACAGCTGCTGGAACCGTGCGACGGCGAGCGTACCGAAGCGGGGATGCGCGCCAATATTCGCGTGGCGGTGCAGTACATCGAAGCCTGGATCTCCGGCAACGGCTGCGTGCCGATTTACGGTTTGATGGAAGATGCGGCCACGGCGGAAATCTCCCGTACGTCTATCTGGCAGTGGATCCACCACGAGAAGAGCCTGAGCGACGGGCGCCCGGTCACCAAGGCGCTGTTCCGCCAGATGCTGCAAGAAGAGATGTTGGTGGTGCGTGAAGAAGTGGGGGAAGCGCGCTTTAACGCCGGCCGGTACGAAGAGGCGGCGCGCCTGATGGAGCGCATCACCACGCAAGATGAGTTAATCGATTTCCTGACGCTGCCCGGCTATGAGCTGCTGGCCTGAATTTTCCCAATCAACCCTACACGACTGAAAGGATAAAAATTATGTCTACCTCTCGCTCTCAACAGATTCAGCAGCTGGAACAGGAATGGAAATCGGCCCGTTGGGAAGGCATCACCCGCCCTTACAGCGCCGAAGACGTGATCAACCTGCGCGGTTCGGTCAACCCGGAATGCACTCTGGCGCAAAACGGTGCCGCCAAACTGTGGGCGTTGCTGAACGGCAAGGCGCGCAAAGGCTACGTGAACTGCCTGGGCGCGCTCACCGGCGGCCAGGCGCTGCAGCAGGCCAAGGCCGGCGTCGAGGCTATCTACCTGTCCGGTTGGCAGGTGGCGGCGGACGCCAACAGCGCGGCGGCCATGTACCCTGACCAGTCGCTGTATCCGGTGGACTCGGTGCCGAAGGTGGTCGAGCGCATCAATAATACCTTCCGTCGCGCCGATCAGATCCAATGGGCGAACCAGATTGAGCCGGGCAGCAAAGGCTATACCGATTACTTCCTGCCGATCGTCGCCGATGCGGAAGCCGGCTTCGGCGGCGTGCTGAACGCCTTCGAGCTGATGAAAGCGATGATCACCGCCGGCGCCGCCGGGGTGCACTTTGAAGATCAGCTGGCGGCGGTGAAGAAATGCGGCCATATGGGCGGCAAAGTGCTGGTGCCGACGCAGGAAGCGATTCAGAAGCTGGTCGCCGCGCGCCTGGCGGCCGACGTGCTCGGCGTGCCGACGCTGGTGATCGCCCGCACCGACGCCGATGCGGCCGACCTGCTGACCTCCGATTGCGATCCGTATGACAGCGCCTTCGTCACCGGCGAGCGCACGGCGGAAGGCTTCTTCCGCACCCATGCGGGCGTCGAGCAGGCGATCAGCCGCGGCCTGGCTTACGCCCCCTATGCAGATATGGTGTGGTGCGAAACCTCAACGCCGGATCTGGATGCTGCTCAGCGCTTCGCCGACGCCATCCACGCCAAATACCCGGGCAAGCTGCTGGCCTACAACTGCTCGCCGTCGTTCAACTGGAAAAAGAACCTCGACGACCAGACCATCGCCCGCTTCCAGCAGGCGCTGTCGGACATGGGCTACAAGTATCAGTTCATTACGCTGGCGGGCATCCACAGCATGTGGTTCAACATGTTCGACCTGGCGCACGCCTATGCGCAGGGCGAGGGCATGAAACACTACGTCGAGAAGGTGCAGCAGGCGGAGTTCGCCGCGGTGGATCGCGGTTACACCTTCGCGTCGCACCAGCAAGAGGTGGGCACCGGCTACTTCGACAAGGTCACCACCATTATTCAGGGCGGCGCTTCTTCGGTCACTGCGCTGACCGGTTCGACGGAAGAACAGCAGTTCTGATGCGGCAAGCTTGAAGACGTTTCATCCGAAGCCTGCATGCGCAGGCTTCTTTTTCTGGCGGGGGTAAGGATGGCGGCAAAACTGGAGTTATTGATCGCACAGACGATCCTGCAGGGCTTCGATGCGCAGTACGGTCGCTTTCTGGAAGTGACCGCCGGCGCGCAGCAGCGCTTCGAGCAGGCGGACTGGCCGGCGGTGCAGCGGGCGATGAAAAAGCGCATCCATCTGTATGACCATCACGTCGGCCTGGTGGTGGAGCAGCTCAAATGCATCACCGGGCAGAAATACTTCGACGCCGACTTCCCCAGCCGGGTCAAAGCGGTCTATATCGACCTGCTGCCGGACTACCCGCGCTTCGAGATCGCCGAAAGCTTCTTTAACTCGGTCTACTGCCGGCTGTTCAAGCACCGCGATCTGACGCCGGACAAGCTGTTCGTCTTCAGTTCGCAGCCGGAGCGGCGCTTTCGCGACATTCCGCGTCCGCTGGCGCGCGATTTCACCCCCAATGGCGATCTGCCGGCGATGCTGCGCAGCGTGCTGAGCGATCTGCCGCTGCGGCTGCCGTGGGAGGATTTGACGCGCGATATTCACTACATCACTCAGGCGCTGCAACGCGCCTTCAGCGCACAGCAGCTGGCGGGGGCAACCTTCCAGATCGCCAACGAACTGTTCTACCGCAACAAGGCCGCCTGGCTGGTCGGCAAGCTGCGTCTGGCCGACGGCGTTTATCCGTTCTTGCTGCCTATCCACCACAGCGAGTCGGGCGCGCTGTTTATCGACGCCTGCCTGACCGGTAAGGCCGAGGCCAGCATCGTCTTCGGCTTCGCCCGATCTTATTTCATGGTCTATGCGCCGCTGCCGGCGGCGATGGTGGAGTGGCTGCGCGAGATCCTGCCGGGCAAGACCACCGCCGAGCTGTACATGGCGATCGGCTGCCAGAAGCACGGCAAAACCGAATGCTATCGCGAATACCTGACCTTTATGGCGCAGTCGCAGGAGCAGTTCATTATCGCGCCGGGGGTGAAGGGCATGGTGATGCTGGTGTTCACCCTGCCATCCTTCGATCGGGTGTTTAAAGTGATTAAAGACGAATTCGCCCCGCAAAAAGAGGTGACGCAGGCGCAGGTGATGGCCTGCTATCAGCTGGTGAAAGAGCATGACCGCGTCGGGCGCATGGCGGATACCCAGGAGTACGAGAATTTCGTCGTCGACAAGGCGCGCCTCAGCCCGGCGCTGTTGGCGGAGCTGCAGCGTGAAGTGCCGGGCAAGCTGGAAGATCTCGGCGATCGCATCGTGATCAAACATCTGTATATGGAACGGCGCATGACGCCGCTGAACCTGTATCTGGAGCAGGCCAACGACCAGCAGATGCGCGATGCGATCGAAGAGTACGGCAATGCCATCAAGCAGCTGGCCGCCGCCAATATCTTCCCCGGCGACATGCTGTTCAAGAACTTCGGCGTGACGCGCCACGGGCGGGTGGTGTTCTACGACTACGACGAAATTTGCTACATGACCGAGGTCAACTTCCGCGACATTCCGCCGCCGCGCTATCCGGAGGACGAGCTGGCCAGCGAGCCGTGGTACAGCATCGCGCCCAACGACGTGTTCCCGGAGGAGTTCCGCCACTTCCTGTGCGGCGATCGGCGCATTCGGCAGGTGTTTGAAGAATTGCACAGCGATCTGTTTACCGCGGAGTATTGGCGCGGGTTACAGCAGCGCATCCGCGAGGGGCACGTGGAAGACGTGTTCGCTTACCGCAAGAAGCAGCGGTTCAGCCAGCGCAGCGGGGCGGCGCTGCCGGCCGCCACCGCTGCGATGTAAATCAGGCCTGGGCGCCCGCGACGGCGGCGCGCGCCAGTTCGGTGATGCGCGCGTAGTCGCCGCTTTCCAGCGCGTCCGCCGGCACCAGCCAGGAGCCGCCGATGCACAGCACGCTTTTCAGCGCCAGATAGCTGCGGTAGTTGTCCGGCGAGATGCCGCCGGTCGGGCAGAAGCGCACCTGCGGGAACGGGCCGCCGATCGCCTGCAGCGCTTTTACGCCGCCGTTGGCTTCCGCCGGGAAGAATTTAAACTCGCGCAGGCCGTAATCCATGCCCAGCATCAGTTCGGAAACGGTGCTGATGCCCGGAATAAGCGGAATGGACCCGGCGGTGGCCGCCTTGAGCAGCTCGTCGGTCAGCCCCGGGCTGATGGCGAACTGCGCGCCGGCCTCGGTCACTTCACGCAGCTGCTGCGGATTGATCACGGTACCGGCGCCGATGATCGCTTCCGGCACTTCTTGGGCGATGGCGCGAATGGCGTCCATGGCGCAGGCGGTGCGCAGCGTCACTTCCAACACCCGCACGCCGCCGGCGACCAGCGCTTTCGCCAACGGCACCGCATGTTCCAGCTTGTTGATCACGATCACCGGCACCACCGGCCCCGCCGTCAGGATCTGCTCGGCGCTTGTTTTCCACTTGTTCATGATGACGTTCTCCTTTGTGGCCACCGCCAGGCGGCGATGCGGCCAGGCTATCGATTAAAATGTGATGCAGCAGGCGCCCTGCTCGGCGCCGGACAGCTGGCTGCGCAGTGCGCCGAACAGCTCGCGGCCGCAGCCGATGTGTTCTGCGCTCAGATCGGGTTGGCACGGCGTGCGCTGGGCCAGTTCGTCGGCGTCGACCAGCACCTGCAGCTCGCCGCTGCGGCCGTTGACGCGGATCGGATCGCCGTCGCGCACTTTCGCCAGCAGGCCGCCGGTATAGGCTTCCGGGGTGACGTGGATGGCGGAAGGCACCTTGCCGGAGGCGCCTGACAGGCGGCCGTCGGTCACCAGCGCCACTTTGAAGCCGCGATCCATCAGCACGCCCAGCGGCGGCATCAGTTTGTGCAGCTCCGGCATGCCGTTGGCCTGCGGCCCCTGGAAGCGCACTACCACCACGCAATCGCGATCCAGCTTGCCGGCTTCAAACGCCGGCACGATGTCGTGCTGGCTGTCGAACACCACCGCCGGGGCTTCAATGATCTGATTGTCGGCGGGCACCGCCGAGGTTTTCATCACCGCGCGCCCCAGATTGCCGGCCATCACTTTGGTGCCGCCGTGATGCTCAAACGGCTGAGCGACGCTGGCGATTACGCTGGCGTCGAGCGAACCGGCTACGCCTTCGCGCCACACCAGCTGGCCATTATCCAGCCACGGTTCCTGGGTGTAGCGGTGCAGGCCGAAACCGGCCACGGTGTGCACGTCTTCGTGCAACAGCCCGTGTTGCAACAGCTCACGCACCACCAGCGGCACGCCGCCGGCGGCCTGGAACTGGTTGATGTCGGCCGGGCCGTTCGGGTAGATGCGACACAGCAGCGGCACCGCCTCCGACAGCTCCGAGAAATCGTCCCAGGTGATGATGATGCCCGCTGCGCGCGCCATCGCCACCAGATGCATGGTCAGGTTGGTGGAGCCGCCGGTGGCCAGCAGCGAGACGATGCCGTTCACCACCACTTTCTCGTCCACCAGGCGGCCGATCGGCAGGTAGTTGCCGGCGGTGTCGGTCAGTCGCGTCACCTGGCGCGCAGCGGCGTCGTTCAGCGCGTCGCGCAGCGGCGTATCCGGATGCACGAAAGAGGCGCCCGGCAGGTGCAGGCCCATCACTTCCATCACCATCTGGTTGGTGTTGGCGGTGCCGTAGAAGGTGCAGGTGCCGATGCCGTGATAGGAGGCGGCCTCGGCTTCCAGCAGCGCCAGACGATCGGCCTTGCCCTCGGCGTACAGCTGGCGCACGCGCACCTTTTCCTTGTTCGGCAGGCCGCTGCTCATCGGGCCGGCCGGCACGAACAGCGCGGGCAGGTGGCCGAAGGAGAGGGCGGCCATCACCAGCCCGGGCACGATCTTGTCGCAGATGCCAAGGAACAGCGCGCCGTCGAACATATTGTGCGACAGGCCGACGGCGGCCGACATGGCGATCACGTCACGGCTCATCAGCGACAGCTCCATGCCGTCCTGCCCCTGCGTCACGCCGTCGCACATCGCCGGCACGCCGCCGGCCACCTGGCCCACGGCGCCCACCGCCTTCAGCGCCTGCTTCAGCCGCTGCGGGTAGTGTTCGTACGGCTGGTGGGCCGACAGCATGTCGTTGTAGGCGGTGATGATGGCGATATCGCTGCGCACCATGTTTTTCAGCGCCGTCTTGTCATCGGGCTGACAGGCGGCGAAGCCGTGGGCCAGGTTGCCGCAGGCCAGCTGCGCGCGGTGGACGGTTTGGGAACGGGCCGCCTCGATGCGCGCCAGATAGGCGGCGCGGCTGGCCTGGGAACGGTGGATGATGCGCTGCGTGACACGGGACAAGGTTGGGTTAATCATGCCTTCCTCACATTGCTGTTGTTATAGTCGCCGCCTGTGGCGGTGCCCCCGGGGATGATTTGCAGCCCTGGTGTGCAAGGCCGGGGGCGATTTAGGATTTAAAACATCGTGAATGCAATCATGCCGATAGCGCCGCCGACGCTGCCCAGAATCGTTTCCATCACCGTCCAGGTTTTCAGCGTTTGCAGTTCGTTGGCGCCGGTGAATTTGCCGAACAGCCAGAAACCGGCGTCGTTGACGTGGCTCAGCACGATGGAGCCGCCGGCGATGCAGATAGCCAGCGCGGCCAGCTGCCCGCCGTTCAGCCCGAGCTGGCTGGTGACCGGCAGCACCAGGCCGACGGTGGTCAGACAGGCGACGGTGGCCGAGCCCTGAATCACCCGCACCATGGCGGAGAGCGCGAAGGCGGCCACGGCGATCGGCAGGCCGGCGCCGATCATCGCGTCACCCAGCGCCGGCCCTACGCCGGAATCCACCAGGATCTGTTTGAACACCCCGCCGGCGCCGGTCATCAGCAGGATGATCCCGGCCGGTTGCACCGCGGCGGAGCAGATGGCCAGCGTCTGTTCGTTGCTCATGCCGCGCGGCTTCGCCAGGCCGTAAATCACGATCAGGCAGGCCAGCAGAATGGCGGTGAACGGGTGGCCGATAAACTCCAGCCACTGCTGCAGCTGCGAGCCGGGGGTGACCAGCCGCGCGCCGATGGTCTTCATGCCGACCAGCACCAGCGGGCACAGCACCAGCGCCAGGCTGAAGCCGAACGACGGCAAATTGCCCTTGGTCAACGTCGGCTCGTTCTCTTCCGGTGGCATCGGCCAGTTGACGAAGCGGCTGATAAAGCTGCCGTACAGCGGGCCGGCGATCAGCATGCCGATCACCGCCGCCACCAGGCCGATGGCGATCATCCAGCCGAAGTCGGCCTTCATCTGCGAAGCCAGCAGCATCGGCACCGGCCCCGGCAGCAGGAAGGACGCCGCGGCGGCCACACCGGCGAACAGCGGAATGGCCAGCTTGACGATATTGCCGTCGGTGCGGCGCGCCACGGCGAACACGATGCCGATCAGCAGCACCACCGCCACGTCGAAGAACAGCGGCAGCGCGCAGATCAGGCCGGCGATGCCGAGCGCGTAGTGCGCCTTGCTTTGTCCGAATCGTTTCAGCAATTGCGCCGCAATTTGATCGAGCGCGCCGACCTCATGCAGGATCTTGCCGAACATCGCCCCGAGCGCCACCACGATCGCCAGGAAGCCCAGCGTGTCGCCCATGCCTTTTTGCATGGTGTCGGCAATATGGTCCAGCGGCATGCCGGAGAAGATGCCGGCGGCGATGGACACCAGCATCAGCGCGACGAAGGCGTGCATGCGCGCCTTCATCACCAGGAATAACAGCAGTAAAACCGAGCCGACTGCGGTACCGACCAGCGTTACGGTACTCACGCGCACACGTCCTGCGGCCGGAAGCTCTGGATATGGCGCACGGTATCGGCGATCACCGCGTCCAGCGGCTGGTTGATGTCGATCGCCATCACGTCGTTCTCGTCGGCGCCGGGCTGCTCCAGCGCGGCGAACTGGGTGACCAGCATCTGCGGTTTGAAGAAGTGACCGTTACGCGCCGCCAGGCGGGATTCGATCACCGGGAACTCGCCGTGCAGATAGATGAACGACAGGTTGCCGTTGCCGGCGCGCAGGCGGTCGCGATACTGCTTTTTCAGCGCCGAGCAGACGATGATCGACACGTTGTTGGTGCGCTGCATGGCGAAGGCGGCGTCGTTGAGCGCGGCCAGCCACGGGGCGCGATCGTCGTCGTTCAACGCTTCGCCGGCGGCCATCTTCAGGATGTTGCTGCGCGGATGCAGGAAGTCGCCGTCGAGGAAGCCGGCGGAGAGTTGGCGGGCCGCGGCGGCGGCGACGGCGGACTTGCCGCTGCCGGAAACGCCCATAACGACGTAAATGCGATTTTGATTGTTGGTCATGGCTTGGCTCCAAAACACCGGGTGACGTTACCTTCGTTCAGCTTGTTTGTTACCGGTAACATGTTATCGGTAACATTGTCGAAGGAAGTTAGAGCGGTTGCAATGGGCTTTCGCCGTGAGGATCGCTAACTGTGATCGGCTTCAAGCTTTTTTCCCGTGCGCTACACAGGATGCCGATAGCCTGTTACATGCTGACAACAGAGCAAGGAATCAGGAGAGAGGGCGCGCAGGGGCGCCCCTCGGAGGGGTGGGATCAGCGCACGCCGCCGTAGGCCAGGCTGATCTCTTTCGCCGCGTGGATCACCAGCGCCCCCAGCTCGATCACGCGATCGTCGGTGATGCGCGACACCGGGCCGGAGATGGAGATGGCGGCGAAGGCTTCGCGGTGCTCGTCGAAGATGCAGGCCGCCACGCAGCGCAGGCCGAGCGCGTGCTCTTCGTCGTCAAAGGAGAAGCCCTGTTTGCGGATCTGCGCCAGCCCCTCTTTCAGGTTGTGCGGCGTCAGGGTGTGCGGTGTGTAGGTGTGCATGCCTTTCTTGTGCAGCAGTTTGGTCACCTGATCGTCCGGCAGGGTGGCGAGGAACGCCTTGCCGGCGCCGGAGGCGTGCATCGGCAGTTTGCCGCCGATCGGCGCCGACATGCGCATCAGCGCCGTACACTGCACCTGATCGATGATGATCGCCTGGTACTCGCTGGTATCCAGCACCGCCAGGTTGACGGTTTCGCCGGACTCTTCCATCAGGCGGCGCAGCGTCGGGTGCACCATCGCCAGCAGGTTGCGGCTTTGCAGGAAGCTGCTGCCGACCACAAAGGCGTGCGAGCCGATGGTCCACAGGCCGAGATCGCCGACCTGGCGCACGAATCCCTGCTGCTGCATGGTGGTGAGCAGGCGGTGAGTGGTGGAGTTCGGCAGGCCGGCCTGCTGGGCCAGATCGGTCAGCGCCACGTTGCCCTGGGCTTCCGAAATGTACTCCAACAGCTTCAGGCCACGGGTCAATGATTGTACCTGACCGGTCGCCGCACTGGCGGCCGGGGCTGCTGCGCGGGGCTTCTTGCCGCGTTTGGCGGGAGCAGGGGTGGCCATGGGTGAGATTCCTTTTTCCGTATGATGGAATTCATTTTCGTTTTTTGTCGATGAATTGCAAGTCGCCGTCAGCTCATCGGAGGTGTTGGCGCACAACCTGAAAAACTCTCAATTGTCGTCTGGCCCTTTGTCCTTACAAGCTGTGCTAGGATGACTCGTTGGTTTTTGCGGCAGTTGAGCAATGGGCTGGATGGCAATGGAAGGGGTTACAGTGACGAATCGAGTAGAACAACTGCGCCGCCAGTTAGCGCAGCGCATTTTGGTGTTGGACGGCGGCATGGGCACCATGATCCAGAGCTATCGTCTGGATGAGCGCGATTTCCGCGGTGAGCGTTTTGCCGACTGGCGCAGCGATCTGAAAGGCAATAACGATCTGCTGGTGCTGACCAAGCCGGAAGTGATCGCCGCCATTCATTACGCCTATCTCGAGGCGGGCGCCGATATCCTTGAAACCAATACCTTCAACTCCACCTCCATCGCCATGGCCGACTACCACATGGAGTCGCTGTCCGCCGAGATTAACTATCAGGCCGCCTGCCTGGCGCGCACCTGCGCCGACGAATGGACGGCGCGCACGCCGGAAAAACCGCGCTACGTCGCCGGGGTGTTGGGGCCGACCAACCGCACCGCGTCCATCTCGCCGAACGTCAACGATCCGGCGTTCCGCAACATCTCGTTCGACGAGCTGGTGACGGCTTACCGCGAATCGACCCGTGCGCTGGTGGAGGGCGGCGTCGATCTGATCATGATCGAAACCATCTTCGACACCCTGAATGCCAAGGCCGCCGCCTTTGCGGTGGAAACCGAATTCGAAGCGCTGGGGGTGGAACTGCCGATCATGATTTCCGGCACCATCACCGACGCTTCCGGCCGCACTTTGTCCGGCCAGACCACCGAGGCGTTTTACAATTCGCTGCGCCACGTCAAGCCGCTGACCTTCGGCCTGAACTGCGCCCTGGGCCCGGACGAACTGCGTCAGTACGTCGCCGAGCTGGCGCGCATCTCGGAGACCTACGTCACCGCGCACCCGAACGCCGGTTTGCCGAACGCCTTCGGCGAGTACGATCTGGATGCGGCCGAGATGGCGCGCCAGGTCGGGGAGTGGGCGCAGGCCGGCTTCCTCAATATCATCGGCGGCTGCTGCGGCACCACGCCGGAACATATCGCCGCGATGGCCAAGGCGGTCGAGGGCGTGCCGCCGCGCCGGCTGCCGGAGATCCCGGTCGCCTGCCGCCTGGCGGGCCTGGAGCCGCTGACCATCGATGCCAACACCCTGTTCGTCAACGTCGGCGAGCGCACCAACGTCACCGGTTCGGCACGATTCAAACGGCTGATCAAAGAAGAGAAATACAATGAGGCGCTCGACGTGGCGCGCCAGCAGGTCGAGAGCGGCGCGCAGATCATCGACATCAACATGGACGAGGGGATGCTCGACGCCGAAGCGGCGATGGTACGCTTCCTTAACCTGATCGCCGGTGAGCCGGATATCGCCCGGGTGCCGATCATGATCGACTCCTCCAAGTGGTCCGTTATCGAGAAAGGCCTGAAATGCATCCAGGGCAAGGGCATCGTCAACTCGATCTCGATGAAGGAGGGCGAAGAGGCCTTTATCCATCACGCCAAACTGGTGCGCCGTTATGGCGCCGCGGTGGTGGTGATGGCGTTCGACGAAGTGGGGCAGGCGGACACCCGCGAGCGCAAGTTCGAGATCTGCCGCCGCGCCTATAACATTCTGACCGAGCGCGTTGGCTTCCCGCCGGAAGACATCATTTTCGACCCGAACATTTTCGCCGTCGCTACCGGTATCGAAGAGCACAACAACTACGCCGTCGACTTTATCGAAGCCTGTGCCGACATCAAAACCCACCTGCCGCACGCGATGATCTCCGGCGGCGTGTCCAACGTGTCGTTCTCGTTCCGCGGCAACGATCCGGTGCGTGAAGCGATCCACGCGGTGTTCCTGTATCACGCCATTCGCAACGGCATGGACATGGGCATCGTCAACGCCGGGCAACTGGCGATTTATGACGATTTAAGCGCCGAGCTGCGCGACGCGGTGGAGGACGTGATCCTCAACCGTCGCGAGGACGGCACCGAACGCCTGCTGGAGCTGGCGGAAAAGTACCGTGGCAGCAAAGATAATGACGTGGCGGTGCAGCAGGCGGAGTGGCGCGGCTGGCCGGTGGAGAAACGGCTGGAGTATTCGCTGGTGAAGGGCATCACCGAATTTATCGAGCTGGACACCGAAGAAGCGCGGCAGCAGGCCGAACGCCCGATCGAAGTGATCGAAGGGCCGCTGATGGCGGGGATGAACGTGGTCGGCGATCTGTTCGGCGAGGGCAAGATGTTCCTGCCGCAGGTGGTGAAATCCGCCCGCGTGATGAAGCAGGCGGTGGCCTACCTGGAACCCTACATCGAGGCCAGCAAGCAGCAGGGCACCGCCGCGGGCAAAATCCTGTTGGCGACGGTGAAGGGCGACGTGCACGACATCGGCAAGAACATCGTCGGCGTGGTACTGCAGTGTAACAACTATGAAATCGTCGATCTGGGCGTGATGGTGCCGACGGAGAAAATCCTGCGCACCGCGCGCGAGGAGAACGTGGATATCATCGGCCTGTCGGGCCTGATCACGCCATCGCTGGACGAGATGGTCAACGTGGCCAAAGAGATGGAGCGCCAGGGCTTTACGTTGCCGCTGCTGATCGGCGGCGCCACCACCTCCAAGGCGCACACCGCGGTGAAAATCGAGCAGAACTACAGCGGCCCGACCACCTACGTGCAAAACGCCTCGCGCACCGTGGGCGTGGTGTCGGCGCTGCTGTCCGCCACCCAGCGCGACGAGTTTGTGGCGCGCACCCGCAAAGAGTATGAAACGGTGCGCATTCAGCATGCGCGCAAAAAGCCGCGCACGCCGCCGGTCGATTTGCAGAAGGCGCGCGCTAACGCCATGGCGCTGAACTGGGCCGATTATCAGCCGCCTGTGCCGCGGCAGCTCGGCGTGTTCCCGGTGGCGGCCGGCATCGAGACGCTGCGCCACTACATCGACTGGACGCCGTTCTTCATGACCTGGTCGCTGGCGGGCAAATACCCGCGCATCCTGGAAGACGAGGTGGTGGGGGAAGAGGCCAAGCGCCTGTTCCACGACGCCAATCAGATGCTGGATCGGCTGGCCGCCGAGCGCAGCCTCAACCCGCGCGGCGTTTACGGTCTGTTCCCGGCCAACCGCGTCGGCGATGACGTGGAGGTGTACCGCGACGAACAGCGTGACGAGGTGCTGGCGGTGAGCCGCCATCTGCGCCAGCAGACGGAAAAAACCGACTTCCCGAACTACTGCCTGGCGGACTTTGTGGCGCCGAAAAGCAGCGGCAAGGCCGACTACTTCGGCGCCTTCGCGGTGACCGGCGGGCTGGAGGAGGACGCGCTGGCGGCGGCGTACGACGCGCAGCACGACGATTACAACAAAATCATGGTCAAGGCGCTGGCGGATCGCCTGGCGGAGGCCTTCGCCGAATACCTGCATGAGCAGGTGCGCAAGCTGCACTGGGGCTATGCCGCCGACGAGAGCCTGAGCAACGAAGAGCTGATCCGCGAAAACTATCAGGGCATCCGGCCGGCGCCGGGCTACCCGGCCTGCCCGGAACACACCGAGAAAGCGACCATTTGGCAGCTACTGGACGTCAACCGCCACACCGGCATGGAGCTGACGGAGTCCTTCGCCATGTGGCCGGGGGCGGCGGTGTCCGGCTGGTACTTCAGCCATCCTGAAAGCAAGTACTTCGCGGTGGCGCAGATCCAGCGCGATCAGGTGGAAGACTACGCGGCGCGTAAAGGGATGAGCGTGAGCGAGGTCGAACGCTGGCTGGCGCCTAACCTCGGCTACGACGCCGACTGATTTCCTCTTTAAGGGCGCAGCGATGCGTCCTTGTCATTTACTGCGCTTCCACGTCGATGTGCAGCGCATCGTAACGCCAATACTCCAGGTCGCAATCGATCACCCGGTCGTGCTGATCGCGGTTCACCCGCGTAATGAACAGCGCCGGGCTGCCGTAGGTCACCTTCAGCATGGCGGCGGCCTGCTGCGGCAGCAGGGTGGGCAGCATGTCGAAACGCACCCGGCCGTAGTGAATGCCGTAGCGCGCGGCGTACAGCGCGGTCAGCGACTGGGTCAGATCTTCGTCCAGTATGCCGGGGAAGTAGGCCGGGTTGAGGTAGTGCTCGCAGTACAGCACCGCGCGCCCGTCGATGTAGCGCAGCCGGCGAATGCGATAGGCCTCGGCGCCGGGGGGCAGCGCCAGGCGGCCGGCCAGCGGCGCGTCGAGCGTGACTACCGCGCTGTCGATCGCCTCGGTATGGGCGGCGCGCCCCTGTTGCTGCGCCATGGCGTGAAAATGGCTGCGCTGCAGCGGGTTGTAGATCAGACGCGGGGGCGAAATGAACCAGCCGCGCCGCACCTGGCGGTAGATGACCCCCTGCGCCTCCAACTGGCCGAGCGCCTCCTGCAAGGTAATGCGGGTGGTGGCGAACTGTTCGCTCAGGGCGCGTTCGGAGGGCAGCTTGCCGCCCACGGCGAACTCGCCTGCGGCGATGCGCGCGTTCAGCGTTTGGCAGATGGTGGCTACGGTCGTCGGTGCTTCACTCATACAGCGGGTGTCCCGTTTCAGTGCGTTTGGCCTCCCTTAAGGTAGACCAGCGTCGCGTTTTCGCCGTTGCAATGGGTGATAAAACCGTCGCTTTTTTAAGCTGACATATAATTATCACATTCGTCCGTTAGATTGGTTTGGTCCTTGCTGGACTAGTCCAGCCCTCCCCACACTACCACCTGGAGCATCAGTTATGAAACGTTTGTGCGCTTCTGTGTTAACCAGTGCCATCGTGTTATCCAGCCAGATGAGCTGGGCCGCGGATACCGATCTGGCGGCGCTGGAGCAGGCCGCGAAGAAAGAAGGTGAAGTCAACAGCGTCGGCATGCCAGACAGCTGGGCCAACTGGAAAGGCACCTGGCAAGATCTGTTGAGCAAATATGGCCTGAAGCATGTCGATACCGACATGAGCTCCGCGCAGGAGATCGCCAAATTCGATGCGGAAAAGAACAACGCCACGGCGGACATTGGTGACGTCGGCGCGGCCTTCGGCCCGGTGGCGGTGCAGAAGGGCGTAACGCAGCCGTACAAACCCTCTACCTGGGATCAGGTGCCGGAGTGGGCGAAAGACCAAGACGGCCACTGGGCGCTGGCTTACACCGGCACCATCGCCTTCATCATCAACAAACAGCAGGTGAAAGACATTCCGCACAGCTGGGCCGATCTGCTGAAGGGCAGCTATCAGGTCACCATCGGCGACGTCGGCACCGCGTCGCAGGCGGCCAGCGGCGTGCTGGCGGCCACCTACGCCATGGGCGGCAACGAGAAAAACCTCAAGCCGGGCCTGGAATTCTTCGGCAAGCTGGCCAAGGCCGGCCGTCTGAGCCTGAGCAATCCGGTGATCGCATCGCTGGAGAAAGGGGAAGTGCAGGTTGGCGTGGTGTGGGACTTCAACGGCCTGAACTACCGCGATCAGATCGACAAAACCCGTTTTGAAGTGCTGATCCCGTCGGACGGCTCGATCACCTCCGGCTACACCACCATCATCAACAAATACGCCAAGCACCCGAACGCCGCCAAGCTGGCGCGCGAATACATCTTCTCCGACGCCGGCCAGATCAACCTGGCGCGCGGCTATGCGCGCCCGATCCGCGCCGAGCATCTGACGCTGCCGGACGACGTCAAGGCCAAGCTGCTGCCGGCCGAGCAGTACAAGAACGCGCACCCGATCGCCGATCCGGCGGCCTGGGAACAGAGCGCCAAAGCGCTGCCGCGTCTGTGGCAGGAAAACGTCATTATGTTTATGCAGCAGTGAGTTAACGCACCATGAAAACGATCCTCGTGCTGCTGGACGGCCTCAACTACCGGGTGGCGCACGACGCCATGGGCTATCTGCAGGCCGAATGCGCGGCGGGACGCGGACGGTTGTACCTGTTGGAGAGCGAGCTGCCCTCGCTCTCCCGGCCGCTGTATGAATGCATCCTCACCGGCGTCACGCCGGCGGAGAGCGGCGTGGTGCACAACCACGTCTCGCGCCTTTCTCATCAACAAAGCGTGTTTCATTACGCGCGCGCCGCCGGGTTGACCACCGCCGCCGCCGCTTACCACTGGTTCAGCGAATTGTATAACCGCACGCCGTTCGACGCCGCGCGCGACCGCCATACCGACGCCCCCGAGCTGCCGATCCAGCACGGGCATTTCTATTACGACGACGGCTATCCCGACAGCCATCTGTTCGACGACGCCGAAAGCCTGCGCCTGCGGCATCAGCCGGATTTCCTGCTGATCCACCCGATGAACATCGACGACGCCGGGCACCGCTTCGGCCTCTCTTCGCCGCAGTACCGCAACGCGGCGCGGCGCGCCGACGGCTCGCTGTCGCGCTATCTGCCCGAGTGGCTGGAGGCCGGTTATCAGGTGCTGGTCACCGCCGATCACGGCATGAACGACGATCGCAGCCACGGCGGCGTGTTGCCGGAAGAGCGCCAGGTGCCGCTGTTCGTGTTCGGCTCGGGCTTCAGCCAGGACGACGCCGATCCGCAGCAAACCGAGCTGTGCGGTACGATCTGCGATCTGCTGCAGGTGCCGCATGACAAGCCGCGCTGCCGGGCGCTGCTGGCGCAGGATGCGCGATGAACGGCAAAACCAAATGGATCGCCGCGCTGTGCCTGCTGCCGTTTATCGTGCTGTTCGGCGCGTTTCAGATCGCCCCGCTGGTGTGGATCGCCGTTCACAGCTTTTTCAGCGAGAGCAGCGGCTGGGGCTGGGGCAACTATGTCGATATCCTCACCTCGCCGTTCTACCTGCAGGCCTTTCAGTTCTCGCTGGAGATCTCGCTGTGGTCGAGCGTCTACGGCTTGCTGATTGCGTTAGTGGGCAGTTACTCGCTGCGCCAGCTCGGCCAGACCCGATTTCATGACTTCGTGATGTCGTTCACCAACATGACCAGCAACTTCGCCGGGGTGCCGCTGGCGTTCGCCTTCGTCATTCTGCTGGGGTTGAACGGTTGCCTGACGCTGTTGCTGCGCAAATACGGTTTGATGGAGAGTTTCAATCTCTATTCGAAGAGCGGCCTGATCGTGCTGTATACCTATTTCCAGATCCCGCTGGGGGTGCTGTTGCTGTATCCGGCGTTCGACGCGCTGCGCGCCGACTGGCGCGAGTCGGCGGCGCTGCTCGGCGCCGGCCCCTGGCGCTACTGGCGGCATATCGGCCTGCCGGTGCTGGCGCCGGCGCTGATGGGCACCTTCGTCATCCTGCTGGCCAACGCGCTGGGCGCCTACGCCACGGTGTACGCGCTGACCACCGGCAACTTCAACGTGATCCCGATCCGCATCTCGGCATTGGTGGCAGGGGACATCTCCCTCGATCCGAACCTGGCCAGCGCGCTGGCGATGCTGCTGGTGGTGATGATGGCGTTTATCACGGTGATCCACCAATGGATGCTGCGCAGGAGCTACCTCAATGCGCGCTCATAATCGGATGGAGAATGCTCATGTCGCGTGCTGAACACCTGTACCATCGCACGGTGACTGGCCTGCTGCTGTTGATCCTGTTGCTGCCGCTGGCGGCGACGCTGATTTATGCGCTGGCCACCCAGTGGGGCGCCACCATTTTGCCGGACGGTTTTACCCTGAAGTGGCTGACGGCGCTGTGGAGCGACCCGCGCTTTTTGCAGGCGCTGTGGCACTCGCTGTTGATCTGTTTCGGCACGCTGCTGCTGTCGGTGGTGGTGATCCTGCCGGCGATGTTTGTGATCGCTTACTACTTCCCCAAACTGGACGCGGTGATGAACGTGCTGATTCTGCTGCCGTTCGCCGTGCCGCCGGTGGTGTCGGCAGTGGGGCTGATGCAGCTGTTCGCCGCCGATCCGCTGCCGCTGCTCGGCACTCCCTGGATTTTGGTGGGCTGCTATTTCACCATCGCGCTGCCGTTTATCTACCGCGCCATCAGCAACAACATGCAGGCGATCAACCTGCGCGATCTGATGGACGCCGCGCACCTGCTCGGCGCCAGCACCTGGCAGGCGGCGCTGTGGGTGGTGCTGCCGAACCTGCGCAAGGGCGGAACGATCGCCGTGCTGCTGTCGTTCTCGTTCCTGATCGGCGAGTTCGTGTTCGCCAACCTGCTGGTGGGCAGCCAGTATGAAACGCTGCAGGTCTACCTGTACAACATGCGCAACGGCAGCGGGCACTTCACCAGCGCGCTGGTCATCTCCTATTTCGCCGTGGTGCTGCTCGTCACCTGGCTGGCGAACCTGCTGAATAAAAACAAGGGTTAACCCGATGGCTTATCTCAACGTCACCCGCCTGAACAAACACTATGGCCAGACCCAGGTGTTTCAGGATATCGATTTCACCGCCGAAGAGGGGGAGTTCGTCACCCTGCTGGGGCCGAGCGGCTGCGGAAAATCGACGCTGCTGCGCTGTCTGGCCGGCCTGACCCCGGTCGACAGCGGGCAAATCTTGTTGCAGGGTCAGGATCTGGTGCCGCTGGCGCCGCAAAAGCGCGGCATCGGCATGGTGTTCCAAAGCTATGCGCTGTTTCCCAATATGACGGTGGAAGGCAACGTGGCCTTCGGGCTGAAAATGCAGAAGCTGGCGGCCGGGCAGATCGGCCAGCGGGTGCAGGAGGTGCTGGCGCTGGTGGAGCTGAGCGACCTGGCGAAGCGCTATCCGCATCAGCTGTCGGGCGGCCAGTGTCAGCGCGTGGCGCTGGCGCGATCGCTGGTCACTCGCCCGCGGCTGCTGCTGCTCGACGAACCGCTGTCGGCGCTGGACGCGCGCATCCGCAAACACCTGCGCGAGCAGATCCGGCGCATTCAACGCGAGCTGAACCTGACGGCGATCTTCGTCACCCACGATCAGGAAGAGGCGCTGACCTTATCGGATCGCATCGTGCTGATGAACAAGGGGCAGATCGTGCAGAGCGGCGATGCGGAAACCCTGTATACCCAGCCGGCGGATGCCTTCGCCGCCGGGTTTATCGGCAACTATAACCTGCTGACCGCCGAACAGGCCGCCCAGCTGACCGGGCGCAGCTATGTCGGCAAGGTGGCGATCCGGCCCGAATCGATCGGCCTGTTGCCGGCCGGGCAGGGGATCGGCGGGGTGATCCTGGGCCACAGTTTGCTCGGGAATGTGGTACGCTATCGGATTCAGGTTCGCGGTGTAGAATTGCTGGTTGACGTGCTCAACCGGTCGGTGGCCGACCTGCGGCCCGACGGCGAGCAAATTGGGCTACACTTGGAACCTGTTGTATTGCGGGAAGTTGCATGACTTCGCAGCGCGGCGCCGGGGCCTTTCCGCCGCCGCATTAACCCTTCTCTTCTGCGGTCTGCCGCCCGCCCGCTGTCCTGCCAGACCTACGCCCGGCAGGCGGGACCGCGCGCTGTACCCGTCATCTTTTGGCCTACCGGCTGCGGCTAAGGCGAACAGAACCGTTCCGTCTTTCCGCACCGCCTGACAGGCATCGGGTACCAGCCTCCTTTGGCCGGGCGTTAATGGAGCGTATCTTCCGTGCTGACCCTTCTTCACCTGCTTTCCTCCGTGGCGCTGTTGGTGTGGGGCACCCACATCGTGCGCACCGGGATCATGCGGGTTTACGGCGCCAATCTGCGGCGCGTGTTGAGCGACAGCGTTGAGAAAAAGCCGCTGGCGTTCGTTTCCGGCATCGGCGTGACCGCGCTGGTACAGAGCAGCAACGCCACGGCGCTGCTGGTGACCTCTTTCGTTGCGCAGGGGCTGGTGGGGCTGGCGCCTGCGCTGGTGATCATGCTCGGCGCCGACGTCGGCACCGCGCTGATGGCGCGCGTGCTGACCTTCGATCTTTCCTGGCTGTCGCCGCTGCTGATCTTGATCGGCGTCTTCCTGTTCCTCAGCCGCAAGCAGATGCGGATCGGCCAGATCGGGCGCGTCCTGATCGGCCTTGGGCTGATCGTGCTGGCGCTGGAGCTGATCGTGGCCGCCGCCACGCCGATCACCCAGGCGGCCGGGGTGAAAGTGCTGTTCTCGTCGCTGACCGGCGACGTGATGCTGGACGCCCTGACCGGCGCGCTGTTCGCCATCGTCAGCTATTCCAGCCTGGCGGCGGTGCTGCTGACCGCCACCCTGACCGCATCCGGCGTGATTTCGCTGAAGGTGGCGCTCTGCCTGGTGATCGGCGCCAACCTCGGCAGCGGCCTGTTGGCGATGATCAACGCCAGCGGCCAGAACGCCGCCGGGCGGCGCGTGGCGCTCGGCAGCCTGCTGTTCAAGCTGGTGGGCTGTGTGCTGGTGCTGCCGTTCGTTTCCTATCTGGCGGATGTGATGGCTCAGCTGCCGGGCGGCAGCGAAGAGCTGGTGATCTATTTCCACGTGTTCTACAACCTGATCCGTTGTCTGGTGATGATCCCGCTGGCCGGGCCGATGGCGACGCTGTGCGAGCGGCTGATCGTCGACGTGGCGGCCGACGATCCGCGCATGCGTCCGCGCCATCTGGACGCCAGCGCGCTGGACACGCCGACGCTGGCGTTGGCCAATGCGGCGCGCGAAACGTTACGCATGGGCGACGTGGTGGAACACATGATGATCCTGCAGCGCGAAGTGCTACACGGCAAGCAAGGCGTGGATAAAGAGGTGCGGCGCCTCGACGATGACGTCGACGTGCTGTACACCGCCATCAAGCTGTATCTGGCGCAGATCCAGAAGGAAGATCTGGGCGAGGAAGACTCGCGCCGCTGGGCGGAAATCATCGAAATGGCGCTTAACCTGGAACAGGCGGGCGACATCATCGAGCGCATGGCCGGCGACGTGGGCGCCAAGTCGCACGCCGCGCGCCGCGCCTTCTCGGCGGAAGGATTGGCGGAACTGGACGGGCTGCATGAGCGGCTGATCGGCAACCTGCGCCTGGGGCTGTCGGTGTTCCTGTCCGGCGACGTCACCAGCGCCAAGCGCCTGCGCCGTTCCAAGCATCGCTTCCGCATTCTGGATCGCCGCTACGCGCACGCGCACGTCGATCGTTTGCACCAGCAAAACGTGCAGAGCATCGAGACCAGTTCGTTGCATTTGGGATTGTTGGGGGACATGAAGCGTTTGAACTCGCTGTTCTGCGCCGTGGCTTACAACGTGTTGGATCAGGATGCCAAGGACGACGATCGCGACTGGGAAGACACCCCGAGCACGCTGTAAAAAAATGCCCCCGGTTTTCATCGGGGGCGTTGTGCAGGAGAGGTGCGTTATTTGCCGCTGAACACGCCGGCTTTGGCGTCCGCCTGCTGAGTCGAAGCATGGCCGCTGACGAACGGCACGTTGCCGTCGACGCTTTGTTTCGCCGCGCCGCCTAACAGCCCGCCTACCGTGGCCGCCGCATCGACGCGGCCGCCGCCCTGATAGCGTTGGCCGCTGACGTCCTGCTGGCTGACCTTGCTGCCGCCCAGTTCCACCTTGCCCTGCTGGCTGCGGATCTCGCCGCCGGTCAGTTGGGTTTGGCCGCCGACCTGCAGCGCCACGCCGTGCTTACCGGTAATCGCCGACTGCTCGCCGACCGCGTTGTTGTTCACCACGTCGGCATTGACCTTGAGCTGTCCCTGGCGACCCGCCGGCCCGGTGATGCTGTCTTTCACCGCGCCGCCGACGGTGCGCGCACCGCGATCCCACAGCGGGCCCTGCGGCTTCTCGCCGGCCGGCGTTGCCGGCAGCGTCACTTTGCCGTCGGCCTTGCTGAAGCTGACCGCGCCGGTGGTGTCCTGCTGCGGATCGAGACGACGCGCCACGCTGTTGTACTTGTCGGTGGTGGCGTCGGCCACTTTATTCACCCCGGCGTCCAGTTTCTCTTTCACTTTCCCGGCGTAGCGCGGCGTGCCCACCTTCGACAGCTTGGAGGTGATGCTGCTGCCCGGATCGTTGCTGTGGCTCAGGCCGGCATCCACCTCCACCTTCACGCCTTTCTCGACGTCCTTGCGGCTTTCAACGCGCAGATCGCCGCCCACCTTGCCCTGTACGCTGTCGGCATCGACGCGCGCCCCGGCGAGGCGGGTATCCTTGCCGCTGTTGAGCGCCACGTCGCCCGCGGTGATGCCGGTGTTGGCGTGGGTGGTTTTATCCTGCTGTTCCACGCCGACCTTCAGACCGGCGCCCAGCGTATGGGTGTCTTTGCCGGTGTTCGGATCGACCTTGCCGTTGGCGTCCTTGTTGAACGTTTGGCCGCCTTTGGCGTTAGCTTTGATGCCCAGGCTCCAGTTGTCCTTGTGCTGCTCGTTCTTGGCGGACTCCAGCAGGATGCCGCCGTTTTTCGCCTCGAGCGCGGCGCTGCCGCCGCTGACCCTGGCGCCCTGCAGATGCAGCGCGTCATCGCCTTTGCCGTTGGCGGACAGGGTGACCTTGCCGTCTGAGGCTAGCGTGGCGCCCTGGCGTTCGGTCGCGGACTCATTCACCTTGGCGATGTCGAAGGCGCCGCCGGCGGAGAGGCTGCCGCCGGTTTTTTCCTTGCTGTCGCTGCTGCCGGCGCCCAGATCGAGATTGCCGGACAGCTGGTTCTCCTTACGCGTTTGGGTCGATTCCGCCGCCTGCAGCGCAACCTTGTTGCCCGCGCTCAGGGTGACGTCGCCCTGGCTCTTGACGTTGGTGCCTTTAAGCGTCAGATCGCGGCCTGCGTTCAGCTCCACGCCCTGTTGACCGCTGACGTTACCGACCTGCGCGGTGCTGCTGTTGCTTTCGCCGTTGTTGGTGCCGCCGCCGAAGCCGGCGCCGAAGTTTTTGCTGTCGGCGGTGAAGCCGCCCTTCGCCGAGGCCTTGACGTTGAAACCGCTGTGGTTTTCGCTCTGCTTATCGCTGGCCTGATCGAAGCGAATATCGCCGCCGGCGTTGACGGCGGTTTTACCGCTGCCGCCGTTCAGCGCGGTGCCCTGATAGACCGCATCTTGTTTCACGTTGACGTTGATGCCGTTGGCCGCGTCGATCGTGCCGGTCACCGCCTGGCTGGCGTTGCTGCTGCTGCGCTGGGTGCCGCCTTCGCCCTTGGCGTCTACGGTCAGATCGCTGCCGGTGGAGGTGTAGACGCGTACGCCGGCGCTGCCGCGGGTATCGCGGTTCTGCTCTTCCTGGCGGTTCGTCGCGGCTTCGCTGCGGTGGCTGTCCGCCGTCAGCGTGACCGCGCCTTTGCTCGCCTGATACTGCGTGCCCTGATCGCGCACTTCGCCTTTGGCGTTGATGTCGATGCTGCCGGCTTTCACCGAGCTGACCACCGCCTGCGAGCTGCTGCTGCGTTTTTCGCTGCTGCCGCCCTGCGTGCCGATATCCAGGCCGACGTTAGGCGCGCCGATGCCGCCGATGTCGTTGATGACGCCGGTGGCGTCCAGCTTGGCCGCCTTGCCGACCGCGCGCTCGACCGGGCGGGTCACGGCGCTGTAATCGACGTTGGCGCCGATGTTCACACCGACGTCGGTTTTGCTGGTGGTGCTGCTGGCGGTGTCGGCGGCGGCCAAATGATCGACGTCCGCGGCGTTTTCTTGATAGGCACCGCCGACGCTGTGCTGCGCGCCTTGCTGGGTCAGCTTGTCACGGGCGTTGACAGTCAGGTTGCCTTTGACGTCGCTGCCGGAGGTGACCGCCTTGCTGCTCTGCGCCTGCGTTTTGCTGTTCTCGTAGCCGGCTTCCACGCCGCTGCCGAGCTTGTCGATGCCGCCGGTGTAATAGAAACCACCGCCGATCTTGGTCTGCTCGGTGTTCGAGGTGGTTTTATCGTCGGCCGCCAGGAACGAAACCTTGTTGCCGCTGACGCTGGCGTCGCCTTTGTCGGCGACCAGTTTGGAGCCGCTGAAGGTCACGTCCTTCTCCGCCTCGAGCTTCACGCTGCCGCCGCTGAGGGTCGAGGCGCGGTTTTCGGTGCGGGTGGTTTTCTCGCTGTCGCGGGTGTGTTCGATGCGCAAACCGGCGCGGTATTGCTTGTCGCCGGCTTCTTTGGCGTAGCCGTTGACGGTAAGCGCGGTCTTCTGCTCATCGATTTTTTGCTGCTGTTCGGCGGCCTTGACGTTGATGTTGCCGGTCTGCGACGTCACGCTCAGCTCGCCGCCGCTGGCGACCTGGCTGCCGATCACGTCGGTATCCTTACGGCTGACCAGCTTCAGGTTGGTGTCAGACTTCAGCTCGCTGGCGGTGCTGCTCTGGTAGCGGTTGTCGGCCTTGTGCGAACTGCTGGTGATGTTGAAGGCGGTGCCGGTGCGCGCATCGATTTTGTCTACGGTGGTGCTCAGCGCGTTGTCGATGCGCAGGCCGCCCTGGGTGGCGGTGACCAGGCCGCCTTCCTTGCCGCGCGCCTTGCTGCCGGTGATGGTGACGCCCTGCTGGCCGTTCAGGCGCAGGGTGCCGTCGCTGGTCAGCTCGGAGGCGTGGCTGATCTCGCGGCGGTTGCTGTTGTTTTTGTTGTCGCCGCCGCCGATGCCGCCCCAGGAGGTTTTGTCATCGCGTACCGCTTTGGCGTTGGCGGTTTTCTGCACCCCGACCTGGATCTGGCTGTCTGCGTCGATCGTCAGATCGCGCTGGGCGTGGACCTTGGCGCCCTGGGTAGTGACATTGCGGCCGGCTTTCAAGGTCAGTTCGCCCTGGCTACGCAGTTCGCTGGCCTTCAGGCTCTCGCTTTCGTCGCTGCTGCTCCAACTGCCGGTGCGCAGGCTGGAAGTGTGATTGCGCTGGTAGCCGCGTTCGGTGGACTTATCCTTCTCCACCAGCCCGGCGAGGTGCACGTCGCGCGCCGCTTTGACGCTCAGCGCCCGATCGGCGCTGACGTTGGCGCCCAACAGGTTCACGTCTTCCCGGGTACTGACGAGTGTGGCGTTGCCGCCGGCGGCGACGGTGCTGCCCGCCTGCTGCTGCTGCTCGCGCTCACGGGTGACGTCGTATTGCCAGGAGTAGAACCAGCGGTCGTCGGTGTGGCCCTGGGTCTGTTTCAACTGCTGGCCGTCGAGCGTCAGCTTGCCGCCCTGCAGCGTGATGTCTTCGCCGCGAATATCGGTGGCGGTGAGGTGCGCGTGGTTATCCGCCACCAGGCTGATGTTCTTGCCTTTCAGCTCGGTGCGGGTCAGCTTCTGACTGCTGCTGCGATCGTTGACGTAGATGCCGCCGCGGTAGTTCTGGTAGTTGTCGCCGCCGTTGCGGTTGCTGCTGGCGTCGTCAACGCGGCTTTCGCTGCGAATATCGTAGGCTTTCACCTTGAGCTCGTCGCCGGCGGCCAGCGTGCCGGCCAGCTTCACGCCGCTGCCCTGCGCGGTGTTGATGATGTTGATGCGCCCGGCCTGCATGCTGCCGAGGTAGTAGCTGTCCAGCGCAGTGGTCGGCTGTACGCTGGCCAGCACCTTGCCGTCGCGCGCCACCCGGTTATGGCCGCTGATGGCGTTGATCGCCGCCGGCGTCACGCTGCCGTTGCGATGGGTGAAGTCTTGCACGATCACGTCGCCGCGGCTGTCTATCTTCGGCGCGATCAGATCCAGCACGCCGCCGGCGTTCAGGACGCCGTTGAGGCTCAGGGTATTGCGGTTGTCCAGGGTGCTGTAGCCCTGCAGCAGGCCGTTCTCCACCAGCGGGTTGCCGACCACCAGCGAGGAGCGGCTGGTGTTGATGAACCCGCAGCCCTGGCAGCTGATGCCGTTCGGGTTGGCCAGCACGTAATCGGCCGCCATGCCGAAGATCTCTTGCTGGCCGTGCAGCAGCGACGGGTTGCGGCCGATCACTTCATTGAGGATCACGCTGGCTTCGCGCCCGCCCAGATTGGGGTTGGCGCCCAGTTGGCCGGCCAGCTGCGACAGCCCCGCTTCGCGGGAGTTGTTCAGCACGGCGCCGGGCTGGTTGACGTTAAAGTCCTGGTATTGGTTGTGCGACAGCCCGTTGCCGTTCGGCGCGACGATGTCGACCACCTGCGCGCCGGTCGCGGCGGTGGAAACGCCGGGGCCGTTGGCGCCGTTGGCCGCCACGATCTCCGCGGCGTAGGCGCCGGCGGAAGCGGCGAGAATAATCGCCAGCGCGGCGGCCAGTTTGCCCGCTGCTGAAAGCCTGAAGTTATTATTTTTCATCCATGTTTCTCCGTATATTGCCGTGGGGTCCTGCAAAACTGCTGATTAAAAGGTGTAAGAAAAGCGCGCCAGTACCTGAACGGGATCTTCCGGCGTGGCGTGATTCGACAAGATCCAGCCGCGGCTGACCTCGAGATCGACCAGCGCCTGCCGATAGCGCAACGTGGCGCCGCTGCTCAGGCCGGCGCTGCTGCGCCACCCCGAGCTGTCCTGGCGCGGCAAAATGCGGCCGACGTCGGCGCCGAGGCGCGGCGTCAGCGTGGTGGCACCCAGATTGAAGCTGCGCGACAGCGTGTTCTGCAGATACCAGCCGTTGTCGCCTGACTGGGTGCTGCGGCTGAAGCCGCGCACGGCGCTGCGATCGGTAAGGCTCAGCCACTCCACGCCGGGCAGCGGGTCGCGGCTGTACTGGCCGTAGAACAGGTTGTTGAGCTGATAGGTGGCGTCACCCAGGTGAAGCCGCTGGCTGAGGTTGGCGAACAGCTTGCCTTTGGTGAACTGGCTGTCGAGGTGCACCGAGCTTGGGTGGCGACCGGCCCCCAGCCACGGCAGGCCCTGTTCGACGCTGAGGTTGGCGCTGAACACCCCGTTGGGCAGAATTTGCAGGTGGCTGGCGCTCAGTTCGGCCAGGGTCAGGGTGGGGCTGCTGACCTCGAGGCGCACGCTTTCGAAGTAGTTGTCGATGCGCTTGTAGGTCAACTGGCCGCTCAGGCTGTCTATCTGATCGCGATCGCGGTAAAACACGTAGTCGCTGCGCAGACCATACTGCTGGGTCTGGCCGTGCAGTTTGACCAGGTTGTGCGGCAGCTGCTGGTGGTTCTCGTAGGACGAGAAGCTGGCGAACCCGCTGAAGGTGAACGCGCCGTACGGCAGCGAATAGAGCAGGGTATAGGCGCGATTGTAGCGGTGAGCCGGGTTTTCCAGCGTGCTGTTGGCGTTCAGGCTGACGAAGTCCGACAGGCCGAACGGGCTGTCCAGCGTGGCGGTGGCGCGAGCCAGCCACTGGCCGGTGCTTTTTTGGCCGTAATTATCCGTGCCGACGGTCATCAGCCAGGGCTTGGCATGCTGATTGCGCAAACGAATGACCGAACCGCCAACCTGGCGGCCGGGCAATATATCCAGCTTGGTGGTATTCGATTGCAAACGGTTGGCCTGATCCAATCCCTGGTCGAGCTCGGTTAATTTCAACGGCTTGCCTTCCAGCCCTGGAAATAATAAACGGCTGTTGACCCAGCGATCGCCGCCTTCTATTTTCTCGATAAATCCTTCGGTGACGCTTAATCCCAATTCTCCCTGTGAATTAGGGCGAACAATTTGCACGCGCGCGGTGATATAGCCTTTTTGCACATAAAGGCGCGTTAATTCACGGGTCAGGCGATTGATATCGTTGCTGCTGATGCACTGTTCCGGCAGCGCGCTCAGGGCGGATAAATCGGCCGGCGAGAGCAGGGTGACGCCCTGCAGATAAACGCCGGCGATCGGCAGGCACTGCGCGGACTGCGGCAGGGCGGGCGCGGCCGGTTCCGGCTCCGCCAGCAAGCGTTGCTGCTTCAGCTGCTGGTAGCGGCGTTGCTCAATCAACTGGTTGACTTCACGCGTGCTGTCTTGCAGCGCGCGGCGCGACTCCCCCATCGACATATCCCGCATCATGTGGGCGTCCGGCAGGGTTTCGGCGGAAAGGGCCGTGCTGACCAACAGCGTCAAAGCGGTGATTTTTTTTATCATTGTAATCCATTATGAGAGGCCGCCGGGGCAGCCAGCCCAATCCATGAGGTTAACCACGGGCGGCCGACGGCCGGCCCGAAATAATGAGCGACATGCACATTGCGAGGTATCTTGATTTGCCGCGGCAAATAAGACGGTGGGTATATATCTAAATAATAATTAGGCTGCTTCTTTTGTGGCGGGCAACCCTGGCGACTTAATTAATTAAAAAAAGTAGAACGTCTCTTCCTCTTGCCAACATTATCGGCATAGCTAGGAAGAATCTGAATTTTTATTTTTCACGGATGATAGGGGATGAGGGGAATTATGACAATCCGACCAGTGGGAAATACGAAATTTCTCAGGAAAGAAAAGGGACGCAATTGTTTGCGTCCCTACAGGCGGTTTATTTTTTCTTGATGGGGCGGCCGGACCAATAGCCCGCCAGCAGCGAACCGGAAAGGTTGTGCCAGACCGAGAACAGCGCACCCGGCAGCGCGGCCAGCGGCGAGAAGTAGATTTTGCCCAGCGTGGCCGCTAGCCCGGAGTTCTGCATGCCGACTTCGATCGCCAGCGTGCGGCAGGTGGATTCGTCGAAGCCGAACAGCTTGCCGCCCCAATAGCCGCTCAGCAGACCGATGCCGTTGTGCAGGATCACCGCGACGATCACCACCAGACCGACCGAGGCGATATGGCTTTGGCTGCCCGCCACCACCGCGCTGATGATCGCCAGGATGCACACCATCGACAGCGCCGGCAGCAGCGGCTCGATGCGTTTCACCGTTTTGGTCAGGGTATGGTGGACGATCAGGCCCAGGCCGATCGGGATCACCACGATCTGCAGAATGCTCAGCAGCATGCCCATGATATCGACGCTGATTTCGGCGTCGACGTACAAACGGGTCAGCAGCGGCGTGGCGAACACGCCCACCAGCGTCGAGACCGCCGAGATGGTCACCGACAGCGCCACGTCGCCCTTGGCCAGGTAGATCATCACGTTGGAGGCGGTGCCGCTGGCCACGCTGCCCACCAGCACCATGCCGGCGGACAGATCCGGCGGCATGCGGAACAGCATCGCCAGGATCCAGGCCGCCAGCGGCATGATCAGATAGTGCAGGAAGATGCCGGCCGCCACCGGGCCGGGGCGCGCCAGCACGCGTTTGAAGTCGTCCAGCCGCAGCGTAACGCCCATGGCGAACATGATCAGCATCAGCAGCGGGCTGACGTAGGGGCCGATGCCGGTAAAGGTGGTCGGCGTGTAATAGGCGGCGACGGACAGCAGTATCGCCCACAGGGGGAATAAACGCGTGAGTAATGCCAACATGCAGGTTTTCCTTAGCCAGATTGAGAACGGTGGGTGTGGTTGTGTTTTTTGCGGGTTCAACATGCTGAACCCCTGCCGGTTTTGAACGGATTTTTTAGACGCAGGGGCGCAGCGTGCTGCGCCCGCAATCGGGGATAATGACTTATTCGAACAGGTTGTGATGCAGGGTACGCACCACCTGTTCGGCTTCTTCGCCCGGCACCAGGAAGCACAGGTTATAGCTGCTGGCGCCGTAGCAGATCAGGCGGATATTGAACGGATCGAGCACGCCGAACACCTCTTTGCCCACGCCGCAGGCGCGCGACAGCTGGTTGCCGATGATCGCCACCAGCGCCAGGTTTTCTTCCACTTCCACCCGGCACAGCGACGACAGCTCGGTCAGCAGCGAGGTGGTCAGCAGGCTGCCGCCAACGGAGGTGGCGCCGGTGGTGTCCATGGTCAGCGCAATGCTGACCTCCGAGGTGGTGATCAGATCGACGGAGACGTTGTGGCGCGCCAGAATGTTGAACACCTCCGCCAGGAAGCCGCGCGCGTGCAGCATGTTCAGGCTGTGCAGCGTCAGCAGCGTTTGCTTGCGACGCAGCGCCAGCGCACGGAACAGCGGCGGATTCTCGGTGGTGTTGCACACCAGCGTGCCGCCGGCCGCCGGATCCTTGCTGGAGCCGACGAACACCGGAATGTCGCTGCGCACCGCCGGCAACAGGGTGGCCGGATGCAGCACCTTGGCGCCGAAGGTGGCCATTTCCGCCGCCTCTTCGAAACCGATTTTGTCGATGCGCTTGGCCGCCGGCACCACGCGCGGATCGGTGGTGTAGATGCCCGGCACGTCGGTCCAGATATCTACCCGGCCAACGCCGAGCGCCTCGCCGAGCAGCGCGGCGGTATAGTCGCTGCCGCCGCGGCCGAGCGTGGTGGTGCGGCCTTTCGGCTCGCTGCCGATAAAGCCCTGGGTGACCACCAGCGCTTCCTGCAGGCGCGGCTGCAACTGCGCCCGGGCCAGTTCGCTGAGCGCGGCGCTGTCCGGCACGGCGCGGCCGAAGTGATCGTCGGTGCGCATCACTTTGCGCACATCGAACCATTCGGCCTGCACGTTGCGGGCGCGCAGGATTTCAACGAACAGCAGGGTGGACATCAGCTCCCCATGGCTGACCAGTTCGTCGGTCAACGCCGTCGAGGTGGCCAGCGACGCGGCTTCCGACAGCATGGCGATGTTTTCCAGCAGGCGGTCGATCTCTTCGCGGATCACCGCCGGCGCCGTGAGGCGATCGAGGATGGCGTACTGGATGCGGCGGATCTCATCAAGCCGGTAGTTGCGCTTGTCGGCCTCGCAACCTTCGGCCAGGGCGACCAACAGGTTGGTGACGCCCGCCGAGGCGGACAACACCACCAGGCGGACCTGCGGGTTGGCCAGCACGACGTCGGCGCTGCGGTTCATGGCTTCAAAGTCGGCGACGCTGGTGCCGCCGAATTTGGCTACCACGGTGGAATTCTGGGGTGCTGCTTGGTTCATCTAGAAACCTCGTGTCAGGGATGCCCGTTTGGGGGCACTGTAATTCCATAGCCTTGGCACAAGGGGAGAGCGGTAAACAGGGGGCAGGCGTAGAGGTCAGGCTACGATACACCCAGAAGCGCCCCACCTTGTCGATCGCCCTGCGGGCGATCCCCTGGTGACAACCCAGGGGATTCAGCCCCTGTAGTCGATAGGATAATGGCCGGCCATTACCCTACCTCGGCGTCGCTCCCCCTCGGGTGCCGTCAACGGAGAAACGGCTCCTCTGACACTCTACCTGGGCGACGCGCCTCTTCTGGCTTGCGCACCGGGTGCGCAAGTAGGCTGTTAGGAATAGCCGGTTATCGCCATTCTGTCAACGTACAGACGGTGAGGGATTTTCATCTTGCACCAGCGCGATAAGCGTACAGGGCATCGCGGGCGTGGAACCGGCGCCAATCGGTTGCAGAGAACCGTCTTCCTTTTGGCTGAATAACGGAATAACGCCCTGATGTTTCTCCAAATACTCCAGCCAACCGAAATTTTCGTTCAATTTGGTCGCTTTGATGGTGGCTCCCCTGGCGAGCAGGCTGCTCAGGCGGCCGTAGGTGGCTTCCTGATTAAATAAAATTTCATGCCGGCGGAAACGCGAGCTTTCCGCGCTGGCGCCGCGCCCTTTCAGCGGCGCACCCGAACGGATGGCAAACACGTGATCCTCGCCGAAGAGATGGCCGAAGTGGTAGACCGCCAGCGCGTTCTGGTGGCGATTGGGCGACAGCGCCAGCACCTGGGCGATATTGCTCAGATCGAGATAGTTCTCGGCGTGTTCGGAGTAGGCGTGGCCATAGTAGGCCGGGATGCCTTCCATGCGCGCCTGGCGGTAGTATTCCCAGCTGCTGTCGGTGACGATCACCGGCACGTTCAGCTTGATCAGCGCCTGCGCCAGCATGCGCGCCACGCTGTTGGCGCCGACGATCAGCACGCCGCGCGGCTTTTGCTGCTGCACCCGCAGCCAGCGCGCCATCATCCCGCTGGTCAGGCTTTGTAGCACCACGGTGCCGATGATGATGGCGAACACCACGGTCACCAGCCGGTCGGCGCCCTGGTAGCCGCTGCGCTGCAGCGTCAGCGCGAACAGCGAGCTGACCGCCGCGGCGACGATGCCGCGCGGGGCGATCCAGCACAGCAGCAGCCGATCGCGCCAGTGCAGGGAAGAGCGCCAGGTCGACACCGCGATGCACAGCGGCCGGGCGATGAACTGCACCACCAGCAGCAGCAGGAGCAGCGGCCAGCCCATGTTCCACAGCGCCTGGATATCGAGCCGCGCCGCCAGAATGATGAACAGCGCCGAGATCAGGATCGCCGACAGCTCCTCTTTGAACGCCAGAATATCGCTGGTGTCCACGTCGCGCATGTTGGCCAGCCAGATGCCCATCACCGTGACGGTCAGCAGGCCGGATTCGTCGGCGATGGCGTTGGAAACGCCGAAGGCGGTCAGCATGATCGCCAGCACCGCCAGGTTCTGCAGGTAGCGCGGCAGCCAGACGCGGCGCAGCGCCAGGCCGAGCAGGTAGCCGAACAGTGCGCCGGCGATCAGGCCGACGGCGGCGGTCATGCCCAGCGTCCAAAACAGATGGGTATAGGACTCCGCATTCTGTTTCAGCACGATGAATTCGAACACCAGCAGGGTGAAGATGGCGCCGACCGGATCGATGACGATCCCTTCCCAGCGCAGCACCTGGTTAATGTTGGCGTTCGGCCGCACCACGCGCATCAGCGGGGCGATCACCGTCGGCCCGGTCACCACCGTCACCGCGCCGATCAGCGCCGCCAGCTCCGGCGGGAAATCCAGCAGCCACCAGCTGGCGAGGCTGATGACCAGAAAGGTGGCCAGCATGCCGACGGTGACCAGATTGCGCACCACGCCGCCGAGGCCGCGTATCTCCTCGAAACGCAGCGTCAGCGCCCCTTCGAACAGGATGATCGCCACTGACAGCGACACCAGCGGAAACAGCAGATCGCCGAACAGCAGATCCGGCTGCACCAGATGCACCGTCGGGCCGAGCACGATGCCGAACAGCAACAGCGGCAAAATAGCCGGCAGGCGCAGCAGCCAGGCCAGCCACTGCGCGAGCAGCGACGCCAGGCCGATAAGCACCAACATGAGCGGGGCAGATAATTCCATAAGCGAGATCCCTTTCAAATGACGAAATAAGCAACGATGACACAGCCTGATGACAATTCGGCAACCCCGATAACAGGCCGTTAGCCAAAAGTATAGAGTGAAAGCTGAAACGAGGCGGCACTGCGTTGACAGTTAGCGCCTATCGCAAGAAAAGAGATCATAATCACAGTCGAACAGGCTACAATCGGACAACGCGTCATTTTTATTCTCAAGCCTAAGAGTGTTGCTATGAAAAATATCAATCCTAGTCAAACCGCTGCTTGGCAAGCCCTGCAGCAACATTATGCACAGATGAAAGACGTACGGATCGCCGACCTGTTCGCCCAGGACAGCGATCGTTTCTCCAGGTTCTCCGCGACCTTCAACGACCAAATGTTGGTGGACTATTCCAAGAACCGTATCACGCAGGAAACCCTGGAGAAGCTGCAGGCGCTGGCGAAAGAAACCGATCTGCAAGGCGCCATCAAATCGATGTTCGCCGGTGAGAAAATCAACCGCACCGAAGATCGCGCGGTGCTGCACATTGCCCTGCGCAACCGCAGAAACAGCCCGATCCTGGTCGACGGCAAAGACGTGATGCCGGAAGTGAATGCGGTATTGGCCAAGATCAAACAGTTCTGCGCGCGCGTCATCGGCGGCGAGTGGAAAGGCTACACCGGCAAACCGATCACCGACGTGGTGAACATCGGCATCGGCGGTTCGGATCTCGGCCCTTACATGGTGACCGAAGCATTGCGCCCGTATAAAAACCACCTGAACATGCACTTCGTCTCCAACGTCGACGGCACCCATATCGCCGAAACGCTGCAGCCGCTGAACCCGGAAACCACGCTGTTCCTGGTGGCCTCCAAAACCTTCACCACTCAGGAAACCATGACCAACGCCCACAGCGCGCGCGACTGGTTCCTGAGCAGCGCCGCCGATCAACAACACGTGGCCAAGCACTTCGCCGCGCTGTCCACCAACGGCAAAGCGGTGGCCGAGTTCGGCATCGATACCGACAACATGTTCGAATTCTGGGACTGGGTAGGGGGCCGTTACTCCCTGTGGTCGGCGATCGGTCTGTCGATCGCGCTGTCCATCGGTTATGACAACTTCGAGCAGCTGCTGAGCGGCGCGCACGCCATGGACAAGCACTTCGCCGAAACGCCGGCGGAGAAGAACCTGCCGGTGCTGCTGGCGCTGATCGGTATCTGGTACAACAACTTCTTCGGCGCCGAAACCGAAGCCATTCTGCCGTACGATCAGTACATGCACCGTTTTGCCGCTTACTTCCAGCAGGGCAACATGGAATCCAACGGCAAGTACGTCGATCGCAACGGCAATCCGGTGGATTATCAGACCGGCCCTATCATTTGGGGCGAGCCGGGCACCAACGGCCAGCATGCGTTCTACCAGCTGATCCACCAGGGCACCAAGCTGGTGCCTTGCGACTTCATCGCGCCGGCCATCAGCCATAATCCGCTGGGCGATCATCACGCCAAACTGCTGTCCAACTTCTTCGCTCAGACCGAAGCGCTGGCGTTCGGCAAGTCGCTGGACGTGGTGGAGGCCGAGTTCGCGGCGCAGGGTAAAACCCCTGAGCAGGTCAAGCACGTGGCGCCGTTCAAAGTGTTTGAAGGCAACCGCCCGACCAACTCGATCCTGCTGCGCGAAATCACCCCGTTCAGCCTAGGCAGCCTGATCGCGCTGTACGAGCACAAGATCTTCACCCAGGGCGCGATCCTGAACATCTTCACCTTCGATCAGTGGGGCGTGGAGCTGGGCAAACAGCTGGCTAACCGCATCCTGCCGGAGCTGGCGGGCAGCGAGAAAATCAGCAGCCACGACAGCTCGACCAATGCGCTGATCAACCGCTTCAAGGAATGGCGCTAAGCGCCTGAGCTGAAGCCAATAAAAAACCCGCCGCGGCGGGTTTTTTTACGTCTGCAAAAAATTACAGGTTGATCGGCACTTCGAAGCTGACGCCGGCGCCCACGTCGTCGGCGGTGCTGTGATCGTTGTCGGTGTACCACAGGCTGGTATCGAACTTAACCTGTGACGGGAAGGTGTAACCCCAGCCGACCTGAATGCCCTTCAGCGTATCGGATTTCGGGAAGGCCTGGTTGATGCTTTGGCTCAGCGGGTTCACCTTGGCGTAAACCACGCGGGTGCTCCAACGCTGGCTGTCGTCCAGCACCAGCTCTATGCGGCCGGACAACATCTGGCCGTCGCCGCCCATCGCATGGCCCAGCGGGTAACCTTGCTGGTAGTAGCCGCCTTTATAGGTATAGTGTGTGTACACATAGTTTTTGCGGCTCATATCCGAACGGGTGTCTGACCCTTCGATATACCAGTTGATGGTCGTCGGGCCCCATTCCGGGTGGCCTTCCAGTCCGAGCAGATAGGTGTTTTGCGATGGCAGATAGCCTGCCTCATCTTCACCCACCAATTGACCATACAGGCTGACTGGCAGGCCGATCAGCGGCTGCATTTTCAGTTTGAAGTCGAAACCGGCGAGCTGGTTGCCTGGATCGTTGCCTTTACCTGAATCATCGTTATCTTTACCGGTAAAGCCGTCCCAGAACGAACTCCACGACTGCGGTCGGCCTTCACCACCCCACATCATGATGCGTGAAGCGCCCAGCTCCAGGAAGTCGGTCGGCATCATGGTGAAACGGCCGCCGATCAGTTTGGTGTGCGGGACTGAACTGTACTGCGACAGCTGGCCGGCGGACAACTGGTATTGCCAGCGGCCGATCCACGACAGCCACGGGGTTTCAAACGGCGATTGGTCGGCGCGCTGCAGCATAAAGCCGGCCACCGGGCGCGCGGCGTCGGAGCGGATCAGGCTGCCGTCGTAGCCCGGGCCCCACCACTGGGAAACCTCGCCGAAGGAGAGCCATTGGTTCCAGATTTTCACCGCGCCGTAGGAGCCGTTCATGTTGAATTTGGAGCCGTCGCTGACGCGCTGATCGCCTTCCACCGAGCCCTGCAGACGCACGTCCCAGAACTCGCCGTTGGCGCCGGCGCCGATGGTCAGGCGATCGTCGGCGTATTCGTTTTGGCCGAAGCCCTGCGGGGTGCCGGGTTTATCGGTCGAGGCGTAACCGCTGACGCGAATGTTGGCTTTCAGGGCATCGACGCGGCGTTGTACGCGGTCGATAACGTTTTTCTCGGTGTTGGTCACCGGCTTGGCCTGCGCGATAACGGAGCTGATCTCTTCCTGGCTCAGCGGCCAGGTGGACAGGCTGACGTTGATGACGCCGCGGTCAGACAGCCAGGCGAGATCGTTACGCAGATCGTTGTCAGGGGCTACCAGGCCGGCGGCGTGGCCGGACAATGCACAGGTAAACAGGCCCGCAGCGACCAGTCCGTTAAGTTTAGCGCGCATAAAGAATTCCCTTGTTAATTCGAGGTTATTGGTTTTATGTAAAGATCTCTGTGTCCCATGATAGTTGACATTTCGATTTGCTACAAATCTATAGGTCAGAAACATCTTATTATAACGTGATGAATTAAATGGGGTTTAAAGTGCTTTCGCGAGGGGCGGAATTTTTAGGACAATGCCTATATTGGCACGGTTGAATCATATACGCGGTATTCAGAGAGAGGTTTTATGGCAAAAACGTCGCGTTCGATAATGATAGCGAAGGGGCTGCAGCGGGTGCTGAACGTGGGCTTGCTGCTGCTGGCGGCCATTCTGGTGGTGTTTCTGGTCAAGGAAACCCTCCATCTGGCGAAGGTGTTATTTATCAACAGCGAAGAGTCGTCCTCTTACCTGTTGATTGAAGGCATTGTGATTTATTTCCTGTACTTTGAATTTATCGCCTTGATCGTCAAGTATTTTGAGTCGGGTTATCATTTCCCGCTGCGCTATTTTATTTACATTGGCATTACCGCGATTATTCGTTTGATTATCGTGGATCACAAAAACCCTATCGATACCCTGATCTACGCCGCGGCGATATTGGTGCTGGTGGTGACGCTTTATCTGGCTAATACCGACCGGCTGAAACGGGAGTAGCGATAAAAATGGCGGCCAATGGCCGCCAAAGACACAGGATATCATTACCCGACGTCTTTCAAGCTACAGCGTTGTTGACTGCACTCGCTGTAACTTGAAATCCATAGGGTAAAAGATAAGGAAAGACATCAAACGCACTGCAGTGGCACAAATTACCCCTTCACGCCGCCGGCCGTCAGGCCGCCAACCAGCCAGCGCTGCGCCAGCAGGAACACGGCGGTGATCGGTATCGCCGACAGCACCGCGGCGGCGGCGAAGTCGCCCCACAGGTAGTTCTGCGGGTTGAGATATTGCTGCATTCCCACCGCCAGCGTGTAGCTGTTCACATCGCGCAGCAGCAGCGATGCCACCGGCACTTCGGTGATGGCGGCGATAAACGACAGAATGAACACCACCGCCAGAATCGGCACCGACAGCGGCAGCAACACCAGACGGAACGCCTGCCACGGCGTGGCGCCGTCCAGCGCCGCCGCCTCTTCCAGCGAGTTGTCGATGGTTTCGAAATAGCCCTTGATGGTCCAGACGTGCAGCGCGATGCCGCCCATGTAGGCGAAGATCACGCCGCCGTGGGTATTCAGGCCGATAAACGGAATGTACTGGCCCAGGCGATCGAACAGGGCGTACAGCGCCACCAGCGACAGCACCGCCGGGAACATCTGGAAGATCAGCATGCTTTTCAGCAACGTGCTCTTGCCGCGAAAGCGCATGCGGGCAAAGGCGTAGGCGCAGGTGGTAGACAGCGTCACGATGCCGATGGCGGTGATCGCCGCGATCTTGATGGAGTTCCACAGCCACAGCAGCACCGGGAACGGCGGCGGCGTCACGCTGCCGTCGGCGTGGGTGACGCTAAAGCCGAGCGCCAGCCGCCAGTGATCCCAGGAGAGGGTTTCCGGTATCAGGCTGCCGGTGGCGAAGTTGCCGGAGCGCAGCGAGATGGCGACCACCATCAGCAGCGGGAACATGATCAGGGCGATAAAGCACAGCATCAAAATATGGGTGATCCACAGGCGCAGGCGCTGGGATTTGGGTTGAACCATGGCCATCGTCATTCTCCCTAATCGAAGTTCATCTTGCTGGCTTTCAAATTCAGGATCGCCAGCGCGCCCACCAACAGGAAGATCAGCGTGGCGATGGCGGCCGCCAGCCCGAAGTCTTGCCCGCCGCCGCCTTCGAAGGCGATGCGGTAGGTGTAGCTGACCAACAGATCGGTATAGCCGGCCGGCGTCGTGGTGCCGATCATGTCCGGGCCGCCGTTGGTCAGCAGCTGGATCAGCACGAAGTTGTTAAAGTTGAAGGCGAAGCTGGCGATCATCAGCGGCGTCAGCGGCTTGATCAGCAGCGGTAAGGTGATGCGGAAGAAGTTTTGCCACGGGTTGGCGCCGTCCATCGCCGAGGCCTCGTACAGATCGTCCGGGATCGCCTTCAGCAGCCCCATGCACAGGATCATCATGTACGGGTAGCCGAGCCAGGTGTTGACGATCAGGATCATGCTCTTGGCGGTGAGCGGATCGCTGAACCAGGCCGGTTTGATGCCGAACAGATGGCTGAGCATCATGTTGATCTCGCCGAAGCTCTGGTTGAACAAACCTTTGAAGATCAGGATCGAGATGAATGACGGCACCGCATAGGGCAGGATCAGCAGCACACGGTAGAGCGCCTTGCCTTTCAGCGCCTCCCACTGCACCACGCAGGCCAACACCATGCCGACCGCCACGGTGAGGATCACCGTCATCACCGAGAACACGATGGTCCAGATGAAGATCGACACGAACGGCTTTTTGATGCCCTCGTCTTGTAGCACCCGCAGGAAGTTTTTCCAGCCGGTGGTGACGGTATAGCCCGGGCTCAGGGTTTCCTGCGCCCAGCCGCCGTCGGCGTTGATCGCCTGATAGAAGCCGGTGTCGCCGTTCGGCCGGTAGCGCACCTGGGTCTGGTTATTGGTCAGCGTGCTGCCGTCTTGGTCCAGCGCATACAGCGGGCGGGTGCCGGAGAACTGGCGCAGGGAGCTCATGCGCAATTCACCGCCGTCGGGCAGTTGCGCCACCAACTGGCTCAGCGCCTGCCGGTTCTGGGTGATCACCCGCAGCGTGGCGCGCTCGCCCTGCGGCGCGGCGCTCTGCGCCATCAGTTTCAGGGTTTGCGGCGCGGCGGCGTCGAGGCGGAAAGGCTCGGAGATCAGCGGTGCTTCGCCGTCCGGCGGCGTCAGCTGCAGGCGCCACTGCTGGTTTTCCGCCGGGTAGAGGCCGAAGGTAAAGGTTTTGCCGCTCTGGAACTGGCGCTGCATCAGCACCGATTGCGCGCGCTCGAAGGTCAGCTGGTTGGTGCTGCTGTAGTTGGTGAAGGCGATGGCGATGGTGCAAATCAGCGGGAACAGGACGAACAGCCCCATGCCGGCGACGCCGGGATACACATAGCGCCAGGCGTAGGCGCGGCGGTTGGCGAAGACGTAAAGCCCGGCGCTGACCAGGATCAGCGTCAGGATAGCGAACAGGTATTCACCCTGTGCATACATCAACACAATCAGGTAGCAGGTCACCAGGCTGAACAGGCTGACTACCAGCCATTTCAGCGCGTCGCTTTGCCACCACTTCGATTTTTTACGCGCAGGCGTCCCGGCGTGAGCGAATTGCATAGGGCGTTCCTTTCTGTGAAGCAACGGCGGGGCACCGTGGCACCCCGCACGACGTCGTTACTTGGTGATGCGGGTCTGCACGTCGTCCAGCGCGGCTTTCACCGTCTGACGGCCGCTGACGGCGTTGATCACCGCGCTGCGTTCGGCGTACCAGAAGGCGCTCATCTGCGGGATGTTCGGCATGATTTCCCCGTTTTGCGAGTTCTGCATGGTGGCCGCTATCTTCGGATCTTTGGCCAGCGTTTCCTGGTAGGACTTCAGCGCCACCGCGCCCAGCGGCTTGTCTTTGTTGACGTCCGCCAGCCCTTCGTTGGTCAGCAGGTAGTTCTCGAGGAACTCGGTCGCCAGCTCTTTATTCGGGCTGGCGGCGTTGATGCCGGCGGTCAGCACGCCGACGAACGGCTTGGACGGTTTGCCTTTGAAGGTCGGCAGCAGCGTCACGCCGTAGTTGATTTTGCTCTGCTCGATGTTGTTCCAGGCCCACGGCCCGTTGATGGTCATCGCGGTCTGGCCTTTGTTGAACGCGGCTTCGGCGATTGAGTAGTCGGTATCGGCGTTGATGTGCTTGTTTTTCACCAGATCGACGATGAACTGCAGGCCGGCCTGCGAACCGGCGTTGGCGACGCCGACATCCTTGATGTTGTATTTACCGTTTTCATACTTGAAGGCATAACCGCCGTCGGCGGCGATGATAGGCCAGGTGAAGTAGGGTTCCTGCAGGTTCCACATGATGGCGCTCTTGCCGTTGGCGCGCAGCTGTTTATCCAGCGCCGGGATCTCTTCCCAGGTCTTCGGCGGCTGTTTGACCAGGTCTTTGTTGTAAATCAGCGACAGCGCCTCGACGGCGATCGGGTAGCCAATCAGCTTGCCGTCATAACGCACGGCGTCCCAGGTGAACGGGAACAGCTTGTCCTGGAAGGCTTTGGACGGGTGGATTTCGGCCAGCAGGCCGGACTGCGCATAGCCGCCGAAGCGGTCGTGGGCCCAGAAAATGATGTCAGGGCCGTCGCCGGTGGCGGCCACCTGCGGGTATTTTTCTTCCAGCTTGTCCGGGTGTTCGACGGTAACCTTGATGCCGGTGTCTTTTTCGAATTTCTTGCCGACTTCGGCCAGGCCGTTATAGCCCTTGTCGCCGTTGATCCAGATAACCAGTTTGCCTTCCTCGATCTTGGCGAAGGCGGAAGAAGAGAGCACCAGGGTGGCCAGTGCCGAGAGCGCCAGCGTGCGGGCGAGGGTAATGCTGCGAGTCATAATCCAGTCCTTCTTTTTGTGGGCACATAAATCAAGGAGTGACGTTTCGCGGTAATAGTGGGTCACAACGCGACATATTCTCATCCTCCCCCCCTCTACGCCCCTGAGATGAGGAGTGTGATCCAGTTAACGTTGCGCTCTATTCTGTGGCGTCAGGCACAAAATAGGGGGGCGATTTTTGCCAGACGGATCACAGATTTGCCTTAAGCGCGGAACTTCTCATCGCCGCGGTCGTTCTCTCATCCTCCCGCCTCCTCCCCCATGAAAAATCCTGTTACGGATGATTACCCTTTCCGGCGACTCCCGCACTATCGGCCCATTGATTTTTAACGCCACGCGCAGCAGGGATACCGGATTTATGTCGTCAATGCCTATCGCCACTCAGCCCACCCTGTACCGGATCCATCCGGCCAGTTTCCGTGACGGAAACGGGGACGGCGTGGGCGACGCGCACGGCATGCTGGCGGCGCTGCCGTACCTGAAAGCGCTGTCGATCGACGGCCTGTTGCTGCCGCAGACGCTGGCGCCGGAGGCCGAGACGACGGTGACGGCCGAAGGGCTGACGCTGTGGTACGGCGATGAAGCCAACCGCGTTCGCAATGCCGTCGCGCCACAGCGGTTCGTCCACGGCGCGCTGGCGCTGGACGTGATGCCGTTCAGCGCGGAGAAGCTGGTGGCGGTGCTGCACGCCCGCCGCGCCACGTTGGCGGACAGCCTGTGGAGCACCGGCGACGCCGATCAGCCAAGAGTGGTCAGCCGCTGGGGGCAGGGCGACCTGCGTTCCGCCGCCGCCTTTTTGACGCTGTTGGCGATGTTGCCGGCGCCGATCTGCCTGTACCAGGGCGAGGAGCTGGGGCTGCCGCATGCCGCCGGGCTGCAGGATCCGCGCGGCGCGCAAACGCCGATGCCGTGGCATGAAGCCCCCGAACAGGTCACCGCCGGCGAAATCAGCTGGTATCAACAGGTGGCGATCGAACACCGCGCATTGGCCATCAGCCGCCAACAGCACGACAGCCACTCCACCTTACGTTACTGCCAGGCGCTGTTGGCCCTGCGCCGTTCGCCGCTCATCCAGCGCGGCGAATTGAACGCGATCAGCCAGCGGGACGGCATGGTGCGCTTACTTATTACCCATCAGGATCAATGCCTTGAAGCGCTGATAAACCTGCAGCCTTATACTCAGGCGGCCGCGCCGTCTGAGGCGACCTTGCCGTTGGCATGGCAGCACGGCGCGCAGCAAGAGGGTCATCAATGGGTTTTGGCGGGCTTTGCCTCCGCCATTTTCACACGACATGTTAACTGCGAAAGCAGGGGAGTAACGCATGGCTAGCGTGACACTGCGCAGCGTTTATAAGGCCTTCGGTGAGGCCGTGATTTCCAAAGACGTCAATCTAACCATCGAAGACGGCGAGTTTGTGGTGTTTGTCGGGCCGTCGGGCTGCGGTAAATCGACGCTGCTGCGCATGATCGCCGGGCTGGAGGACATCACCTCCGGCGACCTGCTGATCGGCGATAAACGCATGAATGAGGTGCCGCCTTCCGAGCGCGGCATCGGCATGGTATTCCAGTCCTACGCGCTGTATCCGCACCTGTCGGTGGCGGACAACATGTCGTTCGGCCTGAAGCTGGCCGGCGCCAGGAAAGCGGAAATCAATCAACGGGTGAATCAGGTTTCCGAGGTGTTGCAGCTGGCGCACCTGCTCGATCGGCGGCCGAAGGCGCTGTCCGGCGGGCAGCGTCAGCGCGTGGCGATCGGCCGCACGCTGGTGGCCGAGCCGGACGTGTTCCTGCTCGACGAACCGCTGTCCAACCTCGACGCCGCGCTGCGGGTGCAGATGCGCATCGAGATTTCCCGTCTGCACAAGCGCCTGCAGCGCACCATGATTTACGTCACCCACGATCAGGTTGAAGCGATGACGCTGGCCGACAAGATCGTGGTGCTCGACGCCGGTCGCGTGGCGCAGGTCGGCAAGCCGCTGGAGCTGTATCACTACCCGGCCAACCGCTTCGTCGCCGGGTTTATCGGCTCGCCGAAGATGAACTTCCTGCCGGTCAAGGTGACCGCGGCGCAGCCGCAACAGGTGCAGGTCGAACTGCCCAACCGCCAGTTGGTCTGGCTGCCGGTGGAAGGTGAGGGCGTTCAGCCCGGCGCCAACCTGTCACTGGGCATTCGCCCTGAACATCTGCTGCCCGGCGAAGCCTCAGAAGTGCGGCTTACCGGCGACGTACAGGTGGTGGAGCAGCTCGGCAACGAGACGCAAATCCACATCCAAATCCCGGCCATCCGTCAAAACCTGGTGTACCGCCAGAATGACGTGGTGCTGGTAGAAGAAGGTGCCACATTCGCCATCGGCCTGCCGCCTCATCGTTGCCACCTGTTCCGTGAAGACGGTACGGCATGTAAACGGCTGCACCAGGAGCCGGGCGTTTAAAGCATCAAAGTCGGTATAACAGGAGAATAATGATGACTACTCTGCGCAAACTTCCTCTGGCACTGGCTGTCGCCGCCGGTGTTCTCTCTACCCAGGCGCTGGCCGTGGATTTTCACGGTTACGCCCGTTCCGGCATCGGCTGGACCGGCAGCGGCGGTGAGCAACAGTGCTTCAAGGCCACCGGTGCCGCGAGCAAATACCGTCTCGGCAACGAATGCGAAACCTACGCCGAACTGAAACTGGGGCAGGAAGTGTGGAAAGAAGGCGACAAGAGCTTCTATTTCGACACCAACCTGGCCTATTCGGTCTCGCAACGTTCCGACTGGGAAGACGTGACCCCGGGCTTCCGCGAAGTCAACGTGCAGGGTAAAAACCTGATCGACTGGCTGCCGGGCTCCACGCTGTGGGCCGGTAAGCGCTTCTATCAGCGTCATGACGTTCACATGATCGACTTCTACTACTGGGATATCTCCGGCCCGGGCGCCGGTCTGGAAAACATCGATCTGGGCTTCGGCAAGCTGTCCGCCGCCGTGACCCGCAACTCCGAATCCGGCGGCTCTTACGGCTACCTGGATAACGAATGGAAACAGCGCCCAACCGTCAACGACACCTTCGACCTGCGTCTGGCCGGCCTGGAGCTGAACCCGGGCGGCACCCTGGAGCTGGGCGTGGACTACGGCCGCGCCAATGCGCAGGATAACTATCGCCTGGCCGACGGCGCCAGCAAAGACGGCTGGATGTTCACCGCGGAACACACGCAGAGCATCCTGAGCGGCTACAACAAATTCGTGCTGCAGTACGCCACCGACTCGATGACCTCGCAGAACAACGGCCGCAACGAAGGCGCCACCATCGATAACAACGGCAAGATGATCCGCGTGCTGGATCACGGCGCCATCGACTTCAACGATCAATGGGCGCTGATGTACGTCGCCATGTTCCAGGACATCGACCGCGATAACAACAACGGCACCACCTGGTACACCGTGGGCGTGCGCCCGATGTACAAATGGACGCCGATCATGAGCACCCTGCTGGAAGCCGGCTATGACAACGTCAAATCCCAACGCACCGGCGATCGCAACGGCCAGTATAAAGTGACCCTGGCGCAGCAGTGGCAGGCGGGCAACAGCATCTGGTCGCGTCCGGCCATCCGCCTGTTCGCCACCTACGCCAAGTGGGATGAGAAGTGGGGCTACGCCACCGGTGACGACACCGGGTATAACACCGGCACCGCTTACAACGACACCAGCATGCATACCTTCAGCCGCGGCAAGGATGACGAAGTCACCTTCGGCGCCCAGATGGAAATTTGGTGGTAACGACGACAGGGCGGGGAGGGCTATCGGCTCTCCCCCAACCGCATTCGCCGCGGCCGGATCTCTTGCCTGATCCGCCGCGGCGCTGAAAGAGGATATAACGATGAAAAAGAATCTGCTGTCACTCTGCCTGTCGCTGGCGCTGACCGTCGGCGCGCCTTTGGCGGCCAACGCCGACACGCCGGCCAACGTTTCCGTCGCGCCGGCCATCAGCGCCGCCACGCTGCAAAGCCTGCCGTGGCAGCCGCTGCAGCCGCCGGTGTCGCAAGAGGTGAAGCTCGACGCCGTCAGCCCGCAGCTCAATCAGGGCGAGATTCAGGGAGCGATCGCCGCCTATACGCTGCCGGCCGATCGCGGTTCGCTGGAAGTGACGCTGAGCAGCCTCGCCAAAAACAATTCGCTGTACGCGCCGAGCGTGCTGGTGCTGGACGAGCATCTGCGCCCGGCGGCGTATTACCCGAGCAGCTATTTCCCGTATCAGCCGCCGGGGGCGATGTCCTCCGATCGCCTCGAAGGCACGCTGAAACTGACGCCGGCGCTCGGTCAAAAACAGATTTACCTGCTGGTGTACACCACCCGCCAGGACTTGGCGAAAACCACGCAGCTGACCAACCCGGCCAAGGCCTATGCGCAGGGCGTGGGCAACGCGGTGCCGGATATCCCGGATCCGATCGCCGGCCACGCGACGACCGGCACGCTGAAGCTTAAGGTCACCGCGGAACAGGGCACCGGCAACGTGATGATCGGCATGCTGCAGCCTGCGCCGACCGTGGCGCCGGTGGTGGTGGGCTCGACCGCACCGGCCGCCGTGGCGGCGCCTGCGCCTGCGCCGGAGAAACCGGCGGAGCCGATGCTCAACGATACCGAAAGCTACTTCAATAACGGCATCAAGCAGGCGGTGAAGGCGGGCGATATCGACAAGGCGCTGAAGCTGATGAATGAGGCCGAGAAACTGGGCTCGACCACCGCGCGTAAAACGTTTATCAGCAGCGTTAAAGGCAAGGGGTAACACCCGGCGCTGCCGATGCTGGCTCGATGATTGGTGCGCTTTGGCGCACCTTTTTTCATCCGCGGGCCAGCGTTGCGCCGATCAACGCCAGCAGACGGGCGTTGTCCACCTGCTGCATGACGCGCACCGGCTTGCCCTGCGGCGCCGGCATGCCGACCGTCAGGCGCAGGCTGTCCGGCCGCCAGCGGCGTGAGCTGCCGCGCGTCAACGCCCCTTCCAGCGCCACATCCACATGAAACATCTCGGTGGTGACCAGCTGCGGCGCCAGCAGCCAGGCGATCACCAGCGCATCATGGATCCAGCAGCCCGGCAGGCGCCGCGTATGGCGCGAATAGTCGATCCACGGCTGCGTCGTGGCGCGCAAATAGCGGCACAGCGGGGTATCCGGCTGGGTCAACGCGGCCAGATCCGCCTGGGTCAGCATGGTCTGAGTGGTGACATCCAGCGGCGCCAGCGTGATAGCGGCGCCGCTGTTCAACACCAGCCGCGCCGCTTCCGGATCCAGGCCGAAATTGGTGTCCTTGATATATCCCTCAACGTTGAACACGCCGCCCATGATCACGATCTCTTTCACCGCCTGCGCCATCTGCGGGTAAAGCTGCATGGCGTGCGCAACGTTGGTCAGCGGGCCGATCGCCGCCAGCGTGATCTCGCCGGGATGCCGGCAGATCAGTTCGCCGATGGCGATGGCGGCGTCCGGCGCGGGCGCGTTGGCCAGCGAGGGCGCGGGCAGGTCACGCCACAGCGCCGCCAGCTTAGGATCGGCGATCGGGCGGTCCAGGTGTGCGCGCCACGGCTCCGGCGGTTCGCTCAGGGCGCGCGCCGCGCCGAGGGCGACCGGCACCTGATAGCCGCTCTGCGCCAGCAGATCGGTGGCGACGGCGAAGCCCACTTCACGCGGGGTGTTGCCGGCCACGATGCTGATCAACTCCAGCTGCAGCTGCGGTTTGGCCGCCAGCGCCAGGGCCAGCGCCAGGCCGTCGTCGACGTTGGCGCCGGGAACGCCGTTGCCGGGATCGCAATCAATGATTAAACGCATATAAGGTGTCCTGAAAAACCGCTAACAGCCGCACGAACGGCGGATGCGCAGTTGAAAAGCGAATTCATGCAGCTCGGCGGGCGCGGCGCCGGCGGCCAGCATGGCGATGGCCCGCTTGGCCATGGCGTCGATCGGCTGCTCGACCGCGCTGAGCGGCGGCACGCTGAATTCGGATTGTTGCGTGCCGTTAAAACAGATCAGCGCCAGATCGTCCGGCGCGCGCAGCCCATGCTCCGCCAGCGCCGACAGGCAGCCGAGCGCCTGCTGCTCGTTGGAGGTGAAAACGGCGCGCGGGCGCGGGCCTTGCACCAGGCGCTGGGTGGCCTGGTAACCGCCCTGGCGGGTGTAGGGCGCTTCGAAAATCCACGCGTCGCGTGGCGCGATGCCCGCCTCCAGCAGCGCATCGCGCCAGCCGTTCAGGCGATCCTGCGCGTTGAGCATGGTCAGCGGACCGATAAAAATGCCGATGTCGCGATAGCCGTGCTGCAGCAGATGGCGGGTCGCCTGGCAGGCGGCGTCGCGTTCGTCGACGCGAATGGCGCAGACGCCGGCCTGGCTGTCGATGGTGTCTATCATCACGCAGGGGGTGCCGGAAGCGCGGATCAGATCGAACCACGGGTGGCGATCGACGCTGGTGTACAGCAGGCCGTCGACCTGGCGGCGCAGCAGGTTGTTGATAAGCTCATACTCGCGCTGACGATCGTCGCCGGCATCGCCCAGCAGCAGCACGCGGCCGCGGCTGAAGGCTTCCTGCTGCAGCGCCCGCGCCAGAGTGGCGAAGAACGGGTTGGAAATATCCGGCACCACCAGCCCGTAGGTTTGCGTGCTGCCGGAGGCCAGCGCCCGCGCGATGTCGTTCGGCCGGTAGCCGGTCTGCTCGATCGCCGCCAGCACGCGCAGCCGGGTGGCTTCCGCCACCGGGCGCGGGCCGTTGTTGATCACGTAGCTGACCACGGCGACGGAGGTGCCCGCTACGCGGGCCACGTCGGCGCGGGTAACGCGTCGCGCGGAGTGATTATCCAAATTGAGATCCTGTTCGCCTTCTCGCTACGCGGCATCCTGCGGCAGGTTGAGATCGCGGCCGCGGGTTTCGGGAGCAAAGAAGGTGGTGATTAAGCCGATGCCCGCCATTACAACAAAATAGGCGGCGACAGGCCACCAGTGACCGAAGCCGGAGAGCAGCGCGGTGGCGATCAGCGGCGCGGTGCCGCCGGAGAGGATCGAGCCGAGCTCCTTGGCGAACGCCATCTTGGAGTAGCGGTTCTTCACGCCGAACAGTTCGACGCCGTAGGCCGCCTGCACGCCGAAGATCCCCAGCGATGCGATGCACATGCCGACCACGATCACCGAGATGACGATCGCCGGTTCACGGCTGTCGAGCAGCCAGAACGCCGGGAAGGCGTACAGCACCAGCAGCAGGCAGAACCAGCGGTAGGTGACGCGGCGGCCGAAGCGATCGGACAGCCAGCCGGCCAGCGGGATCACCAGAAAACCGCACAGCGAGGCGATCAGCACCGCCAGCGCCGGCACCGATTTATCGACCATCAGCACCTTGGCGACGTAGCCGACGATAAAGCCCTGGCACAGATAGGAGGGGCCGTTTTCGCCGATGCGCAGGCCGAGCATCACCCAGAACGCTTTGGTGCGCTGCAGGTAGCTGCGTGAGTCCGGCGCGGCCTGAGCGGCGTCCAGCATGCGCTGGTGGTTTTGTTGCAGCTCGCGCTCGAACACCGGCGTTTCGCGCACGTGACGGCGCAGGTACAGCGCCACCCCGGCGATCAGAATGCTGGCGAGGAACGGAATGCGCCAGCCCCAGCTCATCAGATCTTCCTTGTCGAGTTGCAGCACCAGCAGCCATACCAGCGACGCCAGCAGGGTGCCGCTGTTGGAGCCGATGGCGATGATCGAGGCCACCAGCCCGCGCCGCTTGGCCGGCGCGTATTCCGCCAGCATCACCGCGCCGCCGGACAGCTCCGCGCCGGCGCCGAACCCCTGCGCGAAGCGCAGGATCACCAGGCAGGTGGGCGCCCAGACGCCGATTTGCGCATAGGACGGGATCAGGCCGATCAGCGTGGTGGAAATGCCCATCAGCGCCACGGTGGTGATCAGCACTACGCGGCGGCCTTTGCGATCGCCGATCCAGCCGAACACCAGCGCGCCGATCGGCCGCGCGACGAAACCGACTGAGTAGGTGGCGAAGCTGGCCAGCAGAGCGACCAGCGGCGTGGCCTCGGGGAAGAACACATCGCCGAACACCATGCCGGCCGCCAGGCCGTACAGCGCGAAGTCGACGTATTCCATGGCGGTGCCGAGCCAGCAGGAGAAGGTGGCGCGCCAAAATTGGCTGCGCCCCTCTTTGGTTGCCAGGCGTTCATCGGCCGCCAGCGCGGCGTCGGCGGTCTGTGGAGTGGCAAGCGTTGTTTCGCTCATGACGGTGCTATCCTCTTTTTTTCTGCGCCTGGAGGGGCGCGGTTAAAGATGGTTTCCCTGGTGCCGGCAACAAAGGTGTGCCGACAAATGATGTCGGACGCATGGCGATTCAACGCTGCGGTGTCAGAGTATCTACGCGCGTAGATAAAACAACGCGACAAAGATGAAACTTTGCAGGCGATCACAAAATCGTCATCGTGCCGGGGAACGAAGATAGAGAATACGGATGGCAAAAAGATGACAGAACCCCGGTTTTTCCGGCCGATAGGCCTGCCGTTTTCGCCACGAATCAGCCTGCCGCTTTCGCATTTCTGCGCTACAATGGGGGCCTGTTAACAGTTTGTATCGTCTGGCGCGCCGTACCGGCTGCGGTTCAGGCGAGGAGTAAAGCAATGTCTGGCATCAGGGATTCCATCCTGCCGCCGCTGGAGTGGTTGTCCGAACAGGATCCTCCGGCGCCCGCCACCGTCAGCGACTGGCTGATGGAGTTAGGCTCCATGACCCGCCGATTTGAACGCCATTGCGCCCAGGTGCGCGTCGAACCGCAGCGCGAATGCTTCGTCACGCGCGAGGCGCTGGGCGACGAGGCGAAGCACCTGCCCGACAGCCCGCGCTACTGGCTGCGCGAAGTGGTGCTGCTGGGCGATGACCAGCCCTGGCTGCTGGGGCGCACGGTGATCCCGGAAAATACGCTGACCGGCCCCGACCAGGCGCTGGTGGATCTGGGCACGCTGCCGCTGGGGCGCTACCTGTTCAGCAGCGGCGAGCTGACCCGCGACTATATCCATATCGGCCGACAGGACGCGCTGTGGGCGCGCCGTTCACGGCTGCGGCTGGCGGGCAAACCGCTGTTGCTGACCGAACTGTTTTTACCGGCTTCGCCGCTGTATTCAGCGGTTCCTGCATAAGAGAGGAGAGCAAGACCTTGGAGGGAAGCGTGACTCAAAGTAAATGGCGGGCTTACAGCCATTTGATGCGCATTGATAAACCGATCGGCACGCTGTTGCTGCTGTGGCCGACGCTGTGGGCGCTGTGGCTGGCCGGGAAAGGCGTGCCACCGCTGTCGATTTTGCTGGTGTTCGTGCTCGGCGTGTTCCTGATGCGCGCCGCCGGCTGCGTGGTGAATGATTACGCCGATCGCGCGGTGGACGGCTACGTGAAACGCACCGCCGGGCGGCCGATGCCGAGCGGCCGGGTGAGCGCGAAAGAGGCCAAGGTGCTGTTCGTGGTGCTGGTGCTGATCTCGTTCTGCCTGGTGTTGACGCTGAATGCTATGACCATCTGGCTGTCGCTGGCGGCGCTGGCGCTGGCCTGGGCGTACCCGTTTATGAAGCGGGTGACCAACCTGCCGCAGTTCGTGCTGGGCGCCGCGTTCGGCTGGGGCATTCCGATGGGCTATGCGGCGGTCAGCGAATCGCTGCCGCTCAGCTGCTGGCTGCTGCTGCTGGCCAACATCTGCTGGACGGTGGCCTACGATACGCTGTATGCGATGGTCGACCGCGACGATGACCTGAAGATCGGCATCAAATCCACCGCTATCCTGTTCGGCCGTTATGACAAGTTGATCGTCGGGCTGCTGCAGTTCGCGACGCTGCTGCTGCTGGTGTGGGTCGGTTATCTGGCGCAGCTCGGCGGGGCGTTTTACTGGTCGCTGCTGCTGGCGGGCGCGCTGTTCATTCACCAGCAGAAACAGATCGCCGGCCGCGAGCGCGAGGCCTGCTTCAAGGCCTTCCTGCAGAACAACTATGTGGGGCTGGTGGTGTTCATCGGCATCGCGCTGAGCTATCTGCCGACGTAACGCTTCCCTTCCGCAAGAAAAAAGGCACCCCGAGGGTGCCTTTTGTGTTTCCGCGCCGGGCGAAATCACTCGTCTTTCTCTTCTTCCGCATCGGGTTGCGGCAGGGCGTTGGTCTCTTCCGGCATGTTGACGCTTTCGATGGTCAGCTTGATCTCCGGCGTGATCAGATCGCTCAGCATGTTGTACACCTCGAGGGTGTGCTCGCGGATCGCATCGCCGCTGTCGTTGATATAGCCTTCTTCGCGCAGCGTTGCCACCAGGGTGGAGAACACCGCCTTGTCGAAGAATTCCGGCGCGTTGATGCCGTGCAGCACCGACAGACGCTGCGCCATGATGCGGCTCTCTTTCTCCAGCGCGCCGCGGTTGATGCTCGGGTTGGCGCTGAGGATCGACATGGTGATGGCGTAGCGTTGCAGGGTTTCGCGCACCCCGGCGGCCAGCAGCTGCAGCGGGCGAATGCGCGCCGGGTTCAGCACCAGCTCGTCGCCTTTGTCGCAGATCAGCTGTTGACGGATCAGCTCGTCGATCACCGGCCGCAGCACCTCCGGCAGCTGTTCCTTGTCGTTATGCAGGAACAGCTCGGCTTTCAGCATCGGATAGATCATGCCGATTTGGCGCAGCAGCTCGGCGCGCGATACCCGGCGGTGATGCATCACGATGCTGGCGATCAGCGACGGCAGCACCAGCAGGTGGTGGATGTTGTTGCGGTAATAGGTCATCAGCACCGCCTGCTCGCGCGGCAGGATGATGATGTCGCCGATGCTGTCCTTCTCCACCTCGAACTTGTTCATGTTCAGCGCGTGATCCAGCAGCTCGTCCGGCGTTTGCGTCGGCACGGTGACGTCACGCGCGTAAGGCGCGTTGCGCATCAGCTGCAGGTAGCACTCGAGCTGTTCGATCAGCTGCTCGCGGGTCAGCGAACGCTGACGCGAGGCCAGCAGCGCGGTGGAACACAGGTTCATGGCGTTGGCCGCGGCGGCGTTGTTGATGCGCACCATGATCTGGCCGGCCAGATCGTTGACCGTCGGCGTCAGCCAGCTTGGGCGCTGGGCTTCGATCGGATCGATCGACTCGCGCCACTGCGGCACGTTCTGGTTGAGGTAAGCCGTCAACGGCAGCGGTTCGCCGAAGTTGACGTAACCCTGGCCCAGGTTGCGCAGCTTGCGCAGGCCGCGCAGCATCTGCGGCAGGCTCTCTTTTTCCTTGGTGGCGCCGCGCAGCTCTTTGGCATAGGTACCCACTTCCATCACGTGCTCGTAACCGATGTAAATCGGCACCAGCGTGATCGGACGGGTGCCGCCGCGCAGCATCGCCTGGATGGTCATCGACAGGGTGCCGGTCTTCGGCTCCAGCAGGCGCCCGGTGCGGGAACGGCCGCCTTCCACGAAGTATTCCACCGAGTAACCGCGGGTGAACAGCTCGCCGAGGTATTCGCGGAACACCGTCGAGTACAGCTTGTTGCCCTTGAAGGTGCGGCGGATGAAGAACGCGCCCAGGCGACGGAAGATCGGGCCGGCCGGCCAGAAGTTGAGGTTGATGCCGGCGGCGATGTGTGGCGGCACCAGGCCCTGGTGATACAGCACGTAGGACAGCAGCAGATAGTCCATGTGGCTGCGGTGGCAGGGCACGTAGACGATCTCGTGGCCGTCCTGCGCCAGCTGGCGCACGCGCTCGGCGTTAGTGACGTTGATGCCCTGATACAGCCGGTTCCAGGTCCAGCTCAGCACGCGGTCGGACAGGCGCACGGTTTCGTAGGAGAAATCGGCGGCGATCTCTTCCATCAGCGCGATGGCGTTTTGCTGGGCCTTCTCGTGTGAGATCTTCTTGCTGCGCGCTTCGTCCTCGACCGCTTTTTCGATCGCTTTGGACGCCAACAGCTTGTTAAACAGATCCTGACGGGCCGGCAGGCTCGGGCCCACGGCGGCCAGGCGCTGACGCGAAAAGTGCATGCGCGCCACGCGCGCCAGTTTCTGCGCGATGGTTTTATCCGTTCCGTGTTCGGTGGCCATGCGGCGCAGCGAAACGGTGTTGGAGAAACGCACGAAGCTGTCGCGGCCGAGCCACAGCACGGCGAAGAATTTCTGCACGCCGTTCAACAGACGCAGGTACGGCGTACCGTGGCCTTCGCGGCCCGGCGAGCGGCCGAACATCACCGAAACCGGCAGCATCTGAATGTCGAGATCCGGATTGCTGCGATGCAGATCCAGATAGTCGTGGAACAGCTTTACCGACTCTTCTTTCGGGGTGTAATAGCGGAACACGCGCGGGCCGTCGTGAATGAACACGTAGCTCGGCAGCACGGTGCCGTCGATCTCCAACGAGTTGAGCGGATCGGGCAGATCCTGCGCCAGGCACTGGGTGCGCAGCGTCAGCAAATCCGCCTTGGAATTGTAAGGTAAAACATACAAAATCGGCCGTGAGGGATCCAACCCTAGCTCGGTAACCGGATCTGAAGGGATGACCTTACTTCTTACCAACAATTTAAGTGGTAAATTCAATATTTTATAATAAATTTTACGCCAACCTGACATAACAACGTGAAGCCTCTTGTTAGCAATGCGCCGCAAGCATACCAGAAACCGGGTAGCAGATCTGTGGTGTTCGAAATCCGAGAGCCGTCAGCGCGGACTGTTCTAGACTCTTTTTATTATGACCGACCTCTGAGAAAGGCACGAAAACATGGCAAACCAAGCAACCGGCCTGACCCGCATCATCAAGGCCGCCGGCTATTCCTATAAAGGGCTTTCCGCCGCCTGGCAACACGAAGCGGCGTTCCGCCAGGAACTGGTGGTCACCCTCCTGGCTATCATACTGGCTGTCTGGCTGGATGTGGGTGCGATAGCGCGCATTTTATTGATCGGATCGGTAGCGCTGGTGATGATCGTCGAGATCCTGAACAGCGCGATCGAGGCGGTGGTGGATCGCATCGGCAGCGAACATCACGAGCTGTCCGGCCGGGCCAAGGACATGGGATCGGCGGCGGTGTCGCTGGCGATCGTGCTGGCGCTGTTCGTTTGGGGCACGGTCTTATGGCAGCACTTCGGCTGACGAAAAGCGCCTACTGACTGATTTTTATTTAATCTTCGGTTCCCAATCCGCGCTTACCTGTATATACTCACAGCAAGACTGTATAAACAAACAGGGGGCGGAATGAAAGCACTAACTACCAGACAGCAAGAGGTCTACGACCTGATTCGCGAGCACATTTCGCAAACGGGCATGCCGCCAACGCGTGCCGAGATCGCGATGCGTCTGGGGTTCCGTTCGCCTAACGCCGCCGAAGAACACCTGAAGGCGCTGGCACGCAAAGGCGTGATCGAAATCGTCTCCGGTGCTTCGCGCGGTATCCGCCTGCTGATGGAAGAAGAAGAGGGGCTGCCGCTGATCGGCCGCGTCGCCGCCGGCGAGCCGCTGCTGGCGCAGCAGCACATCGAAGGGCACTACCAGGTGGATCCTTCCCTGTTTAAACCGAGCGCCGATTTCCTGCTGCGGGTGAACGGCATGTCGATGCGCGACATCGGCATTCTGGATGGCGATCTGCTGGCGGTACACAAAACGCAAGACGTGCGCAATGGCCAGGTCGTGGTGGCGCGCATCGAAGACGAAGTGACGGTCAAGCGCCTGAAAAAGCACGGCAACGTGGTTGAACTGCTGCCGGAGAACAACGAATTCCAACCTATCGTGGTCGATCTGCGTCAGCAGAATTTCACTATCGAAGGGCTGGCGGTCGGCGTGATCCGCAACGGCGACTGGATTTAATCGTCGCACCCTCAGTGCCGCCTCCTGTATCAATCGCCCCTGTTCTGGGGCGTTTTTGTTTCTGACCTTGCCATTCGCCACCGCTACGGGAACGTCTCATCATGCGCTTGATTTCCGCCTTTACCAGCGACACCGATAAAGCTCTGTGGCGCCTGGCCCTGCCGATGATTTTCTCCAATATTACCGTGCCGCTGCTCGGGCTGGTGGACACTGCGGTGATCGGCCACCTCGACAGCCCGATCTATCTGGGGGGCGTGGCGATCGGCGCGGTGGCGACCAGCTTCCTGTTCATGCTGCTGTTGTTCCTGCGCATGAGCACCACCGGCCTGGCGGCGCAGGCGCTGGGGGCACAGAACCCGCAGGCGCTGGCGCGCGCCTTTATGCAACCGCTGCTGTTGGCGCTGCTGGCCGGAGCGGCGATCGTCCTGCTGCGTTATCCGCTGATCGAACTGGCGCTGCGGATTGTCGGTGGCGATGGCGAAGTGCTGGAACAGGCGCGGCGTTTTCTTGAGATCCGCTGGCTCAGCGCCCCGGCGGCGCTGGCCAATCTGGTGCTGCTGGGCTGGCTGCTCGGCGTGCAGTACGTGCGGGCGCCGGTGATCCTGCTGATCGTCGGCAACCTGCTGAATATCGTACTGGATATCTGGCTGGTGATGGGCCTGGGCTGGAACGTGCGAGGGGCGGCGGCGGCCACCGCCATCGCCGAATACGCCACGCTGTTGCTCGGCCTGTGGCTGGCGTGGCGGGTGATGCGCCTGCGCGGTATTACCCTGCCGATGCTACGCCAGGCCTGGCGCGGCGATCTGCGTCGCCTGCTGGCGCTCAACCGCGACATCATGCTGCGTTCACTGTTGCTGCAACTGTGCTTTGCGTCGCTGACCATTTTCGGCGCTCGCCTGGGGAGCGAGGTGGTGGCGGTCAATGCGGTATTGATGAATCTGCTGACGTTCACCGCCTATGCGCTCGACGGCTTCGCTTATGCGGTGGAGGCTCATTCGGGCCACGCCTACGGCGCCCGGGACGATAGCCAACTGCGTAAGGTGTGGCACGCGGCCTGCAGGCAGGCGGGGCTGGTCGCGTTGGCCTTCGGCCTGGCGTATGCCGTTACCGGCCAGCAGATCGTGGCGGCGTTGACCTCCTTGCCGGAGCTGCGTGCGTTGGCTGCCCATTATTTACCGTGGCAGGTCATTCTGCCGCTGGTCGGGGTGTGGTGCTATTTGCTGGACGGCATGTTTATCGGCGCCACGCGCGGCGCCGAGATGCGTAACAGCATGGCGGTGGCTGCGGCAGGGTATGGTCTGACGCTGTTCAGCGTGCCGCTGCTTGGCAACCACGGGCTTTGGCTAGCGCTGGCGGTGTTTCTGACGTTGCGCGGCGTGGCGTTAGGCTGGATTTGGCACCGCCACCAGGTGCGCGGCAGCTGGTTTACCGCACATTAACCCGGGCATTCTGTTGGGGTAATGGTTAGTTTTTCTTATGTTTTCTGTCATGTTTGCTTACATGTTTTCAGCCTGGCCCCGTTCGCGTTAGTTCGTTGTTTGCTGGCGTTTTTTGTTTTTATTTTGTCAGTTAATGGTTTTTTGTTCTGTGTTTTGGCTTTTTTATTTCCACGTTTAACTAGAATGAATCATGTGGCTGGTAAATGAAGGGGAACGGTGCTCCTTAAGGTGAAGGGAGCATCAGCCAGAAAAATTTCTGGTTAACCCCGGCCGGCGACAGGGATCACTGATTCACCACAGGTTAACGGAGAGACTATGAATAAAGATCAAGCCGACGGTAACTGGAAGCAGCTGAAAGGCAAAGTGAAGGAAAAATGGGGCAAGCTGACCGATGACGATCTGACGGTCATCGAAGGGAAACGCGAACAGCTGGTCGGCAAAATCCAGGAGCGCTACGGTTACCAGAAAGAGGCGGCCGAGAAAGAGGTGAAGGCCTGGGAAGAACACACCAAACACCGCTGGTAATTTGCAGGGCCGCCATTGAAGGCGGCTTGCCCAGCGCAGGCCGGCGTCGCTCTCATCCTCTGGCGCCCCGGCCGCAGGTACAGGGAGGTACCTGACTTCGTCTTACTTCTTCTTGATGGCGATGCTGTGATCGTGTTCGGCGCAGTCATGCTTGCTGTCGCAAGCCTCAACCTCCACGCAGCCGGCGCACAGACCGTGCGCTTCCACCACGCTGTGCCGCAGCGCAAATCCGGCTTCCTGCGCCAGCTTCTGCAGCGTTTCCTCTACGCCTTCGGTGGTGCGTTCGGTCACCTGGCCGCAGCGGTCGCAGATAAACAGTGCGGATGTGTGCATCGGCTGTTCGAAATGGTGGCACAGCACGTAGCTGTTGGCGGATTCCACTCTATGGATAAACCCTTGCTCCAGCAGAAAATCCAGCGCGCGATAGACCGTCGGCGGCTTGGCCTGCGGTTCGGCGACGCGCAGCAGATCGAGCAGGTCATAAGCGCTGATTGCACCGGGTTGCTGAGTCATCAGACGCAGCACTTCCAGCCGCTGCGGCGTCAATCGCACATTGCGTTGCTGGCAGAGGCGTTCCGCCTGCGCCAGCAGCTTTTCCTGGGTGGTTGAGTTCATCGCAAATATCCCGGTACGTAAAAAAGCCGATTTTACCATGATTACGGCGAATCGCCGAGAGTTGCCCCCTTTTCCCCTGAGGATTGCGCAGGGAAAGGCGCGCAGAGTGCGCTAAAAGAGAGATGCATCACAACTTTTCCCCGCCGCAGGGCGACAAATCAACATTGCCGGTTTTAGCGCTGGAGAGCGGCGGGCGAGAGCGGTATAACGCGCTTCACCCGCGTGATGAGCAGGAGCCTTGTGCGATGACGGAAAGAGAGAAGCTGTTAAGCGGCCAGGTGTACAACAGCCGCGATGAAAACCGATCTAGATGTGCTGCAAGATATGTGGGCAACGTTGGAAATGTAGAATTTGCAGTGCAGCAAAATGATATAATCTGTGGTAATAAATTTTTAAGTGTGCAGTGATTTGTTAATTAATAATATTCTTATTGGCTATATTGCTTGATGTTGTCTTTTTTGTTTCTGATTTTTTTGTGGTTTAATGTTGGCTGTGTTATGGGGTTGTTTGACGGAAGGATATATTAATAAGGATGATAGCCACTTAATTTAAATGGCTATCAATCATTTTCCTTTCAGTTAACGATGTATTCTTTTTTCTATTTTCTCATACAGGAATATGCCTAAAACTGCAGAGGCAAGTACTGATAATAAACCTGTAATTAGACATATCCACATACTTGAGGTGTTTTTTGATATAATCCCGTAAGCTAAAACTATGAATGAGTGACTCAAATATATTGTATATGAAGCATCGCCAATTTTTAAGAGGCTTTTCCTTCCTTGATCAATTGGCAAGATAAAAATCAGTATCAATATGCTTAATAAGTAGTCTATAATAACTGGTTTTTCAACGTAGGTAGCTATTAGTATAAGTAGGGTTGTAATTATCCATAGTGTATGATTTTTTGTTTTTGTCAATAGTTGAGTTATAATGCCTTGGTTTTTTTCTAATAATATCCCCGCCACGAAAAGCAAAAGTAGCCAATTTGAGAAAAATATATTTAGTTCGGCTAATGGAAATAGATTGGATTGTGAGAGTACGACTAATGTTGAAAAGAATACGAGTAGTAACATTGGCATTGTTTTTTTATTTATTCTTAACATTATAAAAAATCCAAATGTTATATAAAAGAACATTTCGTATCTTAATGTCCACGCTTGAGTCAAGACTGGTGGCGTTATTTTATCATCAGTTACACCATAAGGTATTAGGATGTATGAGTATATTATTTGAGAAAAACTATAATGATGGGAGCGCATAGCCAAGCCGACAGCCCATAGTGCAATAAATATCGAAAGATATATCCAATATAAAGGATATATCCTCTTTATTCTTTTTTGTATAAATATTTTAGCATATAAAATATCAAAATTTTTATTTTTTGTCGTGTAGGACATTATATAACCACTAATGGCAAAGAAAACATATACACCTATGTTGCCCATGTTTATTGTTTTCTTTAACATTGTATCAATAAAGTCAACACCTGTAGATTGGTAGAGTGAGAATTGCGTTACAGTATGGTCTATGACGACAAGCATTGCTGCTATCGCCCTAGCGTACTGCAATGATTCTAATTTCTTCATGATTGCCTTTTTAATGGTTATGTTAGTGATTTCAGTTGATTGAATTTAAAAGCTTAATTTCATCCTGAACGCTTGAACTCAACTCAGGTATACAAATGTTTTGTATTGCTAGAAGCTCCCTTGGTTGACGTATGTCGTTGCTTTCCTGCTGGGGTAGTTAGCTATCAACAATGGTTGCTCTTATAACTAATAGTGTTAGATAATTTATTTCTGACCATTCTGTTTGAACGAGATTTATAAATTAACTTTAAGTAACTAAATATATATATGCTTGCGTCAGCAATTAAATAATGACAAATGTAAATAAATAGCACCTATGTTAAGGTGGCGAATGTAAATTTTCCAGTATTTTCTTTTTTTTAGGAATATCCTTAACTTTTCTTTTGGCGGTAATAAAACAATAGTGTCAGAATATTTACAATGGTAAAGGTAACCAGTTCTGGGCATTGTTATCTTTTGGTTCTTTGGGCAACGAACAATAAGCCTCGCTAGCGCAGCCGTGCCAGGTTATCCGCACGTTGGAATAGGGCGCTCAACACGGATTGGCGGCCTGCGGTTTATCGGCGAGTGCGGGGAAAGGGGGGGAGGATGGCTCTCCTTAATGGTGCAAATTGTCGGTTCGCCGCTGTCGGTCATCGGCCAATGCCAGACGTGCGGCCGCCAGCACTTTGCTGCTTCCCGGTAGGATAACCCATACACCAGAAACAGCGAGTTGTGCTGAGCCGATGGCAGTCGGCTGACATGCCGCATCACTTCATTGAACCAGACCGGCTGTTCACCGTTGTCTGCATCGCCAAGCTCTTCCGCCGCCATGCAGCCTTGCCCTTGGCGAAGATGCTGGGCGCGAACTTCATTGGGCCAGATGGGGTGCAAGATGGAAAACAACCAGCGATTCAGGTATGAACTGGGGGAATTGCGTAGCGCGTTCCTGAGCATAGCACCACAGGCGGAAAAGATAGTGGCCGAGTTCATCGCGTATCGCACCGCCGCTGATAGTCACCTCCGCAGGTGCATCTGATCAAGATTCCGGTTGGTGAACGATGGCCGCTGCCAGATCGGGCCGGCTTTTCAGCATATAGGCTTCCCCCAGGTACTCGTGCACTTTAGGGGATTTCGGCACGAGGGCGGCTAATTTTAAATAATAGCCGATCCTCTCATCGGTGCGGCCAAGTTTGCGCGTGGCATAGCCGCGATAATTCAGTGCGACGGCGGTACTGGGATCTTTCAGCGTGTTGAGTACATCGATCGCTTCCTGATAGCGGCCGCTTTTCGCCAGCGCATAGGCATAGCTGGTGCGGTCTGCGTCGCCGATTCTGCCGCCTTTATCCACCATGCAGGTCTGGGTTTTGCTGTCGTAGACCTGGCCTCTTGGACAGGTAGGCGGGGTTTGATTGCTGCCGTCGCCACCCATCGTCAGCGCCGCACCGGAAAACAGCAGACAGCCGGCCATCCAGGTGTTTAACGAAGCTTTTCATGGTCGTGTCTTCAAGGCAGAGGCGTCGTGTGCGCCCGTAGTGATAAAACTTGAACGAGTGAAATTATTCGCCTTACTCCCACTTATTTACGCCGCCGGCAAGCCGGTTTTCCCAACGGCGCCGATTGTCGTTATAATAGCCGTTTGCGGCCGCGCGCCGTTCGTTGAACCCAGACAGACTCAGGTAGCCAGTAACTCAGCATGACGAAAGACAACCACGCCCCAACCTACGCCGCCAATCGTTTCTCCATCGCGCCGATGCTCGACTGGACCGATCGTCATTGCCGTTACTTCCACCGCCTGCTGACCAAGGAAACGCTGCTGTACACCGAAATGGTGACCACCGGCGCGATCATCCACGGCAAAGGCGACTACCTGGCCTACAGCGAAGAAGAGCATCCGGTGGCGCTGCAGCTGGGCGGCAGCGATCCGGCCGCGCTGGCGCACTGCGCCAAACTGGCGGAGCAGCGCGGTTACGACGAGATTAACCTCAACGTCGGTTGCCCGTCCGATCGCGTGCAAAACGGCATGTTCGGCGCCTGTTTGATGGGGCAGGCGACGCTGGTCGCCGACTGCATCAAGGCGATGCGCGACGCGGTGTCGATCCCGGTGACGGTGAAGACCCGCATCGGCATCGACGATCAGGACAGCTACGCCTTCCTGTGCGACTTTATCGAGACCGTCGCCCGGCGCGGCGAGTGCGACATGTTCACCATTCACGCGCGCAAGGCCTGGCTCTCCGGCCTCAGCCCGAAAGAGAACCGCGAAGTGCCGCCGCTGGACTACCCGCGCGTTTATCAGCTGAAGCGGGATTTCCCGGCGCTGACCATCGCCATCAACGGCGGGGTGAAAACGCTGGAGGAGGCGCGGCAGCACCTGCAGCATCTGGACGGCGTGATGATGGGGCGCGAGGCGTACCAGAATCCGGGCATCCTGGCGCGGGTCGACAGCGAACTGTTCGGCGCGCAGACCGCAGTGCCGGACAGCGTGGCGATCGTCGAAGCGCTGTATCCGTATATCGAGCGCGAGCTGTCCAACGGCACCTATCTCGGCCACATCACCCGCCACATCCTCGGTTTGTTCCAGGGCGTGCCGGGCGCGCGCCAGTGGCGTCGCCACCTGAGCGAGAACGCCCACAAGCCGGGCGCCGATGCGCGGGTGGTGGAGCAGGCGCTGGCGCTGGTGCGTCAGCCGCGTGTCGAAATGGCGTAACCCACAAAAAGTTTGACCAACAGTTAGTCTTTTTCGCCAGGCATTCGGCGCGTTGCCGGATGCCTGCCCCGTTTTTTCAATAGGTTAGCACTTTCGCCGTTCTGGCACGCTTCTTGTAGTTCACTCTGCAGATACGTTGAGTTGCAAAGGAGCAATCATGTTGGAAATCTTCTTTCTCATTGGCTTTGTGGTGATGCTGATGGTGACCGGCATCTCGCTGCTGGGGATCTTCGCTGCGCTGTTGGCGGCGGCGGCGTTCATGCTGGTGGGCGGGTTGTTCGCGGTGGTCATCAAGCTGCTGCCGTGGCTGATTTTGGCGGTGGTCGGGGTATGGATTTACCGCGCGATGCAGAAACCGCAGGCCAGGCGTTACTGATTTTTTGCTGAATAATCAGACAGTCACACTGAAACTTGCACAATTTTTCGCACCGCGAATGCGGCAACGATCACAGCTTGGCAGTTTTCCCCGGCGATGTGGCACATAAAGCGTGTTTTTTGCCGAACGGGGCTGTTAGGATGTGGGACGATGCAGTGATGCGACCGATTTCATCACCGTGAGAGACAACCAAAATTCGTGTTGCTAAAGCAACCCCCCTGTCTCTGGCGGACTCTGCTCTACCCCTACAAAACGCAGTAACAGAAAGGGCTCCGCAAGGAGCCCTTTTCTTTTGCCGCTATCAGGGGATCAGCAGGCTGGAGCCGCTGGTGCTGCGGCTTTCCAGCACCTGGTGCGCCCGCTGGGCGTCGGCCAGCGCAAATTTCTGCTCGTCTCTCACCTCCACCCGAATGGCGCCGCTGCCGATCAGCGAGAACAGCTCGTTGCTGGCGTACTGCAGTTCGGCGCGGTTGGTGACGTAGCCGTTGAGGGAAGGGCGGGTGACGTACAGCGATCCTTTCTGGTTGAGCAGCGCCAGATCGACGCCGGTCACCGGGCCGGAGGCATTGCCGAAGCTGACCATCAGGCCGCGGCGTTTCAGGCTGTTGAGCGAGGCCTGCCAGGTGCTTTGCCCCACCGAATCGTACACTACGCCAACCTTCTCGCCGTGCGTCAGCTCGGCCACCCGCTGGGCGATATCCTCTTTGTGGTAGTTGATGGTGGCCCAGGCGCCGGCCTGTTTCGCCAGGGCGGCCTTCTCGTCGGAGCCGACGCTGCCGATCAGGCGCGCACCCAGCGCTTTGGCCCATTGGCAGGCGATAAGGCCAACCCCGCCGGCGGCGGCATGGAACAGGAACACTTCACCCGGCTGCACTTCGTGAGTCTGGCGCAGCAGGTAGTGCACCGTCAGCCCTTTGAGGAAAGAGGCGGCGCCCTGCTCAAAGCTGAGGTTGTGCGGCAGCAGCGCCACTTTTTCTTCCGGCACGTTGTGGATCTCGCTGTAGGCGCCGAGCGACGACTGCGCATACACCACCCGGTCGCCCGGTTTGATCGCGCTTACCCCGGCGCCGACCTTGACCACCACGCCGGCCGCCTCGGTGCCGAGGCCGCTCGGCAGGCTGGCCGGCGCGTACAGCCCGCTGCGCACATAGGTGTCGATGTAGTTGATGCCGATCGCCTTGTTCTCGATCTGCACTTCCCCGGCAGCCGGATCGAGCGGTGTAAAATCAACGTATTGCAAGACTTCCGGCCCGCCGGTGGCGGAGAATTGAATGCGCTTGGCCATATCGTTACCTCGTTGGAGTGTCTGATTTCACCCTATTCTTTTTAGTCTCGGAGATCCAGTTTGCCCGTGCGGGGTTCAATACCTTTTTTGCATCGGTTATGGCGCAAAAATCACGTATACTCTCGCGTCAGGATCCTTCATTCGCAACCGGATAAAGACTACGTTTCATGGCAGGAAAAAAACCAACCAACAAAACAAACGCGGACGAAACCAGAGAGCGTTCCAGAGATCGTCAGATGGAAGGGCTGAAGATGCCGCCGCACTCGCTGGAGGCCGAGCAGTCGGTGTTGGGCGGTTTGATGCTGGATAACGAGCGCTGGGACAACGTGGCAGAGCGCGTGGTCGCCAACGATTTCTTCAGCCGCCCGCACCGCCTGATCTTTACCGAGATGCAGCGTCTGCTGGAGATGAGCAAGCCTATCGACCTCATCACCCTGTCCGAATCGCTCGAACAAAAGGGCGAACTGGACTCGGTCGGCGGCTTCGCCTACCTGGCCGAGCTGTCGAAAAACACCCCGAGCGCCGCCAACATCGGCGCCTACGCCGACATCGTGCGCGAGCGCGCGGTGGTGCGCGAGATGATCTCGGTGGCTAACGAGATCGCCGACGCCGGCTACGATCCGCAGGGGCGCAGCAGCGAAGACCTGCTCGATCTGGCGGAATCCCGCGTCTTCCAAATCGCCGAGAACCGCGCCAGCAAAGACGAGGGCCCGAAGGGCATCGAGCGTATTCTGGAAGACACCGTGTCGCGCATTGAGCAGCTGTATCAGCAGCCGCACGACGGCGTGACCGGGGTCGATACCGGCTATCAGGATCTCAACAAGAAAACCGCGGGCATGCAAAAGTCCGATCTGATCATCGTCGCCGCCCGTCCTTCGATGGGGAAAACCACCTTCGCCATGAACCTGTGCGAAAACGCCGCGATGACCCAGGAAAAACCGGTGCTGATCTTCAGCCTGGAGATGCCCGGCGAGCAGATCATGATGCGTATGCTGGCGTCGCTGTCGCGCGTGGATCAGACGCGCATCCGTACCGGCCAGCTCGACGACGAGGACTGGGCGCGCATTTCCAGCACCATGGGTATCCTGTTGGAGAAGCGCAACATGTACATCGACGACTCCTCCGGCCTGACGCCGACCGAAGTGCGCTCGCGCGCGCGGCGCATTTTCCGCGAGCACGACGGGCTTAGCCTCATCATGATCGACTACCTGCAGCTGATGCGCGTGCCGGCCCTGTCCGACAACCGTACGCTGGAGATCGCCGAGATTTCGCGCTCGCTGAAGGCGCTGGCGAAAGAGCTGCAGGTGCCGGTGGTGGCGCTGTCGCAGCTGAACCGAAGCCTGGAGCAGCGCGCCGATAAGCGCCCGGTCAACTCCGACCTGCGTGAGTCCGGCTCTATCGAGCAGGATGCCGACCTGATTATGTTCATCTATCGTGATGAGGTGTATCACGAGAACAGCGATCTGAAAGGGATCGCGGAAATTATTATCGGTAAGCAGCGTAACGGCCCGATCGGCACCGTGCGCCTTACCTTTAACGGCCAGTGGTCGCGTTTCGATAACTACGCGGGGCCACAATACGATGACGAATAATCAGCTAAGGAACTGAAATGAAAGCGGCAACCGCTGTAATCGACCGCCGCGCTCTGCGACATAATCTGCAACAGGTGCGCCGCCAGGCGCCGCAAAGCCGCCTGATTGCCGTTGTGAAAGCAAACGCTTATGGACATGGCCTGCTGGAAACAGCACATACCCTGCAAGACGCCGACTGCTACGGCGTGGCGCGCATCGGCGAAGCGCTGATGCTGCGCTCCGGCGGCATCGTCAAACCGATCCTGCTGCTGGAAGGCTTCTTCTGTGCCGAAGATCTGCCGGTGCTGGTGGCGAACAACATCGAAACCGCGGTACACAGCATCGAACAGCTCGAAGCGCTGGAGCAGGCCGAGCTGGCGCGCCCGGTGCCGGTGTGGATGAAGCTCGATACCGGCATGCATCGGCTGGGGGTGCGCCCCGAACAGGCGGAAGCGTTTTATCAGCGCCTGTGCGCCTGCCGCAACGTGGCGCAGCCGGTCAATATCATGAGCCACTTCAGCCGCGCCGATGAGCCGGAATCCGACGCCACCCTGAAACAGATCGCCTGCTTCGAGCAGTTCGCGCGCGGCAAACCGGGCCAACGCTCGGTCGCCGCGTCCGGCGGCACGTTGCTGTGGCCGGATGCCCACAACGAGTGGGTGCGTCCCGGCATTATTCTGTACGGCGTGTCGCCGCTGGATAACGGCAGCGGCGCCGAGCATGGGCTGCAGCCGGCGATGACGCTGAAGTCCAGCCTGATCGCGGTGCGCGAGCACAAGGCCGGCGAAGCGGTCGGCTACGGCGGCACCTGGGTAAGCCCGCGCGATACCCGGCTCGGGGTGGTGGCGATGGGGTACGGCGACGGCTATCCGCGCAGCGCGCCGACCGGTACGCCGATCCTGATCAACGGCCGCGAAGTGCCGATCGTCGGCCGGGTGTCGATGGACATGATTTCGGTCGATCTCGGGCCGGACGCCGCCGATAAGGTGGGGGATGAAGCGGTGCTGTGGGGCCAGGCGCTGCCGGTCGAGCGCATCGCCGCCTGCACCGGCATCAGCGCTTACGAACTGATCACCAAGCTCACGCAGCGCGTGGCGATGGAATACATCGGCGACTGATGCGCAGCAGGGGCCGACGCGCGTCGGCCCCGTTTCTCAGCGGGTTACTTCTTTACCGCCAACCACTTGTCGATAATCTTCTGATACTCGCCGGTCGCCTTGGCCAGGTGCAGCCACTGATCCACATACAGTTTCCAGCTCAGATCGTCGCGCGGCAGCATGTAAGCCTTCTCGCCGTACTGCATCGGTTTGCTCGGATTCACCGCGCACAGCTTCGGATAGCGCTTCTGCTGGTACAGCGCCTCTGAGGCGTCGGTGATCATCACGTCCGCCTTGCGGTCTACCAACTGCTGGAAAATGCTCATGTTGTCGTGCGTCAGCGTCAGCTTGGCCTTCGGCAGATAGGCGTGCACGAAGGCTTCGTTGGTGCCGCCCGCCGGCTCCAGCAGGCGCACCGACGGTTTGTTGATCTGCTCGAGAGTGCGGTATTTCTTCACGTCGGTGCAGCGCACCAGCGGGATTTTGCCGTCGGTATCCAGCTTGTCGGCGAAGAACACCTGTTTTTGTCGCTCCAGCGTGACGGATATGCCGCCCATCGCGATATCGCACTTGCCGGAGGTGAAGTCCGGCGTCAGGGTTTTCCAGCTGGTTTTCACCCACTTCACTTTGGCGCCCAGGCTCTTGGCCAGCGACTCCGCCATATCGATGTCGATGCCTTCATAGCCGCCGTCTTCCTTGAGGAAGGTATAGGGCTTGTAGTCGCCGGTGGTGCAGACCTCCAGGGTCTTTTGCTGCAGCACCTTGTCCAGGTGGGATTGCGCGCCGGCGCCGCCGGCGGCGAGCAGCAGCGCGAGAGGGAGTAGCTTTTTCATCTGGCGTCCTTTTTATACATTCGTGGTTTTATGCGTTACTTCGCCGTTAATTGTCGTTTACCTGCATGAGTTAGCCGTTTTTTATGCCGCTTACTGGCGAAAACGCCGGGCGTTGCTGCTGTACGCGATTTAAGCGCCAGGGTGTGACGTCGGCAACGGTAAAAAAACTGGTAGGCTGTAACGTCAACATTTATTAACACAGTTTACAGGTGGCTATGTACAACATTGACGATTTTGATATGAAAATCCTGACGCTGTTACAGGCCAACGGCCGTCTGACCAATCAGGAATTGAGCGAGCTGGTCGGGCTCTCCGCCTCCCAATGTTCGCGGCGGCGCATCAGCCTGGAGCAGGCGCAGCTGATCCGCGGCTACCACGCGCGGCTGGCGCCGGAGGCGGTCGGCCTGGGGCTGGTGGGGCTGATCGAAGTCAGCCTGATCACGCACGCGCAGGAGCAGATCGACAGCTTTCATCAGATGCTGGAGGAGGTGGACGCGATCCTTGACGCTTACAAGACCACCGGCGACGCCGATTACCTGCTGAAAGTGGCGGTGGCGGACCTGCCGGCGCTGAGCGAGTTCATCAGCCAGACGCTGTCGCCGCACAAAAGCGTGGCGCATATCAAAACGGCGGTGGTGCTCAATCGCATCAAGGAAAACGGTTTGTTGCCGGTGGCGAGATAAAGCTAAAACCGAATGCGGTTTTCCGTCTATATTAGGAACGTAACGCTGTGCCCAAACCACAATAAATAAACCAGGAGAAAACCCCCGTGTTCCAGAACGTTGACGCCTATGCCGGCGATCCCATTCTGTCGCTGATGGAAAAATTCAAACAAGACCCGCGCGCGCACAAGGTGAACCTGAGTATCGGCCTGTACTACGATGCGCAGGGCATCATCCCGCAGATGCGGGCGGTCGCCGCGGCGCAAGCGCAGTTGAACAGCGTCGAGCACGGCGCCTCGGTATACCTGCCGATGGAAGGGCTGCAACCCTACCGTTCCGCCATCCAGCAGCTGCTGTTCGGCGCGCAGCACCCGATGCTGCAGCAGGGGCGCATCGCCACCGTTCAGACCGTCGGCGGTTCCGGCGCGCTGAAAGTGGGCGCCGACTTCCTGAAAAGCTACTTCCCGGATTCGCAGGTGTGGGTCAGCGATCCCACCTGGGAAAACCACGTCGCCATCTTCAGCGGCGCCGGTTTCAAGGTGAATACCTACCCGTATTTCGACAGCGAAAGCCTGGGCGTGAAGTTCGACGCCATGCTCGCTGCGCTGAAACAGCTGCCGAAGCACAGCATCGCGCTGCTGCACCCGTGCTGCCACAACCCGACCGGTTCCGACCTGACCCCTGCCCAGTGGGATGAGGTGGTCAAGGTGATCGCCGAGCGTGAAATCATTCCGTTCCTCGACATCGCCTATCAGGGCTTCGGCGGCGGCATGGAGCAGGATGCCTACGCCATTCGCGCCATCGCGGCGGCCGGCCTGCCGTGCCTGGTGAGCAACTCGTTCTCGAAGATCTTCTCGCTGTACGGCGAGCGCGTCGGCGGCCTGTCGGTGGTGTGCGAAAGCGAAGAGGCGGCCGGGCGCGTGCTGGGCCAGCTGAAGGCCACCGTGCGCCGCAACTACTCGAGCCCGCCGAACTTCGGCGCGCAGCTGGTGGCCAAGGTGCTGAACGACGCCCAGCTGAAAACCCAGTGGCTGGACGAAGTGGAGAGCATGCGCACCCGCATTCTCGAGATGCGTCACGCGCTGGTGGACACCCTGAAGAGCGCGCTGCCGCAGCGCAACTTTGATTACCTGCTGGCGCAGCGCGGCATGTTCAGCTACACCGGCTTCAGCGCGGCGCAGGTCGATCGCCTGCGTGAAGAGTTCGGCGTCTACCTGATCCACAGCGGCCGCATGTGCGTGGCCGGCCTGAACCACAACAACGTGCGTCAGGTGGCCGAGGCGTTTGCCGCGGTGCAGTAACGCCTGTTAGTCTGAAGGGACGTTCATCGGGGAGCGATAGCGATATCGCTCCTTTTTTATTGCCGGCGCGCCGCCGAAGTTGCCGCAAACCGGAGAGAGAATATACTGATTGAGGGGCGCTCACTCATGTGGCATCAGCAAACGCTAATCCTCAGCGCAAAAGCGCGTGGCTTTCATCTGGTTACCGACGAGATCGTCAACCAGTTAACCCACTTACACCGCCTGCAAACCGGCCTGCTGCATTTGTTGCTGCAGCATACCTCGGCCTCGCTGACGCTCAACGAGAACTGCGATCCCACGGTGCGAGCCGATATGGAGCAGCATTTCCTGCGTCAGGTGCCGGAAAACGCACCCTATCAGCATGACTACGAAGGGCCGGACGACATGCCGGCGCACATCAAATCCTCGCTGCTGGGCGCTTCCTTGACGCTGCCCGTCAGGCACGGGCGGCTGATGTTGGGCACATGGCAGGGCATCTGGCTGGGGGAGCACCGCATCCACGGCGGAGCACGCCGTATTGTGGCCACGTTACAGGGGGAATAACCCAATGAATAACAGTGCATTGCTGGAGTACTGCATGGCGAAGCCGGGCGCGGAACAAAGCGACCAGAACCAGTGGCAGGCCAGCCAGATCAAGGTGGGCGACGTGATGTTCGCCATGGTGTGCGAGGTCGAAGGGCGGCCGGCGCTGGCGGTCAAGTCCAGCCCGGAGCTGGCGGAAAGCCTGCGTGAACACCATCCGGAGATCGTCGCCTGCGACGGCCTGAACAAGGCGCACTGGAACACGGTGTTTCTTGACGGCAACCTGCCGAACTCGCAGTTTTACACGCTGATCGACAGCTCCTATCAGCTGGTGGTGGAAGGCCTGCCCGAACACGTGCGCCAGGAACTGCGCGCCTGATTGCCGGGCGGCGGCGCCGCCCGTTTTCTCCTGCTTTTTCATGTTAAAGCGTGATCGCGGTTTTAAGTTGGGAACGTTCCCTTTCTGTTGCCGGGCTAAAGCGGCTACGCTTGGGCATTCAAGAAACGCGGGTAAAATAAGGAGGCCGACATGGCCATCAGCGAAGAAAAGCGCAAGATGATCGCCGGGGAACTGTACGACGCCGGCGATGACCTGCTGCGCAGCGAACGTCGGCGCGCGCGCCAGCTGACGCATCGCTATAACCACTCCTCGCCGGAAGAGGGCGAGCTGCGCAAACAGTGGCTGGGCGAGCTGCTGGGCGGCTATCAGGGCGGCACCATCGAGCCGACCTTCCGCTGCGACTACGGCTATAACATCTATCTGGGCAAGAACTTCTACGCCAACTTCGACTGCGTGATCCTCGACGTGTGCGAGGTGCATATCGGCGACAACTGCCTGCTGGCGCCGGGCGTGCATATCTACACCGCGACCCATCCGCTGGACGCCGAGACCCGCGTCGGCGGGGCGGAGTTCGGCAAGCCGGTCAGGATTGGCGATAACGTGTGGATCGGCGGGCGCGCGGTGATCAATCCGGGGGTGACCATCGGCGACAATGCGGTCGTTGCCTCCGGCGCGGTGGTAACCAAAGACGTGCCGGCCAATTGCGTGGTGGGCGGCAACCCGGCCAGGATCATCAAGCAGCTATAAGAAACGGGCGCCGTTGGGCGCCCGCCGTCATCAGACCCGCAGCGAGTCGATGTCCACCACGAAGCGGTACTTCACGTCGCTTTTCAGCATGCGCTCATAGGCTTCATTAATCTGCTGCATCGGGATCAGCTCGATATCCGACGTGATGCCGTGTTGGCCGCAGAAGTCCAGCATCTCTTGCGTTTCCGCGATGCCGCCGATCAGCGAACCGGCGATGCGGCGGCGCTTCATGATCAGATTGAACACCTGCGGCGACGGATGATCGTGCTCCGGCGCGCCGACCAGCGTCAGGGTGCCGTCGCGGCGCAGCAGGTTGAGGAACGGATTCAGATCGTGCTGGGCCGCTACCGTGTTGAGGATGAAGTCGAAGCTGTTGACGTGCTGCGCCATCTCCTCCGGGTTGCGCGAAATCACCACTTCATGCGCGCCAAGACGCTTAGCGTCTTCGATTTTCGACGGCGAGGTGGTGAACAGCACCACGTGCGCGCCCATCGCCCGCGCCAGTTTGACGCCCATGTGCCCCAGTCCGCCGAGCCCGACGATGCCGACCTTTTTGCCTGGCCCCGCGCCCCACTGGCGCAGCGGCGAATAGGTGGTGATGCCGGCGCACAGCAGCGGCGCGACCCCGGCCGGATCGAGATTCTCCGGCACGCGCAGCACGAAGTCCTGATCCACCACCAGATCGGTGGAGTAGCCGCCGTAGGTCACGGCGCCGGTCTGGCGGTCCTGACCGTTATAGGTGCCGGTGAAGCCGTTCTCGCAATACTGCTCCAGCCCCTCATCGCAGCTCGGGCAGCTGCGGCAGGAATCTACCATGCACCCGACGCCGACCAGATCGCCGACCCGGTAACGCGAGACATGGCCACCGACGGCGCTGACGCGGCCGACGATTTCGTGGCCCGGCACCACCGGGTAAATGGTATTGCTCCATTCATTGCGCGCCTGGTGCAGATCCGAGTGGCAGACGCCGCAGAACAACACCTGAATTTGCACATCGTGGTCGCGCAGGGCGCGCGGTGGGTAATCGAAAGGCACCAGCGCAGACTTCGCATCATGCGCGGCATAGGCATAGGTAATGTTCATGGTCGCTCCAGTTATCAATGTATGGGGGACAACGCTTGGCCGGCAGCGGAGTGCCGGTGAGACGCGGCCTGAATCAGACAGGGCGGCCGCAGAGGGAACATTGATGATAAAAGCGGTGAGCGCGGAGGGAAATGCCTGAAAATGTCGAAACCTTGCCCGTTTCTGTTTGATTGCAGCGAAACGGGTCAGCGTGCGGGCCGCCTGAGCGACGGCCCGCACGCCGGCGATACTACTTGTTCAACAGCGGTTTCAGGAAGCGCGCGGTGTGCGATTTTTCACACTCGGCCACGGTTTCCGGCGTGCCGGCCACCAGGATCTCGCCGCCGCCGCTGCCGCCTTCCGGCCCCAGATCGACGATCCAGTCGGCGGTTTTGATCACGTCCAGGTTATGCTCGATGACCACGATGGTGTTGCCCTGATCGCGCAGCTGATGCAGCACCGCCAACAGCTGTTGGATATCGGCGAAGTGCAGGCCGGTGGTCGGTTCGTCGAGGATATACAGCGTCTGGCCGGTGCCGCGCTTCGACAGCTCGCGCGCCAGCTTGACGCGCTGCGCCTCACCGCCGGAGAGCGTGGTGGCCGACTGGCCGAGGCGGATGTAGGACAGGCCGACATCCATCAGGGTCTGCAGCTTGCGCGCCAGCGCCGGCACCGCGTCGAAGAACTCGCGCGCTTCTTCGATGGTCATCTCCAGCACTTCGTGGATGCTTTTGCCCTTGTACTTCACTTCCAGAGTTTCGCGGTTATAGCGTTTGCCCTTGCATTGGTCGCACGGCACGTAGATGTCCGGCAGGAAGTGCATCTCGACCTTGATCACCCCGTCGCCCTGGCAGGCTTCACAGCGCCCGCCCTTGACGTTGAAGCTGAAACGGCCCGGCGTATAACCGCGGCTGCGCGATTCCGGCACGCCGGCGAACAGCTCGCGCACCGGGGTGAAAATGCCGGTATAGGTGGCCGGGTTGGAGCGCGGCGTGCGGCCGATCGGGCTCTGATCGATGTCGATCACCTTGTCGAAATGCTCCAGGCCGGTCACTTCGCGGAACGGCGCCGGCTCGGCGATGGTGGCGCCGTTGAGCTGGCGCTGAGCGATCGGAAACAGCGTATCGTTGATCAGCGTCGATTTGCCGGAGCCGGAAACGCCGGTGATGCAGGTAAACAGCCCGACCGGCAGCGTCAGCGTCACGTCCTTCAGGTTGTTGCCGCGCGCGCCGCTCAGCTTCAGCACCTTGGTCGGATCTGCCTGCACGCGCTGCGCCGGAATGGCGATCTCGCGCTTGCCGCTGAGGAACTGGCCGGTCAGCGAGTCCGGCTGCGCCATGATGTCGTCGACGGTGCCTTCCGCCACCACCTGGCCGCCGTGTACGCCGGCGCCGGGGCCGATGTCGATCACGTGGTCGGCGGCGCGGATGGCGTCTTCGTCATGCTCCACCACGATCACCGTGTTGCCGAGGTTGCGCAGGTGGATCAGCGTTTCCAGCAGGCGCTCGTTGTCGCGCTGGTGCAGGCCGATCGACGGCTCATCCAGCACGTACATCACGCCCACCAGGCCGGCGCCGATCTGGCTGGCCAAACGAATACGCTGCGCTTCGCCGCCGGAGAGCGTCTCCGCCGAGCGGGACAGCGACAGGTAGTTCAGGCCGACGTTCACCAGGAATTTCAGGCGATCGCCGATCTCTTTCAGCACTTTTTCGGCGATCTTGGCGCGTTGGCCGCTGAGCTTCATGTTCTGGAAGAAGGTCATCGCATGGCCGATGCTCAGATCGGAAATCTCCGGCAGCGTGGTGTCTTCGACGAACACGTTGCGCGCTTCTTCGCGCAGGCGAGTGCCGTGGCACGAGGCGCAAGGGCGGTTGCTGATGAACTTCGCTAATTCTTCGCGCACCGCGCTGGATTCGGTCTCTTTATAGCGGCGCTCCATGTTGTGCAGCACGCCTTCGAACGGATGACGACGCACGGTGGTATCACCGCGATCGTTGATGTATTTGAATTCGATCGACTCTTTGCCGGAGCCGCTCAGCACCGCCTTCTGCACGTCGGCGCTCAGGGTGTTGAACGGCGCTTCGACGTCGAACTCATAGTGCTCCGCCAGCGAGCGCAGCATCTGGAAGTAATAGAAGTTGCGGCGATCCCAGCCGCGGATCGCGCCGCCGGCCAGCGACAGCTCGGGGTTTTGCACCACGCGATCTGGATCGAAGAACTGCTGCACGCCCAGGCCGTCGCAGGTTGGGCAGGCGCCGGCCGGGTTGTTGAAGGAAAACAGGCGCGGTTCCAGCTCGCGCATGCTGTAGCCGCAGATCGGGCAGGCGAAGTTGGCGGAGAACAGCAGCTCATCCGCTTTCTCGTCGTCCATATCCGCCACCACCGCGGTGCCGCCGGACAGCTCCAGCGCGGTTTCGAACGATTCGGCCAGGCGCTGCGCCATGTCCTCGCGCACCTTGAACCGGTCGACCACCACTTCGATGGTGTGTTTCTTCTGCAGCTCCAGCTTCGGCGGATCGGACAGATCGCACACTTCACCGTCGATGCGCGCGCGGATATAGCCCTGGGCGGCCAGGTTTTCCAGCGTTTTGGTGTGCTCGCCCTTGCGGTCTTTCACCACCGGCGCCAGCAGCATCAGGCGCTTGCCTTCCGGCTGGCTCAGCACGTTATCGACCATCTGGCTGACGGTTTGCGCCGCCAACGGCACATGGTGATCCGGGCAGCGCGGCTCGCCGACGCGGGCGAACAGCAGGCGCAGGTAGTCGTGGATTTCGGTGATGGTGCCGACCGTGGATCGCGGGTTGTGCGAGGTGGATTTCTGCTCGATGGAGATCGCCGGCGACAGGCCCTCGATATGATCGACGTCCGGTTTTTCCATCAGCGACAGGAACTGGCGCGCATAGGCGGAGAGCGATTCGACGTAGCGGCGTTGCCCTTCGGCATACAGCGTATCGAAAGCCAGCGATGACTTGCCGGAACCGGACAGGCCGGTGACGACGATCAGTTTGTCACGCGGGATAATCAGGTTGATGTTTTTCAGATTATGGGTTCGAGCACCACGAACTTCGATATTGTCCATTTACACTTCCCGTCTTGATGATACACCGCGCCTGTCGCGATTTTTGCGGGGGATTTTGTGATGGATCTCGCAAAAAACCGGCACAGCCAGGTCGAAACGCATAATTATGACACAAAAAAACCTGAATGAATATCCAGTATGCGAATGTAACAAGGTCGATCGAAAAGACAATTCTGGAATGCAATTCGCACTTATCAACACGGGTGTGGTTTCGCACTCAGCGTGGTAAACTGACGCGTTTATACTGTGTAGAAATCAATCATCGGGAGAAGTGCTCATGGCCAGCAGAGGCGTAAACAAAGTAATTCTGGTCGGGAATCTGGGTCAGGATCCAGAAGTCCGTTACATGCCGAACGGCGGCGCAGTGGCCAACATTACCCTGGCGACCTCCGAAAGCTGGCGTGACAAGGCGACCGGCGAACAGAAAGAGAAGACCGAGTGGCACCGCGTCGTGCTGTTCGGCAAACTGGCCGAAGTGGCGGGCGAATACCTGCGTAAAGGCTCTCAGGTCTACATCGAAGGCTCCCTGCAGACCCGTAAATGGCAGGATCAGAGCGGCCAGGATCGCTACACCACCGAGATCGTGGTTAACGTCGGCGGCACCATGCAGATGCTGGGCGGCCGTCAGGGCGGCGGCGCACCGGCCGGTCAATCTGCCGGCGGCCAGGGCGGTTGGGGCCAGCCTCAGCAGCCACAGGGCGGCAACCAGTTCAGCGGCGGCCAGCAGCAGTCGCGCCCGGCGCAGAACAGCGCTCCGGCGGCCAGCAGCAACGAACCGCCAATGGATTTCGACGACGATATCCCGTTCTGATATCCGGCCGTTTGCAGCCAAAAAAAAGCCCCTTCACGGGGCTTTTTGCATTTCAGGGATGGTTACGCCGAGAAGCCGCCGTCGATGCTCAGGCTGGCGCCGGTGATATAACCCGCCTGCGGGCCGGCGAGGTAGGCGACGAAGCCGGCGATCTCTTCATCTTTGCCGTAGCGGCCGATCGCCATCAGCTGCTTGAGCTGCTCGGCGAACTCACCGGCGTCCGGGTTCATCTCGGTGTCTACCGGGCCGGGCTGCACGTTATTGACGGTGATGCCGCGCGGGCCGAGATCGCGCGCCATGCCTTTGGTCAGGCCGACCAGCGCCGATTTGCTCATCGCATACACCGCCGCGCCGCCGAACGGCACGCGCTCGGCGTTGGTGCTGCCGATGTGAATGATGCGGCCGCCGTCGTTCATGTGGCGCGCCGCTTCCTGGCTGGCGACGAACACGCTGCGCACGTTGACCGCCAGCATGCGATCCAGATCGTCCAGCGCCAGCTCCTCGGTGCTGCCCAGCGTAAACACCCCGGCATTGTTCACCAGAATATCCAGGTTGCCGAACTGGCTGACCGCCTGGCGCACCGCCTGCTGCAGTGCCGCCGCATCGGCGCTGTCGGCCTTGATGGCGAGGGCTTTGCCGCCGGCGGCGGTAACGGCGCTTGCCACCGCTTCGGCGCGATCGGCCGAGGCGGCGTAGGTAAAGGCGACCGCGGCCCCTTCGCTCGCCAACCGTTTCACGATGGCGGCGCCGATGCCGCGTGAGCCGCCCTGGACGAACGCGACTTTGCCTTGCAGAGGTTGTGCTGTGGTCATGTTATTTCTCCAAAGTGGGTGAGGGTAAGGCGTTATTCCCAGTATCGGTGAAATGTCTGGCGGCCACTGTTCACAAAGAGCTTTGCCTGCCCACAACGAGAAAAGCCCCTTGCGGGGCTTCTTTCTTCCGTCGGTTGGCTGTTCGACGATCAGTTGAAGATTTCTGCGGTGCCGTACAGTTTGTTCTGGCCGCCGGCGGCGACGATGCGGTATGAGCTGGCGCCTGACGCAGCGGCTTTGCTGGCCAGTTCGCTTTCCAGCGCGCTCAGGTTGCTGGCGCCGCTAACGGAGACTACGCCGATTTTCTGGGCGTCTGCAGCGGGTTGGCTGGACGGCAGGTCAGCGGCGAAGGTAGCGAAAGAAGCGGTAGCCAGCAGCGCAGCGGTAGCAAAAATTTTGACGTTTTTCATGATGTATTCCTCAGCGTATTGATTGGATGAGAGCCCGTTGTCTCTCGATGTATTAAATAGTAGTGCGGCAGGCTGGAATAAAAAATCGGAGAGTTTTGAGTATCTCTGTCAAATAAACTGATTGTTTTTTCATCCGCTGGCGCGCGGTAAAAATCGCCACTACCCTTTACAGACGATCCTTAACCGGAGAAGCGTAATGACGGTAAACGCATTTATCGGCAGCTGGGCGCTGGTGTCCTCGGCATTTGAGAACCAGGACGGCGAGCTGAATTACCCGCTGGGCGAGCAGGTGCTGGGGCGCATCCATTATGAGACCAACGGCACGATGGCGGCGCAGCTTTACAGCGCCGTGCGGCCGCGTTTCGCCGCCGACGATTTGGCGCAGGGATCCGAGCGGGAGATCCGCGCCGCCTTCATCAATATGATTTGCTACTTCGGCCGCTATCAGGTGGAGGAAAGCGAGCAGCGGGTGGTGCATCAGGTCGAAGGCTGTTCGTTCCCCAACTGGGTAGGCAGCCGTCAGGTGCGTTTTTACGCTTTCAGCGGCGATCGGCTGACGTTGCGCACGGTGCCCTTGCAGCTCGGCAACGGCGTGCAGGTGGGCGAACTGGTGTGGCAGCGGACAGGAGCTTCTTTATGATCATTGTTCATCATCTCAATCATTCGCGCTCGCAGCGCATTCTGTGGTTTCTGGAAGAGCTGGGCGTGCCCTATCAGGTGCAACGCTACGAACGCGATCCGCAGACCATGCTGGCGCCGGTGGCGCTGAAAAAGATCCACCCGCTGGGCAAATCACCGGTGATCGTCGACGGCGATCTGACGCTGGCGGAATCCGGCGCCATCATCGAATACCTGCAGGAAGCCTATGACGCGCAAGGGATGTTCATGCCGACCGACTTCCACGCGCGCCAGCAATACCGCTACTGGCTGCACTACGCCGAAGGATCGCTGATGCCGCTGTTGGTGATGAAACTGGTGTTCAGCCGCCTCGGCCAGCCGCCGATCCCTTGGCTGCTGCGGCCGGTGGCCGGCGCGATCGGCAAGGGCGTGCAGCGCGAATATCTCGACAAGCAGATCGCGCCGCACTGCGAGTATCTCGAGCAGCACTTGAACAAGGGCAGCTGGTTTGTCGGCAACGACTTCAGCGCGGCGGACATTCAGATGAGCTTCCCGCTGGAGGCGATGGCGGCGCGCGGCGCGTTGGATGATTGCCCGAAACTGCGCGGCTTTCTGCAGCGTATTCATGCCCGACCCGCCTACCAGCGGGCGTTGGAGCAGGGCGGTCCTTACGACCTGCTGAGTTAAGCGGATGGGCTATACTCGATGGGGTCATTCTTCATCGGAGGTAGCCCATGGCTACGCAAATCTTCGTTAACCTGCCCGTCAGCGATCTGCCCGCCTCGATGGCGTTTTTCACCCACCTGGGTTTCACTTTCAACCCGCAATTTACCGATGACACCGCCGCGTGCATGGTGGTCAGCGACACGATTTACGTGATGCTGCTGACCCATGACAAATTCAGGGTGTTTACCCCGAACCCGATCGGCGACGCCAAGCAGGCCACCGAAGTGCTGGTATGCCTGTCGCAACCCAGCCGGGCGGCGGTGGACGAACTGGTGCGCAAGGCGGTCGCCGGCGGCGGCAACACCTACCACCCGCCGCGGGACTACGGCGTGATGTACGGCCACGGTTTTCAGGATCTGGATGGCCATATCTGGGAATTGATGTATATGGATCCCGCTGCGGTGCAGACGCAATAACCTTGCCGCGACGGCGTTCGCCGGGGCGCTCGTCGCCCCGGTTTTATCGTGCAGGCGCCATTTCCGCCGCTTTCTGCATAAATTGCCGCGATCTTTAGTTGATTAGACGCTAGGGAAGGCAGGATAATCGTTTGCCTTGAATAAACCACCATAAATCACCCGTACCGCGCACTGCGAGTTAAACGTTTGCCTTGGTGCGCATCGCCGTTGGCGCTGCGACGGAAGGGCACGGATGCGGAACGTGACGTAAACGATTACGTGACGATCGGGCGCGGGCGAGATTACAGGCCTGCTGCGACGGGCCGATTCATGAAACACAGGGGAAGTAACCTATGTCGAACTCTCAAGCGAACCACGCCGCAAAACCAACCGGCGGGCTTGATGGCTATTTTAAAATTTCCGCGCGCGGCAGCAGCGTGCGCCAGGAGGTGGTGGCGGGGCTGACCACCTTCCTGGCGATGGTGTATTCGGTGATCGTGGTGCCGAGCATGCTGGGCAAAGCGGGCTTCCCGCCGGCGGCGGTGTTTGTCTCCACTTGCCTGGTGGCCGGTCTGGGCTCGCTGCTGATGGGGTTGTGGGCTAACCTGCCGATGGCGATCGGCTGTGCGATCTCGTTGACCGCCTTCACCGCCTTCAGCCTGGTGCTGGGCCAGCACATCAGCATTCCGGTGGCGCTGGGCGCGGTGTTCCTGATGGGCGTACTGTTTACCGTCATCTCGGTCACCGGTATCCGCGCCTGGATCCTGCGCAACCTGCCGATGGGCGTGGCGCACGGCACCGGCATCGGTATCGGTCTGTTCCTGCTGCTGATCGCCGCCAACGGCGTCGGCCTGGTGGTGAAGAATCCGCTGGATGGCCTGCCGGTGGCGCTCGGCGCGTTCACCTCCTTCCCGGTGGTAATGACGCTGGTCGGCCTGGCGGTGATCTTCGGCCTGGAAAAACTGCGCGTGCCCGGCGGCATTTTGCTGGTGATCATCGCCATTTCCATCATCGGCCTGATCTTCGACCCGGCGGTGAAATACCAGGGGCTGTTCGCCATGCCGAGCCTGGCGGACGCTGACGGCAAATCGTTGATCTTCAGCCTGGATATCATGGGCGCGTTGCAGCCGGTGGTGTTGCCGAGCGTGCTGGCGCTGGTGATGACCGCGGTGTTCGACGCCACCGGCACCATCCGCGCGGTGGCCGGGCAGGCCAACCTGCTGGATAAAGACGGGCAGATCATCAACGGCGGCAAGGCGTTGACCTCGGATTCTCTGAGCAGCATCTTCTCCGGCCTGGTGGGCGCCGCGCCCGCCGCGGTCTACATCGAATCCGCCGCCGGCACCGCCGCGGGCGGCAAGACCGGCCTGACCGCCACCGTGGTCGGCATTCTGTTCCTGCTGATCCTGTTCCTGTCGCCGCTGGCCTATCTGGTGCCGGTCTATGCCACCGCACCGGCGCTGATGTACGTCGGCCTGCTGATGCTGAGCAACGTCACCAAGCTGGACTTCAACGACTTCGTCGACGCGATGGCCGGCCTGCTGTGCGCGGTGTTCATCGTGCTGACCTGCAACATCGTTACCGGCATCATGCTGGGCTTCAGCTCTCTGGTCATCGGCCGCATCTTCTCCGGCGAATGGCGCAAGCTGAACATCGGCACCGTGCTGATCGCCGTGGCGCTGGTGGCGTTCTACGCCGGCGGCTGGGCGATCTAAGCCCTCGGGTTTCCCTCGCCCGGCGGGCGGGGGAAGCTGTCACGGCATTTCCCTTCTTAAGATAAGTCTTCTTCTGCTCTGCACCGCGTTTTGAAAGGCACAACAAGCTTTAACGGCTGTAAAAAAAGTGATCTACTATCGGGACCAACGCAGGCCCTGAGCCGATGTCGTCTGAATCGTAGAGTCTAAGGAAAGCATGGAAATCTTTTTTACAATCCTCATTTTGATCCTGGTGGTCTCCCTGTCCGGGGTGGTGACGCGCATGTTGCCGTTCCAGGTGCCGCTGCCGCTGATGCAAATCGCCATCGGGGCCCTGTTGGCCTGGCCGCATTTCGGGCTGCACGTCGACTTTGATCCCGAACTGTTCCTGGTGCTGTTCATTCCGCCGCTGCTGTTCGCCGACGGCTGGAAAACGCCGACGCGCGAATTCCTGCACCACGGGCGTGAAATTCTCGGCCTGGCGCTGGTGCTGGTGCTGATCACCGTGGTCGGCGTCGGTTATCTGATCTACGCCATGGTGCCGGGCATTCCGCTGGTGGCAGCCTTCGCGCTGGCGGCGGTGCTGTCGCCGACCGATGCCGTGGCGCTGTCCGGCATCGTCGGCAAAGGGCGCATTCCCAAGCCGATCATGGGCGTGCTCGAGGGCGAGGCGCTGATGAACGACGCGTCCGGCCTGGTGTCGCTCAAGTTCGCCATCGCGGTGGCGATGGGCACCATGGTGTTCACCGTGGGCGGCGCAACCCTCGAGTTTCTCAAAGTGGCGATCGGCGGCCTGCTGGCCGGCGTGGCGGTCACCTGGACCTACAGTAAATCGCTGCGGGTGATGAGCCGCTGGAGCGGCGACGATCCGGCGACCCAGATCGTGTTCCTGCTGCTGCTGCCGTTCGCTTCTTACCTGATCGCCGAACACATCGGCGTCTCTGGCATCCTGGCGGCGGTAGCGGCGGGGATGACCATCAGCCAATCCGGCGTGATCCGCAACGCGCCCCTGGCGATGCGCCTGCGCGCCAACAGCGTATGGGCGATGCTGGAGTTCGTGTTCAACGGCATGGTGTTCATCATGTTGGGCCTGCAGCTGCCGGGCATTCTTGAAACCTCTATCCTGCAGGCGGAGCTGGATCCGACCATCCAGACCTGGTACCTGTTCGCCGACGTGGCCACCATCTACGCCGCGCTGCTGGTGCTGCGTTTCACCTGGCTGTGGGTGATGAAGAAAGCCAGCAACCGCTTTATGAAAAAGCGCCCGCTGCAGTTTGGCGACTACAGCACGCGTGAGCTGTGGGTGGCGTCGTTCGCCGGGGTGCGCGGGGCGATTACCCTGGCCGGTGTGCTGTCGATACCGCTGTTGCTGAGCGACGGCACCGCCTTCCCGGCGCGCTATCAGCTGGTGTTTATCGCCGCCGGGGTGATCCTGCTGTCGTTGATCGTCGGCGTGCTGGCATTGCCGCTGCTGCTGCGCGGCGTTCAGGTGGCCGACAAGAGCGCCAGCAAACACGAAGAGCGCATGGCGATCGCCATGGCGGCCGAAGTGGCGATCGAGAGCGTGAATAAAATGGAAGAGCGTCTGGTCGCCGATACCGAAGAGAACCTCGATCCGCAGGTGTTGAAAGAGGTCAGCTCGCGGGTGACGGGCATGTTGCGGCGGCGCATCGCGTCGAAAGACGATATCGAGAATGCGCTGGCGATGGAAAACCTCGAGCGGCGTTTCCGCCTGACGGCGCTGCGCGCCGAGCGCGGCGAGCTGTACCACCTGCGTGCCACGCAGAAAATCAGCAACGAGACGCTGCAAAAACTGCTGCACGATCTCGACCTGCTCGAAGCGCTGCTGATCGAGCGCGAAGGGTAAACCTCAGAAGAGGAATCATGTTTTCCTCTTTATTTCTTCCCGAAGGGCCGCCTGTGCGGCCCTTGTTTTTTGGCTACTTGAGCGGCGGCCAGTAGTCGCGGCAGCAGGCGATCCAGGCCTGCGCGCTGTGCGACAGGTAGCTGCCCTGGCGCCAGATCAGCCCGATTTTCCACTCCATGCGCGGCTCCAGCGGCAGCCAGACCAGGTTTTCCTTGTCCAGCCAGCGGCAGACCGGCTCCGGCAGCATGGCGATGCCCACGCCGGCCTGCACCATTGAGGCGAGGAAATCCCATTGGCCGCTGCGCACCGCGATTTGCGGTTCAAAACCGGCCTGGCGAAACGCCTTCATCAGCATCTTGTACAGCGCAAAGTCTTCGTTATAAATCAGGATCGGGCTGTCGGCCAATTCGGCGATATTGATGCGGGTGCGGTTGAGCCACTGCGGCGTGCGCGGCGCCACCACGCACATCGGATGGCCCAGCAGCGGCAGAAAGGTCAGCGGCTGTTCCGAATCGAAGGGCAGCACCGTCATCGCCAGATCCAGTTCGCCGGACATCACCGCCTGTTCGACCGACAGCCCGCCCAGCTCGGAAATTTTTAATTCGATGCCGGGGTAGGTCTGGCGAAAGCGGCGGATCAGATCGGCGATCTGCCTGCCCACCATCGGCGGAATGCCCAGCCGCAGCACGCCCTTTTTCACCGAGCTGATGTCTTCCAGCTCCGCCTCCAGCTGGCGGAATTCGTCGAGGATCGTCAGGCCGCGCTGATACACCGCCTGGCCGCTGTCGGTCAGGCGCAGCTTGCGGCCTTCGCGGATCAGCAGCGTGCATTCCAGCTCCTCTTCCAGATGCCGCAGCATCTTGCTGATGGTGGGCTGGGTGACGAACAGTTTTTCCGCCGCGCGGGTGAAGCTTTGCTGGCGCACCACTTCAACGAAGTAGCGCAGGGTGCGGACATCCACGTTAGGGTTCTCCTTGAGGGCGCTACCGGCGGGAAACTATTCCCGGACGGCATGATGTCGATAATTTTAATTCATTTCAGGCGTGGTTTCCCGGCTGCGTATACTGTAGGCCGTCAATTTATTGTTTGAGGTCATCTTTCATGTCTCTGGCGTTACGCCGCGTTGCCCCCTCCCTGCTGACCCGTTTGCAGGTGCCGATTCAGGTGGCGTTGTATGCGGCGCTGTTCCTGATCGCCGATCGCCTGGTGCAACAATTCCACCTGCCGCTCCCCGCCAATATCGTCGGCATGCTGATGCTGCTGGCGCTGATCCTGCTGCGCATTCTGCCGCTGAGCTGGGTCAAGGCCGGCTCCCGCTGGCTGCTGGCGGAAATGCTGCTGTTCTTCGTGCCGGCGGTGGTGGCGGTGGTCAACTATGCTCAGTTGCTGATGGTCGAGGGCTGGAAGATCTTTCTGGTGATCGCGGTCAGCACCATGCTGACGCTGGGCGCTACCGGGCTGGTGGTGGACAGGGTGTATCGGCTGGAGATTTGGCTGCAGCGGCGGAAGCAGCGCCATGAATGATTTTATCCTCAGCCTGGCCTGCTTCCTGGCGACGCTGGCGCTTTACTTCGCCAACAAGAAGCTGTACCGCCGCCGCCGCACGTTGCTGCTGATGCCGCTGGTGTTGACGCCGATGATCCTGGTGCTGCTGCTGGTGGTCACTCATATCTCTTATCAGGACTACATCGGCGAAACCCACTGGCTGCTGTGGCTGCTGGGGCCGGCGACCATCGCCTTTGCGGTGCCGGTGTACGAGAATTTGCATATCATCCGCCGCCACTGGCTGTCGCTGACCGCCGGGGTAACGACGGCGGTGCTGGTGGCGGTGTACAGCTCGGTGTGGCTGGCGCGCCTGCTGACGCTACCGGAAGAGGTGCAGCGCAGCCTGGCGGTGCGTTCGATTACCACGCCGTTCGCGCTGGAGGCCGCCAAACAGATGGGCGGGCAGCCGGATCTGGTGGCGCTGTTCGTGGTGATCACCGGGGTGTTCGGCATGGCGGTGGGCGACATTCTGTTTCTGCGGCTGGCGGTGCGCAGCCGCCTGGCGAAGGGAGCCGGGTTTGGCGCCTCGTCGCACGGCGCCGGCACCGCCCGCGCTTATGAACTGGGGCCGCAGGAGGGCGTGGTGTCGAGCCTGGTGATGATGTTGGCCGGCATTATCACGGTGGTGGCCGCGCCGCTGATCGGTCGGCTGATGTGGTAAGACCTCTCGGGGCGGGCTCTGCCGCCCCGTTTTACGTTGTCTGGCATTGGGAACGATGCCGTTGATTGACGCCCGAAAAAACGAAGAAATTTTTCAGCATAATTTTTCCCATCGTTATAACAAAAAACGATAGATGCGCCGCGAGCAAAATTGCCGTTCATTTTAAATGCCAATGAATTAATTAAATAATAAATTATTATCATAAAAACAATAAAGTATAACTTATTGATATCGAGAGGCTCTTATCGTAAGCATTGCTGCACATTAACTGAGGTGAATAATACAAAAGAATATGAGTTCCTCTCTAATTATCTCAGATTAATACAAGCGGAATACGCTCGTCATCCCTGAGTAATATCGGGGAAATAAAATGGTCATTTATTCCCTTTCGCACATTTCGCCAAAAAAAATATCCTCTCCTATACTTCACAGCTCAACAAATTGAGGCACAGGGGGAACCTCTGGATTAACCATTTCATCCTTTCTTAGTTGGGGGGAGACCCAACTTTTCTACGGTTTTTTTATTCTGACCTGAACTGTCGGACGGCCAGGCTTTGCCTAAATCCGGACGGTCCCTTTCATTAACGTAATGAAAACGTGCTAGAGAATATTATGAACAAACAAACTGATGTGAAGAGTGGGGAACTCCGTACGGGTGCTCAGGCCGCGGCGGAGAAAGTCGAACTGCATGAAATGACTATCGCCCAGCGTGAACTCTGGCTGGGGGAAAATATTTCCAAAGAGTTGTCGTTCAATATCTGGGGCTATGGGCAGGTTGACGGGCCTCTCGACGTTAAGCTGCTGCGGCAAGCCATCGATGCTATCGTCGAAGAAACGCCGGCTCTGCAAGCGCATTTTGTGGAAAAAGACGGTGAGCTTTATCAATACCGCGCGCCACGCACACATGAGCCGCTGTTCACACTCGATCTCAGTAAGGAACCCGATCCCCTGCAGGCGGCCAGACGCTGGATGGTGGCGGATGCGGCGCTGCCGCGCCGCGCCACGGGAGAGGAACCTTTTAGTTTTTATGTGATTACGCTCGCTCCGCAGCGCTATGTCCTCTATCGGCGTTTCCACCATATGATCACCGACGGCCGCAGTGCCGAGGAAGTGATGCGGCGCATCGCGGCTTACTATAACGCGCTGGTGTCCGGCGGTGTCATCCCTGAATTCGCCAACTGCAATTTCTCTCTGCTTTATGAAAACGACATCAAATACCGCGACTCTTCACGCTTTTCTTCCGATCAGGCTTTTTGGCGGGAATATACTGCCGCTGCGCCGCAGAGTTTGTCGCGTAGAGCCATATTGACCCCGGACGCCGCGATGAACCGCAACACGCAGCTGCTGGAAAAAGAGGCATTGGATCAGCTGCAGCAACAAGCTGACAATATCGGCGTACACCGCGCACATATATTGGCCGCCGCCGTAGCATTATGTTTCTACAGCCTGACCGGCAGTGAATATCTTAATTTCAGCATGCCGGTGACCGGAACGAGAGAACGAAACAGTATTGGTATGACCTCTAACGTTGTCCCTTTGATTATCAAGGTTGAACCCCAGCTGAGTCTGGCCGAATTTATCCAAAAGGTCGCAGCCGAAATAGCAAAAGTGGTTCGTCATCAATTATATCGTGGGGAGGACATTCGGCGTGACAATGGCGCGACGGATTCCGCCTGGTTTGGCCCTTCAATTAACATTGTTTCTTTCGACCACGGCGATCCTTTCTGGGGATGCCGCACCCGTTGGTATTATGGCGGGAATATTCCGTCCGGCGATCTACAGATTATGCTGTATGAAGACCAGCAGGCGAATGAGCTGGACGTCACTTTTTCTGACGCCGATTATGCAAATTCATTAGGCGATCTGGATGTTTTGCAGCGCCGTTTCCAGTTTATTTTACGGGCGCTGAACGCATCAACGGCGGGGACGATCGAGGCGTTGGATCGGCAAGTGGCGGCGCTGGCGGATGCCGAGGCCGGCGGCAGCTTTTACACCAACCGTCGGCAACCGCCTGCTGGCGGCATCATTCGTTGGGATCGCCCGGCTGAGGCGCTGCAGCGCCTGGTGAGCTCGCTGAGCCATGGCGCGGGATGCGCGGCGAAGATGCTGCTGGCGGAGCGCGTGTTGGGCGTGACGGCGCTGCAGGCGGTGAGCGATGAGCGGCAGGCCGAACCCGGTACCCTGCTGCACGTCGAGGCCGACGGCTGGGTAATTGCCGCGAACCCCGGCGTGGTGCGCGTCGGGCCGTTCTTGCGCGCCGACGGCTCGGCTCAGCCAGGCGATGCGCTGGCGCAGGCCTGCGGCCTGTCTGTCGGCTCGGTCTTGCCGACGATTAACGCTGCCGAAGCCTCGCTGTTAGGCGCGGCGTATGGCGCCAGCGCCGATAGCGCCGCTTTTTGGCAACCGCGCCTGACGCGTTATTATCCGGCGCCGTTCCCGCCGGGGCCTGGCCGCCAGGCGGATCTTCCCGCACGCTGGCAGGCGACGGCTTGGCAGCGCATGGAAAAAATTGCCGGCGAGCAGGTGCTGGCGGCAGCAACCCTTTATCTGGCGCGCATGTGCAATGAAACCGATTTTCAGCTGGGGTGGATCACCCCGGACGATCGGAATTGGGGGCGTTGGGCTCACCTGAGCGCGCGCGTGCTGCCGCTGCAGGTCTCTGTTGATCACACCGGCAATTTCCAGCAGGCGTTGGCCGCGCTGGAACAGGAATATAGCCAGCTGCGCGCTCATGCCGATTATCATCCCGCGTTGCTGACGCGCGATGCGGACCTGCGAGCGTCTCAGACTTGGCCGACGGCGGTATCGATCGTCAGCCGGCGCTCGGCGCAGGGGTTGCAGCCTGAAGACGAGGGGGTTGCCGCCATCATGGCTTCCGGCTCGCGCGCGGTATTGCAAATCTGCAAGGCTGACGGCGCTTTCCGTTGGGTCTACGACGCCGCCTCCGTGGCTGACGAGCAGATGTTGCGGGCGACGCAACATCTGCTGATGCTGCTCAACGACGCGGTGAGGGCGGGTTCTCATCGTCGCACCGTCGGCGAACTCAGTCTGGTTTCCGAGGAAGAACGCGCGCAGTTGCTGCAGGGCCTCAACCACACCGTCGCTTCACATTCGCCGACGGCCTGTCTGCACCGGTTGTTCGAAGCACAGGTTAAACGGACGCCGGAGGAGATCGCGGTGACGTATGGCGATGACAGCCTGACCTACGCGGAATTGAATACCCAGGCGAACCGTTGGGCCCATTGGCTGGTACAGCTTGGCGTGCAGCCGGACAGCCTGGTGGCGCTGTGTGCCGGGCGTGGGCTGCCGATGCTGGTCGGGCTGCTGGGGATACTCAAAGCCGGCGGCGCCTATGTGCCGCTGGATCCCGCCTATAGCGGCGAGCGGCTACAGTACATCCTGGCGGACTCAGCGCCGGTGCTGCTGTTGGCGGATGAGCTCGGCCGACAAGCGCTGGGTGACTGCGAGGTGCCGGTGCTGGCGCTGGAACAGCCACTGACGGGAGAAAGCGACGATCTGCAGGACGTCGGGGTGCGCCCGGCGCACCTGGCATATGTGATTTATACCTCCGGCTCGACCGGCAAACCCAAAGGGGTGATGGTGGAGCACCGGCAGGTCGCGCGGTTGTTCAGCGCGACGAACGCCTGGTTCAACTTCAGCGCCGCCGACAGGTGGTGCCTGTTCCACTCATTCGCCTTCGACTTCTCGGTCTGGGAGATCTGGGGCGCCTGGCTGTATGGCGGCCAGCTGTTCATCGTACCGCAGGCGATCGCCCGCTCGGCGCCGGATTTTTATCATTTCGTCTGCCGCAGCGGCATCACGGTATTGAACCAGACGCCGAGCGCCTTCAAAGCCTTTATCCAGGCTCAGGCGCACAGCGAAGCGCGCCAGCAGCTACGCGAGATCGTGTTCGGTGGCGAAATGCTGAAGCCTTGCGATCTTGCGCCGTGGTTTGCTCGTCCAGAGAACCGGCAGACACGGTTGATCAACATGTACGGTATCACCGAGACCACGGTGCATGTGACTTATCGGCCGCTGTCGGCGCAGGATACGGCGATCACCACCAGTCCGATCGGCAGCCGCATCCCGGATTTGCGCATGTATCTGCTGGGCGCCGACGGCGAACCGGTGCCGATGGGGGCGATCGGCGAACTGTACGTCGGCGGCGAAGGGGTGGCGCGGGGTTACCTGAACCGGCCCGAATTGACGGCGGAACGTTTTCTCGATGATCCTTTCAACCGGGCGCCGGGTGCGCGCATGTATCGTACCGGCGATCTGGCGCGCTATCTGCCGGGGGGCGATATCGAATACCTGGGGCGCAATGACCAGCAGGTAAAAATCCGCGGTTTCCGTATCGAATGCGGCGAGGTGGAGGCTCAGCTGAGTACCGATCCGCGCGTGCGCAGCGTAGCCGTGGACGCGATTGACGATGGCGACGGGGGCAAGCGACTGGTGGCGTGGGTGGTTCCGGCACCGGAAGCCGAACGCGCTACGCTGGCGACCGGGCTGCGTCAGCATCTGCAGGCGCGGCTGCCGGATTATATGGTGCCGGTGGCTTACGTTTGGCTGGAGGCGTTGCCGCTGACCGGCAACGGCAAATTGGACAAGCGGGCTCTGCCGGTGCCGCAGGTCGACGCCTATGTGCGTGAAGCCTATGCGCCGCCGCAGGGCGAGGCGGAAAATCTGCTGGCGGCTATCTGGCGCGAGCTGCTGGGCGTAGAGCGCGTCGGTCGCTATGACCACTTCTTCGAACTGGGCGGGCATTCGCTGATGGCGGTGCGCTTGGCTAACCGCGTGCAACAGGCCGGATGGCAGTTACCGTTGCAGGCGCTGTTCGCCAGCCCGGTACTGCACGTGCTGGCGCAGGCGCTGGAAGTTGCGCCGGCTCAGGAACCGCTGCCGATACTGCCGGTGGCGCGCGACGGCGATTTGCCCCTGTCGTTCGCCCAGCAACGCCTGTGGTTCCTGACCCAGTTGGAGGGGATGAGCGAAACCTACCATATCCCCCTGGCGCTGCGGCTGCACGGCCGGTTGGACCGGCAGGCGCTGCAACATAGTCTGGATGCGCTCTATGCGCGTCACGAATCGCTGCGTAGCCGGTTCATCACCCGGGAAGATCGGCCACAGGTGCAGATTTTGCCGGCAAACGGGCTGCCGCTTGCGTTCCACGATCTGCGACGTCACCCCGCGCAAGCCGACACGCTGTGCCGTCAGGCGGCCACTCAACCGTTCGATTTGACGCAGGGGCCGCTGGTGCGCGCCGCGCTGATCCGCCTGGCGGATGAGGAGCACCTGTTCCTGCTCACCTGTCATCACATCATTTCCGACGGTTGGTCGACCGGCATTCTGCTGCGTGAACTGGGGGCGTTGTACGGTGCTTTGCGTCGCGGCGATGCCGATCCGCTGCCGCCGCTGACGCTGCAATACCCGGATTATGCCGCCTGGCAGCGTCGCTATCTGACGCCGGAGCGGCTGGCGGCGCAGGCGCAATACTGGCGCGAAACGCTGATCGGTGCGCCGGCGCTGCTGACGCTGCCGACTGACCGGCCGCGTCCGACGGTGCAGTCTTTCAGCGGCGGGGAGGTGCCGATCGCGATAGACGCCGAGCTGACGCAGGCACTGCGGCAGTTCAGCCGGCAGCATGGCGGCACGCTGTTCATGACGGTGCTGGCGGCCTGGAGCCTGGTGCTGGCGCGCATGGCCGGGCAGCAGGAGCTGGTGATCGGCACGCCGGAGGCCAACCGTGGCCGGCTGGAAACCGAATCGTTGGTCGGCTTCTTCGTCAGCACGCTGGCGCTGCGCATCGATCTTCGCGACGATCCGGATCTGCCGACGCTGATCGCGCGGATCCGCCACACGGTGCTGACGGCGCAGGAAAATCGCGATCTGCCGTTCGAGCAGGTGGTGGAGCTGGTCAATCCGCCGCGTCATCTGGGCTATACCCCGCTGTTCCAGGTGATGCTGGCCTGGCAGGACGGCTCGGTGCGCGATATTCCGCTGCCTGGGCTGCAGGCCGAGCTGGCCGGGCTGGAATACAGCGCGGCGAAGTTTGATCTGACGCTCGATCTGGCCGATACCGGCGAAGGCATCAGCGGTACGCTGAACTTCGCCACGGCATTGTTCGATCGCGCCACCGTCGAACGCTACGGCGTTTACCTGGTACAGGCGCTGCGGGCGATGACGCTGAATAGCCCACGGTCAGTATCCCATATCGATTTGTTGCCGCCCGCCGAACGGGAGCATCTGCTGCATGGCTGGAACCGCACCGAGCGTGACTACCCGCTGGATCAGACGCTGACGGCGCTGTTCGAGCAGCAGGTGCATCGCACGCCGGACGCCACCGCGCTGGTGAGCGGCGCGGAAAGCCTGAGCTACGCCCAGCTGAACGCCCGCGCCAACCGGCTGGCGCACGCGCTGATAGCGCGCGGCGTCGGCCCGGACAGCCGGGTGGCGGTGTGCGCCGAACGCGGCCTGAACATGGTGACGGCGCTGTTCGGCATCCTCAAGGCCGGCGGCGCCTATGTGCCGCTCGATCCGGCCTATCCGGGCGAACGCCTGCAGTACATCCTGCAGGATGCCGACCCGGTGCTGCTGCTGGCGGACGCCGCCGGCCGGGCGGCGCTGGGCGAACCCGTGACGCCGCAGCTGGCGCTGGAGGCGGCGTTGCCGGAGACGCTGAGTGCCGAGAACCCGGCACCGCGCGCGCAGGCGTCGCACCTGGCGTACGTGATTTACACCTCGGGCTCGACCGGTAAACCGAAGGGCGCGATGAACGAACACCGCGGGGTGGTCAACCGGCTGGTGTGGATGCAGGAGGCCTACGGCCTGACGGCGGCGGACACGGTGCTGCAAAAAACGCCGTTCGGCTTCGACGTCTCGGTGTGGGAATTCTTCTGGCCGCTGATGGTCGGCGCGCGTCTGGTAATGGCGAAGCCGGAAGGGCACAAGGATCCGGATTACCTGAGCCGCGCCATCGAACAGTATGGCGTCACCACGCTACACTTCGTGCCGTCGATGCTGCAAAGCTTCCTGGCGGACGGGCAGGCGGCGACGCGCTGCGGGCAGGTGGTGCGGGTGATGTGCAGCGGGGAAGCGCTGCCGGCGACGCTGGTGGCGGAGTTTTACCGCCGGCTGCCGCAGGCGGAGTTGCATAACCTGTATGGGCCGACGGAGGCGGCGGTGGACGTGACCGCCTGGCACTGTTCGCGGGAGGCGGAGCGGGTGTCGGTGCCGATCGGGCGGCCGATCGCCAACACGCGCATCTACCTGCTGGACGAGCGCGGGCAGCCGGTGCCGCTGGGGGCGGTGGGCGAGCTGTATATCGGCGGGGTGCAGGTGGCGCGGGGCTACCTGAACCGGCCTGAACTGACGGCGGAGCGCTTCTTGAGCGATCCGTTCGCGCCGGGCGGGCGGATGTACCGCACCGGCGACGTGGCGCGTTATCTGGCGAACGGCGACATCGAGTACCTGGGGCGCAACGATCAGCAGGTAAAAATCCGCGGCTTCCGCATCGAATGCGGCGAGATAGAGGCGGCGCTGGCGACGCACCCGGCGGTGCGCGAAGCGGTGGTGGATGCACGGGCGGTGGGCGACGACAAACGGCTGGTGGCGTGGGTGGTGCCGGCCGCGGACGTGGCGGAAGAGACGCTGGCGGGCGCGCTGCGGCAGCATGTGAGCGCGGCGCTGCCGGACTATATGGTGCCGTCGGCCTGGGTGGTGGTGGCGGCGTTGCCGCTGTCGCCGAACGGCAAACTGGATCGGCGGGCGTTGCCGGAGCCGCAGGGGGCGCAGAGCCAGGCAGCGTACGAAGCGCCGCAGGGTGAACACGAAACGCTGCTGGCGGCGATCTGGCGCGAGCTGCTGAACGTGGAGCGGGTCGGGCGCCACGATAACTTCTTCGAACTGGGAGGGCACTCGCTGCTGGCGGTGCGTCTGACCAACCGTCTGCAGCAGATGGAATGGCAGCTGCCGTTGCAGGTCCTGTTCGCCAATCCGACGCTGCTGGCATTGGCGCAGCAACTGCGGAGAACCGATGAGGCGCTGCCGCCGATCGAGGCTATGCCACGCGGCGCCGCGTTGCCGCTGTCGTTTGCTCAGCAGCGTTTGTGGTTCCTGACGCAGTTGGAAGGCCTGAGTGAAACTTACCATATTCCCCTGGCGCTGAGCCTGCGCGGCGAGCTGGATCTGCCCGCCTGGCGGCAGAGCCTGGATGCGCTCTATGCCCGCCACGAAGCGTTGCGCAGCCGGTTTGTCACCGTCGAGGGGCAGCCGCAGGCGCACATTCTGCCGGCAGACGCGCTGCCGTTGACGGTTCACGATCTGCGTGGGCGGCAGGATGCTCAGAGCCAGGCGCGGCAACTGGCGCAGCGCCTGACGGAGGCGCCTTTTGATTTGACGCAGGGGCCGCTGGTGCGCGCCGCGCTGATCCGCCTGGCGGATGAGGAGCACCTGTTCCTGCTCACCTGTCATCACATCATTTCCGACGGTTGGTCGACCGGCATTCTGCTGCGTGAACTGGGGGCGTTGTACGGCGCTTTGCGTCGCGGCGATGCCGATCCGCTGCCGCCGCTGCCGCTGCAATACGCAGATTACGCCGCCTGGCAGCGTCGCTATCTGACGCCGGAGCGGCTGGCGGCGCAGGCGCAATACTGGCGCGAAACGCTGAGCGATGCGCCGGCGCTGCTGACGCTGCCGACCGACCGGCCGCGTCCGACGGTGCAGTCTTTCAGCGGCGGGGAGGTGCCGATCGCGATCGACGCCGAGCTGACGCAGGCGCTGCGGCAGTTCAGCCGGCAGCATGGCGGCACGTTGTTCATGACGGTGCTGGCGGCCTGGAGCCTGGTGCTGGCGCGCATGGCCGGGCAGCAGGAGCTGGTGATCGGTACGCCGGAGGCCAACCGTGGCCGGCTGGAAACCGAATCGCTGGTCGGCTTCTTCGTCAGCACGCTGGCGCTGCGCATCGATCTTCGCGACGATCCTGATCTGCCGACGCTGATCGCGCGGATCCGCCACGCGGTGCTGGCGGCTCGGGAAAATCGCGATCTGCCGTTCGAGCAGGTGGTGGAGCTGGTCAATCCGCCGCGCCACCTGGGTTATACCCCGCTGTTCCAGGTGATGTTGGCCTGGCAGGACGGCTCGGTGCGCGATATCTCGCTGCCTGGGCTGCAGGCTGAGAGTGCCGAGTTGGGCTATCAGATCGCCAAGTATGATTTGACGCTCGATCTGGCGGAGCGCGACGAGCAAATCAGCGGGACGCTGAACTTCGCCACGGCGCTGTTCGACCGCGCTACCGCCGAACGTTACGGCGTTTACCTGGTGCAGGTGCTGCGGGCGATGGCGACAAATGCTACGCAGCCTGCGTCGCATCTCGATCTGCTGCCGGCTGCCGAGCGCGAACTGTTGTTGTACGGCTGGAACCGAACCGCGGAAGTTTATCCGGCGCAGAGCAGTGCCCACGTCCTGTTTGAACAGTGGGTGCAGCGTACGCCGGACGCCGTTGCGGTGGTGAACGATCGGGACAGCCTGAGCTACGCCCAATTGAACGCCCACGCCAACCAACTGGCGCACCAACTCATCGCGCAGGGCGTGCGCCCGGGCGATCGCGTGGCCACGTCGCTTGAACGCAGCGTTTCTCTGGTCATCGCCCAACTGGCGATCCTCAAGGCGGGGGGCGCTTATGTGCCGCTCGATCCGCACCTGCCCGTAGCGCGGCAGGCGTGGATCATCGGCGACAGCGGGGCGTCGTTGATCTTGTGCGATCGCGATATCGACCGCGAGATAGCCGGCGAGATCGCCTGCCTGCGTATCGATCGGCTGCGGCAGAATCCGACCCACGATCCGGCGGTGCCTCGCGCCGGCGACGCGCCGGCCTACATCATGTATACCTCGGGCTCGACCGGTACGCCTAAAGGCGTCATGGTGACGCACCAAGGCATCCTCCGGCTGGCGATCAACAATCGTTTTGCGTCGTTTGAACGCGGCGATCGCTTCGCTTTCGCCGCCAATCCGGCGTTTGACGCCAGCACGCTGGAAATGTGGGGAGCCCTGTTGAATGGCGCCAGTCTGGCGATCATTGCGCCGGAAGTGTTGACGGAAGCCGAGGCGTTGGCGGCGGCGCTGGTGCGGCAAGGGATTAACGTCTTGTTCCTGACCACCTCGTTGTTTAACCAATATGCCCATAGCATCGCCGCGACGCTGGCGCAGTTGAAATATCTGCTGAGCGGCGGTGAAGCGGCGGATCCGCACGCCTTTGCCCGCATGCTGAAAGAGGCTGGGCCGGTACGGCTGATCAACGCTTATGGGCCGACCGAGTGTACGGTGTTCGCCACGACGGCCACGATCGAGCGAGTGGATCCATGGCAGCGTTTGCCTATCGGGCGGCCGATCGGCAATACCCGGATTTATCTGCTGGATGAGCACGGGCAACCGGTGCCGCTCGGCGCGACCGGCGAGATCTACATCGCCGGCCCCGGGGTGGCGCTGGGTTATCTCAACCGCGCAGAGTTAACGGCAGAGCGATTCCTGGCGGATCCGTTTAACCCAGGCGAGCGGATGTATCGCACCGGCGATCTGGCACGCTATCTGCCGGACGGCAATATCGACTACCTGGGACGCAACGATCGGCAGGTGAAAATTCGCGGCTTCCGCATCGAATGCGGTGAGATCGAGGCGCGAGTGGCCGGTCATTCGGCGGTGCGCGAAGCGGTGGTGGATGTCCTCGGCGAAGCGGACAATAAGCGACTGGTAGCTTGGGTGGTGCCGGAGGCTGACGCGGATCGCCAGACGTTGGCGGTGACGCTGCGACAGTATCTGGCGGGGATGTTGCCGGAGTTTATGCTGCCGGCGGCCTGGGTGGCGCTGGATACGCTACCGCTGACGCCGAACGGCAAACTGGATCGGCGCGCGCTGCCTGAGCCGCAGGAGGACGCCTACGTGCGTGAGGTTTACGCCGAACCTGAAGGCGAACTGGAAACGCTGCTGGCGGGGATCTGGCGCGAGCTGCTGGGCATTGAGCGGGTCGGGCGCCACGATAACTTCTTCGAATTGGGCGGCCACTCGCTGCTGGCGGTGAAGTTGATGGCGCAGCTGCGCCGTGTCGGGCTGAGCGCCGGGGTGCAAACGCTGTTCACCGCGCCGACGCTGTCAACGCTGGCGCAGACGTTGGTCACGCAGCAGGAAGTGAGCGTGCCGGCCAACGGTATCCTACCGGGCTGCGTAGCCATTACGCCGGAGATGTTGCCGCTGGCGACGCTGAGCCAGCCGGAGATCGACGCGGTGGTGGCGCAGGTGCCGGGCGGCGTGGCCAACGTACAGGATATCTACGCCTTGTCGCCGCTGCAGGAGGGGATTTTGTTCCACCATCTGCTGGCGGAACGGGGCGACCCGTACCAGCTGTCCGCGGTGCTGCGTTTCGACAGCCGTGCGCGCCTGGACGCCTGGCTGGCGGCGATGCAGCAGGTGATCGATCGCCATGACATTCTGCGCACCGCGTTCATCACGCAGGGCGTGTCATCACCGGTGCAGGTGGTGTGGCGCAAGGCCGAGTTGTCGCTGCGAGAACTGCGGCTCAATCCGGCAGAGGGCGAGATCGGTTCGCGGCTGACGGCGTTGTTTGATCCGCGCCGCGTGCGGCCTGATCTGACGCGCGCACCGTTGCTGAGCTTTGTCGCCGCACAGGGGGAAGAAGGCAGTTGGTGCGTGCTCCAGCAATGGCATCACCTGATCGGCGACCACTCGACCCTGGCGGTGATGCAGGAGGAGATCAACCTGATCCTGGCCGGGCGCGGGGACGAACTGGCCAAGGCACCGCCGTTCCGCAACGCGGTGGCGCAGGCAAGGCTCGGCGTCAGCAAGGCAGAACACGAACGGTTCTTCCGCACTATGCTGGCGGATATCGATGAACCGTCGCTGCCGTTCGGCCTGAGCGACGTGCATGGCGAAGGGCGGGATATCTCGACGGCGCACCTGGCTTTACCGCCTGCGCTCAACCAACAGCTGCGGCGGCAGGCGCGGCGGCTGGGCGTCAGCCTGGCCAGCCTGTGCCACCTGGCCTGGGCGCAGGTGTTGGCGCGCGCTACCGGCCGCGATGAGGTGGTATTCGGCACCGTATTGTTGGGCCGCATGCAGGCCGGAGACGGGGCGGAACGGGCGCTCGGATTGTTTATCAATACGTTGCCGCTGCGGCTGGATGTCAACGAGGTCGGCGCGGAATCGGCGGTGTTGCAGGCGCACATCCGGCTGAGCGGGCTGTTGGCCCATGAGCATGCGCCGCTGGCGTTGGCGCAGCGCTGCAACGGCGTCGCCGCGGGCACGCCGCTGTTCAGTGCCCTGCTGAACTACCGGCATAACAGTGGCGAGGACACCGCATTGCCGACCGGCGTAACGCTGCTCGATAGCCAGGAACGCACCAACTATCCGTTCGTGCTGTCGGTCGAGGACGGCGGTGATTCGCTGGGCCTGACGGCGCAGGTCAGGCAGCCGATTGAAGCGCAGCGCGTGTGTGGCTATATGGCGCAGGCGTTGAGCGCATTGGCGCAGGCATTGGAGCAGGCGCCTCAGACACCGGTCTGTGAACTGGAGGTGATGCCGGATGAAGAGTATGCGCTGCAGCTGTGCCGCTGGAATCATACGGCGGAAGCTTACCCAGCGGATACCTGCGTGCACGAACTGTTTGAACAGCAGGCGCTGCAGACGCCGCAGGCCATCGCTTTGATCCAGGATGCGCAACGGCTCAGCTACGCACAGTTGAATGCGCGCGCCAACCGGTTGGCGCATCGGCTGATTGAGCGCGGCGTACAACCGGGCGACCGGGTCGCGGTGCGGCTGGCGCGCAGCATCGAACTGGTCTGCGCCCAATTGGCGGTAATCAAGGCCGGGGCGGCGTATGTGCCCATCGATCCGCAACTGCCGGCCGCGCGTCAGGCGTGGATCGCCGACGACAGCGGCGCCTGCCTGATGTTGACGGACGCCATCGGCGACGAGGAGATCCCGCAGCTGACGGTCGAGGATCGCGAAGCTGAAGATCATAACGGTAACCCGGCGTTGCGCGTGTCGAGCGGCGCGACGGCTTACATCATGTATACCTCCGGCTCGACCGGTACGCCGAAAGGCGTCATGACGCCGCACCAGGGGATCACGCGTTTGGTGCGCAACAACCGCTACGCCGCTTTTGACGCCGACGACCGCATTGCCTTTGCCGCCAATCCGGCATTTGATGCCAGCACGATGGAGGTTTGGGCCGCCCTGTTGAATGGCGGTGCGCTGGTGGTGATCGCGCCGGAGGTGATGATGGAGGCCGAGCGTCTGGCGGCCGAACTGCAACGCCATCGCATCACCACGCTGTTCTTGACCACTGCGCTGTTCAATCAGTATGTGCACAGCATCAGTGGCGCACTGGCGCAGTTGAAATATCTGATTAGCGGAGGGGAGAAAGAGGATCCGGGCGCTTATGCGCGGTTGTTGCAAGAGCGGGGGCCGGTGCACCTGATCCATGCCTATGGGCCGACGGAGACCACCACCTTTGCGACAACGGCACGTATCGAGCGGGCTGAAGGGGAGGCGCGCTTGCCGATTGGGAAACCGATCGGCAATACCCGCGCTTACTTGCTGGACGCCCGCGGGCGCCCGGTGCCGATGGGGGCGGTGGGGGAATTGCATATCGGCGGCGTGGGGGTGGCGTTGGGCTACCTGAACCGACCGGAACTGACGGCACAGCGCTTCCTGAGCGATCCGTTCAATCCGGTCGGCGGCGGCCGCATGTATCGCACCGGCGATCTGGCGCGTTATTTACCGGACGGCAGTCTTGAATACCAGGGGCGATGCGATCAGCAGATCAAGCTGCGCGGGTTCCGCATCGAACCGGGCGAGATTGAGGTGCAGCTGGCGGCGAGCCCGTGGGTGCGGGAAGCGGTGGTGCAGGTTTGTTCGACGGAACATCATCCGCGCCTGGTCGCCTGGATCGTACCGACGGCCGACGTTGACCACAGCGCGTTGCAGGGACAGCTACGGGCCTATCTGAGCGAACGTTTGCCGGAGTATATGGTGCCGTCGGCTTATGTCTGGCTGGATGCGCTGCCGTTGACCGCCAACGGCAAGCTGGATCGGCGTGCCTTGCCGGAGCCGGAGCGTGCGGCAGTCGGCACTCGGGAATATGCGGCGCCTCAGGGGGAGACCGAAACGACGCTGGCGCGGGTATGGTGCGAGCTGCTCGAGATTGGCCAGATAGGGCGCCACGACAATTTCTTCGAGCTCGGTGGCCATTCGCTGCTGGCGGTACGTCTTTCCAGCCAGCTGCGTCAGCAAGGCATCACCTTGCCGGTACAGGCGATCTTCAACCATCCGATATTGGCCGAGCTGGCCGAGCAGATAGATCGTCGCACCGCAGAGGCTCCGCTGCGCAAAGCGGTGCCGGCTCGCAGCAGCGGCAGCCGGCCGCCGCTATTCTTCGTCCCGACCGGCTTTGGCGACCACTCCTACGTGTTTGAATTGGCCAAGGAGATCGACGAGACCTTCCCGGTCTACGCTGTGCCGTGGCCGGCGGTGGAGGAGAAGCCGGCCACCATGTCCGATATGGCCGCCAGCGCCGTGGCGTTGATTCGCGAAGTGCAGCCGCAGGGGCCATACCATCTGGCGGGGTACTCTTCCGGCGGGGTGTTGGCCTATGCCATCGCCGAGCAGCTGCAATCGGCCGGGGAAGCGGTCGCCTTCCTGGGGTTGATCGACACGTTGCGGCCGGTGGAGGCGATGCACAGCCCGGTCCAGCTGTTGCTGAACTGGGTGGAGTCAACGCAGGAAAGGCCGGATCCGCAGTTCTGTCAGCAGTTGGCCGAGCTGCCGTTGCCGGAGGCGATCGCGGCCGTGCAACGCGCCGGGATCAAGACTCAGCGTGAGGAAGTGGCCGACGAGGCGGCGCTCTGGCAGCAGCGACACCACTACGCCAAACTGGTGGAAGCGACCCTGGTGCAGCCCGCATCGCTGAAAATCCATCTGTTCAAGGCGAAGCAGGAGCAGGTTTCCGTCAATTCGCAGAACGCACAGTTCCAGGCGTATTGGCAGAGGATCAAGCAGGCGGGATATTGCCGCGAAGACGCTTCCGCGTTGGGATGGGATAAGCTGCTGCCGCCGGCGACCGTCCGCGTCAGCCAGGTCAACGGCGACCATGTGTCGATGATGGAGCATCCGGTTCATCGGCGTGAACTGGGGCAACACTTCAACCTGGCGTTGCGCGAGCTCGGACAGGCGTAAGCCGGCGAGATGTATCCGATGAGAAAGCCCTCGCAAGAGGGCTTTTTTTTACCCGTTGGCGGCGGTTTTGACGAGTTCCACCACCAGCGGTGAAAGCTCGCCGCGCAGCGCGGCGCGTTCCGACTGGAACAGCGTGGCGACGTAAAAACGCCGGCCCGGCAGTTCGATGGCGCGCACGTCGCCTTCGATGTCGTGGCCGCTGACGATCAGCGGGAAGCGCTCAAGATCGGCGACGAACTCCGGATTTACGCCGAAGTTGCAGTGGTAGCCTTCATGGGTGTTCAGGCTACCGTAGGCCTGCGCGACGCGGGTGTCAGGCTGAAAAGCGATGTCGCCGGTTTTTTCCACCAGCGAACAGCTCAGCGGGGCGATCACCAATCGGCCGCCGCTGTCGGTTTCCGCATGGCCGGCGTCGTGCCAGCCCATCACGTTGCGGGCGTACTCGACGATGGCGTATTGAAAACCGCCGCATGAGCCGAGGAACGGCACGTCGTTTTCCCGCGCATGGCGGATCGCCATAAAGGCGCCGTCGTCGTAACGATACGGGCTGCCCGGCACCACCCAGATGGCGTCGAAATTTTGCAGGACGTCGGGGGAGGTCAGGGTTTCTGTCGGTAGCCATTGGGGCTGCACGTCGATGTCGAGATGGGCGGCGGTGAGCTGGAGCGCCACGGGGATGGCCTGATGGGCCACGGCTTGCGGGTTGTAATCACCGACCAGAGCAATGCGAACTTGAGCTTTCATCATTTCCTTTCCTGTGCGGGTAAAAAAGGAGATTACAGGAAAGTAGAGTGTCGAGCCGCCGCTTTTTAAACGTGGCGCACAAAAAAGCCCGGCGTTGGCCGGGCTGGAAAGAAAAAAGAGGCTCAGTACAGCGAGGGCGCGCCGGCCGGTCGGGTTTTGAAGCGGCGGTGCAGCCACATGTATTGCTCCGGCGCCCGCATGATCTCTTTCTCGATCACTTTGTTCATGTAAGCCGCCGCCGCCTGTTCGTCGCTGAGCGGGTAGTCTTCCAGGGCCGGTTGAATCAGCAGGTCGTAGCCGCGGCCGCCTTCGCGGCGGATCAGCACCACCGGCACCAATGCCGGGTTGGCCATGCGTGCCAGCATGAAGGTGCCGCTGGTGGTGGCGGCCTGATCGACGGCGAACAGCGGCGCGAATACGCTGCCGCGCGGGCCGTAGTCCTGATCCGGCGCGAACCATACCGCCTCGCCGCGCTTGAGCGCGTGCACCATGCCGCGCAGATCCTTGCGATCGATCATCGCTTTGTTGGAGCGCATGCGGCCCTTGGTCTGCGCCCACTCCATCGCCTTGTTGTTGTGCGGGCGGTACATCGCCATCATCGGCTGGCACAGGCCCATCGCCCGGCCGCCCAGCTCCAGCGACATAAAGTGCACGCCGATCACCAGCACGCCGCGATCGTCGCGCTGCGCCATTTTGAGGTGGTTGATGCCGGAGACGTTGAACCAGCGCTTGACGCGTTTATCCGACCAGAACCAGGCCATGCCGGTTTCCAGCAGGCCCATGCCGAGCGATTCGAAGTTGCCCACCACTTTACGTTCGCGCTGCGCTTCGTCCATCTCGGGGAAGCACAGTTCGAGGTTGCGGCGGGTAATGGTGACGCGACGCTTAAGAAAACGCATCGAAGTGCGCCCCATCCACACCCCCAGCCGATTGAGCAACGGGTAAGGGAGCTGTACCAGCAGGAACAGCAGAGCCAGGCCGAACCAGGTCAGCCAGTAGCGCGGGTGCAGCAAGGAAAGTTGAAATCTCTTTTGGCGTTTCATAGCAGCTCGTTTATGCGTTAGGGGGTAGCAACCTGTAACGCATAAAGGATCCACTCGATAGCGATACGACTACTCAGACACCCAAGTACGGCCAGGGTTTAGTCGGAATTCCATAATTGACTAAACATTTACATTCGAAGGGCGGTTTGCGCTGCTATCAGGCTTCGGAGGGATAGCTGTTGGCCAGCGGAGGCGGCTCTAGGAACGTGTATGTTAACACAGGGTACGGGGTGTGGCGGAAGAGGGGCATGCGAATATTCTCATTCGCGTTGCCCCTGAGTTGAAGATTGGCTCGTTTTATAGGCTGGGAATGATAATCGCGGCGAAGATCGCAGCGATCACCAGCCATTTCAGCAGGTAGTAACCGCGGCGGTTGCGCGCCTTCAGGCGTTGGCCGGCATCGCGCACCGCGTTGACGTATTTGAAGATGCGGTTGATGCCGCCGGTGCGATCCTGATCGTCGTTCGGCGAGCTGGCCGCCGACATCAGCGTTGAACCGACCCAGTGGTTGACCGCCTGCGCCCAGCGCCATTTCATCGGCCGCTCGACGTCGCAAAACAGAATGATACGCGTCTGGTCGGTGGCGTTCTGCGCCCAGTGCACGTAGGTTTCGTCGAAGATCACCGCCTCGCCGTCGCGCCAACTGTGCTGCTCGCCGTCCACCTCGATGAAGCAGCGATCGTCGTTGGGCGTCATCAACCCCAGGTGATAGCGCACCGAGCCGGCGTAAGGATCGCGGTGTTTACCCAAATGGCTGCCGGGCGGCAGCTCGGCGAACATCGCGGCCTTGACCGACGGGATGCGGTTGAGCAGCTCGACGGTTTTTGGGCACAGCGCCTGCGCCGAAGGGTGGCTGTCGCTGTACCACTTCAGATAGAAACGTTTCCAGCCGCGTTTGAAGAAGGTGTTGAACCCCGCATCGTTGTGCGACTGCGCCTTTTTGATGTGATGCTGCAAGCGCACCGCTTCCTCGCGGATCACCTGCCAGTTGTCGGTCAGCGTCTGCAGCTCCGGGAAACCTTTTTCGTCGAAATAGGGCTGCCTGGCGGGCAAACGGGAGAAACCGGTCATAAACATATTGATCGGCCCCATAAAGGTGGAGTGATCGAACAGTTGGCGGGTAAGCTTTTGTTTCTCCTTGCCGCGGGAGTGTGCGTAAAGGAAGCTGACGATAAAAACGCCTATGATGATGACGGCAACCATAGAATCCATCCCTGTCATTACTGATTATTACGAGGTAAAAAACGTAAAAATTATAGTTTTGTGACAGATAAAATTTAACTTTTTCGTGCCATTTCGCCATTGTTGAACGTAGATGGCATGAAAAGTTAATAAAGATGTGAGTGTTGATATTTTATGTTGGTATTTTTGGTTTTCGTACTATTCTTAGGTTTCTTTAACGTGATTGTGTGCCATCTTATTTCATGACGAATGGCACGTATCTGAGAAAAGAGGGACTTATGAAGAAATCAATCATTGCCTTGTCTGCACTGCTGCTCGCTTCCCCGGTGTTCGCCGCTGAGACCGCGACCGACACCGCCGCTCACGCCAGCAACGAGGTCGTTGCCGAAGCGCACAAAGGAGCGGATACCGCCAAAGAAAAGCTGCACCAGTCTCAGGACAAGGGTGAAGAGCTGAAGCTGAAAGCCAAGCACGCCGCCGAAGGCAAGAGCGACAGCGTCGGCAGCAAAGTGAGCGAAGGCTCGCAAAAGGCCTGGCACTCCACCAAGCAAGGTTCAGAGAAGGCTTGGGATAAGACCAAGCAAGGGGCGGAAAGCCTCAAGAACAAAGTGACCGAATAAGGTCGCCGCTTTGCCACAAGGGCCGCACTGCGGCCTTTTTTATTGCCCGCAAACCGGGGGCGCCCCAAAAGAAAAAGGCGCTTATCAAATGAGATAAAGCGCCTTTTCAACACGTTAACTGACTAGTATCAGTTCATGCCGTATTTTTTCAGCTTCTTGCGCAGCGTGCCGCGGTTGATGCCCATCATCAGGGCTGCGCGGGTCTGGTTGCCACGGGTGTATTGCATCACCATGTCCAACAGTGGCTGTTCAACTTCAGCCAGTACCAGCTCATACAGGTCATTTACGTCTTGACCGTTCAGTTGAGCAAAATAGTTCTTCAGTGCTTGTTTAACCGAGTCACGCAGAGGCTTTTGAGTCACCTGATCTTGTGAGTTAACGGTAGAAACGGTCAGTACGTCAGAATTTACGCGTTGTTCGAACATAGTTCTGTCAGCTCTTTTTTTACGCTAAGATTTTCGAAATATGCCTCCAACGCCTCCAGCTGTTCGCTGGCATCCTCTATGGCGTTGAATGTGCGCCGAAACTGGTCATTCGGAGCGTGTTCCTGGAGATACCAGGACACGTGCTTACGAGCAATCCGGAATCCCTTGCCTTGGCCATAGAAGCCGTGCAATTCCCGAATGTGCCCAATCAACAAGCGCTTCACCTCGCCAAGCGGCAGCGGCGGCAGCAACTCCCCAGTGTCCAGATAATGCTGGATTTCCCGGAAGATCCAGGGTCTCCCCTGAGCAGCGCGGCCTATCATCAGGGCATCGGCCCCGGTGTAGTCGAGCACTGCTCTGGCTTTATGCGGGTCAGTAATATCCCCATTCGCGATAATCGGAATGGAAACACTCTGCTTAACTGCCCGAATGCTGTCGTATTCCGCGTCGCCGTTAAACAGACAGGCGCGGGTTCGGCCGTGAATCGTCAGGGCCTGAATACCACAGTCTTCGGCCAGTTGGGCAATCTCTACACAGTTACGATGCTCTGGCGCCCAGCCGGTGCGAATCTTCAGCGTTACCGGCACATCCACCGCGTCAACCACCGCGTGGAGGATCCGTTTAACCAGATCCGGGTACTGCAACAAGGCGGACCCGGCAAGCTTCCGGTTCACTTTTTTGGCCGGGCATCCCATATTGATGTCGATGATCTGCGCGCCGCTGGCCACGTTGATACGCGCGGCGGCGGCCATATCATCAGGATCGCATCCGGCAATCTGCACGGAGCGGATCCCTGGTTCATCGCTATGCACCATACGCAGACGCGACTTATCCGTCCGCCACACCTCCGGGTTGGAGGAGAGCATCTCGGATACAGCCATCCCAGCACCCATTGCATGACAGAGGGTTCTGAACGGGCGATCTGTAATACCGGCCATCGGGGCCGCAATCAGGCAATTAGTAAGCTGGTGGTGTCCAATGCGCATAGACAAAGAGTGACCATACTGTGTCCGCAAGGGCGCGTATATTACGCATTTTTGCGCCGAGATGAAAGGCCAAACTTTAACCAATTGGCGCGATATTAGGGCAAAAAATGCGCTGCGCAGTGATTCATAAAAATATTGTATATATTTTACAATGAGTTGACGAAAAGTGCTTATTTTGTGTGCGGTAAAATATTCGCCTTTGCGCAGAATATTATCTGCATTCACCCGCGTTTTTTGCCGGGATAGCCTGCCTGGAAGGCGCATTGTCAGGGCGATCCGTCGTTGAACGGCGAAAAATTGCATAAAATTTTGTCTCGCCCGCGGGCCGATCGCCAGGCAAAAAAAATCCACCGGCGCAGGGCCGGTGGATGAGGGAGCAATAGACCGTGACGCTTACTTGCGGCGGCCGGTGATGCGGCACCACTCTTCACGCTCGGCGACCGGGTCGAGCGTGAACTTCTCTTCGTAGGCTTGCGCAACGCTGCTCGCCTGGCTGGCCAGCACGCCGGACAGCCCCAGATGGCCGCCGGCCTTCGGCAGGCAACCGATCAGCGGCGCCAGCTCGCGCAGCGGGCCGGCGAGGATGTTGGCGACCACCACGTCCGCCAGCAGGTCCGCCGGCTGGTCTTTCGGCAGATACAGCTCCAGACGCTCTGAAACGCCGTTACGCTGCGCGTTGTCGCGGCTGGCCTGAATGGCCTGGGGATCGATGTCGATGCCGATAGCGCGCGCTGCACCCAGCTTCAGCGCGGCGATTGCCAGGATGCCGGAACCGCAACCGAAGTCGATAACGGTTTTGCCGGCCAAATCGAGGCCGTCCAGCCACTGCAGGCACAGCGCGGTGGTCGGGTGGGTGCCGGTGCCGAACGCCAGGCCCGGATCGAGCATCACGTTGACCGCATCGGGATCCGGCACGTCGCGCCAGCTCGGGCAGATCCACAAACGCTCGCCGAAGCGCATCGGGTGGAAGTTATCCATCCATTCGCGCTCCCAGTCCTTATCTTCCAGCTGCTCTATCTTGTGGCGGAAACCGGCGCCCAGCAGCGGGTGCTGTTCCAGCATCGCCACCACCTCGGCCATATCGGTTTCCGCGTCGTACAGGCCGATCACGTCGGTATCGCCCCACAGCAGGGTTTCACCCGGCAAAGGTTCGAACACCGGGTTGTCGTGGGTGTCCTGGAAGGTCACCGACACGGCGCCGCTTTCCACCAGCGCGTCGCTCAGGTCTTCCGCCTGGCTGCCGGTGGTGTTCAGTTTGAGTTGGATCCAAGGCATAGCAATTCTCTTCAAGAGGGTAATGATGACGCCGTCCGGCGCTTTTCGCCGACGACGTTACCGAGATAAAACGCCAACAGGCTGAGCAACAGCGAAGGCACGATAGGGTGCAGCCCCGCCGGCTGCAGGTTGAAGCTGGCCAATAGCGTATAGCATACCGCACCCGACACCATTGAGCTAAGCGCTCCCTGAGCATTGGCGCGTTCCCAGTACAGGCCCAGCACCAGCGGCCACAGGAACACCGCCTCCAGCCCGCCGAAAGCCAGCAGGTTGAGCCAGATGATCATCTCCGGCGGCCGCCAGGCCGCCAACAGCACCAACAGGCCGAGGATCAGCGTGGTCAGGCTGGAGAAGCGCTTGATCAGCCGCTCGTTGTGGATCTGCTGTGGGCGTACGCCAAGGTAGAGATCCTTGATGATGGTGGCGGAGGATTGCAGCAGTTGGGCGTTGATGGTCGACATGATCGCCGCCATCGGCGCCGCCAAGAAAATCCCGGCGGCGTAAGGCGGCAGCACGGTGATCATCAGCGTCGGGATCACCTGATCGGGGATCTTGAGATCCGGCAACACCGCGCGGCCGAGTGCGCCGGCCAGGTGCATGCCGAACATCAGCACCGCCACCACCACGGTGCCGAGCAGAATGCCGCGGTGCACCGCCTTGCTGTCCTTGTAGGAGATACAGCGCACGGCGGTGTGCGGCAGGCCGATCACCCCGAAGCACACCAGGATCCAGAACGACGCCATAAACGGCAGGCTGAGGATCTGATCGCCGCCCTGCGGCGACACCAGCGCCGGATCGATCTGCTGTAGTTTGCTGACTGCGCTGTCCAGTCCGCCGGCGGCATGGATCACCGCCACCAGCAGCAGCACGGTGCCGAGCAGCATCACCAGCCCCTGCATGGCGTCGTTCAGCACGCTGGCGCGGAAGCCGCCGAAGGCGGTGTACAGCGCGATGCTGATGCCGAAGATCAGCAGGCCGGTGTCGTAAGGAATGCCGGCGGCGGTCTCCAGCAGGCGTGCGCCGCCGATAAACTGCACCGTCATGGCGCCGAGGAACGCCACCAGCAGGCTGAGGCTGGCCAGCCACACCAGCAGGCGGCTTTGGTAGCGGCCATACAGCATGTCATTGAGGGTGATAGCGTTGTAGCGGCGCGCCAGGATGGCGAATTTCTTGCCCAGCACGCCGAGCGACAGCCACACCGCCGGCAGCTGGATCATCGCCAGCAGCACCCAGCCCAGGCCGTATTTGTAGGCGGCGCCGGGGCCGCCGATAAACGAACTGGCGCTGATGTAGGTGGCGGTCAGGGTCATCGCCAGCACAAAGCCGCCCATCGAGCGGTTGCCGAGGAAATATTCGCTGAGGAAATTTCCATTCTGACGGCGGCGATAGGCGTATACCGACAGGCCGAATACCAGCAACAGGTAGGCGACCAGCGGCAGGATCACTTCAGTTTGCATCGCTGTCCTCCAGCGAAATGTCGCGGAACACCGTGCGCACCATCAGCCAGCACAGGCCGATGAACAGCAGCGGCACCAGCAGGCAGGCCATTTCGAACCAGTGCGGCAGGCCGGTGACGCCGATAGCGCTGTCCGGCAGATAGGCCGCCAGCCCCCAGGCCAGCAGGTAGAGCAGCGTCAGCCCCAGCGCCCAGCGCGCTTCGCGGTGCGCCTGAATAAAGCGTTTGTCCATCCGTGTCTCCCATAGGTTTACGGTGATGGATTCATCAAAGGTAGGGAATTTTACGGCATGACGGCGTTTTGCCAAGCCGTTACTGGCGGCAACGCCAAAGAAAAAGGCCGGTGATTAACCGGCCTTTCGTCAGACGATGCTGCGTGCTGCCTTAGGTTTCCTGCAGACCCAGCTTCTTCTCCAGATAGTGGATGTTGGTGCCACCGTGCTGGAAGTTTTCGTCGTTCATGATCTTCTGCTGCAGCTCAACGTTGGTTTTGATGCCGTCGATGATCAGTTCAGCCAGGGCGTTTTTCATGCGGGCAATCGCCACGTCACGGTTTTCGCCGAAGGTGATCAGTTTGCCGATCATGGAGTCATAGTACGGCGGTACGGTATAACCGGCGTAGATATGAGATTCCCAACGCACGCCGAAACCGCCTGGCGCGTGGAAGCGGGTGATCTTGCCCGGGCTCGGCAGGAAGGTGTTCGGATCTTCGGCGTTGATGCGGCATTCTACCGCGTGGCCGTGGATCTTCACTTCTTCCTGTTTGATCGACAGCGGCTGACCGGCAGCGATGCGCAGCTGCTCTTTGATCAGATCCACGCCGGTGATCATTTCGGTAACCGGGTGCTCTACCTGAATACGGGTGTTCATTTCGATGAAATAGAACTCGCCGTTTTCATACAGGAACTCGAAGGTACCCGCGCCGCGGTAGCCGATTTCCACGCAGGCTTTCGAGCAGCGCTCGCCGATGTAACGGCGCATTTCGCTGGTGATGCCCGGCGCCGGCGCTTCTTCGACCACTTTCTGGTGGCGGCGCTGCATGGAGCAGTCGCGCTCGGCCAGATAGATGGCGTTGCCCTGGCCGTCGGCCAATACCTGAATCTCGATGTGGCGCGGATTCTCCAGGTATTTTTCCATGTACACCATGTCGTTGTTGAAAGCCGCTTTGGCTTCCGCTTTCGTCATGTTGATGGACTGCTCAAGGTCTTTGTCGCTGCGCACCACGCGCATGCCGCGACCGCCGCCGCCGCCGGAGGCCTTGATGATCACCGGATAACCGATGCGCTTGGCGAAGGCACGGTTTTTATCCATGTCGTCGGTCAGCGGGCCGTCGGAGCCAGGTACGCACGGCACGCCGGCTTTCTTCATGGCGTTGATCGCGGAAACCTTGTCGCCCATCAGGCGGATGGTCTCGGCTTTCGGGCCGATGAAGATGAAGCCGGAGCGTTCAACCTGCTCGGCGAAGTCGGCGTTCTCGGACAGGAAGCCGTAGCCCGGGTGGATCGCCACCGCGCCAGTGATTTCCGCCGCCGAGATGATGGCCGGGATGTTCAGGTAGCTTTTTACCGATGGCGCAGGACCGATGCAGACGGTCTCGTCGGCCAGCAGCACGTGTTTCAGATCGCGGTCGGCCGCGGAGTGAACCGCAACGGTCTTGATGCCCAGTTCTTTACAGGCACGCAGGATGCGAAGCGCGATCTCGCCGCGGTTGGCGATAACAATTTTATCAAGCATGGGGGCGCCTCGTTATTCGATGACGACCAGCGGCTCGTCATATTCGACCGGCTGGCCGTTTTCCACCAGGATGGCTTTCACGACGCCGGACTTGTCCGCTTCGATCTGGTTCATCATTTTCATGGCTTCAACGATGCACAGGGTATCGCCGGCGTTCACTTTCTGGCCCACTTCCACGAAGGCTTTCGCGTCCGGGCTTGGGGTGCGGTAGAAGGTGCCTACCATTGGGGAACGAACGACGTGGCCACTCACGGCCGCCGGTGCTGCAGGGGTTTCTGCCGCAGGCGCGGTGGCAACGGCGTTAGCCAGGGCTGGCTGCTGCTGTGCCGGCATCGCGTAGGCCTGCTGCATGACGGGATAAGCCTGCGCCGGTGCGGCACGGCTGATGCGAACCGATTCTTCGCCTTCAGAGATTTCCAGTTCAGAAATGCCTGATTCTTCAACCAGTTCGATCAGTTTCTTGATTTTACGAATATCCATGAGTGTGATTCCGTACTCTTTTTGTGGAGCAATTAGTGGGTTTTCGACAGACGGTTAACCGCTGCCTGTAAAGCGAAAGCGTAGCCATCCGCGCCGAGGCCGCAAATCACCCCTACCGCTACGTCCGAGAGATAAGAGTGATGGCGGAAAGGTTCGCGGGCGTGCACGTTGGACAGGTGGATCTCGATGAACGGGATCTGCACCGCCAGCAACGCATCGCGCAGCGCCACGCTGGTGTGCGTGAACGCCGCCGGATTTATCAGAATGAAATCGGTGTTGCCGCGCGCCTGATGAATGCGATCGATCAGCTGATGCTCGGCGTTGGACTGCAGATGGCTCAGGGTAATATCCAATGCGGATGCCTGGTTTTCCAATCCGTTAACAATCTCTGTCAGCGTCGTGCTGCCGTACTTCTCCGGCTCACGCGTCCCCAGCAGATTGAGATTGGGGCCGTTCAGAAGCAAAATGTGAAACTTATCCGCCATTGTGCTGGTATCTCCGGCAATAAAACCATCATCGTAGAAAATAACCCGATGTTATCGATTTGTCACCTGTTAAGGGGCAAATTCACCCTGAGAACAGAAACAAGGTCGGGCATTATAACGATATCGTAGCAATTCGCAGCTAAATACTGGTCTTATCAGCGAAGATATTCAACCCCAAATCGACGAACTCGGGGATCCGTGACAGGAATATGAGCGCTGGAACACAGAAAAAGTTCCCGCCGGCGGCGCGCGTTTTTCCGTACCAATAACGCGCGCCGCCGCGTAGTTCAGCGCCACCAGGCGCGGAATTTCTTGTAGCGCAGGCCCAACAGCGCCACCGCCAGCAGCGCGTAGATGAACGGCTGGGGGGAAAACGTTTTGACCGACCACAGGTAGTGGATGGGGGCGAGGATCGCCGCCAGATAGACGAAGTTGTGCAACAGTTGCCATTTGGCGCCCAGTTTGCGCATCGCCCACAGCGTTGAGGTGGCCGCCAGCGCCAGCAGGATCAGCCAGGTGAGGATGCCGAGCGTCAGATAAGGGCGGTTCACCAGCTCGCTGCCCAGCAGGCCGAGGTTGCTTAGCCCCAATTCCAGCGTGGAGTAGCTTATCAGGTGCAGCGTGCCCCAGGCAAAGCACCACAGCCCCACCAGGCGGCGGCAGCGAATCAGCAGCGGCTGGCGGGCGTAGCGCGCCAGCGGGGCGATAGCCAGCGTGGCCAGCAGCAGTTTCAGCGTCATCCTGCCGGTAAAATGCTGGATGTCCTTGGACGGATCGGCGCTGAACCAGCCTTGATCCACCGCCAGCACCAGCCAGAGAAAGGGCAGAAACGCCGCTAAATGCAGGGCGGCTTTCAGCCATTTGATATGAACAGGCGTCAGGCGCACTTAGAAATTCTCCCGCAGATCCATGCCGCGATACAGCGACGCCACCTGGTCGGCATAGCCGTTGAACAGCAGCGTCGGCTGGCGTTTGACGTCGAGAATGCCGCCGGAGCCGATGAAACGCTCGGTGGCCTGCGACCAGCGCGGATGATCGACGTGCGGATTCACGTTGGCGTAAAAACCGTACTCGTTCGGCGCGGATTGGTTCCAGGTAGTCGGCGGCCGATCGCGCACCAAACGGATATGCACGATCGATTTGATGCCCTTGAAGCCATATTTCCACGGCGTGATCAGCCGCAGCGGCGCGCCGTTTTGCGGCGGCAGGGTTTTGCCGTACACGCCGACGGTCAGCAGCGCCAGCGGATGCATCGCCTCGTCCAGCCGCAGCCCTTCGACGTAGGGGTATTTCAGGCCGCCGCCGATAAAGCGATCTTTCTGGCCGGGCATCTGCTCCGGATCGTACAGCGTCTGGAAGGCCACGTAGCGCGCGTTGCCGTTCGGTTCGGCCAGCTTGATCAGCTTGCCCAGCTCGAAACCGATCCACGGCACCACCATCGACCAGGCCTCGACGCAGCGCATGCGGTAAATGCGCTGTTCCAGTGGGAAACGCTTCATCAGATCGTCGATATCCAGCGTTATCGGCTTCGCCACTTCGCCGTCGATGCGCACTTTCCAGCCTTCGGTTTTCAGCCCGCCGGCGTTGGCGGCCGGATCGGCCTTGTCGAGGCCGAACTCATAGAAGTTGTTGTAGCCGGTGACCTTGTCTTCCGGCGTCATCGCCAGCTGCGCCTGCCAGGCGGCCGGTTTGCTGAATTCCAGCGCTTTGCCCGGCGGCGCCTTGGGGCGATCGTTGCCCTTGAACCACGACAGCAGGTCCGCCTGTGCGCCGGTGGGCAGCGCCAGCGAAGCGGCGGTGATGCCGAGCGCCTGCAGCACCTTGCGCCGCTGGTGGAATACGCTCTCCGGCGTGACGTCGGCCTCGGTCAATTTGGGGTGTTTGTTCATGCTTATGTTCTCCGCGACTGATTCCCGCCGCCTGCGAGCGGCTGACGGGTCTCCATGAAATAAGCATGGCGCTAAAGGCGGCCGGAAGCGAGGGGACGCAGGAAAATATGAAATTTCGCAGAAGCGGGCGATCCCCCCGTCGCCGGGGGGATAGGGTCAGCGGATTTTCACCAGGGTGCGGCCGGTGATTTGGTTGTTCAACAGCGCGGCGGCGGTGGCCGGCGCCTGCTCGAGGGAGATTTCGTGCGTGGCCTGCTGATAGAAGCTGTCCGGCAGAATGCCGGCCAGCCGTTCCCAGGCGGTTTGGCGGCGATGCAGCGGCGTATGCACCGAATCCACGCCCTGCAGGCGCACGTTGCGCAGAATGAACGGCATCACGGTGGTCGGCAGCTGATAACCGCCCGCCAGGCCGCAGGCGGCGACGGTGCCGTTATAGTTCATCTGCGCCAGCACCCGCGCCAACAGTTTGTCGCCGACGGTGTCCACCGCGCCGGCCCACAGCTGTTTCTCCAGTGGACGCGGCATGTCGATATAGCCATCGCGCGGCATCACCTCTTTGGCGCCGAGCGCTTTCAGGTAGTCGGTATTGCTGTCGCGGCCGCTGATGGCGGTCACCCGGTAACCCAGCGCCGCCAGCAGGGCGATGGCGGTGCTGCCCACGCCGCCGCTGGCGCCGGTGACCAGGATATCGCCGTCGTCCGGGTGCACACCGCCTTCCTCCAGCGCCATCACGCACAGCATGGCGGTAAAGCCGGCGGTGCCGATGATCATCGCCTTGCGCTCATCCAGGCCGTTCGGCAGCGGCACCAGCCACTCACCGGAGACGCGCGCCTGCTCGGCCAACCCGCCCCAGTGGTGTTCGCCCACGCCCCAGCCGGTGAGCACCACGCTTTGCCCCTCTTTAAAGCGATCGTCGCGGCTGTGGCGCACGGTGCCGGCGAAGTCGATGCCCGGCACCATCGGGAAGTTGCGCACGATCTTGCCTTTGCCGGTGATCGCCAGCGCGTCCTTGTAGTTCAGGCTGGACCAGTTGATGTCGACGGTGACATCGCCTTCCGGCAACCGATCGCTGTCGATATCTTTGATATGAGCCAGAGTTTGGTCGTCTTGTTGTTCCAATAACAGTGCACGCATGTCACTCTTCCTCTCGTTTACACTTTTCTATTCAATGGCTGAATCACAGTTATTTGACTATATGCATAATAAGCGGCCCAAGTCCTGATAAAGGACAAAAATGGCGCTTGCAGGTTTAATTCCTCGGCAAGGCTTGTTAGGGTTGGACGGCCCCTTTTAGCTAAAGGGTGAACACTCACTTAACCATAGCGGACAAGGCACAGGGATGCGATTTACCACCAAACTCTCTGCATTGATCACTCTGTTGGTCGCGCTGGCGATGTTTTTGATGCTGATGGGATGCTCATACAGCTTCTTTTACGTTACCCAGGATCGCCAGGAGCGCCGCTTGGATTCGCTGGTCACCACTCTCGATCAAGCCATGCTGAGCGAGCCGCCGCAGGAGCAGGAAAAATGGTTGCCGATCGTCATGCGCACGCTCGGCATCGTGTCGATCCGCATAGAGGCCGGTAGCAGCCAACTGCTCGACTATCAATTGCCGACGCAGGAAAAAGAGCACTGGGATGCGCTGAACGGTTATCGTCAGGTCTCGCGTCCCCTGTTGCAGCATCCGGGCAGCACGCTGCACATCACCTACCGCGACCCCTTCGCCAGCGACGTGCGCACGCTGCAATCCACCGCCGCCGTCACGCTGTCGATCGTCGTGATGGTGGTGGTTTTGCTGTTCAGCCTGCGCTGGCTGCGTGAGCAGGCCGACGGCGAAGATCGTCTGGAACGCCGCGCGCGGCGCATTCTGAACGGCGAGCGTGAAAACGTCATGCAGGGCGACGTGCGTGAGTGGCCGGCCAACGTCAGCGGCGCGCTCGATCGCCTGCTGGCCGATCTGGCGGAAGCGCGGGAAGAGCGCAGCCGGGTCGATACGCTGATCCGCGCCTTTGCCGCGCAGGACGCCAAAACCGGGCTGAATAATCGCCTGTTCTTCGATAACCAGTTGACCACTCAGCTGGAAGACGAAGGCTCGCACGGCATCGTGATGATGGTGCGGCTGCCCGATTTCGAGACCCTGCGCGAGACGCACGGCAGCGTGGCGGTGCAGGAGCTGATGTATTCGCTGGTCAATCTGCTGTCTACCTTCGTGATGCGCTATCCGTCGGCGCTGCTGGCGCGCTACTTCCACAGCGATTTTACCGTGTTGTTGCCGCATCGAACCCTGAAGGAGGCCGACGGCATCGCCTCACAGCTGGTCAACGCCATCGATGCCTTGCCTTCCACAGCGCTGATCGACCGCGAGGCCTTCCTGCACATCGGCATCGTGGCGTACCGCAGCGGTCAAACCACCGAGCAGGTGATCGATTATGCGGAGCAGGCGACGCGCCACGCTACGCTGCAGGGCGAAAACGGGTGGTATGTGTACGACAGCCAGGTGCCGGAAAAGGGGCGCGGCAGCGTCAAATGGCGCACGCTGCTGGAACAGGTGCTGGCGCGCGGCGGCCCGCGGCTGTATCAGAAACCGGCGGTGACCGTGGGGGGCGAGGTGCACCATCGCGAGATCATGAGCCGGATCTATGACGGCACCCAGGAATTGCTGCCGGCGGAATATATGCCGCTGGTGCAGCAGCTCGGGCTGGCGGAAAGTTACGATCGCCAACAGGTGAGCCGCATCATTCCCTTGTTGACGCAGTGGCCCGAGGAAACGCTGGCGTTTCCGCTGTGCGTGGACTCGATTTTGCAGCGCTCTTTCCAGCGCTGGCTGCGCGATACATTGCTGCAGTGCGAAAAAAGTCAACGTCGGCGAATTCTGATTGAACTTGCGGAGGCAGATGTGTGTCAACATATCGACCGTTTGCGTCCGGTGCTGAGGCTGTTGTCAGGGCTGGGCTGCCGCCTCGCGGTGTCCAAAGCGGGTTTAACCGTGGTCAGTACGTCCTATATCAAGTCGCTGCAGGTGGAGATCGTCAAGCTCCACCCGGGGTTGGTGCGGAGCATCGATAAGCGGGACGAAAACCAGCTGTTCGTGCAGAGCCTGACCGGCGCCTGCGCGGGCACGCGCGCGCAGGTGTTCGCCGCCGGCGTACGCACGCGCAACGAGTGGCAGACGCTGAAAGAGCGCGGGATCCACGGCGGGCAGGGCGACTTTTTCGCGCCGCCGGAACCGATCGACGCGGGGCGTAAAAAATATTCACGTCGTTATCGCGTTTAAGCTGATTGCCGGACAAAAATTGACGTAGAATGAGCGCCGGATCCATCTGGGCCATGTCACCCGTCATTTTGGAGTTTTCTCCAATCTGCCTGCGACAACGACGCCTATTTGAGATAGGCTCTTGTCAGCTTTTATCTGGTTGGCGTTGGTAGGTGCTTACCATCGGCGGCAATCAGGGAATATGTTAGATTTTATGAGCTGTGTTACGCCGTTTCGTGCGTTGACAGGGTGGTAAACTGAGCCTTTGTTCAGGGAATTCAGGCCTCATCCAATTTCCGTGCATTCGAGCAGAAACAATACAGACTATTTTTCACCGAAGTAGAACGTTTTTGCGCCTTGTCGCTGCTTCGTGTGGTTGGTAAAGTAGGCGGATTTTATTTTCCGCCCCCAGCTTGCAGGATTATCCTTTCGTTATGTTTAAGAAATTTCGTGGCATGTTTTCCAACGACTTGTCCATCGACTTGGGTACCGCCAATACCCTGATTTATGTTAAAGGGCAAGGCATCGTACTGAATGAACCTTCGGTGGTTGCCATTCGTCAGGATCGTGCCGGCTCCCCAAAGAGCGTCGCGGCCGTCGGTCATGACGCCAAACAGATGCTGGGCCGCACCCCCGGCAACATCGCGGCTATTCGCCCGATGAAAGACGGCGTGATCGCCGATTTCTTCGTGACCGAAAAAATGCTGCAGCACTTTATCAAACAGGTTCACAGCAACAGTTTCATGCGCCCAAGCCCGCGCGTGCTGGTCTGTGTGCCGGTCGGCGCGACCCAGGTTGAACGCCGCGCTATCCGCGAGTCCGCCCAAGGGGCCGGCGCGCGTGAAGTGTTCCTGATTGAAGAGCCGATGGCGGCGGCGATCGGCGCTGGTCTGCCGGTCTCCGAAGCGACCGGTTCCATGGTGGTGGATATCGGTGGTGGTACCACTGAAGTGGCGGTGATCTCGCTGAACGGCGTGGTGTACTCCTCTTCCGTGCGCATCGGCGGCGACCGCTTCGATGAAGCCATCATCAATTATGTGCGCCGCAACTACGGCTCGCTGATCGGCGAAGCGACCGCCGAGCGCATCAAGCACGAAATCGGTTCTGCCTATCCGGGCGATGAAGTGCGCGAAATCGAAGTCCGCGGCCGTAACCTGGCCGAAGGCGTACCACGCGGCTTTACCCTGAACTCCAATGAAATCCTCGAAGCCCTGCAAGAGCCGCTGACCGGCATCGTCAGCGCGGTGATGGTTGCGCTGGAGCAGTGCCCGCCAGAATTGGCCTCCGACATTTCCGAACGCGGCATGGTATTGACCGGCGGCGGCGCGCTGCTGCGCAACCTCGATCGCCTGCTGATGGAAGAAACCGGCATCCCGGTCGTGGTGGCGGAAGATCCGCTGACCTGCGTGGCGCGCGGCGGCGGCAAGGCGTTGGAAATGATCGACATGCACGGCGGCGATTTGTTCAGCGAAGAATAGTCAGCCCCTGGAAGGAGGAATCGTATCGGATGAATGCGCACAGCGAGAATCGGGTACGGTTCCTCTTTCTGTTGTCGAGGAACTCGCATAATTTATGAAGCCGATTTTTAGCAGGGGGCCTTCCCTGCAACTGCGACTTTTTTTGGCGGTGATCGCGGCCATTGGCCTGATCGTTGCCGACAGCCGGCTCGGCACGTTCGTGAAGATACGCAACTACATGGACACCGCAGTCAGCCCTTTCTATTTTCTGGCCAACGGGCCGCGTAAAGTTTTGGACAGCGTGTCAGAAACGCTGGCCACCCGCCAACAGCTGGAGCTGGAAAACCGCGCTCTGCGGCAGGAACTGCTGCTGAAAAACAGCGATATTCTTCTTCTTGGCCAATTCAAGCAGGAAAACGCCCGCTTGCGCGAGCTGCTGGGTTCTCCGCTGCGCCAGGACGAACACAAGATGGTCACCCAGGTGATCTCCACCGGCTCCGATCCTTACAGCGATCAGGTGGTGATCGACAAAGGGTCGGACAACGGCGTCTATGAAGGCCAGCCGGTGATCAGCGACAAGGGCGTGGTCGGCCAGGTGGTGGCGGTGGCGAAAGTCACCAGCCGCGTGCTGCTGATCTGCGACGCCTCGCACGCGCTGCCGATCCAGGTGCTGCGCAACGATATTCGGGTGATCGCCGCGGGCAGCGGCTGCGCCGACGATCTGCAGCTGGAGCACCTGCCGAACAACACCGATATCCGCGTTGGCGACGTGCTGGTCACCTCCGGCCTCGGCGGCCGCTTCCCGGAAGGCTATCCGGTGGCGGTGGTTTCCTCGGTCAAGGTCGATAACCAGCGCGCTTACACCGTGATTCAGGCGCGGCCGACCGCCGGTCTGCAGCGCTTGCGCTACCTGCTGCTGCTGTGGGGCGCCGATCGCAACGGCGACATGCCGCTGCCGCCGGACGAAGTGCACCGCGTGGCCAATGAACGCCTGATGCAGATGATGCCGCAGGTGCTGCCGCCTGCCGGCTCCGTCGGGCCGCAGCTGCCGGCTCCGGCCACCGGGGTGGCGCCGCAAACCGCGGCTCCGGCCTCTGTCCAGCCCCAAGCTCAGCCTGCCGCGGCGGGAGTGGTGCCATGAACAGCTACCGCAGCCACGGGCGCTGGATAATCTGGCTGTCGTTCCTGGTGGCGTTGGTGCTGCAAATCATGCCGTGGCCGGAGCAGATCTACATGTTCCGGCCTTCCTGGCTGGTGTTGATCCTGATCTACTGGGTGATGGCCTTGCCGCACCGGGTCAACGTCGGCACCGGCTTCGTGCTGGGGCTGATCATGGATCTGATCCTCGGCTCCACGCTGGGCGTGCGCGCGCTGGCGCTGGGCATCATCGCCTATCTGGTGGCGTTCAAATTCCAACTGTTCCGCAATATGGCGCTGTGGCAACAGGCGCTGATCGTCGTGCTGCTGTCGCTGTCGATGGACGTGGTGGTGTTCTGGGCTGAGTTTTTAGTGATCAACGTCTCTTTCCGCCCAGAGGTGTTCTGGAGTAGTGTGGTAAACGGCATTTTGTGGCCGTGGTTATTCCTGTTGATGCGCAAAATCCGCCGTCAGTTCGCCGTACAGTAAGGGTATCTCAATGACTTCGCTTTATCTGGCCTCCGGCTCCCCACGTCGACGTGAACTGCTGACCCTGCTCGGCGTGTCGTTCGACATTTTGCTGACGCATACCGAAGAGCAGCGCCGGGAAGGCGAAGCCGCTGAAGCCTATGTGCGCCGCCTGGCGCAGGACAAGGCCAAAGCCGGCGTAGCGCTGGCGCAGGAAGATCGGCCGGTGCTGGGCGCCGACACCATCGTGGTGCTCAACGGCCGGGTGCTGGAGAAGCCGCGCGACGAAGCCCATGCGGCGGAAATGCTGGCGGCGCTGTCCGGCAAGCAGCATCAGGTGATGACGGCGGTGGCGATCGCCGATCGCGACGACGTGCGCTGCCAGCTGGTGGTGACCGACGTGACGTTCCGCAGCCTGTCACAACAGGATATCCGCGACTATATTGCTACGGGCGAACCGATGGATAAGGCGGGCGCCTATGGAATTCAAGGAAAGGGTGGTTGTTTCGTCAGAACGATAACCGGGAGTTATCACGCGGTGGTTGGTCTGCCGCTGGTCGAAACACATGAGCTGCTCAGTAATTTTGTCGCATTACGTGATGTAAGAACCGGTTGATGGGCGCTGCCATTATCGACCGGCTCTGAGGAGAAGGCATGACAGCTGAGCTACTGGTTAATATCACACCGTCTGAAACGCGGGTCGCCTATATCGATGGCGGCATTCTGCAAGAGATCCATATCGAACGCGAATCCAAACGCGGCATCGTCGGCAACATCTATAAAGGGCGTGTCAGCCGCGTCCTGCCGGGGATGCAGGCGGCGTTCGTCGACATCGGCCTGGACAAGGCCGCCTTCCTGCACGCCTCCGACATCATGCCGCATACCGAATGCGTCGCCGGCGACGAGCGGAAAAACTTCCACGTGCGCGACATCGCCGAGCTGGTGCGCCAGGGGCAAGACCTGATGGTGCAGGTGGTGAAAGATCCGCTCGGCACCAAGGGCGCGCGCCTGACCACCGACATCACGCTGCCTTCGCGCTATCTGGTCTTCATGCCGGGCGCGGCGCACGTCGGCGTTTCGCAGCGCATTGAAAGCGAAGCCGAGCGCGAGCGCCTGAAAGCCATCGTTGCGCCGCACTGCGACGAGCTGGGCGGTTTTATCATCCGCACCGCGGCGGAAGGCATCGGCGAGGAAGAGCTGGCGCAGGACGCCGCGTTCCTCAAACGGCTGTGGACCAAGGTGATGGAGCGCAAGAAGCGCAACCAGACCAAATACAAGCTGTACGGCGAGCTGGCGTTGGCGCAGCGCATCCTGCGCGATTTCGCCGGCGCGGCGTTGGATCGCATCCGCGTCGATTCGCGGCTGACGCACGATCTGCTGGTGGAGTTTACCGGCGAGTACATTCCGGACATCACCAACAAGCTCGAGCTCTATACCGGCAGCCAGCCGATTTTCGATCTGTACGATGTGGAAAACGAGATCCAGCGCGCGCTGGAGCGTAAGGTGGAGCTGAAGTCCGGCGGCTATCTGATCATCGATCAGACCGAGGCGATGACCACCGTTGACATCAACACCGGCGCCTTCGTCGGCCACCGCAACCTCGACGAAACCATCTTCAATACCAACATTGAGGCGACGCAGGCCATCGCGCGCCAGCTGCGGCTGCGTAACCTGGGCGGCATCATCATCATCGACTTTATCGATATGAACAACGAAGAGCATCGCCGCCGGGTGCTGCACTCGCTGGAGCAGGCGTTGAGTAAAGATCGGGTAAAAACCACGATCAACGGCTTCTCTCAGCTAGGCTTAGTTGAAATGACGCGTAAACGCACGCGTGAAAGCATTGAACATGTGCTCTGTCACGATTGTCCTACTTGCAATGGGCGCGGCACCGTGAAAACGGTGGAAACCGTGTGCTACGAGATCCTGCGCGAGATTGTGCGCGTGCACCATGCTTACGATTCCGATCGCTTCCTGGTATACGCCTCCGCGGCGGTCGGCGAAGCGCTGAAGAGCGAAGAGTCGCATGCGCTGGCCGAAGTGGAGATCTTCGTCGGCAAACAGGTGAAGGTGCAGATCGAACCGTTGTACAGCCAGGAGCAGTTCGACGTCGTCATGATGTAGCCCGTCCGACATCGTAAGGGCCCGGCATGCCGGGCCCGTCAGTGCATAGATATTCCCGTTGCCAGGCAGCGGAGCAAGGAGAACTGCGTGAGGCGACTGCCTGGGATTCTGTTAGCAACAGGCGCCACCCTAATCGTGATTGTGGCGCTGCTGATCAGCGGGCTGCGCCTGATGCTGCCGAAGCTGAACGACTACCGTCCCCAACTGCTGGCGCAGGTGGAGAAGCTGTCCGGCGTGCCCGTGCAGATGGATTTCCTGCAGGGCAGCTGGGAAACGTTCGGCCCACAGCTTGAAATGCGCAACCTGAGCGCCACGCTGCCCAAAAGCGATGTGCATATCGAACGCGTGACGCTGGCGCTGGACGTGTGGCAATCGCTGCTGCACTGGCGCTGGCAGTTCCGCGATCTGACCTTCTATCAATTCCGCCTCGATCTGAACGCCACGCTGGGCGGCGACCGGCAGGGCGAAGGCCTTGAGCCGGGCAAAATCGGCGATCTGATGCTGCGCCAGCTCGACCATTTCGATCTGCGCGACAGCCGTATCTCATTCCTGACGCCTGCCGGCGCGCGCGCCGAATTCGACATTCCCCAACTGACCTGGCTCAACGGCCGCGAGCGCCACCGCGCCGAGGGGCAGATCAGCCTGTCGACGCTGAACGGCCAGCACGGCGTGGTGCAGCTGCGCATGGACCTGCGCGATAATCAGGGCCTGCTGGACACCGGCACGGTCTACCTGCAGGCCGATAACATCGACATGAAACCCTGGTTTACCCGCTGGCTGCGCGCTAACACCGGGCTGGAAAGCGCCGACTTCAGCCTGGCGGCCTGGCTGCAGGTGCAGAACGGCGAGATTGCCGGCGGCCATGCGTTGCTCAAGCAGGGGGCGGCCAACTGGGATACCGGCGCCGCGCAGCACCGGCTGGACGTGGACAATCTGGCGTTGTCGCTGCGCCGCCAGGGCACCGGTTGGCAGCTCGACGTGCCGCAGCTGCGGTTGAGCACCGACGGCCAGGCCTGGCCGCAGGGCGCGCTATCCGCGCTGTGGCTGCCGGAAAACACCGAATTCATGGGGCCGGCGCAGAATGAAGAGCTGCGGGTACGCGCGACTAACCTTCAGCTGGAGCGCCTGTCGGCGCTGCTGCCGACCTTCTCGTTCCTCAGCCCGGACGTGCTCGATCGCTGGAACGATCTGCAGCCGCAGGGGAAGATGGAAGCCCTGGCGCTGGACATCCCGCTGAAGCAGCCGGAAAAGAGCCGTTTCCAGGCGCTGTGGCGCGATGTTAGCTGGCAGCGTTGGGAGCTGCTGCCCGGCGTCAACCACTTCTCCGGCGCGTTGAGCGGCGGGGTGGAGAACGGCCGCCTGACGCTGGGGCTGGCAGGCAGCACCTTGCCTTACGGCGATATGTTCCGTGCGCCGCTTGAAATCAGCAGCGCGCGCGGCGCGCTGACCTGGCGTTACAACGATCAAGGCTGGGAGCTGGCGAGCCAGGGGCTGGACGTCAAGGCGAAGTCGCTGTGGGTCAACGGCGATTTCCGTTATCAGCAGCCGGCCAAGGGCGATCCGTGGCTGAATATCCTGGCGGGCATCCGCCTGTATGACGGCGCCGAGGCCTGGCGCTATTTCCCGGAACCGCTGATGGGCAAGCATCTGGTGGACTACCTGAGCGGCGCCATTCAGGGCGGCCGGGTGGATAACGCCACGCTGATTTATTCCGGCGATCCGCAGCACTTCCCGTACCGTAAGAACGAAGGGCAGTTCGAAGTCTTCGTGCCGCTGCGCCACGCGACCTTCCAGTTCCAACCGGGCTGGCCGGCGCTGACCGATTTGGCGATCGACCTCGACTTCGCCAACGAGGGATTGTGGATGCATGCGCCGCAAACCCGGCTGGGCAAGGTGGCGGGCAAAAATATCAGCGCGGTGATCCCGGATTACCTGAAAGAGCGGCTGCTGATCGACGCCGAAGTCGCGGGTGCGGGCAGCGATGTGCACGACTACTTCATGCAGACGCCGCTGCACGATTCGCTGGGGGCGGCGCTGGATCAGCTGCAGATTGGCGGTGATGTCAGTGGGCGCTTACATCTCGATATTCCCCTGGACGGCGAGCAGGTCAGAGCCACCGGTGAAGTGGCGCTGAACAACAATTCGTTGCTGATCAAGCCGCTGGACAGCGAACTGCAAAAGCTCAGCGGCAAGTTCCGCTTCGACAACGGCAACCTGCAGAGCGACCCGCTGTCGGCCACCTGGTTCGGGCAGCCGGTGGCGCTCAACTTCACCACCCAGGAAGGCGAGCGTGACTACAAGGTCAACGTCGGCCTGAAGGGCGACTGGCAGCCGGGCAAGTTCCCCGGCCTGCCGAAAGAGGCCGCCGATGCGCTCAGCGGCAGCGCGCCCTGGCAGAGTCAGGTGGCCATCACGTTGCCGCATCAGGGCTCGGCCAGCTACGATATCGGCCTTGACGCAGACCTAAGGAAAGTGAGCAGTCACTTACCTTCGCCGCTGGACAAGGCGCCGGGCGAAGCCTTGCCGGTGAGCGTCAAGGTCAAAGGCGGTCTTAACGGCTTCATGTTGACCGGCAGTGCGGGCAAGCAGAACCGCTTCAACAGCGAATGGAACTTCGACAAAAAACAGGTGAATCTGGTGCGCGCCGCCTGGCAAACCAACGGTGGCGGCACGCCGCCGCTGCCGGCCGGCAAGTCGATGACGCTGAACCTGCCGGCGCTGGACGGCGAGCAATGGCTGGCGCTGCTGGCGCCGGCGCTGAAACAGGGCGGCGGCAGCGGTCAGGTGGGCGGTTTCAGCTTCCCCACCACCGTGGCGCTGACCACGCCGCAGCTGCTGTTGGGCGGCCAGGCCTGGCATAAGCTGACGCTGTCGGCCGAAAAACAGCTGGGCGCCACCGTGGTGAACGCCAAGAGCGATGAAGTGGACGGCAGCCTGCGGGTGGCCGATCGCGGGCCGTGGCGCGCCGATATCAACTACCTGTACTACAACCCGCAGTTCGCCGAGACGAAAAGCGCGGCGGGTTCGCCGCCACCGCCGCCGGAGAAAGTCAGCTTCCGCGACTGGCCTTCGCTGATGCTGCGCTGCAAGTCGTGCTGGGTGCTGGGGCAGAACCTCGGCAAGGTCGAGGCGGATCTGAGCAATCGGGGCGATACCCTGACGCTGGATCACGGCCTGGTCGATACCGGCAAAGGGCGCATGAGCGCCACCGGCCTGTGGAAGCAGAACGCGCAGGAAGAGCGCAGCTCGCTGAAAGGCAAGCTGCTCGGCGGCAAGATCGATGAAACCGCCGCCTTTTTCGGCATCACCATCCCGCTGAAAGGCGCGCCTTACGACGTGGACTTCGATTTGTACTGGCGCGGCGCGCCGTGGCAGCCGCAGGTCAATACGCTGAGCGGCGCGCTGCAGGTCAAAATGGGCAAGGGCGAGATCGACAGCATGGGCGGCGGCCGAGCCGGCCAGCTGCTGCGACTGGTCAGCTTCGACGCCTTGCTGCGCAAGCTGCAGTTCGATTTCAGCGATACCTTCGGCAAAGGCTTCTACTTTGATTCCATCCGCAGCACCGCCTGGCTGAAAGATGGCATAATGCATACTGATAATCTATTGATCGACGGCCTGGCGGCGGATATCGCCATGAGTGGCCAGATCGATCTGGCGCGCCGCCGCATCGATATGGAAGCGGTGGTGGCGCCGGCGATTTCGGCGACGGTCGGCGTGGCCACGGCGTTTGTCGTTAACCCGATCGTCGGCGCGGCGGTGTTCGCCGCCTCGCAGGTGCTGGGGCCGCTGTGGAGCAAGATTTCGCTGATTCGTTACCATATCAGCGGCGATCTCGACCAGCCGAAGATCAATGAGGTACTTCGTAAGGCAAAGGAGGATAAGGCGTCATGAGGAATGCTAACGTTGCGTTGTTGCAGTTGTGCAGTGGCGATCAGGTGCGCGATAACCTGGCCCAGATTGAACAGCAGATCAAGCAGCTCAATGCCGGGGTAAAACTGGTCATGACGCCGGAGAACGCGCTGCTGTTCGCCAACTCCGCAGCCTATCGCCAACAGGCGGAAAAACAGGGCGATGGCCCGCTGCAGAACGCGGTGCGCGAACTGGCGCGCCGCTATGGTGTGTGGTTGCTGGTGGGCTCGATGCCCTTGATCAGCCGCGAAAACCCGGAGCTTATCACCACCAGCAGCCTGTTGTTCGACGATCAGGGCGAGATCCGCGCCCGCTACGACAAGCTGCACATGTTCGATGTGGACATCAACGACGCGCACGCCCACTACCGCGAGTCGGATACCTACCAGCACGGGCAGCATCTGACGGTGGTGGATACGCCGGTCGGGCGTTTGGGCATGACCATATGCTACGATCTGCGCTTCCCCGCGCTGTTCCAGGCGCTGCGGGCGCAGGGCGCTGAACTGATTTCGGTGCCGGCGGCCTTTACCCGGGTCACCGGCGAGGCGCATTGGGAAATCCTGCTGCGCGCCCGGGCGATCGAAAACCAGTGCATGATCCTGGCGCCGGCGCAGGTGGGGCGCCACGGGCCGACCCGCCGCACCTGGGGCCACACGCTGGCTGTCGACGGCTGGGGCAAGGTGCTGGCCGAGAACCCGGACGCCGTGGCGGCGCTGAAGGTGCGCGTGGACACCACAAGCCTGCAGCCCCTGCGGCAACAGATGCCGGTGCTGCAGCACAATCGATTCCAGACGTCGCTGACGGCGCCGTCTGACACGTTATCCTCCAATCAAGAGTGAAACCATTATGAGCCTGACGTTTGTCAGTGAGCAGTTACTCGCTACCAACAAGCTGAGTCATCAAGACCTGTACTCGGTACTGGGTCAACTGGCAGAACGCCGTATCGACTACGCCGATCTCTATTTCCAGTCCAGCTATCACGAAGCCTGGGTGATCGAGGACGGCATCATCAAGGATGGCTCTTACAATATCGACCAGGGCGTCGGCGTGCGCGCCGTCAGCGGCGAGAAAACCGGTTTCGCCTATGCCGATCAGATCACCCTGAATGCGCTGCAGCAGAGCGCCCAGGCGGCGCGCAGCATCGTGCGCGAGCAGGGCGACGGGCGGGCGCACACCCTGGGCGAAATCGGTTACCGGGCGCTGTACCCGCTGCTCGATCCGCTGCAAAGCCTGCCGCGCGAAGAGAAAATCGCCCTGTTGCACCGCGTCGATAAAGTGGCGCGCGCCGCCGATGCGCGGGTGCAGGAAGTGAACGCCAGCATCACCGGCGTTTACGAGCAGGTGTTGGTGGCCGCCACCGACGGCACGCTGGCGGCGGACGTTCGCCCTCTGGTGCGGCTCTCCGTCAGCGTGCTGGTGGAGCAGGACGGCAAGCGTGAGCGCGGCTCCAGCGGCGGCGGCGGCCGTTTCGGTTACGACTATTTCCTGGAAACCGTCGACGGCGACGTGCGCGCCGATGCCTATGCCAAAGAAGCGGTGCGCATGGCGCTGGTCAATCTCGGCGCGGTGGCGGCGCCGGCCGGCAATATGCCGGTGGTGCTGGGAGCCGGCTGGCCGGGGGTGCTGTTGCACGAGGCGGTGGGGCACGGCCTGGAAGGCGATTTCAACCGGCGCGGCACCTCGGTGTTCAGCGGCCATATGGGCGAACTGGTGGCTTCCGAGCTGTGCACCGTGGTGGATGACGGCACCCTGCAAGGGCGCCGCGGCTCGCTGGCGATCGACGACGAAGGCGTACCGGGCCAGTACAACGTGCTGATCGAAAACGGCGTGCTGAAAGGCTACATGCAGGACAAACTCAACGCGCGGTTGATGGGTGTCGCGCCGACCGGCAACGGCCGCCGCGAGTCTTACGCGCATCTGCCGATGCCGCGCATGACCAATACCTACATGCTGGCGGGCCAATCGACGCCGGAAGAGATCATCGCCAGCGTCGAATACGGCCTGTACGCGCCGAACTTTGGCGGCGGCCAGGTGGACATCACCTCCGGCAAGTTCGTGTTCTCCACCACCGAAGCCTACCTGATCGAGAAGGGCCGCATCACCAAACCGGTGAAGGGGGCGACGCTGATCGGCTCCGGCATCGAGGCGATGCAGCAGATCTCGATGGTCGGCAACGATCTGGCGCTCGATAAAGGCGTGGGCGTGTGCGGCAAGGAAGGCCAGAGCGTGCCGGTGGGCGTCGGCCAACCGACGCTGAAACTGGATACGCTGACCGTCGGCGGCACGGCGTAATCTTTCCTCAAGGGGCCACGCGCTGGCTCCTTATCCATTCCCCATGTTGCGGCCCTTGCAGGCGCGCCTGCGCCCAGTGATGGAATGAAATTGACGTGGCGAAAAAACGGAACAATACGAGGATGGCGCGTTGGGCTTTCTCCGCCCGGCGTTGGCTGCTGTTGCTGGGCGTTCTGTCCCTGACGGGCTGCGCCCGTTCCGATGCGCTGTGGGGCGTGGTCGATAAGCTCTGCATGGCCAACTATCAGCAAAAGCGCGATCCGGCCCCGTGTGAGCAGATTTATATGCCGCAGGGGAAAGCGCAGGGCTTTAGCGTGCTGCAAAACCCGCGTTATCCCTATCATTTCATTCTGGTGCCGACGGCGCCGCTTTCCGGCATTGAAAGCCCGCTGCTGCTGGCCGGAGAACGAACGGACTATTTTGGCTATGCATGGCTGATGCGTTACCGGCTGGCCGCCGAGTATGGCGGGCCGGTGCCGGACGACAGGCTGGGCATGGCGATCAACTCCGCTTACGGCCGCAGCCAGAACCAATTGCACATTCACCTGACCTGTCTGCGCGAGGATGTGCGGCGCCAGCTGCAGGCGGAACGCCCCTACATACAGGAACAATGGCGCCCCTTGCCGGATAAGCTGCTGCGCCACACCTACTATGCCCGCCGCGTGATGCAGCCGACCGCGATGGGCATCTACCCGATTAAGGATCTTGCGGATTATTTTCATCTGTCGCCGCCGCAGCTGGCGGAGTATGGCGTGGCCGTCGTCCCGACCACGTTTGCCGGCCAACGGGGTTTTATCTTGCTGGCCTCGAAGCGCGGCTGGGATGTCGGCAACCGCGCCTCGGTAGAATCGCTGCTGGATAAAACGTGCGCGATTTTGCCGCGTTAATCTCAAGACGACAGGTGAGAGCGACGCGCTCTCACCTTATTCTTCCTACCTAAACCGCGCATCCCGCGAAAACAGGAAAGCGGCTTCCCGCTGGCGGGCGTCTGCTTCCGCCTGAGCGCCCTGATAACGCAAAATCATGATCAGCGTGGCATAGACGTTAGCGTCGATACGGCGCTGCAGATAGGCATTGGCCCACTGCCGATAGCCGGTCAGCAGGGCATCATCGCGCGTTTGGTTATAGACCAGCAGCGCGTGAGATTGCTCGTCGAAGGTTTTGCGCTCCCGGTAGATCCAGGCGGCCGGCGGCGGCATCTGCTCGATGCTGTCGATGGAGGCCAGCATGGTGCGTTCCGATTGGGTGAGCGCCATGCGCCCTTGCCAGGCGAAGATCGCCATCACCAACACGCCGATGGCCGCCATCGCCACCGGCAGGCTCAGGGCTTTGGCGAACGGCAGTGGGCGGGGCTCGCCGGTTTGGCCGTCCAGCAGCGCCAGCAGCAGCAGAAACGCCAGCCAATGCGGCGCAGACAGATAGAAAGGGTATTCCAACTGGGTGTGCACCAGCATTGGCAACAGCACCAGAAACAGCCCGACGCGCGCACCGCCCGGCTGTTCGCGATCCCGTTGCCAGGCGCGTTTCAGCAGCAGCGCGCCGGCGACGAGGACGATAACGATCCCCGCCAGCGCCGGCAGGCCGCCCTCAACCCACCACAGCAAGATTTCATTGTGCGGATGCCCGGCGACTTCCAGCACTTCTCGCCAGGGCATTTCCTGCAGACGGAAGTGCGCGAAGCTGTATTCAAAGCCGCCGTAGCCCCAGCCCAGCAGCGGTTTGGCCAGGATCATGGCGCCGACGTCATGCAGCATGGTCAGGCGCGCGCTGTTGGAAAGCTCCCGCCCGATCAGGCCGGCGCGGCTATCCAGGCCAAGACCGGTGAACAGCACCGTGAGACCGGCCGCCACGCCCAACAGCAGCGCGCCGCCGGCCCAGCGGCTTGCGCCTGGGCGCTGACGGGCAAAACGCCACAGCAGCAGCGCCGCCGCCAGGGCGCCGCCCAGCCAGGCGGCGCGCGACTGGATCAGCACCAGCAGGGCGGAGAAAGCGGCCAGCAGGGCGAGCAGCGGGAATTGCCGCCGCCGCGTCGGCGTGGAGAGGGGGGCAAGCAGCAGCCAGAGCGCCAAAGCCAGCCCGGTGGCGATAAAGCTGCCCAGCACGTTCGGCTGTTGGAAGACGCCATAGACCCGGCGGCCGTGGGGGGCCACCCAGGCCAGCGAGGGGGCGAACAGCTGCAGCGCCGCCAGTAATGCCTGAACGCTTACGGCGAACAGCAGGCCGTACAGCAACAGATCGCGTTGCCGGGTGGTGAGGCGCAGCTGCAGGCAGGCGACATAGAACAGCCAGCCACCGAGCAAACCGGCGCTGCGCCACAGGGCGTCTTCGCGCCACTCGGGGCGGGTATACAGCAGCGGCAGCGCCAATACGGCGATGCCGAGCAGCAACAGGCGTGCCGTGGGGGTAAGCGAAAGACGGGTACGGCCAAGGCAAACGCTGGCGGTCACGAGCAGCGTGGTCAGCGCCATGGCGCTCCAGGCCAGAATGTTTTGCGGCAGCGCCAGGCCGCCGCCGCCCATGTTGGGGTGATAAAACGGCAGGATCGCCGCCATCCAGATCAGCAGCAGGGGCAGCACGGCGATAGCCGGTGCGTTAATGGCGGTTTTATCGGTCATGGTGAACCTGCCATGTTTCGATATCGATCATTGAATGCATATTATTAGGATTCCCTATCCTTATCCTGGTGTTTAAATTCGCTGAAGCTTCAATACCTAAAATTTTTTATGGAAATTGAAAAGACTTCCTGTTGAAGCGATAAATAAGTTTTTCCCCTGTGAGCGCGGGGACGGTTTATATAAAAAGGGGTAAGCCGTATTTCAGTTGCCTGCAAAGGGTGTTTTATTTGTTTGAAAAAACAGGGTTGTCATTTTCTCAAATTCATCTTGCTCCAGTCAATTTTTAATCTTTTATTTTATTTTTGTATTTAAATCAAAACATTGGGATTTTTTTGTATGTAGTAAAACGCCGTGTGTGCGACAACGAACGCCTGGGCCGACAGGCGATGTAGCCAATGAGATAAGCATTTTCTTGTTAAATCGTTGTTGCCAATGACGGCACGGCGATCGTGGTTTTATTTACCGCTGTTTTTTATTTTTATTTTATACTTTCTTTATTGAACCTGTATTTATTTTTCATTAAGATTCTTCTTGTTTTTTATTTGTTGTTTTTAAATTTTATTTAAATCCATTTTATTAAGATTGTTCTGTTGCTGTGGAAATAAAGGGGTGATGATCCCCCTATCCCTGTTGCCGTGCCGCAAGACGGATTAACGCGCCTGTAAAAGCGCGTTAATCCACGCTTCACAGACCTCACTCCACTTCGCCAATCCGTTCCAGCGCATCCACCACCAGATCCCAGAATTTATCCTGATCCAGTTTGACCGCGACCTGGGTGTGGCAGTCCGGCGGCGGCGGCGCGCGGAAGTCCGCGACCGTCATGCCCAGCGTCAGGGTGCCGGTGAGTTCGATATCCACCGGCGCTTTGCGCACCGTCATGACGCTCGGATCGATCACGTAGGCGACGGCGCAAGGATCGTGTACCGGCGGGGCGCTGAAGCCCTGCGCCTGTTGGTACATACGGCCAAAGAATGCCAGCAGTTCGCCGACGAAGGCGGCCGGCCGGGTGCCGAGGGCGGCGATGCGCGCGCAGACTGCCGGCGTGGCCAAAGCCTGGTGGGTAAGATCCAGCCCGACCATGGTCAGCGGCCATTTTTCGTTGAACACGATGTGCGCCGCCTCGGGATCGATTTTGATATTGAACTCCGCCACCGCGCTCCAGTTGCCCACATGGTAGCCGCCGCCCATCAGCACCACTTCCTTGACCCGCTCGGCAATGCGCGGCTCTTTGCGCACCGCCATAGCGATATTGGTCAGGCCGCCGGTCGGCACCAGCGTCACGCTGCCGGGCGGGTGGGCCATCACCGTATCGATGATCAGATCCACCGCGTGGCGCGAGTCCAACTGCAGGTGAGGTTCCGGCAGCACCGGGCCATCGAGGCCGGAATCGCCGTGGATATCGGGCGCCACTTCGATATTGCGCACCAGCGGGCGCGGGCAGCCGGCGGCGAAGGGCACGCCGGTGATATTGGCGATGCGCGCCACCGCCAGCGCGTTGCGCGTCACTTTGTCCAGCGTCTGATTACCCACTACGGTAGTGACCGCCAGCAGGTCGATCTGCGGATTGCCCCAGGCCAGCAACAGAGCGATGGCGTCGTCATGCCCCGGGTCACAGTCCAGTATGATTTTTTTCATGGTTATTCCTGATGCAGGGAGAGGTTCCCGCAGCATAACGCAGCGCGGCGGCGTGGGATAATGCCGATGGTGCTTTTGTTAACGGCATCAAAGCCTTGCCACTTTTACGATGTAATGAAACGTAAAGCCTGCTCGCCGGGCTTTACCCTGGAGGTTACTCCAGGGTTTACAGTGAGCTTCAGCGTCAATGCACAGAGGAGAGGCGGGATGAGCTTACTGAAAAGGTTGTTGGGGCAAGGCGGTATTAACCGCGGTCATCAGCGCGCGGGCCACGGCGGCGGGCATCATGGCAACCGCTATAACCAGCATGGCGAGCCGGGGCCGCAGTGTCCGGAATGCCGGGCGGTGAATAAATCTGGCGCGCGTTATTGTCACCGCTGCGGTCAGCCGTTTGCCGCGCTGAGCGCCACCTGCGGCCAGTGCGCCGCGCCGCTGCCGTCGGGCAGCCGCTTTTGCCCGCAGTGCGGCGGCGGTGTGCCGTGAACCGGGGCGGTTGGACGCTAGCGCTGCTGCTGGGCGCCATGGCGCTATGGACGCTGCTGGCCTGGGGCGTAGCCGGCGTGCTGGCCTGGCTCCCGGCGTTGGCGGAAGCAGCCGGCGGCGCATCGCTGCCGGTGAACGGCGCGCTGAGCCTGGTGCCGCAGGCGGTGCTGGACGCCTGGCTGCCGTGGCTGAAACAGCTGGGCAGCGGGCTGGCGAGCTATTTTCCTCTGCTGCTGAACTGGGCCGGCTACGCCGTCTGGCTGCTGTGGGGCCTCGGCATGCTGGCGTTGATACTGCTGGGCGCGCTGGCGCACCGCTATTTGAGCGCCGCTCAACGATAGCCCTGATAGACCGCCGCCACGCGTTCGAAATAGTCGGTTAGGTAGTTGATGCACACCTGCACCTTCAGCGGCAGTTTGTCCTTCTCGGTATAGAGCGCGTAGATCGGCCGCGGATCCGAATGGTAGCTTTTGAACAGGATCTCGATCTCGCCGCGCTTGATCTCTTCGATCACCCACATCAGCGGGGCGTAGGCGATGCCGGCGCCGTTTTTCAGCCAACGGATCATGGTGGAGGAGTCGTTGGTGACGAAGCGCCCCTGCGGGGAAATGCGCGTGGTGATGCCCTCCGGCGACATCAGTTCAAATTCGCTGTCGGGCCGCACGCTGTACTCGAGCCAGGAAAAGTTGACCATGTCGCTCGGCTTTTGCGGCGTGCCGTGCTGGCTGAGGTAGCTTTTGGCGGCGCACACCACCATCGGCATCTGCCCCAGGCGGCGGGAGAACAGGCTGGAGTCCTGCAGCTCACCGGTGCGGATCACCAGATCCAGCCCGTCGGTGATCAGATCCGGCGCCGGAATGCCGGTCACCAGGTTGACCGTCAGGCCAGGGTACTCTTTCATCATCTCGGCGGTCATGTTCGCCAGCACGTTTTGCGCCATGGTGGATGAGCTGCCGATGCGCAGCGTGCCGGCGGGGGTATTGTTAAACGCATACAGCTGCTCATGCACTTCGCTGACTTCCTGCAGCATGCGTCGGCAGCCCTGATAGTAGATTTTGCCGGCCTCGGTCAGGCCGATGCTGCGCGTGCTGCGGTTCAACAGCTTGACCTGCAGCTCATTTTCCAGTTTCGAGACGGTTTGGCTGATCGATGAAACGCTCATGCCGAGTTGGCGCGCGGCCGCGGTAAACGACCCGAACTCAACCACTTTGGCGAATACCGACATCCGTTTTAATCTTTCCATTATTCACTCTGGCTTAAAAGTGATTTAGATCACAGATTGTTGATGCCTTGATAGTAAGCAGGCTAATATAACGTGGTCGGGTGAATAGACCTTACCAACGTGCGAGAGCGATCGGCAACGCAATCCTGCCGCTCCTCCGGCACCCTCGCAATCCCTGTCGTGGATGTCTGCCCCAAAGTTTAACCTTTTTTCGGGTTCGTGACCTGGACAAGCTGCCTGGTCAAGATTTGTGGCGCGCGCACGCTAAAATGTAAAGAGAATGTGAATGGCGAGACCTGTCTTTCCCCGGCGCAGTGAACAATAAGGAAAAAGTGATGAGTTTGCTTCCGGTTATGGTCATCTTCGGACTGTCGTTTCCGCCGGTGTTTTTCGAGCTGCTGGTGTCGCTGGCGCTGTTTTTCCTCTTGCGCCGCCTGCTGCAGCCGACGGGGATTTACGATTTTGTCTGGCATCCGGCGCTTTTTAACACCGCGCTGTATTGCTGCTTGTTTTATCTGATTTCATGTCTTTTTGTTTGAGGTCGCTGTGAAAAATTTTTCGATAAAAATAACCCGAATCGCGATCACTTTGATTCTTGTGCTGCTGGGCATCGTCGCGGTATTCAAGGCCTGGGTGTTTTACACCGAGTCGCCGTGGACGCGTGACGCTAAGTTCACCGCCGACGTGGTGGCGATCGCGCCGGACGTCAGCGGTCTGCTGACCGATGTGCCGGTGGTGGATAACCAATTGGTGAAGAAAGGGCAGGTGCTGTTCGTGGTCGATCGGCCGCGCTATGAGCAGGCGCTGGCGCAAGCCAGTGCCGACGTCGCCTACTATCAGACGCTGGCGGCGGAAAAGCGGCGCGAGGCCGGCCGCCGCGTGAAGCTGGGCGTGCAGGCGATGTCGCAGGAAGAAATCGACCAGTCGAACAACTCGCTGCAGACCGTGCAACACCAGCTGGCGAAGGCCGTGGCGACGCGTGAGCTGGCGCAGCTGGATCTGGAACGCACCACGGTGCGCGCTCCGGCCGATGGCTGGATCACCAACCTCAACGTACACGCCGGCGAATACATCACCCGCGGTTCGGTGGCGGTGGCGCTGGTGAAGAAAGACTCCTTCTACATCCTGGCCTATCTGGAAGAAACCAAGCTGAACGGCCTGAATAAGGGCGATCGCGCGGAGATCACCCCGCTCGGCAGCAACCGCATCATGCATGGCACCGTCGACAGCGTGGCGGCGGCGGTGAACAACAGCAGCAGCACGGTGAACAACAAAGGATTGGCCTCGATCGACAGCAACCTGGAGTGGGTGCGCCTGGCGCAGCGCGTGCCGGTGAAGATCCTGCTGGACGCCAAGGACCAACAGCATCCGTACCCGGCCGGCACCACCGCCACCGTGGTGATCGTCGGCAAGAACGATCGCAATGCCGACAGCGGCTCGCCTTTTGTGCGCCTGATGCACCGGCTGCGTGAGTTCGGCTAATGAATAGCCCAACCTTTATCCGGCTGAGATTCGCCTTCAAGCTCAGCTTCGCGATTGTGTTTGCGCTGTTCGTCGGCTTCCATCTCAATCTGGAAACCCCGCGCTGGTCGGCGATGACCGCCGCCATCGTCGCCGCCGGCCCGGCCTTTGCCGCCGGCGGTGAACCCTTCTCCGGCGCCATCCGCCACCGCGGCTGGCTGCGCATTATCGGCACCTTTATCGGCTGCTTCGTCGGCCTGCTCATTATCATCACCACCGCCCGCGCGCCGGTGGTGATGCTGCTGTTGTGCTGCATCTGGGCCGGTTTCTGCACCTGGCTCTCTTCACTGATCAAGGTCGAGAACTCCTACGCCTGGGGCCTGGCCGGCTATACCGCGCTGATCATCATCGTGACGGTCGCCACCAGCGAGGCCCATCTGCTGGAGGCGCCGCAGTTCGCCATCGAGCGTTGCAGCGAGATCGTGCTGGGCATCGTCAGCGCCGTATTGGCGGATCTGCTGTTCTCGCCGCGTTCGATCAAGCAGGATATCGATCGGGCGGTGGATCAGCTGCTGGTGGATCACTATCGCCTGATGCAGATGTGCATCAGCAACGCCGACAAAGAAGACATCGACCGCGCCTGGAGCAATCTGGTGAAGAGCACCACGGCGCTGGACGGCATGCGCAACAACCTGATGATGGAGTCTTCGCGCTGGCAGAAGGTCAATCGCCGGGTGAAGGCGCTGCATACCCTGTCGCTGACGCTGATTACCCAGGCTTGCGAAACCTACCTGATCCTGTTGAATCACCCGGACGCGCTGCAAGCGAGCCTGCGGGAGCAAATGATGGTGCCGGCGGAAACCCCGCAGGAGATCCACAGGCGCATGAAGCTGTTGCGCCAGGTGCTGACCACGCATCGCTCCGAAGAAACGCTGCCGACCCTCACCGGCTGGGTCGGCGCGGCAACGCGCTACCTGCTGCTGTCGAAGGGCGTACACACCAACGGCAGCATCAGCGCGGTGGAAGAGGACGTGTTGAGCAATGAAACCGTGGTCAAGCCGACCTCGGCGGAAGGGCATCATGCGATGATCAACGGCCTGCGCACCTTTGTGGCCACGGCGTTCGGCTGCCTGCTGTGGCTGTGGACCGGCTGGACGTCCGGCAGCGGCTTTATGGTGATCATTGCGGTAATCACCTCGCTGGCGATGCGCACCCCGGCGCCGCGCATGGTGGCGATGGATTTCGTGCTGGGCATGCTGGCGGCGATCCCGGTCGGCTCCCTGTTCTTCATGGTGATCCTGCCGGCGACGCAGCAGAGCATTTTGCTGCTGTGTCTCAGCCTCGGCCTGCTGGCGTTCTTCATCGGCATCGAGGTGCAGAAGCGGCGGCTCGGTTCGCTGGGGCTGCTGGCGGGGACCATCAACATTCTGGTGCTGAGCAACCCGATGGAGTTCAACGTCACCCAGTTTCTCGACGGAGCGCTCGGCCAGTTCCTCGGCAGCTGCGTCGGGCTGATGGTGCTGCTGCTGATCCGCGACAATTCGCGCGAACGCACCGGCCGCACGTTGCTCAACCAGTTCGTCAGCAGCGCGGTGTCGGCGCTGACCACCAAGGCGGCGCGCCGTCGGCAGAACCACCTGCCTGCGCTGTATCAACAGCTTAACCAGCTGCTGATGATGTTCCCGAACGACATCGCCAAGTATCGTCTGGCGCTGAACCTGATCATCGCCCACCAGCGCATGCAGCGGGCGGAGATTCCGGTCAGCGAAGAGCTGTCGGCCTTCCACCGCCAGATCCGCAGCACCGCCGATCGGGTGGTCTCGGCCAAAAACGACGTCAAGCGCGCCTATTACTACGATCGCTTGCTGGGTGAAATGAACGAGTACCAGCAAAAATTGGTAGACAATCAGGCGCCGCTCAGCGTCACCGGGCCGGTGAAGCGCCTGGCCGACATGCTGCATCGCTATCGCCACGCCTTGATCGATTGATGCGTTCCCGCCTGTTGCGCCGCGTTGTGCGGCGCCTTCCCCGACTATACTGAAAGCAGCGCCTGGCACGGCGGGCCGTCTCATGTGGGGCGGCCCGTTTTCAGAGCGACTCCGAGTGCCAGAACGGCTGGAAAGTGGCATCATTGTCATGAATGGATGAAACTCTTACCGCCGCGAAAATGTGACGTGCCGGTCATCTTAGTTTCATCCTGGTCGACTATATAGCTAACTAGCCTGGGGGCGCTGCGGCGCCTTCGGCGGCATAATTTCAGGGAATGTCATGAACAAGCGGATTCTGTTGGCGATTGTCATCGCCGTGGTCATCGCCGTCTTCAGCGCGCTGCGCGGCAACGAGCACCGTGCGATCGACGGCAACGCAGCGGTGGCGCCGGCGGGGCAGCAGCAGAGCATCGATCGGCTCACGCAGCAGCAAACGGTGGTGAGTTACCTGCAGCAGCATCAGCGGCTGCCGGGCTATTACGTCACCAAGAAGCAGGCGCGCGAGCAGGGCTGGGATCCGCGTTCAGGCAACCTCTGTGCGGTATTGCCGGGCAAGGCGATCGGCGGCGATCGGTTCTCTAACCGTGAAGGGCAACTGCCGAGCGCCGGCGGCCGGGTCTGGCGCGAAGCGGACATCAATTATCAGTGTGGCCGGCGCGGCGCCGATCGCCTGCTGTATTCGAGCGACGGTCTGATCTTCGTCACGCGCGACCATTACAAAAACTTCATTCGTGTGGAGTGAGTTTGATGGCAAAAGTAGAGTTTGATTTCGAACAGATCCAGGATGTGCCGACCTTCTACCGCGATTTCGCGCACAAGTTTGCGCTGGACGAGGGGTTCGGCGCCAACCTCGACGCGCTGTGGGACGTGGTGACCGGCGATATCGGCCTGCCGGTGGAAATCGAGTTCACTCACCTGAATGCCCGCAGCAAGCGTCGTTTCGGCGCGATCATTCTGCTGTTTGAAGAGGCGGAAGAAGAGCTGGAAGGCAGCCTGCGCTTCAATATCCGCGAAAGCAGCGGCGAGCCGGCCCATCACCGGGGATGAAACGGCTTCATCCCGGGATGGCGGCGGCGCTTAGTCGGCCGCTTCGGCCAGCTCGCGCAGGTATTGGAAGATCTGGCGGTAAGCCTTAGGCGGCTTGTTGGCAGCCTTCTCTTTCTGCGCGTTGCGCACCAGTGAACGCAGCTGTTGGCGATCGGCGGCCGGATACAGATCCAGGATCGACGGAATGACGTCATCGCCTTCTTCCACCAGGCGGTCGCGCAGCGCTTCCAGTTTATGGAACAGCGAAACCTGCTGGTTGTGGCGGTTTTTCAGCTTGTCGAGCGCGGTCTGGATCGGCTCGATATCGCGGGCGCGCAGCATCTTGCCGATCAGCTGCAGCTGACGGCGACGGCCCTCTTTCTTGATCTTTTGCGCCAGCTCGATGGCGGCACGCAGATCTTCGTCCAACGGAATGCGGTCCAGCGCGTTTTTGCCCAGATCGACCATTTCGGCCCCCAGGTCTTTCAGCGCTTCGGCATCACGTTTAATCTCACTTTTACTGACCCAGATAATCTCGTCATCGTCCTCGTTTTCATTCTCCGGGACATCGTCGAGCCAGTCTTCAGGCTGTTTGTTCATGGTAGGCTCCGTTAAAAAGAGGCTAATCCTAACAGGTTGCCGGCTTTATGCGAAATTCAACGCGGTTCCTGTTAGACTCAACGGCAGAGATCTCAGGATTTTTGCGCGCCGCTCCGCGTGCACAACTACGCCGCTCCGGCACTTTTCTCAACGGTTTTCTGATTAATTATGGCAGATTGATGAAAGTAGTCACTCAAGTTGCAGAACAGCGCAAGGCGCTGGAACAGGCCGTCTCTCAGGCGCTGGAGCTGGCCCGCGCCGGTTCCGACGCGGCGGAAGTCGCGGTCACCAAATCGACCGGCATCAGCGTCAGCACCCGCTTCGGCGAGGTGGAAAACGTCGAGTTCAACAGCGATGGCGCGCTGGGCATCACCGTGTATCACCGCCAGCGCAAAGGCAGCGCCTCTTCCACCGATCTCAGCCCGGACGCCATCGCCCGCACCGTACAGGCGGCGCTGGATATCGCGCGCTACACCTCTGAGGATCCTTGCGCCGGCCCGGCGGAGAAAGATCTGCTGGCGTTCGAGGCGCCGGATCTCGATCTGTTCCACCCGATCGAGCTGGACGCCGAGCGCGGCATCGAGCTGGCGGCTCGCGCCGAGCAGGCTTCGCTGGCGGCGGACAAGCGCATCACCAACACCGAAGGCGGCAGCTTCAACAGCCACTACGGTATCAAGGTGTTCGGCAACAGCCACGGCATGCTGCAAAGCTACTGTTCCAGCCGCCACTCGCTGTCCAGCTGCGTCATTGCTGAGCAGGACGGCGATATGGAGCGGGATTACGCTTACACCATCGGCCGTGCGATGGGCGATCTGCAAAGCCCCGAGTGGGTGGGGCAGGAGTGCGCCCGCCGCACGCTGGCGCGTCTCGCGCCGCGCAAACTGTCGACCATGAAGGCGCCGGTGCTGTTCGCCTCCGAGGTGGCCACCGGGCTGTTCGGTCATCTGGTGGGCGCCATCAGCGGCAGCAGCGTTTACCGCAAATCGACCTTCCTGCTGGACTCGCTCGGCAAGCAGATCCTGCCGGCGTGGCTGACCGTCGAAGAGCATCCGCACCTGCTGAAAGGGCTGGCGTCGACGCCGTTCGACAGCGAGGGCGTGCGCACCCAGCGGCGCGATATCGTCAAGGACGGCGTGCTGCAAACCTGGCTGATGACCAGCTACTCGGCGCGCAAGCTGGGCCTGCACAGCACCGGCCATGCCGGCGGCATCCATAACTGGCGCATTGCCGGGCAGGGCGCTGACTTCGCCGGCATGCTGAAACAGCTTGGCACCGGCCTGGTGGTCACCGAGCTGATGGGCCAGGGCGTCAGCGGCGTCACCGGCGATTACTCGCGCGGCGCCGCCGGTTTCTGGGTGGAAAACGGCGAGATCCAATATCCGGTCAGCGAGATCACCATCGCCGGCAACCTGAAAGACATGCTGCGCAACATCGTCAGCGTCGGCAGCGATATCGAAACCCGCAGCAATATCCAGTGCGGTTCGGTGCTGCTGCCGGAAATGAAGATCGCCGGTCAGTGATCCGCGGCGCGGCCGGCGCCCGCCGGTCGCGCGTTATCCCGCCTCAACCTTGCTTACAAATCTCCGGTTTCGGTTTTGCCCGGCCTTGCCTATGGTAACGGTGGGTTAATTAAAACAATAACTGGAAGGTGAGCAAACATGCAGAATACCCTGAAAGCGCTGGCGGCGTTGACGCTGTTGGCAGCCAGCTCGCTGGCGGTCGCCGCCGATCTGGGCGACGATATGGACACCCTGGCGGAAAACTACAAAACGGTGCTGAATACCGATTCCGCCGCCACCCTCAAACAGAGCCTGCAAAACATGCGCGCCGCCGCGCAGGACGCCAAACAGGGCACCCCGCCGAAGCTGGAAGACAAAGCCGCCGACAGCCCGGAGATGAAAGATTTTCGTCACGGGCTGGATACCCTGATCGGCCAGATCGATCAGGCGCTGGCGATGGCTAACCAGGGCAAAGTCGCCGAAGCGAAGCAGCTGGCGCAGGGCTTCAAGCAAACCCGCGACGCCAACCACAAGAAATTCCGCTAACCCGTCAACCGTCGCGCCCGTCTTCCGTCAGATAGGAGGAGGGCGCCTGCCCCAGCACGCGGCGAAACATGGTTGAAAACGCCGCGCTGCTGTCATATCCCATCTCCATCGCCACCTGCGTTACGCTGCGCCCTTCGGCCAGCAGCGCCAACGCCAGCACCACGCAGGCGCGCTGGCGCCATTGCGAAAACGGCAGGCCGGTCTGCGCGCGAAAGAAGCGGCTGAAGGTGCGAATGCTCATGTACAGACGAGGGGCCCACCGCTGCGCGGAGTCGTGGGCGTCGGGGTGCTGCAAAAAGGCGCGGCACAGCTCGCCCAGCCGGGGATCGGCGGGCAGCGGAATGTGCAGGGGCAAGGGCTGCAGCCGAGCCAGCTCATGCAGCAACAGCGTCGCCAGCGCTCCGTCGCGCCCCTCTTGTGCATACTCCAGCGGCATATCCACCGCCGCCATCAACAGCTGGCGCATCAGCGGGGTGACGCTGACCACCTGACAGACCTGCGGCCGTTCGGCGGGCAACGCGCCGGGTTCGAGATACAGGCTGCGGGTGGTGACGCCGACCATCCTCACCGCGTGCGGCATCTGCGGCGGCAGCCACACTGCGTGCTGCGGCGGGACGACCCAATTGCCTTGCTGCGTGAAAACGTGCATGACGCCGGTGGCGCCGTACAACAACTGCGCGCGCCGGTGGCTGTGCATCGGCAGCAGGTGCCCCGGCGGATAATCGGTGCCGATGGCGATCACCGCGCGCGTTACGTGGTCGATGTCATCAATGCGGACGTTGCGCATGTGTTCCCTTTGGCGGGCAGATTGGCCGAAACGCAATGATAGTTGGCCCTTCATATAAAGCAAGCCAACGGCCGTCGCCCTACTATCGGAGCAGAAAAATAACGCTTGTTCGGGGCGCCGCTATTTTATCGGCCATATAGCCCGTGCAAGTTTTCACACCGGGGTGGGACGAAGATTTTCGTTCTCGCAATACAAGAAGTTAATAAGGAATAAAGCGTCTTTTTATTCCAACACCTGAAGCAATAGTTCTTAGCGCAGTTCAATGACTATAAGGTGATATTTCATGTATAAGTTCGGTGTGGTTGGCGGCGGAGCCGCCGGGATCGCTTTTGCGTATAACTTTATAAAAAATAAGTCGGTTAATCATTGCAAAAGGCCGCTTTCCCTGACGGTGTTCGACAAGCAGGGCTTCAAGGGCGGTATGGCATACAGCAGCGATTTTGACAGCCATATATTAAATATGACGCCGGAAAATATGTCGGCGGATATTTTCGACGATGCGCACTTCGTCGATTGGATCGCCATGCATTTCCCACAGTTTTGCCAGGATCGTTATCCGCCGCGCTGGCTGTATCGGGAATATCTCGATTTTATTCGCGACATGACGATTTATATGGCGGCGGACAGCAACGTAGCGCTGAATTTCGTGACCGCCGAAGTGAATGCCATCGCGCCGCTGGAGGCCGGCTACCGGCTGACCACCACCTGTGGCGGCGCCGAACAGATGAACGCGCTGGTGCTGTGTTCGGGGCACAACCCGCCGGAATGTCTCTATCCGGTGGATGGGGTGATCGCTTATCAGGCCCACCAGGATCTGCCGCCGATCAACCCTTATTCGAGCATCGGCGTGATCGGCTGCAGCCTGACGGCGATTGACGCCATCGTTGAGCTGATGGAGCGCCTGGGGGCGACCGACATCTGCGCCCTGTCGCGCTCGGGCCTGTTCCCCAGCGTGCAGCCGGCGCTGATGCGTCCGCCGCCGGAGGCGTTTGTGGAGGGGGTGCGGCGCTTTGTCGCCGGCCGCGATTTCATTGACGCGCATCACCTGGTGCATGCGATCAACGCCGCGCTGGCGCGCCACTATCCGGGGCCGGAGCGGTTGACGGTGCTCTCGGCGCTGGGGGAAAGGCGCGATTGTTACCGCGATCTGGCGGAAAGCCTCGATCGCGCGCGTTTTGCCCGGGAGCATATCTGCAGCTATCTGGCGGCGATCCACCCGGCGGTGTGCGCCGCCTGGGTCAAGATGGATGCCAACAACCGGCAGGTCTTCATGCGCTTTTACAACTCCTCCTGGATGCGCAATCGGCACGCCATGCCGATCAAGAACGCCAACAAGATCGTAGCGGCGTTGGAGAGCCAACGCCTGCGCGCCTGTGGCGGCCTGGCGGATATCAGCAAGGGAACGGACGGGTTTATCCTTCGTTGCCATGAGGCGCGGGTACATGCGCAGTATCTGTTCAACTGCACCACGCCGTCCTATCAACTGCCGCCCAACCGTCTGAGCCAGCAACTGCTGCAAGACGGGCTGGTGCAAGAGAACTTGTTCGGCGGCGTGAAGTGCAACCCGCACACGCTGAAAATCGCCGACCGACGCGGCCGCGAGCAGCATCTCTACTCGCTCGGCGCGCCTGCCAAGGGCGATCTTTTTTACACCTCGGCGATGGAGTCCATCACGCGGGATATCAGCAAGATCGTGTTCAACAACCCTATTTTCAACGCAAAGAAGGCTGAAGCATGAAAAACGTAGCGCTCTTTGTCGGTAACGACATTTTCTCCTGGCTGGTGTGTCAGGATCTGATCGCCACCCTGAAGGGCGAGTGTGCCTTTACGGTGTATTTCCCCCTGGCGAAAAGCGCCGGGCGCACGCAGGAGCCGGCGGTTCGCCGCCTGGGGCTGTATGAGCGCGAAGTGCTGAACGATTTCGTGTTCCCGTTCGTTGGCCGCAACGCCGCCGCCTGCGAGGGGGCCTATCAGCCGCCGGCCCTGTTCCTGGCCGCCGCCGGGGTCAAAGCGCATCGCGTTCTCGACATCAATGACGCCGCGTTTATCAGCAGCCTGGGGCATATGGATGGGGTGATCTCCCTGCGCTGTTATCAGAAATTCTCCGCCGACTATGTGCGCGCCTTCAGCCGACGCGGCAAGCTGCTCTGGAACCTGCATCCGGGGGACTTGCCGCGTTATCGTGGGGTGATGACGCTGTTCCGCGCGTTGATGAACGGTGACAGGGACTGTGCGGTAACGCTGCATGAAATGGATGAGCACTGGGACGCCGGCCCGGTTATCGCCCGCCTGCCCGCCGAGCTGCGGCACGATCTGTCGTTCCTGGAAAACATGATGCTGTTGGGCGTGCAGAGTGGCTCTTTCCTGGCGCGCCAGCTGATGTTGGCGGAGCACAGCGAAGCGATCGCGGCGGAAAAGCAGGGCGATTCGCGCTATTGGGGCTTCCCGGACGCGCAGACGCTGGCGCAGGCGGAACAGGCGGGCATTGAGCTGGTGGACCATGACGCCGTGCGCGAGCAGTATCTGGGGCTGTTCGTCGGCGATCGTTTCCACCCGCTGGCGGGGCAGTTCTGCGCCGGGTTCGACGACTTCGTGCGGGCGCACGGCCATGATTGAAACCTTGATTGTACTGGGTGCCGGTTTTCTGACCGGCATCACCACCATTCTGTTCGGCTTCGGCGGCGGCTTTGTGGTGGTGCCCTTCGTCTATCACCTGATCTCCGCGTCGGGCGAGCAGCCCGGCCAGGCGATGCATATCGCGGTGGCGACCTCGACGGCGGTGATGATCCTCAACGCGAGTTACGCCACGCTGACCAACTGGCGCAGCGGCAACCTGCTGCGCGAAACCATCGTGCCGCTGATCTTTTTCATCGGCATCGGCGCGGCGCTGGGCGCGTTCGCCTCCTCGCTGCTGGCGGACGGCGTGATCCGCGGGCTATTCGTGGCCTATATGGCGGTGACCATCGCCGACTGTCTGTTCCGCCGGGGTTTTTTGATCAAACCGGCGCGCGCCGAACTTTCCCCCGCCACGCTGTGGGGCGGCGGGCCGCTGATCGGCGGCATCGCCACCCTGCTGGGGGTGGGCGGCAGCGTGATGACGGTGCCGCTGCTGCGCCGCCATGGCTACGACATGAAGTATTGCGTCAGCGCCGCCAACCCGCTGTCGATCCCGGTGGCGGTGATCGGCGCGCTGATGTATATCGTGTTGGGGTGGCGCGAGATGAGCGGGCCGCAGTATCTGGGCTACGTCAATCTGAAAATTCTGGGGGTGCTGGTGGCCGCGGGAATTGCGGGGATCGTATTTGCCAGGCGCTGTTTGCCTAAGGTGAGCGATGCGCTGCATGCCAAAATCTACGTGCTGCTGCTGATCGCCGTGCTGATCGCTATCTGCGTCTGAAACAGAAAGGGCGGCCGGATGCCGCCCTGAGAACCGCTTAACGGTGGTATTCGCCCGCCGCTTCCGGCTGGTACAGCAATTCCAGCACTTCAATCCGCGCTTCTTCACCGTTCGGCAATTGCCAGGAAATCTGCTTGCCGACGTGCATGCCGAGCAGCGCTGCGCCCAGCGGCGCCATCACCGACAGCTGATCGTGGCTGTCTTTCAGCGATGCCGGGTAAACCAGCGTGCGCACGTGCTCTTCATCGGTGTGCAGATCGCGAAAACGCACGCGGCTGTTCATGGTCACCACGTTGGCCGGCATTTTCTCCGGCGGCAGGATTTCCGCGCGATCCAACTCGTCGTTCAGCGCGGCGGCGACGTCGGTGTTGGCAAAGGCCGGTTGTTCCAATAGCGCATCCAGGCGTTCCGCATCCAGCTCATTAATAGTAATGATGGGTTTGGTCATTCCACTCTCCAGTCAAATCAAAGGGTGCCAGTCTGTGCACCCATAAATTCGGAAAAACAACACAAAGCAACACCCCCGCGCCAGAGGAGCGGGGGTGTGGGTAATGTCGATTTGTCCCATTGATAGTAGGCGGTTGGGACGAGAAAAGAAAGAGATCCCGATCACGAAGGCTTTTATCGTCAATTGTGGCGAAAGAAACGGTTAGCCCGGTTATCTATTTGTTATCTCATTAACTTTTTCACCGCAGCGCCGTTTTGCGAAATGGATCCCCGCGCGTCATGCGATTTCCACTTCGAACTGGAAAAAACCGGTCTACACAGAAAATCCTACCGGGGGTAGGGTAAAGACATCACAGAAAGCGGGTTATTCAGGTGATGCGCTTTACGGCTTACTGATTAATGTGGGATCTAGGGGTACTGAAAAGTGAATGATGGATCTGCTTCGATAAAAGAAATTGAACAATCCGATGTCAGCGCAGCCGGTGAGATCACCGCTCGGGTGTTGGCGGATATTGCCGCGATGCTGAATGCTGAAAATATTTATACCAATGCGGTGCAGCAACAGATGCTGGAATCGCATATTCGCGCCATGGTGCTGCGTTCAATAACCGGCGAGCCGTTGCCGGAGGTGGATAAATCGTTGTTCGACGAAATCTCCGCCGAATCCATGCAAATGGCGGAGCGCGTGGTGAATCAGTTTGGCACATTGCCTATCGAAGAAGCCTATTTATTGTCAGTGCACTTCGAAGTGGCGAAAGATAATAACGCATAGCGGTTAACGCATCGATTTCAATCAGGAGAATATACCATGGGTCAAATTACCGTAGTGATCGGCGATCGTTTGGGTAAAGGGCAAAAAGTCGGCCAGGGCGTTGAAAACGCAGGCGGAAAAGCGGTGGTTATCCCCGGCGTGGCGGCGGATATGAAGCTGGGTGACGTCATGAAAGCGGAAAACGCGCAGCTGGGCATCTCTTTTTGCGGCAGCGGCGGCGCCGGCGCGATTACCGCGCAAACCAAACACGGCTACAAAGCCAAATACGGTATGCGTTCGGTGGAAGAGGGCGTGACGGCAATTAACGAAGGCTGCAACGTGCTGGGCTTCGGCTTTATGGATAAAGAAGAGTTGGGCCAGAAACTGGTGGAAGCCTACATCAAAAAACATGGCAATCCATAATGAAAGAGCAATATACCACATCGGTAAAGGTGGAGGGTAAAGGCGATAGCAAAGCGAAAGCTTTTGCTTCCGCCTTGGCTAATGTGCAGGGCGCGGTATTAAAGTCCACCAACAATATTCTGCTGCGTATCGAGCCGCAGGACGTCAGCGTCGTGAGAGCGGAAGAGAAAATAACTAAAGAGAAATTTCTTTTCTTCTTTTTGCCGCGTGAAAGAAAGAGCTATGCCGTTTCTCTGGAAATAACCGTGAACGTAACCATTATCAATACCGAGAAGGTTGTCTTCGTCACGAAATAAAAACGTTAGCATAAATGAAAGGGTATACTGATGTTTTTAATCATCTTATTTAAATCGATTATTATCGGTGGGTTGGTGGGGGTCGGCGTAGGGGCCGGCGCCGCACGCATGTTCCACGCGCCGACAACACAGGGCATGGGGGCGTTTCGCACCCTGGGCGAGCTGAACTCCTGCGAGGGCGATCCGGCTTCCCACTTCTCATTCGGTCTGGGCTTCTTCTTCAACGCCTGGGCGTCTTCCGTGGCGGCGGGTTCCTTCACGCAGGACGTCGACCACCGCATCATCCCGCACTGGGGCGCGGCGGCCCTGATGGTCAAGAACCGCAATCTGGCGCAAACGCTGCACGATCCGAAAAAAATGGCCATCGCCTGCGGCATCATCGGCATGCTGGTGGTGGCCTTCCTCAATACCACCGCTTCCGCCGTGCCGGCCGCGCTGCAGGTCACCGCGATCAAGGTGCTGGTGCCGGCGGCCAACCTGCTGGTGAACACCGTGATGCCAGTGATCTTCTGGCTGGCGGCGATCGACGCCGGGCGCCGTTCCGGCTTCTGGGGCACCATCTTCGGCGGCTTGGCGCAGCTGATCATGGGCAACGCCGTGCCGGGCCTGGTGCTGGGCATTCTGATCGGCAAAGGCGTGGAAGAGAGCGGCTGGAACAAGATCACCAAGATCATGATGGCGGTGATCGTGCTGCTGTTCGTGCTGAGCGGCTTCTTCCGCGGCTTCGACATGAAAGTTCTCGAGTCCTTCAGCCTCGGCGTGCCGGGCTGGCTGGACGCCATTCACAACACCCTGAGCGGTAAATAAGGAGCGGGATGATGGAAGAGCAAACCCAAAAAGGCTTCTGGTACGCCGACTGGTCATTCCCGATTTTTGTTGGCCTGCTGTCCTCCGGCGTGTTCGCCGGGACGCACATGTATTACCTGTACGGCATCGGCGCCTTTAACGAAGTGGCATTCGTTTCCATGCTGCGGGCGGGGATGGATACCGGCGTATACGGCGCGGTGGCGGCGTTCGGCGCCAGCTTCCTGTTCGCGCGCATCATCGAAGGCTCGCTGGTGGGCATCCTGGACATCGGTGGCGCGATCCAGACCGGCGTCGGGCTGGGCGTGCCGGCGCTGCTGCTGGGAGCCGGCATCGTGTTCCCGGTCGCCAACTTCGCCGCTTCGCTGGTGACCGGCCTGGTCATCGGCCTGGCGATCGGTTACGTGATCATCCTGGCGCGCAAATTCACCATCAATCAGAGCAACTCCACCTACGGGGCGGACGTGATGATGGGCGCGGGCAACTCGTCGGGCCGTTTCCTCGGGCCGTTGATCATCCTGTCGGCGATGACCGCCTCGATCCCGATCGGCATCGGTTCGCTGCTCGGCGCGCTGCTGTTCTATATCTGGGGTAAACCGATCACCGGCGGAGCGATCCTCGGCGCGATGATCCTGGGGGCGATCTTCCCGGTAGCCATTTCTTGAGAGGCCTGCGCCAGGCGCCGCCCGATGCGGCGGCGCCCGGGCTAACAGGAGCAATGCGGTATGTATGACTTAGTAATCAGAGGCGCCAGACTGGCGGACGACACGCTGATCGATCTGGCGGTGAAAGACGGCAAAATCGCCTCGGTCCGGCGGCTGGCGGCGGACGTCAGCGCCGTTCGCCAACTGGATCTGGCGGGCAACTGCCGCCTGAGCGCCGGTTGGATCGATGCGCACGTGCACTGTTATCCCGACTCGCCGATTTACCATGACGAGCCGGATCGGGTCGGCGTCGCCAGCGGCGTCACCAGCGTAGTCGATGCCGGCAGCACCGGCGCCGACGATATCGACGCCTTTTATCAGCTGACGCGCAGCGCCAAAACCAACGTGTTCGCCTTCCTCAACATCTCGCGCATCGGCCTGCTGCGGCAGAACGAGCTGGCGGAGTTGACGGACATCGACAAGCGCGAGGCCGGCCAGGCTATCGCCAGCCATCCCGGTTTCATTATCGGCATCAAGGCGCGCATGAGCAGCAGCGTGGTGGGCAAGAACGGCACCCGGCCGCTGGTGTTGGCCAAAGAGATCCAGCGGGAAAACCGCCAACTGCCGCTGATGGTGCATATCGGCAACAACCCGCCGGATCTGGACGAGATCGCCGATCTGCTGACCCGTGGCGACATCATCACCCACTGCTACAACGGCAAACCGAACCGCATTCTGACGCCGGCGGGCACGCTGCGCGAGTCGATCCAGCGCGCGCTGCGGCGCGGCGTGTTGCTCGACGTGGGGCACGGTACCGCCAGCTTCAGCTTCGAGGTGGCGCGCCAGGCGATCAAGCTGGGCATTTTGCCGCACACCATCAGCTCCGATATTTACTGCCGCAACCGCATAAACGGGCCGGTGCACAGCCTGGCGACGGTGATGTCCAAATTTTTCAGCGTCGGCCTGACGCTGCCGCAGGTGATCGCCTGCGTGACGGAGAACGCCGCGTCGGCGCTGCAGCTCAGCGGCAAAGGGCGGCTGGAGCCGGGCTATGACGCCGATTTCACGCTGTTTGAACTGCGCCGCGAACCGCAGGTGTTCGCCGACGCCGAAGGGCAAACCGCCGAGGGCGAACAGCTGTTGGTGCCGCTGGCCGCGGTGGTGGCCGGGGAAATCCTATTAACCGAACAAGGGGAGGCAAGCGATGTCTTCGATTTATGAAAAATACGGTTTGAAGCAGGTGATCAACACCTCCGGCCGCATGACCATTCTCGGCGTTTCCACGCCGCGCCAGGATGTGATCGACGCCGTTGACTACGGCCTGAATCACTATTTCGAAATCAAGGATCTGGTCAACAAGACCGGCGCCTACATCGCCGATCTGCTCAACGTGGAGGACGCGGTGATCGTTTCCTGCGCCTCGGCGGGCATCGCCCAGTCGGTGGCGGCGGTGATCGTCAAAGATAACGCCAATCTGCTGGTGAACCTGCACTCGGCGCCGATCGCCGTGCCGCGCGAGATCGTGCTGCCGCGCGGCCACAACGTCAACTTCGGCGCGCCGGTGGACACCATGGTGGCGCTGGGCGGCGGCAAGGTGGTGGAAGCGGGCTACGCCAATGAATGTTCGCCGGAGCAGATTGAAGCCTGCATCACGCCGCAGACGGCGGCGATCCTGTACGTCAAATCGCACCACTGCGTGCAGAAAAGCATTCTGTCCGTCGAACAGGCGGCGGTGGTGGCGCGCAAGCATAACCTGCCGCTGATCGTCGACGCCGCGGCGGAAGAAGATCTGATGTGTTACTACCAGATGGGAGCCGAACTGGTGATCTACAGCGGCGCCAAAGCCATCGAGGGGCCGACCAGCGGCCTGGTTATCGGCAAGAAACAGTACGTCGAGTGGGTGAAGCTGCAGTCCGGTGGCATCGGTCGGGCGATGAAGGTCGGCAAAGAGGGCATCCTCGGCCTGACGCAGGCGATCGAAAGCTATCTGACGCTTGAGAAAACCACCGGGCAACAGATGGTGGCGCGGATGACGCCGTTCCTCGACAGCCTCAACACCCTGACCGGCGTCAGCGCCAGAACCGTCTGGGACAGCGCCGGCCGCGATATCGCCCGCGCCGAGATCGCCTTCGACGAAGCGGTGCTGGGGCGGTCGACCTATGACATCGTCCAGGCGCTGAAAACCGGCGACATCGCCATCTACTTCCGCGGCTACAAGGCCAACGAGGGCAAGATTGAGGTCGACGTGCGCAGCGTCGATGAGCAACAGCTGATGACCGTCTTTACCTGTATCAAAAACCTGTTTACGGAGAAACAAGCATGAAGCTGCAGCCTAACTACTATCGTGACCGCGTCTGCCTGAACGTGCTGGCCGGCTCCAAAGCCAATGCGCAGGACATCTACGCCGCGGCGGAAGGCCATGTGCTGGTGGGCGTGCTCTCCAAGAACTACCCGGACGTCGACAGCGCGGTGACCGACATGCTGCGCTATGCGCGCCTGATCGACAACGCGCTCTCGGTCGGACTGGGCGCCGGCGATCCGAAGCAGTCGGCGATGGTCAGCCTGATCGCTCAGCAGGTGCAGCCGCAGCACGTCAACCAGGTGTTTACCGGCGTTGGCGCCAGCCGCGCGCTGCTGGGCCAGAACGACAGCGTGGTCAACGGCCTGGTGTCGCCAACCGGCCGCGTCGGTTGGGTGAAGATCTCTACCGGCCCATTGAGCGCCGCGGCGCCGGACGGCATCGTGCCGGTGGAAACCGCCATCGCCCTGCTGAAAGACATGGGCGGCAGCTCCATCAAGTATTTCCCGATGGGCGGCCTGAAGTGCAAGGACGAATATCAGTACGTAGCCAAGGCCTGCGCCGAGCATGACTTTATGCTGGAGCCGACCGGCGGCATCGATCTGGAGAACTACGAGCCGATCGTCGAGATCGCGCTGGCGGCCGGCGTGAAACGCGTGATCCCGCATATCTACAGTTCGATCATCGACGCCGCCAGCGGCGACACGCGCCCGCAGGACGTGAAAACCCTGCTGGCGATGACCAAAAAGCTGGTGGGCTGAACGCGCAATGGGATGAGGTAAAGGCTGGGAGGCGAAGGCTTTCCCCTGGCGCGGCATGCCGCGCCGTTACCTATACTCAGGTCTGAGGATAACTATGCGAAACTGGCAGGCTCCAACCCGACGCACCGCGTTGTTCCTGGCGCTGCTGGCCGTGACCGGCCCGGCGCTGCATGCTGAGGATGCAATGAATTCCACGTCATCTCATTTCGCCTATATCGGCACCTACAATCCCAACGGCGAAGGCGTTTACCGGGTGCAGGTCGATCCGGCCAGCGGCGCGCTGAGCCACACTACGCTGGTCAGCAAAGTGCCGAATCCGGCGCAGCTGACGCTGGGCGCCGATGGCAAGACGCTGTATGTCGCCAGCGAAGTGGCCGATTTCAACGGCGGCAAGCACGGCGGCATCACCGCTTACCGGGTCAATCCGGCCGACGGCGGCCTGACGCAGCTCAACCAGGTGGATTCGCAGGGAGCGGGGCCGGTGTATCTCTCATCGACACCGGACGGGCGCCATCTGCTGGTGGCCAACTACGTCAGCGGCAGCGTGGCGGCTTTCCCGATCGAAGCGGACGGCAGCCTGGGCGCCGCCAGCTCGGTGCAGCAACAGCAGGGCCCGGCGGGCGCGGCCAAACCGGCGGCGGCGGTGAACGGCAGCTTCGCCATCAGCGATCACAATGGCCCACATGCCCATATGATCGCCAGCGATCCGAGCGGCAAGTTCGTGTTCTCCACCGATCTGGGGTTGGATCGCATCTACCAATGGCGCTTTGACGCCGTGAGCGGCCGGCTGACGCCGAACGATCCGCCGTGGATCGCCGCCTCTTCCGCCGGCGCGGGTCCGCGTCACTTTGTGTTCCATCCGGACGGCGAAACCGTGCTGCTGGTGAACGAAGAGGCCTCGACGTTGACCAGCTACCGTTTTGATCGCCAAAAAGGTACTCTGAAACAACTGCATGCGGTTTCCGCGCTGCCCGCCGACTATCAGGGCACCAGCTTCGCTTCGGGGCTGGCGCTCAGCAAGAACGGCGACACGCTGTACGTCGCCAACCGGCTGCATAACAGCATTGCCCAGTTCAGCGTGGGCGCCGGCGGTGAGTTGAAACCGGTGGCGGAAACCTGGACGCGCGGCGATTATCCGCGTTCGCTGGCGCTGAGCCCGGATGGCCGCTATCTGTATGCGCTGAACCAGCGCAGCGATAACGTTACCCGCTTCAGCGTAAACCCGACGGACGGCAAACTCAGCTTTGTGGGCGGTTATCTACCGATCGGCAGCCCCTCGCAAATGGTGTTCCTGCCGCCGCCGAAGTAACCCGTGGCCCGCCCGGTTCGCCGGGCGGGTCGCCTGATTGACGGACACAGAATGGTGCGATTTCCTTACCCGCGTTTGGCTTACTTGTTCGATGCTTTGCAAACCGAGACTTTGCCGCAGGATGAGCTGGCGAAGCGTTTCGCCGTGTCCACCCGCACGGTGCGGGCGGACATCACCGCGCTGAACGAGATTCTGGACAAATACGGCGCGCGTTTCGTGCATAACCGCGGTGCCGGCTATCGTCTGCAGGTCGATAACGCCGCGCTGTTCAGCGCCCTGCAGCATCAGGAGCGCCGCAAGCATGCCACCCCGCGCAGCGCGCAGGAGCGTGTGCATTATCTGCTGGTGCGTTTTTTGACCTCAGCCTTCTCCCTTAAACTGGAAGATCTGGCCGACGAGTGGTTCGTCAGCCGCGGTACGTTGCAAAACGACATGGCTGAGGTGAGAGAGCGTCTGGCGCACTATCAATTGACGATTGAAACCAAGCCGCGTTACGGCATGAAGCTGTTCGGCACGGAGATGGCGATCCGCGCCTGCCTGACCGATCTGCTGTTCCAACTGCAGCTGGCCGACGCCGAGAACCCGCTGCTCAACAACGAGATCCTGCTGCAGCCGCAGGTAGCGGCGTTCGCCGGATTGCTGCACCCGCTGCTGTCGCAATACGCCATTCGCCTGACCGACGAGGGCGAGCAGTACCTGATCTTCTACTGCGCGGTGGCGCTGCGGCGCATCAACGACGGCTATCCGCTGCCGGACTTCGAGGTGGAAGACGGCGACGACGCGGTGCGCCAGGTATCGACCCGCCTGGCGGCGGAACTGCGTTCGGCCTCCGGCAAAGAGATCTCGATGGCCGAAGAGGCCTATCTGCGGGTCAATATCGCCGCGCGGCGCGTGCAGGACGTGCAGCCGACCGAGATCAACGCCGACGATGAAGAAGCGCTGGTGGACTACATCCTGTCCTACATCAACGCACACTATAACTACAACCTGCAGGGCGACGAGCAGTTGCGGGCCGATCTGCTCACCCATATCAAGACCATGATTACGCGGGTGAAATACCAGATCAATATCCCCAATCCGCTGTTGGCCAACATCAAGCAGCACTATCCGATGGCTTACGACGTGACGCTGGCGGCGGTCTCCAGCTGGGGCAAATACACCCCCTATACCCTGAGCGAGAATGAGATAGGCTACCTGGTGCTGCACATCGGCGTGGGGCTGGAGCGGCATTACAACATCGGTTATGAACGCCACCCGCAGGTGATGCTGGTGTGCGATACCGGCAACTCGACGGTGCGCATGATCCAGGCGCAGATTGCGCGTAAGTATCCGCAGTTGGTGATGACGCGCATCGTCTCGCTGCGCGATTACGAGATGCTTGCGCATATCGACGAAGACTTCGTGATTTCCAACGCCCGCATCGGCGAAAAGAACAAGCCGGTGGTGGTGATGTCGCCGTTCCCAACCGATTACCAGCTGGAGCAGCTGGGCAAGCTGGTGCTGGTGGATCGCACCCGACCGTACATGCTGGAGAAGTTTTTCGACGCCGAGCATTTCATGGTGCTCAACGAGCCGCTGACGCAGGCGGAACTGTTCAGCCGAGTGTGCGGCCAGCTGGAGCGGGAAGGGTACGTCGGCGCGGACTTTTATCCGTCGGTGGTCGAACGCGAGGCGATCGTCTCCACCTTGCTGGGCGAGGGCATCGCGCTGCCGCACTCGCTGGGGCTGCTGGCCAAAAAGACCGTGGTGGTGACGCTGCTGGCGCCGCAGGGCGTCGCCTGGGGAGAAGGCGAGGTCGCGCACGTGATTTTCCTGCTGGCGATCAGCAAGAGCGACTATGAAGAGGCGATGGCGATCTACGAGCTGTTTGTCACCTTCGTGCGTGAACGCTCAATGAGCCGCCTGCTGAGCAGCGACAGCTTCGACAGCTTTAAAGCGGTGGCGCTGGACTGCCTGAGCCGGAGCTGAGGGGCTAATCCGCTTCCGGCAGGAAGAGGGCCGGGGGCAGATTGAAGCGTTTGGCCAGCGCCATAATGTGCGGAATGGTCAGCGATCTTTTGCCACTCAGGATTTGGCTGACCAACGACTTTTTACCGATCTCATGTTCAAAATCACTTTGGCTAAGTTGGTGTTGTTCCATCAATACGCGAAGCGCGGCCACTCCTTGCGGGAGTTGGGCGATACGCTGATTGAATGCGGTAAATTCGGCGCTGTTATCTTCATATTCGGCGATTTTTTTTGCCAGCATGTCAATCAGCGGATGGTGTTCATCGTTTTCCAGCAAATATTCCACCAATTCGAGCGCTTCCCGGTAGTCTTGCTGAGAGCTGCTGCCCTGCAATAAGGGCACGGCGCGCAGCAGCGCATCGGCGGCCTTAATGGCATCTGTAATCATGATGAACTCCTTCGATAGTGCTGCATCAGCTTGTCGTACTCGGCGTGGCTAACGATATGCTTTATGAAGACTTTCTGTGTCTCGAAGCTGGCGAAGAACAAAATCCGCAGGTGGTTGCCGCCGACGTCAATGACCCACCATTTCTCTTTGTATTTCATACGATCGAGCGAAGGAAAAAGCGCTTTTAACTCGTCCGGCGTGCGGAACTCGCCGCGTCGCAACGCTTTATAAATGGCCTCGAGAGCAGCGGCTTCATTAGGGTATTGCTTGGTTGCGTTATTGAACGGCTCCCTGGAAATGATATGCATCGCTCCCTCGATTCCTGCCTGGTGAACATTATAGCGACTGTCTTAGGTGTTCACAAATTGTAAACTTATCATCCCCGCTCACAGTGAGAGGGAAATACCCGGCCGCAGCCCGTTTTTGTCGTTGCATACTATTGCGGTTAGCGCCGTGCGGGTAAATCAATACTTCGCATTTACAGGCAGTTACGGCTGACTTTGGAAGCGGATACGCAAAGTGAAAAGCGGGAGATCGTGTCAGGGAGAGAAGGCAAAGAGAACGAACGCGTCGGTGCGACGCATTCGCGGGAGGGCTTCAGCGGCTAATCTTCATCAAACCCGGAGTTGAACAGCTCGACGACCGCCTCCAGTGCGTTGACTTCGTCGGGGCCGGTCGCTTCGACTTCGATATGCCGGCCCTGGGCGGAGTCCAGCATCAGCAGCGCGATGACGCTGCTGGCCTCGGCTTCGGTGCCGCTTTCGTTGCGCAGCATCACTTCGGCGTCGAAGCTTTGCACCAGCTCGAACAGTTTCATCGCCGGGCGCGCGTGCATGCCCAGCTTGTTTTTGATTTCAACCGTCTGTTTGACCGTCATTGTTTGCGCTTTTCCAGCGTGCGGTGGCGCGACTGCACGTTCTTGCCGCGCGAGCGGAAGTAATCGGCCAGCTGTTCCGCCACGTACACCGAGCGGTGCTTGCCGCCGGTACAGCCGATGGCGACCGTCAGGTAGCTGCGGTTGTTGGTTTCCAGCATCGGCAGCCATTGCTCCAGGTAGCTGCGGGTCTGGTAGATGAAGTTGTGCACTTCGGTATGGCGATCGAGGAACGACGCGACCGGCTTATCCAGACCGGTCATCGGCCGCAGCTTCGGATCCCAGTGCGGGTTCGGCAGGAAGCGCACGTCGAACACGTAGTCGGCGTCGATCGGGATGCCGTGCTTGAAGCCGAAGGATTCGAACACTATGGTCAGCTCGCGCTCACGCTTGCCCAGCAGGCGGGTGCGCAGCATTTCGGCCAGCTCGTGCACCGACATTTCCGAGGTGTCGATAATCAGGTCAGCCCGCGAGCGCAGCGGTTCGAGCAGATCGCTCTCTTCGTCGATGGCGCTTTCCAGCGACAGGTTTTTGCTGGAGAGCGGGTGCAGGCGGCGGGTGTCGCTGTAACGGCGGATCAGCGTGTTGCGATCGGCGTCGAGGAACAGCAGCTGCGGCGAGAAGCTGTCCGGCAGCTGAGTCATCGCGTATTCGAACACTTCCGGCGATTCCGGCATGTTGCGCACGTCGATGCTGACCGCCGCGGAGATATTGCGTTCCGCCAGCGTATTGGCGAGCTGCGGCAGCAGCACCACCGGCAGGTTGTCAACGCAGTAAAAACCCATGTCTTCCAGCGCCCGCAAGGCGACGGATTTTCCGGAACCGGAACGGCCGCTGACAATCATCAGCACCATGTGGCAACTCCCCTGGCATCGCGGCGGCGTTCATCGCCACCGGTGGAAACTTTGTTATTCCGGCCGAGGCCGGATCCATCATCGTGAAACAGTAACGTTATCCGGGCTGGAAGTCACGCCGGCCGGACATTACTCGGTGATGATTTGGTAAAGTTCTTCGTCGCTTTGCGCGGCGCGCAGGCGGCGGCATACGGTTTTGTCGGCCAGGCGTTTGGCGACCAGCGACAGGGTATGCAAATGGGTTTTGCACTGATCGGCAGGCACCAGCAGCGCGAACAGCAGGTCGACCGGCTGGTTGTCGATAGCGTCGAAAGCGATGGGTTGGTCGAGACGGATAAACACGCCAACGGCCCGCAGTGTGTCCTCTTCCAGTTTGCCGTGGGGAATGGCGATACCGTTGCCGATACCGGTGCTGCCCATGCGCTCCCGGGTGAGAACCGCGTCAAACACCACCTGCGAAGGCAGATTGAGCTGTTTGGCGGCCAGTTCGCTGATAATTTCCAAAGCCCGCTTCTTGCTGGTGCAGTGTACCGAGCTTTTGGTGCACTCGATGTTTAACACCGAGCTTAATTGCATATATTCGTTGTTCATCTCATCTTCACTTAAAACCGCGCCGCCGGGCGCACCCGGCAAGGCGGTTTTTCGTCGGTTTTAACCCTGATTACCGTTCGGCGCGTCACCCATGCGGGTCACGCGCCGAAGGGCGAGGCGGCGACGGATGCCGCCTCATGGAGTGGGTTAGGGTGTCAGTGTTGCTTCAATTTGTCTTTATGTTTGTTCAATTGACGTGCCAATTTGTCGATCAGCGTATCAATTGCGGCATACATATTCTCGTCTTCCGAGGTGGCGTGCAACTCGCCTCCATTCACGTGCACCGTTGCTTCCGCAATTTGCTGCACTTTTTCCACACTTAATACAACATACACCTGATTGATGCGATCAAAATACTGTTCGAGTTTGGCGAACTTGTTGTTCACGAACTCGCGCAACGGATCGGTGATTTCGATGTGGTGTCCGGTAATGTTGAGCTGCATAGTGTCTTCCTTCTCAATAGAGGTCAAACCAACTGTTTACGCTGGTTCGACGGCGGGATGGACAAAGACTCTCGGTACTTGGCGACGGTGCGCCGCGCCACGATGATCCCCTGATCGGCGAGCAGGGTGGCTAGCTTGCTGTCGCTGAGTGGCTTGGCGGGGTTTTCCGCCGCAATCAATTTCTTCACCAACGCGCGGATCGCCGTCGAGGAGGCTTCGCCGCCGCTGTCGGTATTCACGTGGCTGGAGAAGAAATACTTCAATTCAAAAATGCCGCGCGGGCTGTGCAGAAACTTCTGCGTGGTGACGCGCGAGATCGTCGATTCATGCATCTCCACGGCCTGGGCGATATCCGCCAGCACCATGGGTTTCATAAACTCTTCACCTTGCTCGAAGAACGCCTGCTGTTGGCTGACGATGCAGCGGGTGACCTTCAGCAGCGTCTCGTTGCGGCTCTCCAGGCTTTTAATCAGCCACTTGGCTTCCTGCAGGTTGCTGCGGATAAACTGGCCGTCGGCTTCGCTGCGGGCGCTGTTGCCCAGCGCGGCGTACTGCTGATTGATCTTCAAACGCGGCACGCTGTCGCCGTTGAGCTCGACCGTCCATTTGTTCTGCGTCTTGCGCACCAGCACGTCCGGGATCACGTATTCCGACTCGCCGGTATTGATCGACTGCCCCGGGCGCGGATCGAGCGACTGAATCAGCAGCATCGCTTCTTTCAGTGTATCTTCTTTTAGCCGGGTTGATCGCATCAGGCTGCGAAAGTCGTGGTTGGCCAACAGATCCAGATGGTCGCTGATGATCAGCCGCGCTTCGGCCAGGTAAGGGGTGTCTTTGGCGTATTGGGAGAGCTGCACCAGCAGGCAATCGCGCAGATCGCGCGCGGCGACGCCGATCGGATCGAAACGCTGCACGCGCTTCAATACCGCCTCGACTTCCTCGAGGGTCACGTTCTCGTCGCCCAGGCTTTCCAGAATGTCTTCCAGCGGCACGGTGAGATAGCCGGTGTCGTCCACCGCGTCGACGATGGAGGTGGCGATGGCGGCGTCGGTATCGGAGAACGGCGTCAGATCCACCTGCCACATCAGGTAATCCTGCAGCGTTTGGGTGGTCTCGCCCTGATAGACCGGCAGTTCGTCGTCGCTGTAGTCGGTGCCGGTGCCGGACGGCGTGCCGGCGGTGTAGATCTCATCCCAGGTGGCGTCCAGCGGCAGCTCTTCCGGCATGTCTTTCTGTTCCAGCGCCTCGCGGGTATCGAGCCCCTCGGTCTCCTGGGTTTCTTTGGCGTCGATTTCGTCGTGCAGATCGGTTTGTTCAAGCAGCGGATTGCTCTCCAGCGCCAGCTGGATTTCTTGCTGAAGCTCAAGCGTGGACAACTGCAGCAGGCGGATCGCCTGCTGGAGCTGAGGAGTCATGGCCAGCTGTTGGCTGAGCCTGAGTTGCAAACCTTGCTTCATAGTTTTCTGTCTACTTCCGTTAACGGTGTCGCCCCGCAGGGCGCGCCGGCGCTTAGAGGCGGAACTCTTCGCCCAGATAAACGCGTTTAACCTGCTCGTCGGCCAGAATAGCATCCGGCGTGCCGTGGGCAATCAGTTTGCCCTGGCTGACGATGTAGGCGCGTTCACACACGTCCAGCGTCTCGCGCACGTTGTGGTCGGTGATCAGCACGCCCAGGCCGCTGTCACGCAGGTGCTCGATGATTTTCTTGATATCGATAACGGAAATCGGATCCACCCCGGCGAAGGGTTCGTCCAGCAGTATGAATTTCGGGTTGGCCGCCAGCGCGCGGGCGATTTCGACGCGGCGACGCTCACCGCCGGACAGCGCCTGGCCAAGGCTGTCGCGCAGATGGGAGATATGGAACTCTTCCATCAGCTCCTTGGCGCGGTCTTCGCGCTGTTCGCTGGTGAGGTCGGGGCGAATCTCCAGCACCGCCATCAGGTTGTCGTACACGCTCAGGCGGCGGAAGATCGACGCTTCCTGCGGCAGGTAACCGATGCCGCGGCGCGCGCGGGCGTGCAGCGGCAGCAGGCTGATGTCTTCTTCGTCGATCACGATGCGCCCGGCGTCGCGCGGCACGATGCCGACCACCATGTAGAAGGTGGTGGTTTTACCGGCGCCGTTCGGCCCGAGCAGGCCGACGATCTCGCCGGATTTCACTTTCAGGCTGACGTCTTCGACAACTTTACGGCCCTTGTAGGCTTTCGCCAGGTTTTCTGCGATGAGTGTTGCCATAAGTGATTAGTTACTCTTTTTCTGCTCGTTTTTGTCTTGCAACTGCGACGGTACCAGAACCGTTGTCACGCGTTTGCCTTTGTCGCTAAACGCCTGCATTTGCTGCTGTTGCACCAGATAGGTGATGCGATCGCCTTTCACGTTGCTGTCGAGCTGCTCCAGATAGGCGTTGCCCGTCAGGGTCACCAGCTGGGTCGCCACGTCGTAACGCACTTTCTGCGCGTGGCCTTTGACCGGCTTGCCGCTGTCCTGCATCTGGTAGAAGGTTACCGGGTTGCCGAACGCTTCAATATAGGTCTTATTCTGATCTCCGCCCGGGCGGGTGACCACCACCTTGTCGGCGCGAATATCGATGGTGCCTTGCTTGATCACCACGTTGTCGGTGAAGGTGCTGACGTTGCTCTGCATGTCCAACGACTGCTTGAGCGAGTCGATGCTGACCGGCTGGCTGGAGTCGGATTTCAGCGCCAGAGCGGGGGCGCTGGCGGCCAAAACTAAGCTGCCGAGCAACAGGTTACGGAGTTGGTTTTTGGTTCTGAATTTCATAGTTGGTCTTAACCTTATCAATCAGCTCAGCGGTTTTGGTCCGCAGGTTCCCACGCATTTTCATGCCGTTAGAGGTAAAATTGGTCCCGTAAATCGTGACTTCGTCATCGGAGGTGACGTCCTGGGTGACCAGGTTTACCTGAGCGTTGTCCGTCTTAATTTTTTCCAGCTGCGAGGTGGTGGTCAGGCTGTTTACCTCGACGTGACCATACAGATACAGCATCCGGTCTTTAGTCAGTTTGGCGCGATCGGCGCGAACTGACCAGGTGGCCACCGCATTCTCATCGAACAGCGTCATTACCGGCTGGGTGAACCAGCTCAGCTCGCCGGCGGTGTAATACTTCGCGTCTTCCGCCACCAGTTTGTAATTCAGCTTGCCGGCCGGGTTGTACACCACGGTGACCGTGTGCTGGCTCTGGTAGGTCGGATCCTTATCGTTGACCGGGCCAGGGGCCGTGTCGTCGCTAAAATCCGTCATGTTCCAGCCGATCAGCGCCAGAACGATCACCGTCAACAGGATGGTGATCCACAGTTTGGTTTTACTCATATCGACAGCCCTTTGGCGTCCTCCAGCTTATTTTGAGCCAAAAGAATGATGTCGCACAGTTCGCGCACCGCGCCGCGGCCGCCGGCAATGCGGGTGACGTAGTGGGCGCGCGGCGTCAGCAGCGGGTGGGCGTCCGCCACCGCGACCGCCAGGCCGACCTGCGCCATTACCGGCCAGTCGATCAGGTCATCGCCGATATAGGCGACCTGATCCGCCGTTAACGACAGTTTATCCAACAGTTCGCGGAAGGCCAAAAGCTTATCGGACTGCCCCTGATACAGATGGGTGATACCGAGCGTCTGCGCGCGGTCTTCCAGCAGCTTGGCGGAGCGACCGGTGATGATCGCCACCTCGATGTCCGAGGTTTTCAAGCAGCGGATGCCGTAGCCGTCGCGCACGTTGAACGCTTTCAATTCTTCACCGTTGTTGCCCATGAAGATCAGGCCGTCCGACAGCACGCCGTCAACGTCGCAAATCAACAGGCGGATGTTCCCGGCACGCGCCATAACCTCTTGTTCTACCGGCCCGTAGCAGGTTTCTACCATACCCATTCCGTTCTATTCCTTAATTAAACGACGCCGGCGCGCAGCATGTCATGCATATGTACCACACCCAGCAACTGGTCGCCATCGGCAACCAGCAGCGCGGTGATGTGGCGTTGTTGCATCAGGTTCAATGCATCGACCGCCAGGATGTTGGGGCGCACCCGTACGCCGCCCGGCGTCATGACGTCGGCGATCTTCGCCTCGTGCAGGTTGATGCCCATGTCGAATACCCGGCGCAGGTCGCCGTCGGTGAAGATGCCGGCGATTTTCATCAAATCGTCGCAAATCACCGTCAGGCCCAGATTTTTGCGGGTAATTTCCAGCAGCGCGTCGCGCAACGAGGCGTCGGCGCTGACGTGGGGCATTTCGTCGCCGCTGTGCATGATATCGCTAACCCGCAGCAGCAGTTTGCGGCCGAGTGCGCCGCCCGGATGCGACAGCGCGAAATCTTCCTGCGTGAAACCGCGCGCCTTCAGCAGCGCGACGGCCAGCGCATCGCCCATCACCAGCGTGGCGGTGGTGCTGGTGGTCGGCGCCAGCCCCAGCGGGCAGGCTTCCTGCGGCACCTTGATGCACAGGTGGATATCCGCCGCCTTGCCCATCGAGCTTTCCGGATTGTTGGTCATACAGATGAGGGTGATCTGCTGGCGTTTCAATACCGGGATCAGCGCCAGGATCTCGCTGGACTCGCCGGAGTTGGAGATGGCGAGCACGATGTCCTGTGGGGTGACCATGCCCAAATCGCCATGGCTGGCCTCCGCCGGGTGAACGAAGAATGAGGGCGTGCCGGTGCTGGCGAAGGTCGCGGCGATCTTGCAGCCGATATGGCCGGATTTGCCCATGCCCATCACCACCACTTTGCCGCCGCAGGCGGCGATCGTTTCGCAGGCGCGGGTGAAGTCTGCGTTGATGTAGCTGTCGAGCTGAGCCAGCCCTTCACGCTCTATCTGAAGCACTTCTTTGCCGGCCTGCTGAAAATCGAAGCCCGGTTGCAACTCAATGTTCGACATACTCATTCCCGTCGGTTTAGCCGAAAGTACTGAAAGGGTTAAAGAACAGCACCGCAAGATACGCAATAAAGCCACATAATAACAGAGCGCCCGCCAGGTGACCGATGCGATGCTTGCGGCCGATGCACAGTACGCTCAGCAGCACGCTGGCCGCCAGCATCACCCAGTAATCGCGCTGGAAGGCGGCGGCGTCTACGCTGCCCGGCGACAGCAGGGCGGGGACGCCCAGCACGATCACCGTGTTGAAAATATTGGAGCCGATGATATTTCCAATCGCCATATCATCCTCGCCCTTCAGCGCCCCGGCGATGGAGGTAGCCAATTCGGGCAGGCTGGTGCCGATGGCGATAATGGTCAAGCCGACCACCAGTTCGCTCAGGCCGAAATAGTGCGCAATCACCGTCGCGTTATCGACCACCATTCTGGAAGAGAGCGGCAGAATGATAAACGCCAGCACCAGCCACAGCACCGCCACGGTGTTGCTGCTGTCCTGCGGCAGCTCGGCGATCTGCTCCATGGTCAGGCTGTCGCTGCCCTCGCGCTGCGCCAGCCGGGCGATTTTCAGCATCAGCAGGATGAAGCCGGCGGCGGCGGCCAGCAGCAGCACGCCGTCCAGCCTGCTCAGGGTGCCGTCCATCAACACGAAACCGCACAATACTGTGACCGCTAACATCAACGGCAGTTCGCGCCGCAGTATCTCGGAACGCGCGGCCAGCGGGTGAATCAGCGCCGCCACACCCAGGATCAATAAGATGTTGGTGATGTTGGAACCTAATACGTTGCCAACGGCCATATCTATCTGCCCGTTCAGCGCGGCGGTGGTGGACACGATCAGCTCCGGCAGCGAAGTGCCGATGCCGACGATGGTCATGCCGATGATCAACGGCGGGACGCCGAGCGAGCGGGAAATCACGGCAGCACCATAAACTAAGCGGTCTGCACCATACACCAGTAGAAATAAACCAACGATTAATAATGCTATCGCGAGAAACATGCAGGGTCCTTTGTCGGGTATTATCCCGGTTCGTTGGTTAAAGCCGTCAATGCGGCGGTATTGCTTGCCCTCCGTTGCGCGCGCGTGAGCCGCAGCAACGGTTTTTCCCGGCTAATAGTTGAACAGTTTCGTTTTTTTTCGTTATGGCGCCAATTTTGACCGGGTGGCGCGGAAAAGTAAAACCAATGGCACCATTGGTTGCGAAATGGCAGTAAGTTTTTGTAAAGATGAGACGGATTGCGCCCATTGCTTTAACATCACGGGTAGATTCAGCAAAAGATGAGTCGTAAAGGGTCCATTAACATGCTCCAAAAGGCAGATAATTTGGTCGAAGTGCGCGACATGAGCTTCTCGCGCGGCGACCGACGGATATTTGAAGACATCAACCTGACGGTGCCTCGCGGTAAGGTCACGGCGATCATGGGGCCATCGGGCATCGGCAAAACCACGCTGCTGCGCCTGATAGGCGGCCAGCTGGCGCCGGACAGCGGGGAGATTTGGTTCGACGGCGACAACATTCCCGCGTTGTCCCGCCGTCAGTTATACGACGCGCGCAAAAAGATGAGCATGCTGTTCCAGTCGGGCGCGCTGTTCACCGATTTGACCGTGTTCGAAAACGTGGCCTACCCGCTGCGCGAGCACAGCAACCTGCCTGAACCCCTGCTGCGCAGCACGGTGCTGATGAAGCTGGAAGCGGTGGGGCTGCGCGGCGCGGCCCAGCTGATGCCCAATGAGCTTTCCGGCGGCATGGCGCGCCGGGCGGCGTTGGCGCGCGCGATCGCGCTGGACCCTGAGATGATCATGTTCGACGAACCTTTCGTCGGCCAGGATCCGATCACCATGGGGGTGCTGGTCAAGCTGATCGACGAGCTGAACCATGCGCTGGGCATTACCTGCATCGTGGTGTCGCACGACGTGCCGGAGGTGCTGAGCATCGCCGACTACGCCTACATCGTGGCCGATCACCGGGTGATCGCCGAAGGCACCACGCAGCAATTGCAGAACAATCCTGATGCGCGCGTGCGCCAGTTCCTGGATGGTATAGCGGATGGGCCGGTGCCGTTCCGCTATCCGGCCGGGGATTATCAGACCGAACTGCTAGGCTTAGGGAGTAAATAAGCTCATGTTATTAAGAGCGTTAGCGTCCTTGGGGCGCAGTGGCATCAACACCAGCGCCAGCTTCGGCCGCGCCGGGTTGATGCTGTTCAACGCGTTGATTGGCCGGCCGGAACCCGGCAAGCAGTGGCCGCTGTTGTTGAAACAGCTCTACAGCGTCGGCGTGCAGTCGCTGCTGATCATCATGGTCTCCGGGCTGTTCATCGGCATGGTGCTGGGCCTGCAGGGCTATATCGTGCTCACCACCTACAGCGCCGAGGCCAGCCTCGGCATGATGGTGGCGCTGTCGCTGCTGCGCGAGCTGGGGCCGGTGGTGACGGCGCTGCTGTTCGCCGGCCGCGCCGGTTCCGCGCTGACGGCGGAAATCGGCCTGATGAAGGCGACGGAGCAGATCTCCAGCCTGGAGATGATGGCGGTCGATCCGCTGCGGCGCATCGTGGCGCCGCGCTTCTGGGCGGGGCTGATCAGCATGCCGCTGTTGACCATCATTTTCGTGGCGATCGGCATCTGGGGCGGCTCGGTGGTCGGCGTGGACTGGAAGGGCATCGACAGCGGCTTCTTCTGGTCGGCGATGCAGGGCGCCGTAGAGTGGAAAAAAGATCTGCTCAACTGCCTGATCAAAAGCGTGGTATTCGCCATTACCGTAACCTGGATTGCCATTTTCAACGGGTACGACGCCGTGCCTACCTCTGAAGGGATTAGCCGGGCGACGACGCGTACCGTGGTGCATTCGTCACTGGCGGTGTTGGGATTGGATTTCGTGCTGACAGCACTGATGTTTGGGAATTGATTCGATGCAAACGAAGAAGAGTGAAATCTGGGTTGGGGCATTTATGCTGATCGCGCTGTGCGCCATCGTGTTTATCTGCCTGCAGGTGGCGAACCTTAAATCGATCGGCAGCGAGCCGACCTACCGCATTTACGCGACGTTCGACAACATCGGCGGCCTGAAACCGCGTTCGCCGGTGAAGATCGGTGGCGTGGTGATCGGCCGCGTGGCGGACATCGAGCTCGATCCGAAAACCTACACGCCGCGCGTGGCGCTGGATATCCAGAAAAAGTACGACCAAATCCCGGATACCAGCTCGCTGGCGATCCGCACCTCCGGCCTGCTGGGCGAGCAATATCTGGCGCTTAACGTGGGCTTCGAAGATCCTGATATGGGCACCGCCATCCTGAAAGACGGTGGCACCATTCAGGACACCAAATCAGCCATGGTTCTGGAAGACCTGATCGGCCAGTTCCTGTATAAAAGCGGCGGTCAGGACAGCGCCAAACCGGGAGACGCGGCCGCTGAGCCGGCTGCCGGTGCCGCACCGCAACCCGCTGTTCCAAATCATTAAGAGAGGATACCTGCATGTTTAAACGTTTACTGATGGTGGCTCTGCTGGTGGTTGCACCGCTGGCGAGCGCAGCCGACCAAACCAATCCTTACAGCATGATGCAAGAAGCGGCGCAGAAGACCTTCAGCCGTTTGAAGAATGAACAGCCGAAGATCAAGCAGGACCCGAACTACCTGCGTTCCATCGTGCATCAGGAACTGATGCCGTTCGTGCAGGTGAAATACGCCGGCGCGCTGGTGCTGGGCCGTTACTATAAAGAGGCGACGCCTGCACAGCGCGAAGCTTACTTCACCGCCTTCCAGGCTTACCTGGAGCAGGCTTACGGCCAGGCGCTGGCGATGTATCACGGCCAGACTTACCAGATCGCGCCTGAACAGCCGCTGGGCAATGCCGACATCGTGGCCATTCGCGTCACCATCATCGACAACGGCGGCCGCCCGCCGGTGCGTCTGGATTTCCAATGGCGCAAGAACAGCAAAACCGGCTACTGGCAGGCCTATGACATGATCGCCGAAGGCGTCAGCATGATCACCACCAAGCAGAACGAGTGGGCGTCCACGCTGCGTACTCAGGGCATCGACGGCCTGACCAAACAGCTGCAGGCCGCCGCCGCGCAGCCTATCACGCTGGACAAGAAAAACTGATGTCGGCAGCGCTCAGCTTCGAATCAGAGCAGCAGACGCTGATCCTGCGCGGTGAACTGGACCGGGAAACGCTGCAGCCGCTGTGGCGGCAGCGCGACGCGCTGATGGCGGATAAAACCGCGATCGACGTGGCGCAACTGCAGCGCGTAGACTCCGCCGGGCTGGCACTGTTGCTGCATCTGCAGGAAGAGCAGCGCGAGCGCGGCGTCGCGCTGAAAATTTTCGGCGCCACCGAGCGCCTGAAAACGCTGATTGCGCTCTACAACCTGCAGGCGATAATGCCTGTCGATACCGCCGGTTAGCGGCGTTTTACGCCGCCCTTACGTGGTAAAACGATACAAAGCCCCTGTTATGCAGGGGCTTTTTCTTTAGTTTAAGAAAACATCGTATTCCACTAAGATACTAGGCTGTTTATGATCCTTTAGCGGCAGAACTGGATACTATGGAAACCAACGAGATTAAAGACGTGCTGATGCAGGCATTGGCACTGGATGAAGTACATGTGACGGGCGACGGCAGCCATTTTCAGGCGATCGTGGTCGGCGAATTGTTCGCCGGCATGAGCCGCGTCAAAAAACAGCAGACGGTTTACGCACCGCTGATGGAATACATTGCGGACAACCGCATTCATGCCTTGTCTATCAAGGCGTACACCCCTGAAGAGTGGCAGCGAGACCGCAAACTCAACGGATTTTAAGGCTGTTTGCCCTGCCGGGCGGGCAGCTTCAGATTAGATAACAGAGAGTAGTCAGATGGATAAATTTCGTGTGCAGGGTCGGACTCGCCTGAGCGGTGAAGTGTCTATTTCCGGGGCCAAAAACGCCGCCCTGCCGATCCTGTTCGCCGCCCTGTTGGCGGAAGAGCCGGTCGAGCTGCAGAATGTCCCCAAACTGAAGGACATCGACACCACCATTAAACTACTCAACCAGTTGGGTACCAAGATTGAGCGCAACGGTTCTGTCTTCGTGGACGCCAGCGGCGTGAACGAGTTCTGCGCCCCTTACGATCTGGTGAAAACCATGCGCGCTTCCATCTGGGCGCTGGGGCCGCTGGTGGCGCGTTTCGGCCGCGGTCAGGTTTCCCTGCCGGGCGGCTGTGCGATCGGCGCGCGTCCGGTCGATCTGCACATCACCGGCCTCGAGCAGCTGGGTGCCGAGATCAAGCTGGAAGAAGGCTACGTCAAGGCGTCCGTCGAGGGCCGCCTGAAGGGCGCGCACATCGTCATGGACAAGGTGAGCGTGGGCGCGACCGTGACCATCATGAGCGCCGCGACCCTGGCGACCGGCACCACCGTTATCGAGAACGCCGCGCGTGAGCCGGAAATTGTCGATACCGCCAACTTCCTCAATACGCTGGGCGCGAAGATCAGCGGCGCCGGCAGCGACAAGATCACCATCGAGGGCGTCGAGCGTCTGGGCGGCGGCGTGTACCGCGTGCTGCCTGACCGCATCGAGACCGGCACCTTCCTGATCGCCGCCGCGGTTTCCGGCGGCAAAGTGATGTGCCGCAACACTCGTCCGGACACACTGGATGCGGTGCTGGCCAAGTTGCGCGAAGCCGGTGCCGATATCGAAGTGGGCGAAGACTGGATCAGCCTGGACATGCACGGCAAACGCCCGAAAGCGGTCACCGTGCGCACCGCGCCGCACCCGGGCTTCCCGACCGACATGCAGGCCCAGTTCAGCCTGCTGAACCTGGTGGCGGAAGGCACCGGCGTCATCACCGAGACCATCTTCGAAAACCGCTTCATGCACGTGCCGGAACTGATCCGCATGGGCGCGCACGCGGAAATCGAGAGCAACACCGTGATCTGCCACGGCGTTGAGCAGCTGTCCGGCGCTCAGGTGATGGCGACCGATCTGCGCGCTTCCGCCAGCCTGGTGATCGCCGGCTGCATCGCCGACGGCGTGACCGTCGTCGATCGTATCTACCACATCGATCGCGGCTATGAGCGTATTGAAGACAAGCTGCGCGCGCTGGGTGCGAACATCGAGCGCGTGAAAGGCGAGTAAGCCATTAGCGCCGGCGCGGCTGCGTCGGCAGGATGAAAATCAAAGGGCCGGCTATCAATGCCGGCCCTTTTTTAATTATTGTCTTCCGGGAATTCGCCCACCGTCATTTTCAACGTAATGCGTTTGCCGTCGCGCAGCACGATAACCGGTATCTCGGTGCCCGGCCTGATCTCCGCCACCTGATCCATGGTCTCCAGCACGGACACCGCCGGTTTGTTATCCACGTTGATGATGATGTCGTTGATCTGGAAACCGGCGCTGCTCGCCGGGCCGTTCGGCGTGATTTCGGTCACGATGATGCCCTGCAGGCGATCGATGCCGGAATTGGAGGAACGCAGCGGAATGATCTCCTTACCCTGAATGCCGAAATAGCCGCGGATAACGCGGCCGTCGCGGATCAGCTTGTCCATGATTTTGGTGGCCAGTTCGATCGGAATGGCGAAGCCGAGGCCCTCCGGCGTTTCGCCGTCGGTGATTTTGTCATAGGTCAGGGTATTGATGCCGATCAGCTCGCCCAGCGAGTTGACCAGCGCGCCGCCGGAGTTGCCGCGGTTGATTGAGGCATCGGTCTGCAGGAATGTCTGCCGGCCGGTGGTGCTCATACTGATGCGCCCGGTGGCGCTGAGGATGCCCTGAGTCACGGTCTGCCCCAGGTTGTACGGGTTGCCGATTGCCAGCACCACGTCGCCGACGTGGGCAACGCGATTTTTATTGGTCGGGATCACCGGCAGGTTGCCGGGATCGATCTTCAGCACCGCCAAATCGGTCAGGCCGTCGGAGCCGACCAGCAGCGCTTCGTAGCGGCGGCCATCCTGCAACACCACGGTGATCTGCTGAGCGTCTTTGATCACGTGGCGGTTGGTGATGATATAGCCGCGTTCGTTCATGATCACGCCGGAACCGAGCGACAGCACGTTGGCGGCGCCGTTCAGGTTGCGGTTGTAGATGTTCACCACGGCGGGCGCGGCGCGGCGCACCGCTTTGTTGTAGCTCACCGGCGTTTCGTCGCTGGTATTCTCGGTTTTCTCTGCAAACAGGCCGTTGGAAGAGCGCAGCACGGGCAGAGCGGCCAACAGCAGGCCGGCAACGATGAGACCGATAACGACAGAACGCAAGAGCTTAGCAAACATGGAGTTTTCGTGGTGTGGTGAACGATGTTCGGAGGATAGCATGAGTTAACCGGGCGCAGTATGTCACCGAGCCCGGTTTTTGCACAAATTAACGCAGCAGCAGATAAATGGTTTCGTTACCGCGCACGATATTGAGCGCCATCACCGGCGGTTTGGCTTCCAGCACCTTGCGCAGCGCGGTGATGCTGTCCACGCGCTGGCGGTTGACGCCGATGATCACGTCGCCTTTTTGCAGGCCGATTTGCGCCGCCGTCGAGCCTTTATCCACGTTCTCCACCTTCACGCCCTTGTCGCCGCTCGGCAGCGCACCGTTGCTGAGGGAAACCCCCTGCAGCGCCGGCGACAGCGTTTCGGCATTGGTCGAGGCGCTCTCGCTGTTGTCCAGCGTGACCGAGACTTCCTGCGGTTTGCCGTCGCGCAGCAGGCCCACCTTGAGGGTTTTGCCCGGCGCGGTGGTGCCGACCTTGGCGCGCAGTTCGGCGAAGCTGTTCACCGGCTTGCCGTCGACGGAAACCAGAATATCCCCGGCTTTGATGCCGGCCTTGGCGGCGGCGGATTTCGGCAGCACTTCGCTGACGAAGGCGCCGCGCTGCGCGTCGGTGTTGAAGGCTTTGGCCATGTCCGGGGTCATTTCACTGCCCTTGATGCCGAGCAGGCCGCGTTTCACTTCGCCGAATTCGATCAGCTGCTGGCTCAGGTTCTGCGCCATATTGCTCGGAATGGCGAAGCCGATGCCGACGTTGCCGCCGCTCGGCGCCAGAATGGCGGTATTGATGCCGATCAGCTCGCCGTTCAGGTTGACCAATGCGCCGCCGGAGTTGCCGCGGTTGATCGAGGCGTCGGTCTGAATGAAGTTTTCCAGCCCTTCCAGATTCAGGCCGGTGCGGCCCAATGCCGAGATGATGCCGGAGGTGGCGGTTTGGCCCAGGCCAAACGGGTTGCCGACCGCCACGGCGAAGTCGCCGACGCGCAGCTGATCGGAATCGGCCATCTTGATGGCGGTCAGGTTTTTGGTGTCGCTGAGCTGCAGCAGGGCGATGTCGGATTGCTCATCACGGCCGACCAGTTTGGCGTCCAGTTCGCGGCCGTCGTTCAACTGCACGCGGATTTTATCGGCGTTGTTGATGACGTGGTTGTTGGTCAGCACGTAGCCTTTGGCAGCGTCGATGATGACGCCGGAGCCCAGCCCTTCAAACGGGCGAGAGCTCTGCTGCTGACCGGGGAAATTGGGGCCGAAGAAGCGTCTGAACTCTTCCGGCAGCTGTTGACGCTGCACCTGGGTGCCGGCGACATGCACGCTCACGACGGCGGGCAAGACTTTTTCCAGCATCGGCGCCAGGCTCGGCAGCGGCTGCCCCTGAACGGCGACGGGCAGGGCCGCGTTGGCCACCGGTGCGGCGCTGAGCGCCAGGCCGAGGCTCATTGCCAATGCACTAAGAATTAACGACTTTTTCTTCATTGATGATAACTCTCTCAATACCTGCCGATGAAAATTTGATGATAAGGCAATCACCTTGTCATAGTGAAGGGTAAGACCGTGAATTTGCGTGCAAAGTTCAGTAAAGGTAATGCGAAGGAAGGTCAATAAGGTACAAACGGGGTTAAACCCGCGGGTGGCCCCGCGGGTGAAGAAGGGATATCAGTCGCGGCGCGCGCTTTGGCCGCGCAGCAGGCCGGAGGCCCCTTCAGAATAGTCGCGCGGCATTTCCACCGGCGCCTGATCGTTGTCCGCTTCCGCTTCGGTCAGGCGATAGCGGAACGGGTTCTCCTGCATCGGCAGATCCGGCAGCAGGTTGTTGGAGCTTTTCGCCATGTGCTGATACAGCTGACGATAATCGCGCGCCATGTTGTCCAGCAGCTCGGCGCTGCGGGCAAAGTGGCCGACCAGCTCCTGACGGTACTCTTCCAGCTCGGTTTTGCTCTTGTCCAGCTCGTTCTGCAGGACTTGTTGTTGACGTAATTTACGGTTGCCAAAACGCATCGCCACCGCACCAATCACGATACCGACGACCAAACCAATCAGCGCATACTCCCAGGTCATGATGACTCCTATTTTGACTTCGTTGTTCCGCAGGGATTTTTCACTTAATAATATCCACTATAACCGTTAACCTTGTCAGAGTGGAATCCTGATGCGCTTCCACCCAGTGTTTACAGGGTTTTCAGCGGCGCCCGCAGCGGGCATTTGTGGCGATAACGGTGCGAATCGGCATCAACTTGCCGCCAACGTTGGCTAAATAATTTCTAAGCGTTCTTAGGGAACATCGAACAGATGCAGGCACTATCACCGTTATCTCGCTACCAGCAGGCGCTGGAGGCGGGGGAATATCAGGCCGATGAGGTTCAACGCCGGGCCGTCACTCAACTGGATCGCATTTATCAGGCCTTGCTGCAAAAACCGGCGGCGAGCGCGCCGGCCGGCGGGCTGCGCGGCAAGCTCAGCCGTTTGCTGGGCAAAGGCGGCGAAACGGCGCCGCAGCGCCCGGTGCAGGGGCTGTATATGTGGGGCGGCGTCGGGCGCGGCAAAACCTGGTTGATGGACATGTTCTTCCACAGCCTGCCGGGCGATCGCAAAATGCGTCTGCACTTCCACCGCTTCATGCTGCGGGTGCATGAAGAGCTGACCGAGCTGCAAGGGCGGGAAAACCCACTGGACATCGTCGCCGACGGCTTCAAGGCCGAAACCGACGTATTGTGCTTCGACGAATTCTTCGTGTCTGACATCACCGACGCCATGCTGCTGGCCACGCTGCTGCAGGCGCTGTTCGCCCGCGGCATCACGCTGGTGGCTACGTCGAACATCCCGCCGGACGATCTGTATCGCAACGGCCTGCAGCGGGCGCGTTTCCTGCCGGCTATCGATCTGATCAACGAGTTCTGCGACGTGATGAACGTCGACGCCGGCATCGACTATCGTCTGCGCACCCTGACCCAGGCTCACCTCTATCTGACGCCGCTGAACGACCAGACGCGCGCGACCCTGGATCGGATGTTCGTCAAACTGGCGGGCAAGGCGGGGGAGGAGGCGCCGGTGCTGCAGATCAACCATCGGCCGCTGCAGGCCATTCGTTCGGTGGACGGCGTGCTGGCGGTGGATTTCCACACGCTGTGCGAAGAGGCGCGCAGCCAGCTGGATTACATTGCGCTGTCGCGGCTGTATCACAGCGTGATCCTGTATAATGTGCAGGTGATGGGGCCGCTGAAAGAGAATACCGCGCGCCGTTTCCTGGCGCTGGTGGATGAATTCTACGAGCGGCACGTCAAGCTGGTGATCGGCGCCGAGGCGTCGATGTTCGAGATCTACCAAGGGGAACGGCTTAAGTTCGAGTACCAGCGCTGCCTGTCGCGCCTGCAGGAAATGCAGAGCGAAGAGTACCTCAAGCTGCCGCATCTGCCCTGAGTCCGCCGGGCCTATCGCCGGTTGCCTGCCGCCGGCGATAAATTTATTTTCCATTCAAAAACCGTTCGATCTTTGTGAGCGACTTCTCTATAATCTTGCGACCCCACGTTACAACAAAGTTTTTTTTCCCAAAAACTTTATAGTGCCGGCAATGGCTATTCGAAGGGGTAGGTTTGCTGGACTTGTATGGTCGTGTGAGCCTCAACTGTTTTCGAGCGTTTGGGTGTTCACCAACGTGTAACTAATTATTGGGTAAGCTTTCTAATGAAAACTTTTACAGCTAAACCAGAAACCGTAAAACGCGACTGGTACGTTGTTGATGCAGATGGTAAAACTTTAGGCCGTCTCGCTACTGAACTGGCTCGTCGCCTGCGCGGCAAGCATAAAGCGGAATACACCCCGCACGTGGATACCGGTGATTACATCATCGTTCTGAACGCTGACAAAGTTGCTGTAACCGGCAACAAGCGTACAGACAAAGTGTACTACCACCACACCGGCCACATCGGTGGTATCAAGCAAGCGACCTTTGAAGAGATGATTGCCCGCCGTCCTGAGCGCGTGATTGAAATCGCGGTTAAAGGCATGCTGCCAAAGGGCCCGCTGGGTCGTGCTATGTTCCGTAAACTGAAAGTTTACGCGGGCACCGAGCACAATCACGCGGCACAGCAACCGCAAGTTCTGGACATTTAATCGGGATTAATGGCAATGGCTGAAAATCAATACTACGGCACTGGTCGCCGCAAAAGCTCCGCCGCTCGCGTCTTCATCAAGCCGGGCAACGGTAACATCGTTATCAACCAGCGCAGCCTGGAACAGTACTTCGGTCGCGAAACTGCCCGCATGGTAGTTCGTCAGCCGCTGGAACTGGTCGACATGGTTGGCAAACTGGATCTGTACATCACCGTTAAAGGTGGTGGTATCTCCGGTCAAGCTGGCGCTATCCGTCACGGTATTACCCGTGCACTGATGGAATACGATGAGACTCTGCGTTCTGAACTGCGTAAAGCTGGCTTCGTCACCCGTGACGCTCGTCAGGTTGAACGTAAGAAAGTCGGTCTGCGTAAAGCACGTCGTCGTCCGCAGTTCTCCAAGCGTTAATTTTCGCTGCTTCGGCAGTGCGATTTACGCAAAAACCCGGTGCTTCACCGGGTTTTTTTATGCCTGAAATCCGCCATCCCCGACTAAAATCTGTGGCATATCAGACAATTCAACATGAATTCGCCGCACCGCCCCCACAAAACAAGCAAAATCTGGTAAACTATCACCCACTTTTGCGCCTGTTCGCCGTGCAGTTGACCCCCTGGGCCGGTTTTTCATGGGCTCGGGTCGCGCTGCGTGCTGCCGGCCTGCGGCAAGATTATTCAGGATAGCAGCCTGTCAGTTGGCTATTCGCAGTATTTTCTAGATAACTTGGAGGTTTTCATGGCTGTCGCTGCCAACAAACGTTCGGTAATGACGCTGTTCTCTGGCCCGACCGACATTTTTAGCCATCAAGTACGCATCGTACTGGCGGAGAAAGGTGTCAGCGTCGAGATCGAGCAGGTCGAAATGGATAACCTGCCGCAAGATCTGATTGACCTCAACCCTTACCAGACGGTGCCTACGCTGGTCGATCGCGAACTGACCCTGTATGAATCCCGCATCATCATGGAATACCTGGATGAGCGTTTCCCGCACCCGCCGCTGATGCCGGTTTACCCGGTTGCCCGTGGCGAGAGCCGTCTGATGATGCTGCGCATCGAGAAGAACTGGTACTCGCTGATGGACAAGATCGAGAAGAGCAGCGGCCAGGAAGCGGAATCCGCCCGTCGCCAACTGCGTGAAGAGCTGCTGGCGATCGCGCCGATCTTCGGTCAGACGCCGTATTTCATGAGCGAAGAGTTCAGCCTGGTGGATTGCTACCTGGCGCCGCTGTTGTGGCGTCTGCCGCAGCTGGGCATCGAATTGAGCGGTGCCGGCTCCAAAGAGCTGAAAGGCTACATGACCCGCGTCTTCGAACGCGACGCCTTCCTGGCTTCCCTGACCGAAGCCGAGCGTGAAATGCGCCTGCAGACCCGGGGCTAAGCGCGATGGACATGTCTCAGATGACGCCGCGTCGCCCGTATCTGCTGCGGGCGTTCTACGACTGGCTGCTGGATAACCAGCTGACGCCGCACCTGGTGGTCGACGTGACTCGCCCGGACGTGCAGGTGCCGATGGAGTTCGCGCGTGACGGCCAGATCGTGCTGAATATCGCGCCGCGGGCGGTAGGCAACCTGGCGTTGGGCAACGAAGACGTGCAGTTCAACGCGCGCTTCGGCGGCGTGCCGCGTCAGGTTTCGGTGCCGATGGCCGCCGTGTTGGCGATCTATGCGCGTGAAAACGGTGCCGGCACGATGTTCGAACCGGAAGCCGCCTACGACGAGAGCGAAGGCGTGTTCGAAGGCCTGGACAATGAGACGATCCCTTCGGAAACGCTGATGTCCGTGATCGACGGCGATCGCCCGGACACCGCGGAAGACAACGGCCCGGACGACGAACCGCCGCAGCCGCCGCGCGGTGGCCGCCCGGCGCTGCGCGTGGTGAAATAAGCCCGCGCGAACAAACGAAAAAGCACCCTATGGGGTGCTTTTTTTTGCCCGGCAGAAATGAATCAGCCTTTCAAGGCGGCAATGCAGGCATCGCGCGGCGCGCTGAGATCGCCTACGCGCACGGTGGACAAGGCGCGGGTTGCGCGCTGGCGGAAACTGGTGACGGCGGTGTCGCCTTGCACTTCCGGCGGCGCGGTGCAAATGTCATTGAGCGGCAGATCGTTGCCTTTGTTGAGCGCCTGCAACACCGCCGCCGGATTGTAGATCAGGGCGGCGGAGAGGGCCGATTTGATGCCGGCGGTAAAGCCGGCATTGCCGCCGCCGGCCAGCTTGGGCGCCAGGGCAATCCAATTGTCGTCCCCCAGCCGGATGCTGTTTTCCACGGCGTTGAACTGCCCGGCCTTGCCTAACTGAGCCACGACCGGCCGCGCGCCGCGCGCTTCGATATTGTAACCAACCTCCTGCGAATCCAGCGCCATGGCTGAAGCGCTGAAACTGACGGCCAGCAGCGCGCCGGCCAACAGGGAAATGGAGCATTTCATGTTCGCTATCCTTATCTCGGTGTCAGGCGCAGCCGCGCCCCGCAATGGTGCCAACTCAATACTATAGCGCGTTGAGACGGTGAGGAGAGGGGGAGGGGTGACAAAGCGTGGCAGGCTAAAAACGGAGGCCCGGCAATATGCCGGGCCTCCGATGGTACGGAAGGTTTACACTTCCAGGTAGTTCATGATGCCATCTGCCGCTTTGCGGCCTTCGGCAATCGCTGTCACCACCAGGTCGGAGCCGCGCACCGCGTCACCGCCGGCGAAAATTTTCGGGTTGCTGGTCTGGAACGCGTTGTCGCTGCCCTCCGGCGCCAGGATGCGGCCCTGTTTATCGAGCTGCACGTCGTGCGCCGCCAGCCAGTCCATGCGGTGCGGGCGGAAGCCGAACGCCATCACCACCGCGTCCGCGTCGATCACGTGTTCGGAACCCGGTACCTGCTCCGCCGCCTGACGGCCGTTGGCATCCGGCGCGCCCAGCTGGGTGCGCACCATTTTCACCCCGGCCACGCGGCCGGCGCTGTTCAGTTCGATGCTCAGCGGCTGCAGGTTGAACTGGAAGTCCACCCCTTCTTCCCGGGCGTTCTTCACTTCGCGCTTGGAGCCCGGCATGTTGGCTTCGTCGCGGCGGTAGGCGCAGATGACCTGCGTCGCGCCCTGGCGCACCGAGGTGCGCACGCAGTCCATGGCGGTATCACCGCCGCCCAGCACCACCACCCGCTTGCCTTCCATGCTGACGTAAGGCTCGTGCTGATCGGCTTCATACCCCATCAGCTGCTTGGTGTTGGCGATCAGGAACGGCAGCGCGTCGTACACGCCCTGCGCTTCCTCGTTCTCCAGGCCGCCGCGCATCGACTGATAGGTGCCGACGCCGAGGAATACCGCATCGTACTCGCTCAGCAAGGTCTCCATGCTGACGTCTTTGCCCACTTCGGTGTTCAGCTGGAACTCGATGCCCATCTCGCTGAAAATGCCGCGGCGTTTGACCATCACTTCCTTTTCCAGCTTGAAGGCCGGGATGCCGAAGGTCAGCAGGCCGCCGATCTCAGGATGACGGTCATACACCACCGCTTTGACGCCGTTGCGGGTCAGCACGTCGGCGCAGGCCAGCCCGGCGGGGCCGGCGCCGACGATCGCCACGCGCTTGCCGGTCGGCTGCACGTGTGACATGTCCGGCTTCCAGCCCATTTCGATGGCCTTATCGCTGATGTAGCGCTCGATATTGCCGATGGTGACCGCGCCGAACTCGTCGTTCAGGGTGCAGGAGCCTTCGCACAGGCGATCCTGCGGGCACACGCGGCCGCACACTTCCGGCAGGCTGTTGGTCTGATGCGCCAGGTCCGCCGCTTCCATGATGCGGCCTTCGTTGGCCAGCTTCAGCCAGTTCGGGATGTAGTTGTGCACCGGGCACTTCCACTCGCAATACGGGTTGCCGCAGGACAGACAGCGGTCCGCCTGGGCCTTGGCCTGGGTTTCCGAAAACGGTTCGTAGATCTCGACGAACTCGATTTTGCGGATCTTCAGCGGTTTCTTTGGCGGATCAACACGCTGCAGGTCGATAAATTGATAAACGTTCTGGCTCATTAATGACCTACCTCTTACTGCGCCTGCACCCGCAGCTCGGCTGCGGAACGGCTACGGTGACCCAACAGCGCTTTGACATCGCTGGACTTCGGTTTGACCAGGGCGAACTTCGGCGCCCACTCCGGCCAGTTGGCCAGGATCTCTTCCGCGCGGGAAGAGCCGGTCGCCTGCACGTGTTCGGTGATCAGGCCGCGCAGGTGCTCCTCATGGATCGCCAGCTGATCGACATCCAGCACTTCCACCAGCTCCGGGTTCACGCGCTTGCGGAACTCGCCGTCTTCGTCCAGCACGTAGGCGAAGCCGCCGGTCATGCCCGCACCGAAGTTGATGCCGGTTTTACCCAGCACGCAGACGATGCCGCCGGTCATGTATTCGCAGCCGTTGTCGCCGATGCCTTCCACCACGGTGATGGCGCCGGAGTTGCGCACCGCGAAGCGTTCGCCCGCGCGGCCGGCGGCGAACAGTTTGCCGCCGGTGGCGCCGTACAGGCAGGTGTTGCCGACGATGCTGGCTTCATGGCTGCGGAAGGCGGAGCCGATCGGCGGACGCACCGCGATGCTGCCGCCGGCCATGCCTTTGCCGACATAGTCGTTGGCGTCGCCGGTCAGGGTCAGCTCGACGCCGCCGGCGTTCCAGACGCCGAAGCTCTGCCCGGCGGTGCCGGAGAAGTGCGCCTTGATCGGATCGGCCGCCATGCCCTGATCGCCGTGCACGTCGGCGATTGCGCCGGACAGCATGGCGCCCACGGAGCGGTCGGTGTTGCGAATGTCGAAGTAGAAGGTTTTACCCTGCTTCGCTTCGATATGCGGCTGCGCCTGCGCCAGCAGCTCTTTGTTCAGCAGGCCCTTGTCGAACGCCGGGTTGCTGCTTTCGGTGCAGTACACCGCTTTGCCCGGATGCGGCGTGGCGGTTTTCAGCAGCGGCGCCAGATCCAGCTTGTTCTGCTTGGCGGAAATGCCGTCCAGCTCGGTCAGGAACTCGGTGCGGCCGATCAGATCCACCAGCTGGCTCACGCCCAGCTGCGCCATGATCTCGCGGGTTTCACGCGCGATAAACTGGAAGTAATTCGTCACGCGTTCCGGCAGGCCGTGGTAGTGATCGCGGCGCAGCTTGTCGTCCTGAGTCGCGACGCCGGTCGCGCAGTTGTTGAGGTGACAGATGCGCAGGTATTTACAGCCCAGCGCCACCATCGGCCCGGTGCCGAAGCCGAAGCTTTCCGCGCCCAGGATCGCCGCCTTGACGATGTCGACGCCGGTTTTCAGGCCGCCGTCCACCTGCAGGCGGATCTTGTGGCGCAGGCCGTTGGCCACCAGCGCCTGCTGGGTTTCCACCAGGCCCAGCTCCCACGGACAGCCGGCGTATTTCACCGAGGACAGCGGGCTGGCGCCGGTGCCGCCGTCGTAACCGGCGATGGTGATCAGATCGGCATAGGCTTTCGCCACGCCGGTGGCGATGGTGCCGACGCCCGGCTCGGACACCAGTTTCACCGAGATCACCGCTTTCGGGTTGACCTGCTTCAGGTCGAAGATCAGCTGCGCCAGATCTTCGATCGAGTAGATGTCGTGGTGCGGCGGCGGGGAGATCAGCGTTACGCCCGGCACCGAGTAACGCAGTCTGGCGATGTACGGAGTCACCTTGTCGCCCGGCAGCTGGCCGCCTTCGCCCGGTTTGGCGCCCTGCGCCACCTTAATCTGGATCACGTCGGCGTTCACCAGGTAGGCCGGCGTCACGCCGAAGCGGCCGGAGGCCACCTGTTTGATGCGCGACACCTTGTTGGTGCGGTAGCGCGCCGGATCTTCGCCGCCTTCGCCGGAGTTGGAGAAGCCGCCGAGGCCGTTCATGGCGATCGCCAGCGACTCGTGCGCTTCCGGGCTCAGTGCGCCGATCGACATCGCCGCGGTGTCGAAGCGTTTGAACAGCGACTCCGCTGGTTCAACCTGATCGACCGGGATCGGTTCGCCTTTCGGCGTGATGGCCAGCAGATCGCGCAGCATGGCGACCGGCCGCTCGTTCACCAGCTTGGCGTAGGCCTGATAGTCGCTATATTCCCCGCTGTGTACCGCTTTTTGCAGCGAGTTCACCACGTCCGGGTTGTAGGCGTGGTATTCGCCGCCGTGCACGAATTTCAGCAGGCCGCCTTGCTCCAGCGGTTTGCGTTTCAGCCAGGCGCGCTTGGAAAGGTTCTGCAGATCCTGCTGGAAGTCGCTGAAGCTGGCGCCGCCGATGCGGCTGACCACGCCCTGGAAGCACAGATCCGCCAGATCGCGATGCAGGCCGACCGCTTCGAACAGCTTGGAGCAGCGGTAAGAGGCGATGGTCGAGATGCCCATTTTGGACATGATCTTGTACAGGCCTTTATTGATGCCGTTGCGGTAGTTCAGCATCACGTCGCGGTATTTCTTGTCGATCGCCTGGCTGTCCACCAGCTTGGCCAGGGTTTCATAGGCCAGGTACGGGTAGATGGCGGTCGCGCCGAAGCCGAGCAGCACGGCGAAGTGGTGCGGATCGCGGGCGCTGGCGGTTTCAACAATCAGGTTGGCGTCGCAGCGCAGGCTTTTCTCTACCAGGCGGGTTTGCACGGCGCCAACGGCCATCGGGGCCGGGACCGGCAGGCGGCCGGGCGCGATGGCGCGGTCGGACAGCACCAACAGCACCGCGCCTTCGCGCACCTTGCGTTCCGCTTCGTCGCACAGGGCGCGAATGGTCTGCTCCAGATCCTGCTGCTGCGGATCGAAGGTCAGATCGAGCGTCTCGGCGCGATAGTATTCGCCTTCCAGCGTGGTGAGCTGTTTGAAATCGGAGTACAGCAGGATCGGCGATTTGAAGCTCAGGCGGTGCGCCTGGCCTTCGGCTTCGCAGAACACGTTCATTTCACGGCCGATGCTGGTGGCCAGCGACATGACGTGCGCTTCGCGCAGCGGATCGATCGGCGGGTTGGTGACCTGCGCGAACTGCTGGCGGAAATAGTCGTAAACGATGCGCGGCCGGCTGGAGAGCACGGCGAACGGGGTATCGTCGCCCATCGAACCGGTGGCTTCCTGGCCGATCTCGCCCAGCACGCGGATCACCTGATCCAGCTCTTCGCTGCTGTAGCCGAACTGTTTCTGGTAGGTTTCGAGCTGCGCGTCGTCGAGTTCGCGGCTGCCGACCTGATCGTCCGGCAGATCTTCGAATGGCACCAGGCGTTTGACGTTTTTCTCCATCCACTCTTTATACGGGTGGCGGCTTTTCAGATCGTTGTCGGTTTCCGCCGAGTGCAGGATGCGGCCGCTGCGGGTGTCGATCACCATCAGCTCGCCGGGGCCGACGCGGCCTTTTTCCACCACTTCATCCGGCTGGTAATCCCAGATGCCGACTTCGGAGGCGCAGGTGATCAGCTTGTCTTTGGTGATCACATAGCGCGCCGGGCGCAGGCCGTTGCGATCGAGGTTACAGGCGGCGTAGCGGCCGTCGGACATCACGATGCCGGCCGGGCCGTCCCACGGCTCCATGTGCATCGAGTTGAAGTCGAAGAAGGCGCGCAGATCGCCGTCCATGTCCGGGTTGTTCTGCCAGGCCGGCGGCACCAGCAGGCGCATGGCGCGGATGAGATCCATCCCGCCCGCCAGCAGCAGCTCCAGCATGTTGTCCAGCGAGCTGGAGTCGGAGCCGGTTTCGTTGACGAACGGCGCGGCGGCCTGCAGATCCGGGATCAGCGGCGTTTGGAATTTGTAGGTACGGGCACGCGCCCATTGGCGGTTGCCGGTGATGGTGTTGATTTCGCCGTTGTGCGCCAGGTAGCGGAACGGCTGCGCCAGCGGCCAGCGCGGCACGGTGTTGGTGGAGAAGCGCTGGTGGAACAGGCAAATGGCCGATTCCAGGCGCAGGTCCGCCAGATCGAGATAGAAGCGCGGCAGATCCGCAGGCATGCACAGGCCTTTATAGATCGTCACCAGATTGGAGAAGCTGCAGACGTAGAAGCTGTTGTCCTGCACGCGTTTCTCGATGCGGCGGCGCGCCACGAACAGGCGGCGCTCCATATCGCGCGGGCGCCAGCCGGCCGGGGCGTTAACGAAGATTTGCTCGATGCGCGGCAGGGAGGAGAGGGCGATTTCACCCAGCACGTCCGGGTTGGTTGGCACTTCGCGCCAGCCGACGATCGACAGCGTTTCGTTTTGCAGCTCTTCTTCCACGATGCGGCGGCTGAGGCGCGCTTCCTCTTCATTCTGGCTGAGGAACATCATGCCGACGGCGTAGTTCTTGGCCAAACGCCAGCCGCGCTCTTCCGCCACCATGCGGAAGAAGCGATCGGGTTTTTGCAGCAACAGGCCGCAGCCGTCGCCGGTCTTGCCGTCGGCCAGGATCGCGCCGCGGTGCTGCATGCGGGCCAGCGCGTGAATGGCGGTGCGCACCACCTTGTGGCTAGGTTCGCCTTCTATGTGGGCGATCAGGCCGAAACCACAGTTGTCCCTCTCTTGGGATTTATCGTACAACATATCGTGAACCTCCCCAGGCTCTGCGTGACTCTCACAACCTACTGCGAGGGGGCTTCCCAATTTCAGGCAGAAGTCCAATCAGCAAGTTAACCCCGCCAATCTGCTTTTCCGCCCTCCATCAATGGCCTCTCGTGACGGTCTCACAAGTGGTATAGGACTTGTTTTAAGAGGGAGTCTTCAATTACTGCATAAATATGACGAGACGTTTGCCCGTCCAGAAAGCTTCCAGCGGACTTCCAACTTAGCGAGAAAGAATTCGCAGGTCAAATGTGGGCTTAAGATAGATTCTTATTGAATTTATGGTATTTATTTATTTGAAAAATAAGGTTTTTAATGCATTTTTGCACTATCGTGGGGCAACGCCGATCCCCGCAGAAGTGTGAGCTGTCTCACTATAGTGCAACCCCTTAATCTCTGCACCATGCTAGTGCGGGGGTTAATGGCAGAGTTTTATTCTATAAGATATTGCTTAGTTGATGTTTATGACTATTTTTCACCGTGTTGTCATATTGCCGTTAACGGTTGCGTGACGATTAGAATAATTCATCAGAATTATAGTGAATTTATTTGCGGTTATGATGAATAGTTATGCCTGGTGGCGCCTTGCGGGGAAAGCGTTGATCTCTGTCATCGCGGGAAAAGCCGTTTCTTATTAGCATCGCGGCTTTGAACACAGAGAATCACCAAGATTATGCAGTTGCCGCAATTAGTCAATATGTTTGGCGCAGATCTCCAGCGCCGCCATGGCGAAAAGATCCATAAACTCACGCTGCATGGCGGATTCAACTGCCCTAACCGCGACGGCACGTTGGGGCGCGGCGGCTGTACGTTTTGCAACGTCGCTTCATTCGCCGATGAGGCGATGCAGCGGCAAAGTATCGCCGAACAGCTGGCGCAGCAGGCCGCGCGGGTCGACCGGGCGCGGCGCTATCTGGCCTATTTTCAGGCCTATACCAGCACCTATGCGGAGGTCGAACTGCTGGCGTCGATGTATCGGCAGGCGTTGGCGCAGAGCGACATGGTCGGCCTGTGCGTCGGCACTCGCCCGGACTGCGTGCCGGCCGCCGCATTGGATCTGCTGACGGGGTATCGCGAAGAGGGTTATGAAGTGTGGCTGGAACTGGGGCTGCAGACGGCGCACGATAAAACGCTCAAACGCATCAACCGCGGCCATGATTTCCGCTGCTATCAGCAGACCGCGCAACGGGCTCGGCAGCGCGGGCTGAAGGTGTGCTGCCATCTGATCGTCGGGCTGCCGGGAGAAACCCAGCGCGATCATCTGCTCACGCTGCAGCGGGTGGTGGAGAGCGGCGTGGATGGCATCAAGCTGCATCCGCTGCACGTTGTTACCGGCAGCACCCTGGCCCGCGCGTGGCGCGCCGGGCGCTTGCCCGAACTGGCGCTGGAAGATTACGCCGTCAGCGCCGGGGAGATGATCCGCCACACGCCGGGCGAGGTGGTGTATCACCGCCTGTCCGCCAGCGCCCGTCGGCCTACGCTACTGGCGCCGCTGTGGTGCGAAAACCGCTGGCGCGGCATGCAGGCGGTGGGCGCTTATCTGCAGCAATACGGCGGGCAGGGCAGCGCGCTGGATGCCGCCCTGCATTATTCACCGACGTTATAACTGCAGGTTGGCGCGCACCTCCACGCGGGCGCGCTGCAGATCGGCCTGCAGTTGCGGATTCGCCAGCAGTCGTGCGGCGAGCGCCGTCGCCGCCAACTTGCCGCCTTCAAGATCGCTCGGGTAGTGAACGCCGGCAATCACCCGGCTTTGCGCATTGCTTGCCGCCCGCTCAAACAGCGCGCTGCGTTTTTCCGGCACCATCTGCGCCAACAGGAGCGCCGTCAGGTAGCTGTCCATCGCGTGTCCGCTAGGGTAGGAATCGCCTTCCGGCGGCGGCAGCAGCGGTTTCACGCGGCTGTCGGCCTCATAGGGGCGCGGGCGGCCATAGAAGGCCTTGGCGGGCATCAGGCTTTGTTCAAAGTCCTGATAGACCCGGCGGAACAGGGCGGCGGTGAGCGGATGGCGATCGACGGTAAAGGTCGGGCCGAAGATCTCGTGGGCGAAGGGGAAGGCGGCGTCTTCCAGGTGGTCATCCCGCTTGGCTTTGGCGATTTGTTCCGCCGTGCGGTTAGCCTGAATGGCCAGCACCGCCTGCAGATCCGCCCGATTCTGCGGCGTATCCGTTGAAGGCGGCGGCGGCAACAGCGTGGCGATTTGCCGTTGCTCTGCACTCAGGTAGCCGGTCACGGCAGTGGCGGCCTTCAGGGGCAAAATAACGGTCAAAGACAGGACGAACAGGGTAGTGCGATAGATGGTTAACATGGTCAATCCTCACGTCAGGGAAATGGGGAAGCCTGCCGGGCTGGCCACAACGCTGCTGCCGGTGAAAGTAAACCGCGGGATAACATCCTTTCCCTTACTTCAAGCCTTAGGGCTTCGCTATCCGTGTCTGCTAAAGCATGCGTCATGCACGGTGCATCATTAATATATTAACGGAAAGGCCTTCTCAAGCGGCTGAGGTGTGGGGTGCGTCACATAAAAAGTCTTTTAGTTACAAGTGATTAATCCCTAAGTATGAGCGGATTGATCAACGTGCTTTTCCACGGTGTCGACGGCAATGAACCGCCCGATGCACGCCAGACGCCGCTATTTTCCGTTAGCAGGACTTGACTCTCAGACACGGCGGAAAAATTTACGGTATGATTCAAAAGATTGTGTCTGATGGGAGCCGCTATGAAGCAAATCCGGGTGTTGGCCCAGTACTACGTTGATTTAATGGTGAAACTGGGGTTGGTGCGCTTCTCGCTGCTGCTGGCCTCGGCGCTGGTGGTGCTGGCGATGGTGGTGCAGATGGCGGTGACCATGCTGCTGCGCGGCGAAGTGGAAAGCATCGACGTGGTGCGTTCAATCTTCTTCGGCCTGTTGATCACCCCGTGGGCGGTCTACTTCCTCTCGGTGGTGGTGGAGCAGCTGGAGGAGTCGCGCCAACGGCTGGCGCGGCTGGTGGACAAGCTGGAAGAGATGCGCCACCGCGATCTGGAGCTCAATCAGCAGCTCAAAGACAATATCAGCCAGCTGAATCAGGAGATCGCCGATCGCATCAAGGCGGAAGAAGAGCGTCTGCAGGTGATGGAGAAGCTGACGGAAGAGATGGAACAGCGCGAGCTGGCGCAGATTGAGCTGGGCCAGCAGTCGGCGCTGCTGCGTTCCTTCCTCGACGCCTCGCCGGACCTGGTCTACTACCGCAACGAAGACAAAGAGTTCTCCGGCTGCAACCGCGCGATGGAGCTGCTGACCGGCAAGAGCGAGAAGCAGCTGATCGGCCTGACGCCGTTCGACGTCTACGGCCAGGAGATCGCCGAAAAGGTCATTGAGACCGACGAGAAGGTGTTCCGCCACAACGTCTCGCTGACCTACGAACAATGGCTGGTGTATCCCGACGGCCGCAAGGCCTGTTTCGAACTGCGCAAGGTGCCGTTTTACGACCGGGTGGGCAAACGCCACGGGCTGATGGGCTTCGGCCGCGATATTACCGAGCGTAAGCGCTACCAGGACGCGCTGGAGAACGCCAGCCGGGAGAAGACCACCTTTATCTCCACCATCAGCCACGAGCTGCGTACGCCGCTTAACGGCATCGTCGGCCTGAGCCGCATCCTGCTCGATACCGAGCTGAACGACGAGCAGCTGAAATACCTGAAGACCATTCACGTCAGCGCCATCACCCTCGGCAATATCTTCAACGACATTATCGAAATGGACAAGCTCGAGCGGCGCAAGGTGCAGCTCGACAACCAGCCGGTGGACTTCACCGGTTTCCTGGCGGATCTGGAGAATCTCTCCGGCCTGCTGGCGCAGCCGAAAGGGCTGCAGTTCATCATGGAGCCGCAAACGCCGCTGCCGCAGCAGATCGTGACCGACGGCACGCGCCTGCGGCAGATTTTGTGGAACCTGATCGGCAACGCGGTGAAATTCACCCAGCAGGGGCAAATCGTGGTGCGCGTGCGGCGCGAGGCGCAGGAGAAGCTGGTGTTCGAGGTGGAAGACTCGGGCATGGGCATCCCGCAGGACGAGCAGGACAAGATCTTCGCCATGTATTACCAGGTGAAAGATCAGCGCGGCGGCCGCCCGGCCACCGGCACCGGCATCGGGCTGGCGGTCTCCAAGCGGCTGGCGCAGAGCATGGGCGGCGACATCACCGTGCGCAGCGAACAGGGGCACGGTTCTTGCTTCACTCTGACCATCCAGGCGCCGGCGGTGCAGGAAGCCGTCAGCGCGGCGCCGGAGGAAGAGGAGCTGCCGTTGCCGGCGCTGCACATCCTGCTGGTGGAGGATATCGAACTGAACGTGATCGTGGCGCGCTCGGTGCTGGAGAAGCTGGGCAACAGCGTCGAAGTGGCGATGAACGGCCACGATGCGCTGGCGATGTTCGATCCGGACGAGTTCGATCTGGTGCTGCTGGACATTCAACTGCCGGACATGACCGGGCTGGACATCGCCCGGGCGCTGCGTGAGCGCTATGCCGGTCAGGCGCTGCCGCCGCTGGTTGCGCTGACCGCCAACGTGCTGAAAGACAAAAAAGAGTATCTCGAGGCGGGCATGGACGATGTGCTGAGCAAGCCGCTGTCGGTGCCGGCATTGACCCAGGTCATCAAACACTATTGGGATCATCAACCTTCTCACACTTCAAAGAAAACGGAGCACAAGGCGATGCAGATTAATGAGTCGTTACTCGATACCGCGATGCTGGAACAGTACATGGATCTGGTTGGCCCGCAGCTGATCCACCAAAGCCTGGAGATGTTCGAACAGATGATGCCGGGCTATCTGGCGGTGCTGGACTCCAACATGACGGCGCGCGATCAGAAAGGCATCACCGAGGAAGGGCACAAGATCAAGGGCGCCGCCGGTTCGGTCGGTCTGCGCCATCTGCAGCAGCTGGCGCAGCAGATTCAAACGCCGACGCTGCCGGCCTGGTGGGATAACGTGCAGGACTGGGTGGATGAGTTGAAGCAAGAGTGGCGCAACGATGTGCAGGTACTGCGGGCTTGGGTAGAGAACGCTGAAAAAAAAATGACCCCGACCTAAGCCGGGGTGCGCGAATATTGCGCCAACACCAGGGAAATTGTGAACCTGCGTATTGGTTTCAGTGTTCTGGTCGAGCAGGTTGTAGCGAATTCCTAAACATCATACAGCCAACAACATAGCAAATGTAAGCGCTCTTGTTAGAAGATTCATTAAAATGTGTGATGTAGATTAGTGTTTGTCAACTCCGAGCACGAACCAGTTGACAGCAGCGACAGGAGTAAGAGTGATGAAAAAGGTGGGTGTAGTCCTCAGCGGCAGCGGCGTTTATGACGGTACGGAGATCCATGAAGCGGTGCTGACGCTGCTGGCGTTGGATCGTGCCGGCGCGCAGGCGGTGTGCTTTGCGCCTGATAAACCACAACGCCATGTTATTAATCACTTATCGGGTGATGAGATGGCGGAGACGCGCAATGTCCTGATTGAGTCGGCGCGCATTGCCCGCGGCGCGGTGCAGCCGCTGAGGCTGGCGGAGGCCGCGCAGCTGGATGCGCTGATCGTGCCCGGCGGCTTTGGCGCCGCCAAGAACCTCAGCAATTTCGCCGAAGCCGGCGCGGAATGTTGGGTCGATGAAGATTTGGCGCGCCTGACGCGCGAGATGCATAAGGCCAACAAACCAATTGGCCTGATGTGCATCGCGCCGGCGCTGTTGCCGAAACTGCTGGATCAACAAGCGCGGCTGACCATTGGCAACGATCCGGACCTGGGAGAAGTGATTGACGCCATGGGCGGCGAACCGGTGATTTGCCCGGTGGACGACATCGTGGTGGACAGCGATCACAAGATCGTGACCACGCCGGCCTATATGCTGGCGCCGTCGATCGCGCAGGCGGCCCTCGGCATCGATAAGCTGGTGGCGCGGGTGCTGGAACTGGCCGAATGAGAAAATCGCTCGGCGGGTGGCGGCGGCTGCGCCCGTGGTATTGGCTGAAGCGCGGCGTCATCGCGATCCTCGGCCTGTGGGCGTTGGGCATTGTGCTCTTCGCCTTCCTGCCGGTGCCGTTTTCCGCCGTGATGGCGGAGCGGCAAGTCAGCGCCTGGCTGAGCGGCGACTTCGGCTACGTCGCCCATTCGGACTGGGTGTCGATGGACGACATCTCGCCGCAAATGGCGCTGGCGGTGATGGCGGCGGAGGATCAGAAGTTTCCAGACCATTGGGGCTTCGACGTGGCGGCCATTGAAAAGGCGCTCAGCCACAACGAGAAGCGCCCGACGCGCATCCGCGGCGCCTCCACGCTGTCGCAGCAAACCGCCAAGAACCTGTTTCTGTGGGATGGCCGCAGCTGGCTGCGCAAAGGGCTGGAAGCCGGATTGACGTCGGGCATCGAGCTGGTGTGGACCAAACGGCGCATTCTGACGGTGTATCTGAACATCGTCGAGTTCGGCGACGGGGTATTCGGCGTGGAGGAGGCTTCACAGCGCTTTTTCCATAAGCCGGCTAAACGGCTGAGCGCGGCCGAAGCGGCGCTGCTGGCGGCGGTATTGCCGAATCCGCATCGTTTCAGGGCCGATGCGCCGTCCGGCTATGTGGTGCAGCGTCAACAGTGGATCATGCGCCAGATGCGGCAGCTGGGCGGGGAAGCGTTTTTACGCGAGAACTCGCTGGATTAAACGGGCGGGAACGGCAGGGCGCCGTTCCCGCCAAGCGGATTATTTCACATAGGTAAAGGCGGTGGTGACGTGCTTCACGCCGCTGACCTGGCTGGCTATCTGCGCCGCCGACTGCCCTTCCTGCTGCGTGACCAGGCCCAGCAAGAACACTTCGCCGTTTTCGGTAGTGACCTTCACGTTGGACGATTTCACCGTATCGCTGGTCAACAGCTGCGAACGCACCTTGGTGGTGATCCAGGTGTCGGAGGACGCGGTGCTCAGGCTGACCGGCGTGCCCTGACGGATTTCGTTATACACTTCGCTCGTGCCTTCCACGCCCATGGCGATCTGCTTGGCGCGCGCGGTGAGATCGGCGTTAGGCGACTGGCCGGTCAACAGCACCTTGCCCTGATAGGCGGTGGCGACCACCCGGGCATCTTTCTTCAACTGCTGGTCTTTGCTCAGGGCGTTTTCGACCCTGGCTTCCAGCGTGCCGTCATCCACCTGGGTCCCTACGCTGCGCGGGTCGGTGGCGGTTTTGGTGGCGACGGCCGCACTGCCGACGACGACGCCGGCGATACAGCCTTGCAACAGCAGGGCGCTGGACAGCACTGCAAATGTGGCTTTTAGCTTCATCTCAGTTCCTTAATCGTCCTGGTGGGGGAATAACGTGTTGTCTATCAGGTCGCACAGGCAGTTTACGGTCAGCATATGCATTTCCTGAATGCGTGAGCTGCGGTGCGACGGGATGCGGATCTCGACGTCCTGCTGGCCGAGCAGCCCGGCCAGCTCGCCGCCGTCGTAGCCGGTGAGCGCGACGATGGTCATATCGCGCGTGACGGCCGCCTCGACCGCTTTCACAATATCACGGCTGTTGCCGCGGGTGGAAATCGCCAGCAGCACGTCGCCGGTGTGCCCGAGCGCGCGCACCTGCTTGGCGTACACTTCGTCGTGCAGCCGATCGTTGCTGATCGCCGTCAGCACCACGTTGTCGGCGTTGAGGGCGATGGCCGGCAGGCTGGGGCGCTCGGTTTCAAAACGGTTGATCATACTGGCGGCGAAGTGCTGCGCGTTGGCCGCCGAGGTGCCGTTGCCGCAGCACAGGATTTTGTTGCCGTTGAGTAAGGATTGAACCAGCGTCATCGCAGCGCGGGAAATGGCGTCCGGCAATGCTTCCGCCGCCGCGATCTGGGTTTGGATGCTTTCGGTAAAACAGACTTTAATTCTATCCAGCACGTTGTATTAATCCACTAAGTCAAAGGGCCGGTCTGCGCCGCAAAACCCCGATTAATCCGCATTGAAGGCGTTGGGTATCCATTCTAACTGGCTACCGGTAATGGCCAAAACATCAAAACGGCAAGATGATGTGTCAAAACTGGCTCCGCGCCCCGCCAGCCAGACGGCGGCGGCGTGCAGCAACCGCCGTTGTTTGCGAAAGGTGACGCTGGCGGCCGCGCCGCCGAAGGCGTCGTTGCGGCGGTAGCGCACTTCGACGAATACCCAGGTAGCGCCGTCGCGCATGATGAGGTCGAGCTCACCGCCGCGCACCGCGACGTTGGCGGCGCAGAAGGTGAGCCCGGCGTGTTCCAGGTGACGGCGGGCCAGTAACTCATAGCCCGCCCCTGAGGCGCGTGGGTTCAAGAGACCGGAACGACCGTGCCCTGACGGTATTGCAGCCAAGGCAGCTTACGGTTGATCACGCAGTTCGGCGACGCGCTCAGCATACCGGTGGTGCCGGAAACCTGGAAGCCCGGCAGCTGGCGCATTTCAGCAAAGTGGTTGGCCAATGTCCAGGCATCCATCCCCATCGCATACAGGCGCACCAACGAGTAGTCGTTGCGGAAGCGCGCGCTGGCCTGCTGCAACAGCTGAGGGTTTGAACCGGCCAGCAGCGGGATATCGCTGAACTGCAGGCCTTCCATTTCCAGACGGAAGTCCGGGCCGGCGCCGGCCTGGTAGCTGCGCGAGCTGGCGTACATCGCCGGCTTGCCGCGCGAGCTGGTGGCCATGTCGATCATCGGTTTGATCAGCGTCAGCTGAGACTGCGTGGCGACGATATACACCGCGTCGACGCCGCCGGTTGCGGCGGGCACGTCGCTCGGCGGCGCCGGAATGGTCAGCCCGGCGATGGTCACGCTCTGCGGCGCCGGGGCGCTCGACATCGGCGTGCCGGTCATGCGGATGCCGCCGCTGTTCACCATCTGGCGCAGCTCGCCGGCGGAGCCGATGTCCTGACGCAGCACGGTTTGCCCGCCTTGCTTCTGCCATTCCTGGTTAAAGGCCTTGGCGACGCGATCGCCGAAGGCGCCGCGCGGCACCAGCAGCAGCGGTTGACGCTTCTGCTGTTCCCAGATGTGGCGAGCGGCGTCGCGCGCTTCATCTTCCGGCGACAGGGCGAAGTAACAGATGTTCAGGTTGTCCTTCGGCGTTTCCGGCTGGTTGAGCGCCAGCACGTTCAGCGTGGTGGTGCTGGCGGACAGCTGATCGACGTTCTCTTTCAGCAGCGGCCCGACCACCAGGGTGGCGCCATCCTGCTGCGCCTGGCTCAGCAAGGCGGCCAGCGGCTGGCTGGTGGTGTCGTACACTTTGACCTGCGCGTTGGCGGCCTGCGGCGGCGTTATCGGCGCGCTGGACGGCGCAGCGGGTTGCGCGGCGGTCACGGCAGGTTGGCTCTCTTGCGCCGAAGGGCTGACCGCGCCGTTGGCGTTGATGTCACCCGTGGCGGCCTGAACGGCCGGCGCCGTTTGGGCCGGTGCGCTGGCCGGTGGCGCGGCTTGAGGCTGCGGCGCCGGCATGGAACCGCCGTTTTTCGCCGCTTCGAAGCCTTGCTGGATGGCGTCGGCGAACACTTTCGCCTGGCCGTTCAACGGCAGCAGCAGGGCGATTTTCGAGGTGGAGGCCTGGGTGAAGTTCAGCACCTGGTTCAGGCGAGCCGGCAGCGTTTTGGCCGCCGGGTTCTTCGGATAACGGTTCTGCCAGTCTTTGATGCCGGCCTTCAGCAGATCGGGATCCTGCTTGTTGTCCTGATAGACGCGCAGCAGATCCAGCCAGCCTTGCAGCACGTTCTCGTCGGCGTTGATCACCAGGCTGTTCATCTCCTGCGGCGTCAGCTGCAGCAGCGCCTGCCAGGTCTGATCCAGGTTGTCCTGATGCGGTTTGCCGGTCAGCAACGGCTCCTGGGCGATATAGGCGCGGATCAACGGCAGCGACGCTTTGCCCTGATTGGCGGCGATCTGCGCCTGGTAGTAGCGCACCTTCTGATTCGGCGACAGCGAACCGCTGTCCAGGTGGCCCAGCGTGCTGCGGGCGCTGACGTAGCTCTTGTTGGCGATCTGCAGTTCGGCGGTCAGCAACTGGCGTTCAGTCTGCTGCGCGCCGCTGAGGTTTTTCGGCAGCTGATTCAACTGGTCGCCGGCCTGCGGCAGTTTTCCTTCACGCAGCAAGGCGCGAATAGCAAGTAATTGCCAGTCAGCCTTGTTATCATCGCTGCTTTGCTGCAACTGCTGCAGGTAGTAATCGGAGCTGGCGCTCGCTTCGTCCTGTATATTGGCGGGCGGCGTTTGCGGGGCCCGACTTGGACAGCCTGCCAGGAAAAGGGCGGCCGCGATGACTGCGGTAAGTCGGACAGGCTTGGAACGCCCTGCTTTGGTACGAACGAATGTTGAGGAAAGCATACTGTATCCAGTGATGTTTTTTTCAAGATGCTCAATATTAAATCGGCAACCCGGATGAAACAATGAATCAACACCAACAATCAGTCATTTCTGCATCAACGCTGTATGTGGTGCCCACCCCAATCGGCAATCTGGGCGATATCACCCACCGTGCGTTAGAGGTACTGAAAAGCGTTGATCTGATCGCGGCGGAAGACACGCGCCATACCGGATTGCTGCTGCAACACTTCGCGATCAACGCGCGTCTGTTCGCGCTGCATGATCACAACGAACAGCAAAAGGCCGATCAATTGCTGGCGAAACTGCAGGAGGGCCAGAGCATCGCGCTGGTGTCCGACGCCGGCACGCCGCTGATCAACGATCCCGGTTATCACCTGGTGCGCCGCTGCCGCGAGGCCGGCATTCGCGTGGTGCCGCTGCCGGGCGCCTGCGCCGCCACCACCGCGCTGTGCGCCGCGGGCGTCGCTTCCGACCGTTTCTGCTACGAGGGCTTCCTGCCGGCGAAAACCAAGGGGCGCAAGGATACGCTGATGGCGCTGGCGGAGGAACCGCGCACGCTGATTTTCTACGAATCCACTCACCGCCTGCTGGAAAGCCTGCAGGACATGGTTACCGTCTGGGGCCCGCAGCGCTATGTGGTGTTGGCGCGCGAGCTGACCAAAACCTGGGAATCCATCCACGGCGCGCCGGTGGGCGAGCTGCTGGCGTGGGTGCAGGAAGACGAAGTGCGCCGCCGCGGCGAGATGGTGCTGATCGTCGAAGGCCACAAGGTGCAGGAGGATGCGTTGCCGCTCGAGGCGCTGCGCACGCTGGCGCTGCTGCAAAAAGAGCTGCCGCTGAAAAAGGCGGCGGCGCTGGCGGCGGAAATCCACGGCGTGAAGAAAAATGCGCTGTATAAGCACGCGCTGGAGCAACAACAGCCGTAAAGCGGTTGACCTGCCGTCGCCGCGACGCTACTATCCGCGCCGGAGTTGACCAGACAGTCGCCGCTTCATTGCCGTCCTCTTCGGGGAGACAGATGGAGGGGAGGAAAGTCCGGGCTCCATAGGGCAGGGTGCCAGGTAACGCCTGGGAGGCGCAAGCCTACGACTAGTGCAACAGAGAGCAAACCGCCGATGGCCCGCGCAAGCGGGATCAGGTAAGGGTGAAAGGGTGCGGTAAGAGCGCACCGCGCGGCTGGCAACAGTTCGTGGCACGGTAAACTCCACCCGGAGCAAGGCCAAATAGGGGTTCACATGGTACGGCCCGTACTGAACCCGGGTAGGCTGCTTGAGCCAGTGAGCGATTGCTGGCCTAGAGGAATGACTGTCCACGACAGAACCCGGCTTACCGGTCAACTCCCTCGACAAAAGAAAACCCCGCGCAACGCCAGTTGCGCGGGGTTTTTCGTTTTCCGGCCGGCTTACACCGGCAGATCAATCAGCAGCGCACGCAGCGGCGTCTCGGCGCGGATCGTCAGGCGATTCTCCTCGCGCACGAAGGCGCCGTCGCCGCAGGTCAGGCGTTGTTCTTCGTGGCGCTCGCCGGTGGCGGCGATGGTGCCGTGAATCGACTGCAAATAGGCGCGCGGCCCGTTAATCGTCAGCGTTTGTTCTTCGCCCGGCTGCAGATCGAGATGGTGGATCCAAACCTGCTGGCGCAGCTGCAGGCTACCCTGCGCGCCGTCCGGCGAGGCCAGCAGCAGGTTGCCCGCCGCCGGCAGCGTCAGGCGCTGCACCCGCTCGTTGTTGCGTTCCGGGCAGGCGTCCAGCCACAGCTGCAGGCGAGTCAGCGGCGTATCGCTGCTGACGTTCTGTTCGCTGTAGCTCAGGCTCGGCTGGGTGGCCAGCAGCAGCGCTTCACCGGCTTTGGTGCGCGCGGTGTTGCCGTCGCTGTCGCGGTATTCCGCCTCGCCCTGCAGGATCAGGTTCAGGATATCCACGCTGGGATAGGTGCGCGGCTGGAACGACGCGCCCGGCGCCAGCACCTCCTGATTCAGCACCCGCAGCGACGCGTAGCCCATCAGTTTGGGATCGAAGTAGTGACCAAAGGAAAAGGTGTAGCGAGCCTGCAGCCAACCAAAGTCAGCTTGCCCGCATTGTTGTGCTGTTCTGCATGTGATCATGGCAATCGGCTCTCTAAATTCATTATCCAAATGGTAAGCATCTGGACGTCGGATTGTTAGCCAGTTAATCTGGTCGGCATATTCAAATTTCCTGACAGAGGGATGTGATGGCCAGAGATCGGGCGCTCACGCTTGAGGCGCTGAGAGTGATGGACGCGATCGACCGGCGCGGCAGCTTCGCCGCGGCCGCCGACGAATTGGGCCGGGTGCCGTCGGCGCTCAGCTACACCATGCAAAAATTGGAAGAAGAATTGGACGTGGTGCTGTTCGACCGTTCGGGCCACCGCACCAAGTTCACCAACGTGGGGCGCATGTTGCTGGAGCGCGGGCGGGTGCTGCTGGAAGCGGCCGACAAGCTGACCACCGACGCCGAAGCGCTGGCGCGCGGTTGGGAAACCCACCTGACCATCGTCAGCGAAGCGCTGTCGCCGCCGAGCCTGCTGTTTCCGCTGGTGGACAAGCTGGCGCTGAAGGCCAACACCCAGGTGTCGATTTTCACCGAGGTGCTGGCGGGCGCCTGGGAACGGCTGGAGCAGGGGCGCGCCGACATCGTGATCGCGCCGGACATGCACTTCCGCGCGTCGTCGGAGATCAACACCCGCAAACTGTACAAGGTGATGAGCGTTTACGTCGCCGCGCCGGATCATCCTATCCACCAGGAGCCGGAGCCGCTGTCCGAGGTGACCCGCGTGAAATACCGCGGCATCGCGGTGGCGGATACCGCCCGCGAGCGTCCGGTGTTGACCGTGCAGCTGCTGGATAAGCAGCAGCGTCTGACGGTGAGCACCATCGAAGACAAGCGTCTGGCGCTGCTGGCCGGGTTAGGGGTGGCGACCATGCCATATCCGATGGTGGAGAAAGATATCGAAGCCGGGCGGCTGCGCGTGGTGGGGCCGGAATACAGCCGCGAAGCCGATATCATCATGGCCTGGCGGCGCGACAGCATGGGGGAGGCGAAAGCCTGGTTCCTGCGCGAAATTCCGCGCCTGTTCGCGCAGCGCTAACGCCGGTTGGATGACATCCCCTTGCCGGGCGGCAAGGGGATTTTTTTTGCCTTAGGCGAAGCGCTGGTCGCGGCCGTGCGGCTCGTCCAGATCCTGCGCCGGCCCGATGGAAATGATGCCGTGCGGGTTGATGGTGGCGTGGCTGCGGTAGTAGTGGTTGCGAATGTGCGGCAGGCTGACCGTTTCGGTGATGCCCGGCATCTGGTAGATGTCGCGCAGGAAACCGTACAGGTTCAGGTAGTCGCTGATGCGGTGTTTATCGCACTTGAAGTGGGTGACGTACACCGGATCGAAGCGCACCAGCGTGGTCCACAGACGCAGGTCGGCTTCGGTCAGCCGATCGCCGGTCAGGTAGCGGTGCTGCCCCAGGATCTGCTCCAGGCGTTCCAGCGCGTTGAAGACCCCGTTGACCGCGTCGTCATACGCTTCCTGGCTGGTGGCGAAACCGGCCTTGTACACGCCGTTGTTCACTTGATCGTAAATCCAGCCGTTCAGCTCATCGATTTTGCCGCGCAGCTCGGCCGGGTAGTAATCGCCCGCGCGGGCGCCCACGCCGTCAAACGCGCTGTTGAACATGCGGATGATATCGGCGGATTCGTTGCTGACGATGGTTTGCTGCTGTTTATCCCACAGCACCGGCACGGTTACGCGCCCGCTGTAGTGCGGATCGGCACGCAGGTAGATCTGGTACAAGAAGTCGGCGTGATACAGCGGATCGCCGGTGGTTTCAGGAAAATCCTGGCCGAAGGTCCAGCCGTTTTCCAGCATCAGCGGGTGCACCACCGAGACCGGAATGATCTGCTCCAGCCCTTTCAGTTTGCGCATCAGCAGCGTGCGGTGCGCCCAGGGGCAGGCGAGAGAAACGTACAGGTGATAACGGCCCGCTTCGGCCTGGAAGCCGCCCGCGCCGTGTTCGCCCGGCTGACCGTCGGCGGTCACCCAATTGCGAAACTGAGCGGTTGAACGTTTGAAACGGCCGCCGGTAGATTTCGTGTCATACCAGATGTCTTGCCAAACGCCATCGACGAGTTGTCCCATGGGAATCTCCTTGGTGTCCGAGTGAAAAGCGACAGGGCCCGGCATGCCGGGCCCTGAATGACAGTTTAGATTACCATTTCTTGTTCAGAAGACGGTCGATGCTAAAGCCGCCAGGGCCTGCGACCGCCAACACGATGAAGCCGCCGGCGATGGTCAGGTTTTTCATGAACATCAGCTGGTTTACGCCTTCCGCAAAGTCAGTGTGGAACAGCAGCGCGGTCAGAATGGTGAAACCGGCAGTGAACAGCGCCACGGTACGGGTCAGGAAGCCGAACAGGATCGCCAGACCGCCGCCAAATTCCAGCAGGATGGTCAGTGGCAGCAAGAAGCCAGGCACGCCCATCGATTGCATGTACTGTTGGGTACCGGCATAAGCGTCACCCATTTTGCCGTAGCCTGCCACGATAAACAGGATTGGCATCAGAATACGAGCAACCAACAAACCTGTATCTTCTAATTTTTTCATCATCTACTCCAACGTGTTTTTGTGTGCCTGTTCGGCGGTAGTCATATCAACGGGCGGCGTAGCGGGTCTCTTACCCTGTCCGCTCCGTCTCGAATTGATGGAGTGAATGTTAAGCGGGAAGTGCTCAGGTTGTTAGCAAGTAAAACTGTCGTAATTTTTCAAAAAATCTGAATCTTTAGCGTGCTAATAAACTGACGCTTGTCAGCAGGTTGCCCGGCCCTCGGGATAAGCAGCGCTGTTTTAGGGGGAAAGCGAGGGCGGAGCAACAGGATGTTTGAAGGAAAAGCGCGGGGCTTACTTGGCGGAGAAGGTCTTTTTAAACAGTCGGATAGCGCTCCAGGCGCCGAAAGCGCGGCGCGACCAGCGGATCATCTTGCTGGGGTGGCGGATGCCGTACAGCGCCATGACGCTTGAACCGAGCACCAGATAGCGGCGCAGGCCAAACACCGTCTGCCAGCCGCGGTCGATGCGTTCGGTCTTTTCCAGCCATAAAGACTTGTGTTCGGCCAGATCCAGACGCTGTTGCTGGATCTGGCGAATCAGCCTCTCTTTTTTCCATTCCAGATAGCGGCGGCGGCTCATGGCTCGCGCTCCAGTTCGGCACGATCGAGTTCCAGCTGCTTGCGCGTGGCGCCGAGCAGCGTGGTGCGACGGGCCTTGACCAGCGTCCAAATGGTGCCGACCACGGCCAGGAACAGCAGCACGCCGGTCGTGGCACCCAGCGCCATCAGCCGATAGACCGGATCGATGGCCCAGAAGATCAGGATCAGCAGGCTCATCAAACCGAAGGCGGTGAACAGCAGCGTCATACCGGCCATGATCAGCAGCTGAATGAGGTTGGCTTTCTCCTCTTCCAGCTCGACCACCGCCAGCCGGACACGGGTTTCCACCATGCCGACCAGGATCGTGATGATGCGCTGACCGATATCCAGGACCCCTTTAGCGGGGCCCTGCGCGCGCACTTGCGGTTGTTCAGCCATGATTAACGACGCGCGAGCAGCACGCCCAACACCACGCCGACCGCCGCGCCGATGCCGATGCCGGTCCACGGGTTGTCGCGCACATAGTCGTCGGCCTGGCCGGCGATCTGCTTGGTTTGCGAAGCCAGCTTGTCACCGGCGTCGCTCAGGCGAGCACGGGTCTCTTTCAGCGCGCCTTCCGCCTTCGAGCGCAGCTTCTCCAGCTCGGCTTTCGGCTTGTCGGTAGAGGAGTTCAGCACTTCCTCCAGCGTATCGGCTAAGGACTTCAGTTCAGCGCGTAAGTTTTCTGCATTTGAATCATGTGCCATGTGATTATTCCTTAACGTTTATTTCGACAGACTTTTAACATAGCGGATTTTTTCGCCGGAGCAAAGGGGTGATGGCCAGCAGATAACACCAGGCATCAATCCCATATGCTTAATAAATCCCGTGTGATGGGGCTCTCATCGATAAATCCGCTGGTACAAAAAAATTATTCCGCCTGAGCGCGTTTCAGCTCAGCCTGCGCTTCCGCCAGCTTCTGCTGCTTCTTGGCGACCTTGTCCAGCTTGCCGGTTTGCTGCGCTTCTTTCAGCTCCTGCCGGCGTTCGTCGACCTTGCGCTGTTTCTCTGCGATATTTTCCTGGCGTTCGGCCTGCAGGCCGGCTTCGGTACAGTGAGTCTGCACTTCGCTCAGTGCTTTTTTCAGCCCGTCCACGCGGTGGGTGTTGCCGTGCTGGGTGGCATAGTCGATTTGCTGCTGGATGTCTTGCGCTTTGGCGGCGCAGCCGCCCTCAGCGGCCGAAGCGAGGGCCGGCAGCGTGCAGAGTGGCAACAGCAGTAACAGTGAATGGCGTAATTTCATCTTTCAGTTCCTTTTCATGGGATGCCTGAACAGGCACCCGCTTTCCTGACTGCCGAAGGCGGCAGCGCGAGAGGAGGGCGTTCATCGCCGGCTGAAGTTACCCTTCAGCATAGTCATGAAACCGGCGCGCCCCCAAAGAATCAGCCGTGACTCGGTGCTGACTGATTAATTCTTGAGCTAATCGGTGCGAATGAAAATGAAAATAATGCAATGAAAGGAAACCCCTTCATATGAAGGGGGATTATCCCAGATTGAGTGGGGAACGCGCAAATTCGCGTACCCAATGCGACGGCACGGGGGATTCGCTCAACGCGATGTGGTAACCGGGCGGCAGGATGGTTTGCAGCGCTTCGCGCGCCAGCAACTGCTGCTCCGGCGAATCCAGACGGATGACCAGGCCATCGCCTTCCGGCGTGATGCTTTTGATGCGGATGCCGCGCTCATCCAGGCGCTGGTAGACGTAAAAACCGTCGGGCAGCGACAGCCCTTGCTGGCTGGCGCGAATGCGCAGCTCGCTCTCGGTGCGCACCATGCAGGGCACCAACAGCGTCGCCAACGCCAGCAGGGCGAGCGCGATCATCAGGACGTATTGCCAGCGCGGGCGCTTTGCTGTCACGCCCCTTTCCCCGGGTTCTGGCCGCTGGCGCGTTTCTTGCGCCACAGCACGATCAACGAGCCGATCAACCCGACCACCAGCAATACCAGCGGCAACATCATCAGGCAGAACATCAGCTGATCTTCATACTTGCGGAACACCGGGGTTTTGCCCAGTGCGAAGCCCAGCGTTGTCAGGATCAAGACCCACAGCAGGCCGCTCATCCAGTTGAAGAACTGGAAGCGCGCGTTGCTCAGGCCGGACAGGCCGGCGATGGTCGGCAGCAGGGTGCGCACGAAGGCCAGGAAGCGGCCGACCAGCAGGGCGGAAAGCCCGTGGCGGTGGAACAGGTTGTGAGCGCGTTGATGGTAGTGGGCCGGCAGGTGCGAAAGCCAGCCTTGCACCGTTCGCGTATTGCCGAGCCACCGGCCCTGTATGTAGCTGACCCAGCATCCCAGGCTGGCAGCGACGGTAAGGATGACGATGGTCAGCGGGAAGCCCATGGTGCCTTTGGCGATCAGCACGCCGACCAGGATCAGCAGGCTGTCACCCGGCAGGAAAGCGGCCGGCAGCAGGCCGTTTTCCAAAAACAGAATCATGAACAGCAGGATGTAGAGGGTCCACACCAACGAAGGGTTCGCCAGCGTCTCAAAATCCTGCTGCCACAGGGCATGTATCAGTTCTTTAATGATGTCCATCCGGTGTTCCTAAAACGTCATTGTTTATTTTTATCTCAGCGGCGGAACGGGCGTGGGCTGAAAGCGCGCGGCGATCCTGAATGCTGATAACGATGAAACGGCGTTGCTTTAAGGTTTTTAGCGGTGCGACACCGGTCATAGGTGATAAGTCAGCGTGCCACGGTACTGCATGTTACTTTCTTTCCAGCCGGCCTGCCGACTCTGTTGCCTGGAGGCGTCCAGCATCCAGTCGACCTGGGCAAGCCGGTTGGGAGCCGGAGTGTCCTGGCGAGGGAAGCGAATTCGGTAGCCCGGCTCTGCGGCCAAGGTATAGACCGGCGCCGGCAGGGAGGATGCGAGCAGCGAACCGGGGAAAGAGTGCGCTCTGGGCAGCAGCAGCGGCAACTTGCCGGGGGCTTTGCGGCGCGCTTCGGCCGGTGCCCGATACACATGATCATAGGGGGAAAGCGCCGGCTCCGCCAGCAGCGGCAGGCTGCTCAGCGCGCTGGGGGTTGGCTTGGGTGACGCCACGCATAGCTGTTGGCCGGAGACCGAACCGGTCCAGCAAAAAACAGCAATCAGCATGGCAAACAACCAGCGCATTTATTCGCGTCCCGCCCCCGCAGCAATGGGTAAAAAAGTGGGCTAACTCTACCAAAATAGCACGATTGGCAACAGGGAAATCTACGTTGCCGACGGTGAAATAGTACACGGCAAACGGCGGTTCCGGCATCGATTCAGCGGATTTTACATTACCTGACATAAGCCGACGGTTTTTGACCGCCGTGGCTATTTCGGTTCGTGGCTCACGCCATCCAGATGCACCACCGGATTCTCGGCGAACAGATAGCGGTCGGCATTGTATTCGAAATCGTCGCTGGTGGCGTTGAACAGCATCTGCTTGGTGTTTTCCAGGTGTTGCCACATCGCCAGTTTGGCGGCGTAAGGATCTTTGCGCATCAGCGCCTTGAGGATCTGATCGTGATCGTCGCACCAGCTGGCGATCGAACGTTCGTCGATATGTTCGTGCAGTTTCTTCCAGTAAGGGTTGTTGACCCGCTGCACCCACATTTTTTCCACGATGGTGGCCATGGCGGTGTTCTGGGTGGCCAGCGCCACCTGCACGTGGAACTTCAGATCCCACTGCGAGTCGCGAAAGCGATCCTCTTTGCGGGCGTGCTCCTGGATCTCCATCAGCTGCACGATATCTTGCTTGGTCACCTGGGTGGCAGCGAATTCGGCGATGTTGCTTTCGATCAGCTGGCGCGCCTGCAGCAGCTCAAACGGGCCGGCGGTGGCGAACTCGATGCTGTCGCCCGGCACCACCAGGTGTTTTTGCTGGTTGGACACCACGTGGATCCCGGATCCCTTGCGCACGTCCACATAGCCTTCCACTTCCAGCATGATGATCGCTTCGCGCACCACGGTGCGGCTGACATTCATCTCTTCGGCGATGTATCGCTCGGCCGGCAGCTTGTCGCCCACCGGGTAGCGGCCGCTTTCGATGCGTTGTTTAAGCTCGGCGGCCAGTTGCTGATACAGGCGTCTGGTTTCAGTGAATTCCATAGTGAATGCTCTATACGGTGCGGTGGGAAGGGGCGCGTGGCCATCGGATTTGTTATACCACTTATTCGGCACCGCTGCCAGAGGAGCAGAAGGCCCGGCGCGGGGGCCGGGCGACGGGATCAGCTGCGCGCCGGAGACGGCTGCAGCGCGGCCGGTTGCGCTTCGGCGGCCGGGCGGTTTTGCAGCACCGTCCAGATGACGATGGCGCCGAGAATATCGAAGACCGACAGCGCGGCGAACAGCGGGCTGAAGCCGAGAGTGTCCGCCAGGGCGCCGACCACCAGCGCGAACAGCGTGCTGGCGGTCCAGGCCGCCATGCCGGTCAGGCCGTTGGCGGTCGCCACCTCATTGCGGCCGAACACGTCGGAAGAGAGGGTGATCAGCGCGCCGGACAGCGCCTGATGGGCGAAGCCGCCGACGCACAACAGCGCAATAGCCGCGTAAGGGCTGGTGAACAGGCCAATCATGCCGGGGCCGATCATCAACACCGCCCCCATCGTCACCACCAGCTTGCGCGAGACGATCAGATTGACCTTGAAATACTTCTGGAACAGCGGCGGCAGGTAGCCGCCGACGATGCAGCCGAGATCGGCGAACAGCATCGGCATCCAGGCGAACATGGCGATCTCTTTCAGGTTAAAACCGTAGGCCTTGAACATGAACAGCGGGATCCAGGCGTTGAAGGTGCCCCAGGCCGGCTCCGCCAGAAAGCGCGGCAGCGCGATGCCCCAGAACTGGCGGTTGCGCACGATCTGCCAGGCGGACATTTTTTTGGCGTTAGAGGTCTGGTGCTGCGCCTCCTGGCCTTCGAGGATGTAACGGCGTTCTTCCTGGCTCAGTTTCTTCTGATCTTTTGGGTGTTTGTAGAACAGCAGCCAGCAGATGGCCCAGATCAGGCTCAGCACGCCGGTGATGATGAACGCCATCTCCCAGCTGTGCGCCACGATGGCCCACACCACCAGCGGCGGGGCGATCATGCCGCCGATCGACGAACCGACGTTGAAATAGCCGACGGCGATCGAACGCTCTTTGGCCGGAAACCACTCGCTGCTGGCCTTCAGCCCGGCGGGGATCATCGCCGCCTCGGCCATGCCGACCGCGCCGCGCGCCAGCGCCAGGCCGCCCCAGCTGTTGGCCAGCGCGGTGCCCATGCAGAACAGCGCCCACAGAATGGCGAACATGGCGTAGCCGACCTTGGTGCCCAGCACGTCCAGCACATAGCCCGCCACCGGCTGCATCACGGTGTAGCAGGCGGAGTAGGCGGCGACGATGTAGGAATACTGTTGGGTGGTGATGTGCAGCGTATCTTCCAGCGTCGGCGCCGCCACGGCGATGGCGTTGCGGGTCAGGTAACCCAGCACGGTGCCGACGGTCACCAGCCCGATCATGTACCAGCGTAACCCTTTAATTTTACGCATCCGAAATGTCTCCCCGTTTGAAGGTATGGCCGACGATGCGGCTGGCGAGACAATAACCTGTCATACAGGTTTAAAAGTTGAGTGATATCACAAAAGGAATTATTCGCCTGAGCGATACTGTCGCCGATGAAATAGCGCATTTATGGCGCAAGTTTGCCGTAAAAACGAGCAGAAAAGGGGTTGAGGGACAGCAAAACGGCAGGCGTCGAGAAAAATATGCTGGACGCTCATTGAAATTGGTGTGATAACTTTTGTGATTCGATCCCCATGCCGCACGGCAAGTAAGGTAAGGAGCCCGAGATGGCGACGTTTTTGAGCGAAGATTTCCTGCTGGACAGCGAATTTGCCCGGCGTTTGTATCATGACTACGCGGCGGACCAGCCGATTTTCGATTACCACTGCCATTTGCCGCCGCAGCAGATCGCGGAGAATACCCGCTTCAGCAACCTTTACGATATCTGGCTGCGGGGCGATCACTATAAATGGCGGGCGATGCGCACCAACGGCGTGGCGGAGCGGCTGTGCACCGGCGATGCGGGCGATCGCGAGAAATTCGACGCCTGGGCCGCCACGGTGCCGCACACCATCGGCAATCCGCTCTATCACTGGACGCATCTGGAGCTGCGTCGGCCGTTCGGCATCACCGGAACGCTACTGTCGCCGGCCACGGCGGATGAGATCTGGCAGCGCGGCAATGCGCTGCTGGCGCAGGATGAGTTTCGCGCGCGCGGCATCATGCGGCAGATGAACGTGAAAATGGTCGGCACCACCGACGATCCGATCGACGATCTGCGCCATCATCGGGCGATCGCCGACGATCACAGCTTCGATATCAAGGTGTTGCCGAGTTGGCGGCCGGACAAGGCCTTCGCCATCGATGCGCCTGGCTTCAACGACTATCTGCGGCAGCTGGAGGCAGCGGCGGACACCGCCATCGGCCGCTTCAGCGCGCTGTGCGACGCGCTGTACAAGCGCATGGATCACTTCGCCGCCCACGGTTGCAAGGTGGCCGATCATGCGCTGGACGTGGTGGTGTTCGGCGAGGCCGACGAAGCGGCGCTGGATGCGATCCTGCTGCGCCGCCTGAACGGCGAGCTGCCGACCCCGGAACAGAGCGCCCAGTTCAAAAGCGCAGTGCTGCTGTTCCTGGCCGGCGAATACCGGCGCCGCGGCTGGGTGCAGCAGTACCATATCGGCGCGCTGCGCAATAACAACAGCCGCATGCTGGCCGCCGTCGGGCCGGATATCGGCTTCGACTCGATCAACGATCGGCCGCTGGCGGAGCCGCTGTCGCGGCTGCTGGATGCCCAGGCGCGGCAGGGCGGCCTGCCGAAAACCATTCTCTATTGCCTCAACTCGCGCGATAACGAAGTGATCGGCACCATGATCGGCAATTTCCAGGGGGAAGGCACGCCGGGCAAGATGCAGTTCGGCTCTGGCTGGTGGTTCAACGATCAGAAGGACGGCATGCAGCGCCAAATGACGCAGCTGGCGCAGCTCGGGTTGCTGAGCCGCTTCGTCGGCATGCTGACCGACAGTCGCAGCTTCCTGTCGTATACGCGGCATGAATACTTCCGCCGCATTCTTTGCCAGCTGATCGGCCGCTGGGTGACGGACGGCGAAGCGCCGGCGGATCTCTCGCTGCTGGGCGAGATGGTGAAAAACATCTGTTTCGACAACGCCAAAAACTATTTCGCCATTGAACTGGCGTAGCCGTTATCTGGGACCGGTTTATGCAAAGTACGATAAAGATTCACGAGCAGGATAACGTGGCGGTGGCGCTGCGCGATCTGGCCGCCGGAGAAACGGTTGAGCTGGACGGGGAGCGCGTTCAACTGGCGCAGCCGGTGGCGCGCGGGCACAAGTTTGCGCTCGGCCCGATCGCAAAGGGCGAGGACATCATCAAATATGGCCAGCCGATCGGCCACGCGCTCGCGGCCATCGGGCCCGGGGAACATATTCATTCGCAAAACGCCAAAACCAACCTGAGCGATCTGGACAGCTACCGTTACCAGCCGCAGTTTCCGGCGTTGCCGCCGCAGGCGGCGGATCGCGAGGTGCAGCTGTACCGCCGGGCCGGCGGCGACGTGGGGATCCGCAACGAACTGTGGATCGTGCCGACCGTCGGCTGCGTCAACGGCATCGCCCGCCAGATCCAGCAGCGCTTTTTGCAGCAAACGCAGGCGGAGGGGATCGACGGCGTGCATCTGTTCAGCCATCCGTTCGGTTGCTCGCAGCTGGGACAGGATCATGCCAACACCCGCATCATGCTGCAAAACATGGCGCGCCATCCCAACGCCGGCGCGGTGCTGGTGATCGGGCTGGGGTGCGAGAACAATCAAGTGGAGGCCTTTCGCGCCACGCTGGGGATGGCGGACGAGCGGCGGCTGCGCTTTATGGTGTGCCAACAGCAGGACGACGAGGTGGAGGCCGGGCTGGGGCTGCTGCACGAGCTGTACCGTGAGATGCGCCACGATCGCCGCGAGCCGGGCCGCCTGAGCGAGCTGAAGTTCGGCCTGGAGTGCGGCGGTTCGGACGGATTGTCGGGCATTACCGCCAACCCGCTGCTGGGACGGTTTTCCGACTATGTGATCGCCAATGGCGGCACCACGGTGCTGACCGAAGTGCCGGAGATGTTCGGCGCCGAGCGTATTCTGATGAGCCGCTGCCGCGATGGGGAGACTTTCGACAAAACCGTCGACATGATCAACGATTTCAAACGTTATTTCATCGCCCATCAACAGCCGATATACGAGAACCCGTCGCCGGGCAACAAGGCCGGCGGCATTACCACGCTGGAAGAGAAATCGCTTGGCTGCACCCAAAAAGCGGGACTGAGCCAGGTGGTGGACGTGCTGAAATACGGCGAGCGGCTGCGCGTGCCGGGGTTGAATCTGCTCAGCGCGCCGGGCAACGACGCGGTGGCGACCAGTGCGCTGGCCGGCGCCGGCTGCCATATGGTGCTGTTCAGCACCGGGCGCGGCACGCCGTACGGCGGCTTTGTGCCGACGGTGAAGCTGGCCACCAACAGCGAGCTGGCGGCGAAGAAACCGCACTGGATCGATTTCGACGCCGGCGGTCTGGTTCACGGGGTGGCGATGGAGACCTTGCTCAGCCGCTTCGTCGATCTGATCGTCGAGATCGCCAACGGCCGTCCGGCGCGCAATGAAGCCAACGATTTCCGCGAGCTGGCGATCTTTAAAAGCGGAGTGACGCTGTAAGGCTGACAAAAAAGGCGCTCGAAAGAGCGCCTTTGCAATGCAGCCAGGGTGGGATTAACGCACCTTCAGCGGGTCTTCGTTCGCCAGCCGCTGGTCTTCCGCCTGGCAGGCCGCGGCGGTGAACAGCACGTCGGTGGAGGAGTTGAGGGCGGTTTCCGCCGAATCCTGCAGCACGCCGATGATAAAGCCGACCGCTACCACCTGCATCGCCACGTCGTTCGGAATGCCGAACATGTTGCACGCCAGCGGGATCAGCAGCAGCGAGCCGCCGGCCACGCCGGAGGCGCCGCAGGCGCAGAGGGCGGCCACCACGCTCAGCAGCAGGGCGGTCGGAACGTCCACCGCGATGCCCAGCGTGTTTACCGCCGCCAGCGTCAGTACGGTGATGGTGATCGCCGCGCCGGCCATATTGATGGTTGCGCCCAACGGGATGGAAACCGAGTAGGTGTCCTCATTCAGGTTCAGCTTCTTGCACAGCTCCATGTTCACCGGGATGTTGGCGGCCGAGCTGCGGGTGAAGAAGGCGGTGACGCCGCTCTCGCGCAGGCAGGCGAACACCAGCGGATACGGATTGCGGCGGATCTTCCAGTAAACGATCAGCGGGTTGAGCACCAGCGCCACCAGCAGCATGCAGCCGATTAACACCATCAGCAATTGGGCGTAGCCCCACAGCGCGCCGAAACCGGTTTCCGCCAGCGTAGAAGCCACCAGGCCGAAGATGCCGAGCGGCGCACAGCGGATCACCGCGCGCACCACCAGCGTGACCGCATGGGACATGTCGTTGATCAGCCCCTTGGTGGTTTCGGAAGCGTGGCGCAGCGCCAGCCCCAGCCCGACGGCCCACGCCAGAATACCGATGTAGTTGGCGTTAATCAGCGCATGGAACGGGTTGGCCACCACGCTCATCAACAGGCCCTTCATCACCTCCACAATGCCGCCCGGCGGGGTAATGTCCGTCGCGCCGGTGCTCAGCGCCAGCGTGGAAGGGAAGATAAAGCTGACGACGACCGCCACCAGCGCCGCGGCGAAGGTACCCAGCAGGTAGAGGAACAGGATCGGGCGAATGTTGGTCTTCTGCCCCTGTTTATGGTTGGCGATCGAGGCCATCACCAACACCAGCACCAGCACCGGCGCCACCGCCTTCAGCGCGCCGACGAACAGGGAACCGAGCAGGCCAACGGCGGAGGCCGCCGCCGGCGAAACCAGCGCCAACAGAATGCCGGCCACCAGGCCGACCATGATTTGTTTGACCAGGCTACCCTGCGTGATCTTTTGTAGTAGTTTTTGCATAGTGCTTTCTTCCTGATGTTATCTGGCCGCCGCGGCGGGAACGACGCCGGGTGGCTTTATATGATTCTGTAACTAAGTGTGTTTGCCGAATCAGTATTCAGCAATCGAATGATGTTGGAAAGAGGCGAAGGTGAAATTCTAAGCGCGGATCAACACTTGATAACATACTGGTTACATTTGTGTGATCGCAATAACGTTTGGCGTTTTGGGGGAATTGCCAAACAATCACGGGGCGACTAGCGCCCCGGATAACAGATTATGGTTGTTTATTCGCCAGTCGATCGTTGCGGCGATTGACCCAGGCGTTAATCAGCAAGGTGAGCGTCAGGATGCCCGCCACCACACCCAGCGATACGCCGATCGGGATGTGGAAGAAGTCGATAATCAGCATCTTGATGCCGATAAACACCAGGATCACCGAGAGGCCGTATTTCAGCATCGAGAAACGCTCCGCCACGTTGGCCAGCAGGAAGTACATGGCGCGCAGGCCCATGATGGCGAACAGGTTGGAGGTCAGGACGATGAACGGGTCAGTGGTCACGGCGAAGATCGCCGGAATGCTGTCCACCGCGAAGATCACGTCGCTCAGCTCTACCAGGATCAGCACCAGCACCAGCGGGGTGGCGAACAGGATGCCGTTGCGGCGCACGAAGAAGCGCTCGCCTTCCAGGTTGTCGGTCATGCGCAGGTGGCTGCGCAGCCATTTCACCAGCGGCTTGTCGCCGATCGCCGAGTCATCTTCCTTCGCCAGCGCCATTTTGATACCGGTGAACAGCAGGAAGGCGCCGAACAGATACAGCAGCCACTGGAATTGGCTGACCAGCCAGCTGCCGGCGAAGATCATAATGGTACGCAGCACGATCGCCCCCAGCACGCCGTAGATCAGCACCCGCCGCTGCAGGTTGGCCGGCACGGCGAAGTAGCTGAACAGCATCAGCCAGACGAACACGTTATCCACCGCCAGCGCTTTTTCGATCAGGTAGCCGGTAAGGAAGGCCAGCGCCTGGGTATCGGCGACGGCGCGCCCGGCGGTTTCATTCAGGTAGTACCAGAAACCGAAATTGAACAGCAGGGAGAGGCTGACCCACACCAGCGACCAGCTGGCGGCCTGCTTCATAGACATGGTGTGCGCGCCTTTACGGCCCTGCAACAGGAGATCGATTGCGAGCATCACGACTATGACGGCGGCGAAGCTGCCCCATAACCACGGTGTGCCAACGGAATTCATCATCAGAGGTATCCTTCAAAAACAAAAACGGCCAACGTCGGAAGACGCCAGCCGCTCTGTGAACGCTGCAAGCAAACCTCGCCTTCCGGCAAGGTCTCACTTACAACGTTGATGAAGGTGGTTACACCTTTGACATCAGGTTGCCCGGTAACCGGATGCTTGCGCATCGTAATGACGATTGACCGGCAATGAAGTTACTCCCCTTTGCAGAGCAGAAAGTAATGCAAAATGTGTCGGCGGTCAACGTGAATCGCGTTAGCCGGCCATCGCTTTTTGCGCGCCGAGGCTGACGACGAATCCCTGCAGCAGCAGGCGGCTGAACGGCGTGTCGCTAACCTGTTGTTGTTGCTGTTGATAGCGGGCTTGCTGCTCGGGATGCAGTTCGCCGAGCCACTGCAGATACTGGCTCATCACCGCGCCGTTGAATTCCGGGTGGAACTGGGTGGTCAGAGCGTGATCGCCATAGCGCAGGATCTGGTGCGCGTCCTGCTGCGAACGCGCCAGCTTCTGCGCGCCGGCGGGCGGCGTCAGCACGCTCTGCGAGTGGATAAGATTGGCCTTGAATCGCGGCGGCAGCAGGGTGAGCCGCCGATCGTCGGCCGCGGCGGGCAGCAGTTCGATCTCCAGCGTGCCGACCTCCATGCCCTGCGGGTGATAGCCCACTTCGCCGCCGAGCGCGTAGGCCAACAGCTGGTGGCCGTAGCAGACGCCGAACAGCGGCAGTTTGATCGCCATCGCCTGACGCAGCCATTCGGCGGCCGCCTCGCTCCACGGCAGCCGTTCGGTCACCATCGCCGGCGAGCCGGTGATGACCACGCCGCAATAGGCGGCCGGCGGCAACGGCCGGTCGCCGGCGGGCAGATGCACGATGTGCGCGCGTTCGGCGTCGATGTTGCCCTGTTGCAGGAACATGCCTTCAAAGTTGGCCAATTCCTGACGAATGGCCTGCGGCGCGTCGCCGGTTTGCATCACGAGCAGCGGTTTCATCTCATTCTCCGTCGGCGGGGAAAACGACGCCGGTCTGGCGGCGGATGTCGGTCAGCAGGCGGGCGACGATCAGCGAATTTTCCAGCCCTGGATGTTCCACCTGACGCTGTTCAACCAGCTCGGCGAAGGCCAGCGCTTCATACAACATGGTGTTGATGTGCTGCGTCTGGCTCAGGTCCTGCCGGTTGCCGCCGCGCGGCGTCAGCGCCACGCCCTGGCACTCGGAAATCTTGTCGATAATCAGCGTGCCTTCTTCCCCCTGGATCTCGCTGGGGAGTGCCGAGTCGCTGACCTTGGAATGGGAAAGCGTGACGTCGAAATCACCGTAGTTCAGGCAGACGGTGCCGTGGGCGTCCACGCCGGTATCGAGCAGCGTGGCGCTGGCCAGCACCGACTGCGGCGCGCCGAACAGCGCCACCGCGCTGGCCAGGCAGTAGTAGCCGATGTCCATGATCGACCCGTTGGAAAACTGCGGGTTAAAGGTGTTGGGATTCTCGCCGGCGAGGTAGCGCGGGTAGCGCGAAGAGTATTGGCAATAGTTGATAAAGGCTTTGCGCAGCCGGCCGACCTTCGGCAATGCCTGTTGCAGCGCCAGGAAATTCGGCAGATAGGCACTTTTGAACGCCTCGAACAGCACCACCTGGTTTTCCCGCGCGCAGGCGACCAGTTGTTCCGCTTCGCGCTGGTTGGAGACCAGCGGTTTTTCGCAGATCACGTGCTTTTTATGGCGCAGGAACAGCAGCGATTGCGGGCAGTGCAGGGAATTGGGGCTGGCGATATACACCGCGTCTATGGCGTCAGACTGCGCCATCGCCTCGAGCGAGTCGAAAAACTGCGTGACCTGATAGTTGGCGCCAAATGCCTGCGCCTGTTCCAGCGAGCGTGAATACACGGCGCTCAGCTTGAGTTTGCCGCTTTCATGGGCGGCATCGATAAAACGTTCCGTAATCCAGTTGGTGCCGACGACGGCAAAGCGAATCATGGCGAGCTCCGGTCCAGGCCTAAAACCGCAGATTATCACGCCCTCACTCGCTATGCATACAGCTCGCCGAACAGCGAAAGGTGCGTCAGATACAGCCGGGTATCGAACTCCAGCTGGTGGTAATCCGGCTCCATATGGCAGCACAGGCTGTAGAACGCCTTGTTGTGATCTTTCTCTTTCAGGTGCGCCAGCTCATGCACCACGATCATGCGCAAAAAGGGTTCGGGCGCGACCTTGAACACCGTCGCCACGCGGATTTCCGCCTTGGCCTTCAGTTTGCCGCCCTGCACGCGCGAGATGGCGGTGTGCAGGCCAAGCGCGTGCTTCATGACGTGGATCTTGCTGTCGTAGGCCACCTTGCTCAGCGGCTGGGCGTTGCGCAGATACTGGTTTTTCAGATCGACGGTAAACTGATACAGCGACTTGTCGGTGGTGCAGCCGTGCACCTGCGGGTAGCGCTGCAGCAGCACGTCTCCCAGCCGGTTTTGATGGATCAGTTGCTGCACCTGGCTTTGCAGATGCGTTGGGTAGCCTTGCAGGTAGGCGAGTTCGGTGTCATGCATGAGTAATATTGCGCCCCAGTATTTCTTTGATTGGCCGCAGCCGCACACGCTGCGCATCGGACTGTCTGGCTTCCCAGCGATCGTGTGCCGCCTGCAGGTTTAGCCAAAAGTCAGCGGTCGTTTCGAACAGATCGGCAAACAGATTGGCCTCGGCAACGCTCATGCGTCGATGCCCGTTGCACAGGCGATTGACAGTAGCGCGGGTGACGCCCAATACCTTTGCCAGTTCCTCCTGGCCGATGCCTAGCGGCGTTAAATATTCTTCCTGCAGCACTTCTCCCACCGTGGTGGGTTCGCGAGTCGTGGTTTCCAACATAGGTTCCCCCTCGTTCAGGTATCTTGGTGAGGATCGAGGTAAATTTTTTCAGCGGCATCATGCCGCCACTGGAACATCAGCCGCCAGTGCATATTGACGCGCAGGCTTGACCACCCCTGAAATGGCCCGAATAGCCGTTTGTAATAGTTACCCGTGGGGTGATGCAAATCACGCTCTTGCTGCGCGGCGGTCAACATATCGAGTTTTCTGGCCAACTGCCGCTCGAGCGTACCGGGGATCAGACGGCTGCGTCTGCCTCCCAGATAGAACTGCTCCAGGTAGCGATCGCGGAAAGATTTAATCATGCTTTCCCCCTTCCATAGGGACTGGCAGTGTAACATTTAAAGTTACACCCCGTCAGGTTAAAAAAACGTCGACATGGGTGCTCGGGAGGGAAAGATTAATGTTGTTCAAGGAGAAAAGGAGCGCGGGTTTTCAGATACGCGGCGCAATACGCAATTTATCCGAAAAAACATTTTACTGACGGGCGTTTTTAGGGGATAAACAGCCCAAATTTTATCAGTCAGGAGGGGCAATGAGCCAACTCGATCTGGGAACACAGCAACTTGAGCTGGAGCGTTATCCCCAACAGGAAGAATCCACCCAACTGCAGGCGTGGGAAGCGGCGGACGAATATCTGCTGCAACAGCTTGAAAACGTAGATATCGGCGGCCGTCCGGTGCTGATTTTCAACGATAACTTCGGCACCCTGGCCTGTGCGCTGCACGCGCATCGCCCTTACAGCGTCAGCGACTCCTACATGAGCCAGCTGGCGACGCGCCACAACCTCAAGCTCAACAGGCTGGATCCCGAGCAGGTTACGCTGCTGGACAGCCTGGCCGAGCTGCCGGCGGCGCCGGCGGTGGTGTTGATTCGCGTGCCGAAAGCGCTGGCGCTGCTGGAGCAGCAGCTGCGCGCGCTGCGCCACGTCGTGACCGAAGACACGCTGATCGTCGCCGGCGCCAAGGCGCGCGACGTACATACCTCGACGATGCAGCTGTTTGAAAAGGTGCTGGGCCCGACGCGCACCAGCCTGGCGTGGAAGAAAGCGCGCCTGATCTTCTGCCAGGCGGCGGACATCGTCCCGCCGGCGGTGGCGGAAACCACCGACTGGCCGCTGGACGGCACCGATTGGCTTATCCATAACCACGCCAACGTCTTCTCGCGCGGCAGCCTGGATATCGGCGCGCGCCTGTTTATGGAGCATCTGCCGCGCGGCCTGAACGGCCATATCGTCGATCTGGGCTGCGGCAACGGCGTGATTGGCCTGACGGCGCTGGCGCAAAACCCGGAAGCGCAGGTGACCTTCGTCGATGAATCTTACATGGCGGTGGCCTCCAGCGAACTGAACGTGGAGCACAACCTGCCGCAAGAGCTGGATCGTTGCCAGTTTGAGGTGAACAATTCGCTGGCGGGCATCGAGCGCGAAAGCGTGCAGGCGGTGCTGTGCAACCCGCCGTTCCACCAGCAGCACGCCATTACCGATCACACCGCCTGGCAGATGTTCTGCGACGCCAAGCGCTGTCTGCAGGTGGGCGGCGAATTGCGCATCGTCGGCAACCGCCACCTCGACTATCACCAGAAGCTCAAGCGTCTGTTCGGCAACTGCACGCTGGTGGCCTCGAACAAGAAGTTCGTGATCTTGAGAGCGGTGAAATCCGGCGCGCGTCGCTGAGCGTGATGACCAAGGGCGCTGTGCGCCCCTCATGCTGTTGACAAAGGGGGGAAAAAGCGTGGTTTTTCCCCCTTTGTGGTTATCAGCCGAAAATCAATAAATTGATTTTCCTTGTTTTCTATTCGCTGCTCTCTGCCACCCGGCATGGGGATGAGGTTTGTCATCAATGTCAGGGGCGCTGTGCGCCCCTTTTTTACAGCGCCATCGCCAGCCGCGTCCCCTGATCGATCGCGCGGCGGGCATCCAGCTCGGCGGCCACGTCGGCGCCGCCGATCAGATGCACGGTTTTCCCCATCGCCAGCAGCGGCTGCTGCAGCTCGCGGCGCGGTTCCTGCCCGGCGCAGATGACCACCGTGTCCACCGGCAGGCAGCTGTCCTGCTCGGCGCGGGTGATGTGCAGCCCTTCGTCGTCGATCAGCCGATAGCTGACGCTGTTGAGCATCTTCACGCCGCGCATCGCCAGGCTGGCGCGATGGATCCAACCGGTGGTTTTCCCCAGGCCTTCACCCACTTTGCTAGTTTTGCGCTGCAACAGGTAGATTTGCCGCGCGGCGCGCGGTGCCTGTGGCCCTTGCGCCGCCAGCCCGCCGCGCTGCTCAAGGCGGCCGTCGATGCCCCATTCGCGGTTGAATTCCGCCTGATCCAGGCTGCTGGACACGCCGTGCTGGCTGAGGTACTCGGCGGTGTCGAAGCCGATGCCGCCGGCGCCGACGATCGCCACCCGCTGGCCGACCGGTTTTTTATCGCGCAGCACGTCCAGATAGCTCAGCACCTTGGCGTGGCCGATGCCGGGGATGTCCGGGGTGCGCGGCACGATGCCGCAGGCGAGGATCACTTCGTCGAATTCGCTTAAATCCGCCGCCTCGACCTTGACGCCCAGCCTGACCGTCACTTCGCGCAGCGCCAGCTGGCGACGGAAGTAACGCAGGGTTTCATGGAATTCTTCCTTGCCGGGGATCTGCTTGGCGATGTTGAACTGGCCGCCGATCTGCTCGGCGGCGTCGAACAGCGTCACCTGATGGCCTCGGCTGGCGGCGGTGGTGGCGAAGGCCAGCCCGGCGGGGCCGGCGCCGATCACCGCCAGTTTTTTCGGTTTCTCCGTCATTGTCAGAGGCATTTCGGTTTCGCGGCAGGCGCGCGGGTTGACCAGGCAGGAAGTCAGCTTGCCTTCAAAAATCTGGTCGAGACAGGCCTGGTTGCAGCCGATGCAGGTATTGATCTCGTCGGCGCGCCCCTCGGCGGCTTTCTGCACAAAGGCGGCGTCGGCGAGGAACGGACGCGCCATCGACACCATGTCGGCGCAGCCGTCCGCCAGCACTTGCTCGGCCACCGCCGGATCGTTGATGCGGTTGGTGGTGATCAGCGGGATGCTGACCTTGCCCATCAGCTTGCGGGTCACCCAGCTGAATCCGGCGCGCGGCACCATGGTAGCGATAGTCGGAATACGCGCTTCGTGCCAGCCGATGCCGGTATTGATGATCGTGGCGCCCGCCTGTTCAACCGCCAGCGCCAGCTGTTCGATCTCCTGCCAGCTGGAGCCGTCTTCCACCAGATCGAGCATCGACAGCCGGTAGATCAGAATGAACTCCGCGCCCACCGCCTGGCGCACTGCCCTGACGGTCTCGACCGCGAAGCGCATACGGTTAGTGAAGCTGCCGCCCCATTGGTCGTCGCGCTGATTGGTGCGCGTCGTCAAGAATTGGTTGATCAGATAGCCTTCGGATCCCATCACTTCCACGCCGTCGTAGCCGGCCTGCTGCGCCAGCGCCGCGCAGCGGGCGAAGTCAGCGATGGTCTGCTTGATCTCCGCTTCGCTGAGCGCGCTCGGCGTAAACGGGTTGATCGGCGCCTGCAGGGCGGAAGGGGCGACCAGCTTGGGTTGATAGCTGTAGCGGCCGGTGTGCAGGATCTGCAGCGCAATTTTGCCGCCCGCCCGGTGGACGGCTTCGGTCACCGGGCGGTGGTGAGGCAATTGCTCCTCGCTGTTGAGGATCGAACCGCCGCGAAAAACCACGCCCTGTTCGTTCGGGGCGATGCCGCCGGTGACGATCAGCGCCACGCCGGCGGCGGCGCGCTCGGCATAGAACGCGGCCAGGCGCTGCGGGCCGTCGGGCAGCTCTTCCAGGCCGGTATGCATCGATCCCATCAGCACCCGGTTTTTCAGGGTAGTGAAGCCGAGATCCAGCGGCGCCAGCAGGTGAGGGTAATTGCTCATTGCACTCTCCATCGGGTGAAATCGGGGCCCGTTGTTATAATTATGTGAACACAAGTGGTCGGATGAGATAAATCTAGCCGTTGTCGCGCCGCTTGGGAATCTGCGTTGCGCCGAATGTGATAGACGTCATGAATCTCAGACACTGTTTGCATAACGAACAAAAGATCGGTTAACCTTTGCGCGTTGCAAATTCCTTCTCTCTGCGGAGCCATAACCGAAAATGAACAACCACACCTGTTGATATCTGGTCCCACGCCGTGCGCTCCCGCGCCCTGTGGGGATGTTTTGATCTCATTCAGGAGTGCTTATGGCTCATTTTGCGCAGTCCCCTTATTTCGTTTTACATCAACTGACCTGCCAATTTGCTGACGGCGAAACGCTGTTCGGCCCGCTGGATCTCGCTTTCGATCGGCAGCGCTGCGGCCTGGTAGGGCGCAACGGCGTCGGCAAAACCCAGCTGCTGCGCCTGATCGCCGGGCTGGATCGGCCGGGCAACGGGCACGTCGAATCCCATGCCGCATTGGCTTACGTTGCGCAGCAGCCGGAGATCGCGGCCGACACCACGCTGGCGCAGCTGCTGGGCTACGGCGAGGTGTTCGCCGCGCTGGCGCGCATCGAGCAGGGGCTGCCGCTGGCGGACGACATCGATCGTCTGGAAGGGCGCTGGGATCTCAACGATCGCCTGCAAAGCGCCTTCGCCGCCGCCGGGCTGCCGGCCTTCGATCCGTTGCGATCCGCATGCGATTTGAGCGGCGGCGAACGAATGCGCGCGGCGCTGTGCGGCGCTTTTCTGGGGGAGGCGGATTATCTGCTGCTGGACGAACCGACCAACCACCTCGACAGCGCCGGGCGCGCCTGGCTGTATCAGCAGCTGGAGCGGTGGCAGGGCGGGCTGCTGATCGCCAGCCATGACCGGCAACTGCTGGGGCGTATGGAGCGCATCGTCGAACTGACGCCCGGCGCGCTGCGCAGCTACGGCGGCAACTACGACGACTACCGCCGCCAGCGCGACACGGAGCAGCAGGCGGCGCGCGCCGATCTGGAGCATGCGCGCGAGGAGCGCCGCCGCACCCGCGCGCGTCAGCAGAAAGAGCACGACATGAGCCAGCGGCGCTCGGCGCAAACGCTGCGCGTCGTCGATACGCTCAATATCGCCTCTTTCGAGCGGGTGGCCTACAAATCGGCGGCGAAGGAGAGCCTCGGCACGCTGCGCAAACAGCATCAGGACCAGCGCGACAGCCTCGATGCGGCGGTGCGCGAGGCCTATCAGCGGGTGGAAGAGGAACAGCCGGTGTTGCTGGCGCTGCCGGGCAGCGAAGTGAGCGCGAACAAGCAGGTGCTGGTGCTCGAACAGCTGCAGCTGCCGTTCGTCAGCGCGCCGCCGCTGGATCTGCGGATCGACGGCCCGATGCGCGTGGCGTTGACCGGCCCTAACGGCTGCGGCAAGTCCACCTTGCTGAAGACCGTTCTCGGCCAGCTGGCGCCGCTTGCCGGCCATTGTCATTGTCCGTTGTCGACGGCCTATCTCGATCAAACCCTGTCGCAGCTCGACCCGAGCCTGTCGGTGATGGAGCATCTCGGGCTGCAGGATTCGCCGCTGGTGGAAGGCGCGTTGCGCACCCGGCTGGCGCAGTTGCAGCTTGGCGCCGATCGCATCGCGCTGCCGCTGGGTTCGCTGAGCGGTGGCGAACGGCTGAAGGCGGCGCTGGCCTGCGCGCTGTGGCGGCGGCAACCGGCGCAGCTGCTGTTGCTGGACGAACCGACCAACCACCTGGATCTGGCGTCGTCGCTGGCGATCGAAACCGCCCTGGCGGATTTCCCCGGCGCGATGCTGGTGGTGTCGCACGACGAAGATTTCCTGCAGGCGCTGCGGCCGACGCACCGTCTGCACCGGCAGGCGGACGGTTGGCGGCTTCAGGCCTGGTAACGCGCGAAGGCGGCCCTAAGGAGCCGCCTTTTTCATTTCGGGCGCGTTGATGCACGCCAGCAGCTGGGTGAAGGCGGCGGCCATCTGCTCTTCCGGTACGCAGGCAAACCCCATCAGCAGGCCGCGCCGGCGGTTGGGCTGCATGTAGTAGCGTGACAGCGGCCGCACCAGCACCCCGCGCGCGCCGGCGGCGGCGGCGATCGCCACGTCGTCGGCCTCGTCCGGCAGGTTGAGGATCAGATGCAGCCCGGCGTTGCTGTTGAACTCGCTGAGCGCCTGTTTGCCGAGGTGCTGTTCGATCAAGCCGGTCAGGAAGGCGCGCCGCCGGGCGTACAGCAACCGCATGCGGCGGATATGCGCGGTGTAATGCCCCGCCTGAATAAACTCCGCCAGCGCGCTCTGGATCAGCAGGTGCCCGCCGCGGTACAGCTCGGCGTGGGCGGTTTTCAGCGCCTGCACCAGCGGCGGCGGCAACACCACATAGCCGAGGCGCAGCGCCGGATAGAGCGTTTTGCTGAAGGTGCCGATGTAAATCACCGGCGCGTCGGCCTCCAGCCCTTGCAGCGCCGGGATCGGTTGGCCGGAAAAGCGGAATTCGCTGTCGTAATCGTCCTCGACGATCCAACCGCCGGCGTTGCGCGCCAGCGCCAGCAGCCGTTGGCGCCGCGCCAGGCTCATCACCGAGCCGAGCGGATACTGGTGCGACGGAGTGACGAAAATCAGGCGGGGCGGGGTGGTCGGCTGCTCCGGCGGCACCAGCCCGGCTTCGTCCACCGCCAGCGGGCAGATGTTCAGCGCATTGATGCGCAGGATATTGCGGATCCCCCAATAGCCCGGCTCTTCGATCCAGGCGTCATCCCCCGGATTACACAACATGCGCGTCACCAGATCGATCGCCTGATGAATGCCCTCGGTGATCAGGATCTGTTCCGGCGAACAACGCACCGAGCGCGCCACCCGTAAATACTCCACCAATGCATGCTGCAGCTCCGGGCTGCCGCCCTGATTGCTGTAGGTCAGCCGCTGCGGCGCCGGGCGGCGGCTGAGGCGCGCCTGGATCTTGCTGAACAGCTGATGGGGAAAGGCGTTGACGTCGGGCACGCCGGGAATGAACGCCCCCCACTGTTTGGGGCTGGCGCTGGCGTGGTGCAGCAGCGTGGCGCCGCGCTCGGACAGTTCGACGCGCCGCGGTTGCCCGCTGCCGTCGGCCGGCGCGCCGCCGGTGGAGAGGCAGCTGTCCGGCACCGTGTCGGCGACGAAGGTGCCGCTGCCAGCGCGCGCCGATACGTAGCCTTCCGCCAACAGTTGTTCATAAACGGTTAATACGGTGTTGCGGGACAGGCTGAGCTCCTGCGCCAGATCGCGCGAGGCGGGCAAGCGGCTGGAGGGCGGCAGGCTGCCGTCGAGAATGCTGGTGCGGATCGCGTTGTAAAGCCGCTTGTGCAGCTTGTCATCGGGCTGCTCGCCGAGGCGCTGCAGCAACAGATCACCACTCAATGAGCGCAATTGGATCCCTCAATTATTCTTAACTGGCACTCGATTATAGGGCCACATCCTGTGTAAATAAACGGCATTGTTTCACGAATGTGAACGAAACGTGTAACTGGCACCGACCGGAGAGAACAGCATGAAAAACGCAGAATTGAACCAACGCCGTCAGGACGCCACCCCGCGCGGAGTGGGCGTGATGTGTGGTTTTTACGCCGAGCGCGCAGAGAACGCTACGCTGTGGGATGTGGAAGGCAATGAAGTGATCGACTTCGCCTCGGGGATCGCCGTGCTGAACACCGGCCATCGCCACCCGAAGGTGATCGCCGCGATTGAAAAGCAGCTGCAGGCCTTCACCCACACCGCCTATCAGATCGTTCCTTACGAAAGCTATGTTTCGTTGGCGGAGCGCATCAACCAGCGCGCGCCGATCGCCGGCCCGTGTAAAACCGCCTTCTTCACCACCGGTGCGGAAGCGGTGGAAAACGCGGTGAAGATCGCCCGCGCCTACACCGGCCGCCCGGGGTTGATCACCTTCGGCGGCGGCTTCCACGGCCGCACCTACATGACCATGGCGCTGACCGGCAAAGTGGCGCCTTACAAACTGGGCTTTGGCCCATTCCCCGGCTCGGTGTTCCACGGCCAGTACCCGAACGCGCTGTACGGCGTGACCACCGAAGACGCGATGAACAGCCTGGATCGCTTGTTTAAAGCGGATATCGATCCCAAGCAGGTGGCGGCGATCGTGCTGGAGCCGGTGCAGGGCGAAGGCGGTTTCAACGTGGCGCCGGCCGACTTTATGCAGGCGCTGCGCGCGCTGTGCGACCAGCACGGCATTCTTCTCATTGCCGACGAAGTACAGACCGGCTTCGCCCGTACCGGCAAGCTGTTCGCCATGGAGCACTACAGCGTTAAACCGGATCTGATCACCATGGCGAAAAGCCTGGCGGGCGGCATGCCACTGTCGGCGGTGGCGGGCCGCGCCGAGGTGATGGACGCGCCGGCGCCGGGCGGGCTGGGCGGTACCTACGCCGGTAACCCGCTGGCGGTGGCCGCGGCGCACGCGGTGCTGGACGTGATCGACGAAGAGCAGCTGTGCCAGCGCGCCCAGCGTTTGGGGCAGCACCTGGTGGAAGTGTTGCAGCAGGCGCGCAAAACCAGCCCGGCGATTGCGGATGTGCGGGCGCAAGGTTCGATGGTGGCGGTGGAGTTCAACGATCCGGCCACCGGTAAACCATCTGCCGATATCACCCGTCAGGTTCAGCAGAAGGCGATGGAAGAAGGGCTGCTGCTGCTGAGCTGCGGCGTGAACGGCAACGTGATCCGCTTCCTGTATCCGCTGACCATCCCGGACGATCAGTTCACCAAGGCGATGGGCATCCTGTCCCGCGCGCTGGCTCACTAAGGAGCGAACGGCATGAAATTGAACAATCCCGAGCTGTTGCGCAGCCAGTGTCTGATCAACGGTGAATGGTGCGATGCCCTGAGCGGCAAGCGCGAAGCGGTGATCAACCCGGCCACCGGCGCCGAACTGGCCAGCATTCCGCTGGTCAGCGAAGAGGAAACCCAGCAGGCGATCGCGGCGGCGCAGCGGGCGCAAAACGACTGGAAACAGCTGACCGCCAAGCAGCGTTCTGTGCTGCTGTTGGCCTGGGCCGACAAGGTGCTGGCCGCACAGGAAGATCTGGCGCAGCTGATGACCGCCGAGCAGGGCAAATCGCTGGCGGAAGCGCGCGGCGAAGTGGCCTACGCCGCGTCGTTCATCACCTGGTTCGCCGAAGAAGCCAAGCGGGTGGACGGCGCGGTATTGCAGGCGCCGCAGGCTTCGCAGCGCCTGGTGGTGGTGAAGCAGCCGATCGGCGTGTGCGCGGCCATCACCCCGTGGAACTTCCCAGCGGCGATGATCACCCGCAAGGTGGCGCCGGCGCTGGCGGCGGGCTGCACCATCATCGTCAAACCGGCCGAGCAAACGCCGTTGACCGCGCTGGCGCTGGCCAAGCTGGCGCAGGACGCCGGCATTCCCGCCGGCGTGTTGCAGATGGTGACTGGGGAAGCGGCGCAGGTGGGCAAGGTGCTGTGCGACAGCCCGATGGTGCGCAAGCTGAGCTTTACCGGTTCGACCGAGGTCGGCCGCATTCTGATGGCGCAGTGCGCGCCGAGCATCAAGAAGCTGTCGCTGGAGCTGGGCGGCAACGCGCCGGTCATCGTGTTCGACGACGCCAATCTGGACGCGGCGGTGGCGGGCATCATGGCCTCCAAGTTCCGCAACAGCGGCCAGACCTGCGTCTGTGCCAACCGCATCTACGTGCAGGACGGCATCTACGAGCGGCTGGCGGAGAAACTGGTGGCGGCGGTCGAGCAGTTGAAAGTCGGCGACGGCAGCCAGGAAGGCACCACCCAGGGGCCGCTGATCGACAGCGATGCGGTAGCGAAGGTGCAGAGCCATATCGACGACGCGCTGATCAAAGGGGCGCAGATCGCCACCGGTGGCCAGCCGCACGCGCTGGGCGGTACCTTCTTCCAGCCGACGGTGGTGACCGGCGTGACGCAGAAAATGCGCTTCGCCAAAGAAGAGACCTTCGGGCCGGTGGCGCCGCTGTTCCGCTTCCATGACGAGGCGGAAGCCATCGCCATGGCCAACGACACCGAATTCGGCCTGGCCGCCTACCTGTTCACGCAGAACGCCGCGCGCCAGTGGCGCGTGCCGGAAGCGCTGGAGTACGGCATGGTCGGCATCAACACCGGGCTGATTTCCAACGAAGTGGCGCCGTTCGGCGGCGTGAAACAGTCAGGGCTCGGGCGTGAAGGATCGCGCTACGGGATAGAAGAATATCTGGAGCTGAAATACCTGTGTATCGATGTGAGCCGTTGAGCGTCAGGACGTTAACCCATCCCGGCGGCCAGCGTCGCCGGGCGATAAAGGATGATGCATGTCTGATAATACCTCTGTTTCTCCGGCGCTTGCCGCCGGGGTGCGAGCACCTGCACCCGCCAAATCGTTAAGTTTCCTTGAAGGGGTGGCGATGATCGTCGGCACCAATATCGGCGCCGGGGTGCTCTCCATCGCCTACGCCTCCAGCAAGGCCGGTTTCCTGCCGCTGCTGTTCTGGCTGGTGCTGGTGGGGAGCCTGACCACCATCACCATGCTGTACGTCGCCGAATCCACGCTGCGCACCCGCGCGCATCTGCAGCTGAGCGGGCTGGCGAAGCGCTACGTCGGCGGCCTGGGCGCCTGGCTGATGTTCGCTTCGGTGTGCGTCAACAGCGTCGGGGCGCTTACCGCCTACATGACCGGCAGCGGCAAGCTGCTGCAATCGCTGTTCGGCATCTCGCCGGCGCTGGGCAGCCTGCTGTTCTTCGTGCCTGCCGCCGGCGTGCTGTATCTCGGTTTGAAAGCGATCGGCCGCGGCGAGAAGTTCATCAGCATCGGCATGGTGGTGATGCTGACCGCGCTGGTGGCGGCGACGCTGCTGAAAGACACCACCCAGATGCGCAACCTGCTGGACGGCGACTGGCGCTTTATGGTGCCGGTGTTCAACGTGGTGGTGTTCTGCTTCTCGGCGCAGTACATCGTGCCGGAAATGGCGCGCGGCTTTGCCGACAAGCCGGAGCAGCTGCCGAAGGCGATCATCGTCGGCATGGCGGTGACCTTCATTTTGCTGGCGGCGGTGCCGATGTCGGTGATCGCGCTCAGCGGGCTGGATGGCATCTCCGACGTGGCCACCATCTCCTGGGGCCAGGCGCTGGGGCAGTGGGCGTTCTTCTCCGCCAACATCTTCGCGCTGTGCGCGATGCTGACTTCCTACTGGGGATTGGGCGGCAGCTTCCTGACCAATATTTTCGACAAGTTCAGGCTGGGCAACGACGAGCTGCCGCTGCGCCGCTTTGGCGTGCTGCTGCTGGTGGTGGTGCCGCCGTTCGCGCTGGCCTACAGCGGGCTGGTGTCGTTCGTCAACGCGCTCTACTTCGCCGGGGTGTTCAGCGGGGTGATCCTGTCGATCATGCCGATGCTGATCCTGCGCGGCGCGCGCAAACATGGCGACCAGACGCCGCGCTGGCAGTGCAACTGGATCACGCACCCGCTGCTGCAGATCAGCATTGTGCTGCTGTACCTGGCCAGCGCGGTGTACGCCATCGCTTCATTGTTAGGCTATCTGCCCTCTGGATGGTGATTTGCCTTCCCTCAAGCAGTGATGTTGTTTCTCGGCATTGAGAACGGCGGCGTCGTGGCCGCCGATTTTTTTCTTAGGCGCGCCGCTTTGCCGACAGCGCCAGCCAGGCCTGCACCGACGGGCGCTGCCACTGCTTGTGTGCATAGTGGCGCAGGCGCTCCGGCACCGGATCGCCGTGCATCACCAGCCGGTTGAGCATCAGCGCCAGATCGGTGTCGGCGATGCACCACTCCCTGAACAGATTATCCTGCCCATGGCTCAACAGCTTTTCGACGGCGTCGATCAGCTTGCGTGCGGCCCCCTGCGCGGCTTCGGACAGCGGCGGGAACTTGCCGTTGTTGAACACCACCTCGGTCGAGCGCTCGGCGCGGATCGGCTGCAGATCGCTGCGCAGCCAGGCCTGGATCTCGCGCGCCTTGGCGCGCAGCTTCACGTCGCGCGGGTACACGGCGTGGGCCGGATGGATGTCCTCCAGGTATTCGGCGATCGCCGAAGACTCCGAGAGCTGAAACTCGCCGATGGCCAGCGTCGGCACCCGGCGGGTGAGCGACAGCGCCGCGTAGGCCGCCTCTTTATTCTCTTCTTTCGCCAGATCCACCGTCTTCACGGTGAACGGAATGCCTTTTTCCGTCAGCACGACAAAGGCGGACATGGCGTACGGGCTGAAAAATTCACTGTCGGTGTAAAGCTCGGTGATCGGTTGAGACATCGGCGGTTCCTCGGGGTTAAGGGGAGAACATTCATCATTGTCGAGGGATGGCTAAAAATCAATCTGTTAGGCCAAAAGTTGTTTGATGCCGCGGCCTGCAGCGCCGTGAGTTCCTTCCGGATGATGTGATATATTTGTTGCCAACACGTGAATTGAGCCGTATTGGGTAACATGAAGACGCAGTGGATAGAGCGAGTGAAAGTGGGATGTGCGCGCCTGTGGCCGCACCCGCTGGCGGTGGGCAAGCGAGAGATGCTGATTTCCAGCGTCGGCGCCGGTTTGGGGCTGATGCTCGCCGGCTGGATCAGCCACTTTATTTTGGGCGAGGTGAACCTGTGGTTTATCGCGCCGATGGGCGCCTCGGCGGTGTTGCTGTTCGGCGTGCCCAACAGCCCGCTGGCGCAGCCCTGGTCGATCGTCGGCGGCAATGCGCTGGCGGCGACGGTGGGCGTCAGCGCCGGCCTGCTGATCCCCGATCCGGGGCTGGCCTGCGGCATAGCGGCGGCGGTGGCCATCGGCCTGATGTTCAAGCTGCGCTGCCTGCATCCGCCGGGTGGCGCGGTGGCGCTCACCGCTATCCTCGGCGGCCCCGGCATTCATCAGATGGGCTACCACTTCGTGCTGTACCCGGTGCTGCTGAACTCGGTGCTGCTGGCGGCGCTGGCCATTCTGTTCAATAACCTGGCCGGGCGACGCTACCCGCACGCGCTGGCGCCGGCGGAGGCCAAGCCGGCCAATCTGCCGATCGATGCCGTGTCCATCACCCGTGGCGATCTGCACGAGGCGCTGATGGAGGGGGATCTGTTCGATATCGACGAGGACGATTTGCAGGAGATCCTGCTGCGCGCCGAGCAGCTGGCGCATCAGCGGCAAAGCAAAATTGCCTGATCAGCCCAGCGTTTTGCGGTAAAACACTACTCGCTCCGTTTCGGCAAAGCCCAGCGCCGCATGCAGGCGCTGGGAGTCCAGATTGGCGATATCGGTATCCGACGCCAGCTCGCTGCATCCCTGTTGCTTCGCCCACTCCTGCACCTGCGCGATCAGGCGCGCGGCCCAGCCCTGGCGGCGGGCGCGTTCGGCGGTATAAATCCCTTCCAAAAACGCCACCGGCGACGATTCGCAGCCGTTGACGTAATCGTAGCGCAGCGCGACCTCGGCAAAGCCAACGAAAGCGCCGTCCAGCCTCCGCGCCATAAACGCGGTGTGGTGCGGTGAAGCCAGTATCTCGCGCATTTCCGCGCGGTGATCTTCAGGCGAGCCGGACGGCCACAGCGCGGTGCGCAGCGCCAGCCAGGCGTCGAGGTTGTCGTGGTCGCAGATGACGATCATGCGGGATCCTTATGGGTCGGAATAAACGAGAATGCCGAGAGAGAAGTGTGGCACGCAGGCGGGAAACAAAAAAGCCACCCCGGACAGGATGGCTTGTAAGGCTGTGAAAACAGCAAAAATTTGGTGGCCCCTGTTGGGTTTGAACCAACGACCAAGCGATTATGAGTTCCTACCATAACAACCGAAAATCAATAATTTACGTTGTTTATCATTGACATACATTGCCACTGTTTGCCAGCGATTGCTCTTTATTTGCCATTTCTATCGCCACTTTATCGCCATATGTTTAAGACTGCGAATCTGAGAAATTTATTCTTTGACTATTGGTGTGATGTTCATCACGATTTCGTGGTTTTTCATTCATTAGGCCAATGATAAAATTCGAACGAATCAAACCATCATAGATAGGAAGTTTTGCAATGAATGAGAAAAATTATACAGCGATAACTTTAGATACCTCAATATTTGATGGTAATGCATTAAAACTAGAGAAAGGTCTGCTTGGGAAATTAAAGCAATTTAATGATTCGCCGACGAAGTTTGTTCTGACAGATATCATCGTTAATGAGCTTGTAAAGCATTTGCATGAGAAAACTATTAATAGCAAAACATCTTTGCAAAAAGCGCTTGATGAGGCTAATGAGCATCTGTTCTTCGAAGGTAGCTTGTTGATTGATGCAAAACAGCAATTAATTGATAGTCCAGAAATAAATGATCTAGCGAATTCAAGAGTCAATGCATTCCTGAAGAGGACTGGAGCTATTGTTCTGGATTCTGCTGACTATGTTAGCGTTGCTGAATTAAGGGATAATTACTTTAATAATAAACCACCATTTGCAGTTACTGGGAAAAAGAAAAATGAATTCCCTGATGCTATAGCTTTACTTGCATTAGAGCATTGGGCGAAAGAAAATGGTGAGGTTATTTATGCTGTTGCAAAAGATGGAGATTGGAAAAGTTATTGTGAAGACTCGGAATGTCTTGATTATAATGAAAGTCTTGCTGATGCATTAGATTACTTCAATAATAAAGATGCGCCATTTATAGTGGTGAAAAAATTAGAGGCTGAATTCCAATTATTAAATGCTAGTAAATTTGGAGTGCAATTGAGAGGTCAGTTGGAAAGTGTATTTACTGGATACTATGTTGATCAAGATGCAGATTCACCTTTCAATTGGGAACCTGAAGGTGTTGATGTAACCTTTGAAGACTTCACAACATCTGATGATAAATTAAAACTAATTGAGAAAACTGAATCATCGATAGTTGTAGAAGCTTTGATTAATGTTGAACTGAATGCAGAAGGCACATTTTCACTTTATCAATATGACTCGATTGATCATGACCAATTATACTTAGATAGCGTTACAAAAGATGTAGAGGAGAGTTTTGAATGTAGAATTCTCATTACCTTTGAAGGTGACCTTGATAAGGCTAAAGAAGACATAGCTTACCTTGAAATAGATAATGTTGAGGTTATTGATAAATTGAAATCAATTCATTTTGGATACCTAGAATTAGAATATGATGATTATAATTAAATAAGTTTGCGATAAGCAGGTGGTTCTGCTTATCGCTTTTTATACCCTAAACCTTCATTTTTTAATGATTTTATTTTAACTGCTTGTTGATTTTAACTATAACTCGCTAAGTGGATTAAACTTTACTGCATCCTCTAAATGATCTGGAGCAAAGTGCGCATATCGCATCGTCATTTTGATATCAGTATGGCCGAGTACGCGCTGCAATACCAAAATGTTACCGCCATTCATCATAAAATGACTCGCGAAGGTGTGGCGCAAAACATGGGTAAGTTGTCCCGCTGGCAATTCAATATCTGTTCTTTCCAAAGCGGAACGAAATGCGCCATAGCAATCAGAAAAGAGCCGACCTTTTTTATCTTCAGGTAGAGAATTATAGAAGTCTTTGCTGATAGGTACGGTACGGTTTTTCCTACCCTTTGTGTTTGTATAAGTAATTTTGCATTCAGCGAGCTGCCTTTTACGCAATCCCTCAGCCTCAGACCATCTAGCACCAGTGGCGAGGCATATTCTCACAACGTTTTCTAAATCTGGATGCTCATGGCGTTTGCACTCTGCAAGCAGTATCCTGATCTGGTCTTGAGTGAGCCAAGCCATTTCCATTTCTTCTGTACGGAAGGGACGCATATTTTTTAAAGGGTTCTCACCTTTCCATTCTCCAAGGCGACTTAGCTCATTGAATACAGCCCGAAAGTAGGCTAATTCAAGATTAAGTGTGCGCGGAGAAACTACTTTCACGCGATTTGAGCGCGCATGCTCGCCTTTAAGCCTTTTTTCACGGTAGCGAGAGAACATCTGTGCATCAAAATCTCTTGCAAGCGGTTCACCCATGCAGTCAAAAGCGTGGTGCATTGCTAATTGACGTTTGAGACCATCTTTCAGAGTGATACCGTGGGCACTATACCAAGCGTCAACTAACTCTTTAAGAGTGCGTCTGTCTTCTTTTTCTTCCTGCCACGGGTTTTGAACCGTGTATTGCTCGAAGGCTAGGGCTTCACCTTTGGTGGCGAATTTTTTTCTGATACGTTTACCTTTCGCACCGTTCGGATAAAGTTCACAAACCCAGCCGCCAGCGGGATTTTTACGGACAGCCATCAATTAACCTCGCTGTATATTCCTACTACCCTACCAATCGCTTTTATCTCATCAATCCCGCACTCAAACGGTACTTTGCCGCCAGCCACATGTAACTTTTTTCCCGGTAGAACTGTTAACTCACGGATGCTTTTTGCCCCCTCAATATCTACAAGCCATGAGCCATCAGAGAGCGAGGCTTCAAGCTCAAGGAAGTGAATCACGTTGTCTGAACGGAGGCATTGTGGATTAAGGGGAACACGACTAAAGAGTGATTTTGAAATTCGCATTTCTGACTCATCAACTAGTTTTCCTTCACTCAATGTGAATGTCTTGATGAATAAATCCTCAGTTTTGAAAGCGGGCGGAGTTTTGCCATTTGCGAATTTATCTCCTTTCCCGGTAAGTAACCATCCAATGTCGGCTCCAGTTTCGAGGGCGCAATGGACGATAAAGTCATAGGAGATACTGCCCCGAGTGTAGCGGTTTTGCAGGGAACTGGCGGCGATGTTGAAGTGCCGGGCGAGCTGTATTTTTTGGGCGTAACCGTAGACATCACAAATCCTGTCTAAGACATGCTCGTTACTGATTCCTGAATCGATTTCCATAAAATTCACATCCACGTATTGACTGTTGCGGCTTTTGCGCATTAGTATGCGGCTAAACCTAAGGTAATTAATGGCAAATGTTGGCAAACGGATGACCATTAATTGCAAGTATTGGCAAATAGGGAATCATGCAATATGGCTTCTGAAATCGCAATCTTCAAAGTACCCGCACCGATCGTAACTACCGAGCAATTTGCCGAGTTGGAAGGTGTCTCTCTTCGAACTGTTTATCGTTGGACAACAGGAGACAACCCGCAGTTACCCATCGAACCCCGCACTATCCGTAAAGGCTGCACAAAAGCAGGTGGCCCGATCCGTATCTACTACGCCCGCTGGAAAGAAGATCAGTTACGTAAAGCGCTAGGCCATTCACGTTTTCAACTCGTCATCGGTGCGTGATTCACTTTAAGTGAATTTATGGGGGCAAAGTATGTTTGATTACGCCATTTCTAAACATCCGCACTTCGATGAAGCCTGCCGACAGTTTCCAGCACGCCACAATGTGACGGCGCTGGCTAAACATCTCGGCATGAACGTCCAGACGCTGCGCAACAAACTGAGTCCGGGTCAGCCGCATCAGCTCACTTGTGCTGAACTGCTGGCGATCACTGACGCTACAGAGGATTCCAGCCTGATTGATGCATTGCTGGCACAAATAAACTGCATGCCGTCCGTGCCCGTCAATGAGGCTTGCGCCGGGAATATTCCAACGTATGCACTGCAGGCTACGGCCGCAGTTGGCAGCGTTGCCGCCGCCGCCGTGCAGGGCGACCACAAAACGCCGGTACGCAAAAGCGCACTGCTTGAAAGCGTAAACACAGCGATCCGCCATTTGTCGCTGATCGGCCTGACCGTTCAGAACCGCATCCAATCAACCCCGGCTCTGGCCTCCACCGTTGACGTGATCAGCGGGCTGAGTGCTGTTGCTGGTTTAAGCTGAGGTGATCACCGTGGTTATTTCTATCGCTCCACTGCTGAAACAACAAAGCCCATCGCGACATTTTGGACACGGTTTTATTGAACTGCCGGGCGGCAAGCGCTGGCGCCCACGTCACGATCAGGCGGCCTTACTGCGCGGCCTGTCAACGGCTAAGCCTGTTTCACCGCTGCGCCGTTTGTTTTGCCGTTAATTGGGGCTGTCATGTTGTTGGCTACTGAAACACAAAAAGCGATCGGCATTAAGCGCATTTCACAGATTAAGCGTGAGCTGTTCCCTCATAAGCAGAATCAGGCGCAAGAGGCTTTTGATAAGTCGCCGGAACATATCCGCAGAACTCTTTGTTTTCATGCCGGGCTGAAAGAGCGGCATATAAAAATGAAGTTTGCAGAAATGAGTTATTCAGAGCGTAAACAAATTGTGTGGGCGCTGAATGACCTGATTGATTTATCAAAAACCTTGCCGCGATTTATCAGTGATGATGATTGCGAATTAAACGTTAATTAACTGCATTGCGTAATTCTGGCGTTAACCCGCCGGGCATCGCTTTGTCTGAAATAAGGGTTAAATATGTCGAATGTGATTTTTATAGGGTTAGACCCGGCAAAGGAAGGTGGCGATATTTCACAGGTGGCTGTGTTGCTTGATAACGCCCGCCTTGATGAGCGTAAGAACCAAGCCGATCTCGCCGCTGCTCGTTTGGTACGTTTGGCTGCACATATCTCTAAGAACGGCTTAACGGCTGCCGAGGCTGTAGAGCTGCTCCGCCAAGAGGCCGAGTCGATAGAGAATCAAGCGCAGGAGCTGCACTAATGGCTAACGTGGTTGAAGTTAATGGCACCTTCGCCATCATTAAAATTGAAGCGCAAGGGACTAACCCGGAAGCTTTAATTCTGGCGGATGTAAAAACAGACAAAGAAACCAAGGAGAAACATTATCCAACAAGAGCGGTTTACTCTAATGAGTTAAAGCTGATCTCTGACCTGATTAATTTATCCGTTAATCGAGGCGTATTTCATCAATCAATTACAAATATTAACGATGTCATTAAAGAATCGCACCGTGTCGCGGAATTAGGGCGACAGGCTCTAATTCAACTGAATAAAAAATCGGAGTTGCACTAATGGCCGATTTGATGGACTACGAACAGGAGCGGCAAGCGCTGGTTCTAAACGCGCAGATCGCCAACGCCCGCAAATCCTCTGCGCTGACTTCTGCTTTCGTTTGCGAAGAATGTGACGCTCCGATTCCTGCCGCACGCCGTGCTGCCGTTCCCGGCGTTGATACATGCGTAAGCTGTCAGCAGATCCGCGAGACGCAAAATCACCTTTACGCGGGGAAGGCATGACTGAGTTCTCTATTTTGTTCGGCCTGCTGGCATTGCTGGCAGGTCATTTTATTGCGGCTGATTTCAGTGATTCAGAATTTGTACGCAGACCAGAAAACCAAAATTACGATTAAGGAAATAACATGGAAATTAAAATCGGCTCTGAGTTTGTTATCACCAGCGATAACCTGCAATTCATTCTTAATACGGTGAAGGTAGGGAAAACAGGAAAAAGCGAAGGTCAAGAGCGTTACGAGGCTATCGGCTATTACCCTACGATTAACCAGCTTGTGAACGGCCTTATTCATCACAGCGTTCGTAATTCCAGTGTTAATAGCATTGCATCACTGGGCGCGGAGATAGGCCGCATTGGCAATTTGTGCCAAGAGGCTTTTGCTGCATGTGAGGCGGCGAAAGTTCAATGAGCCAAGCGGCTACCGCCTACGCTTACCCATGGAACGAACCGCGCCCGGCTGTTGCCGGGCCGGTAAGACCGCTTACCCGTGAGGAACTCGCTCAGGGGCAAGCTGTTTTAACCAATATCCGCCGCCTGCCGCGCTTCCTCAGCGCCATGTTCCTGACGCGTTACACCAACTTGCTCAAGAGCAAAGGGTTGCACGACGCCAACAAATGGCTGGTATTCCAGTTCGATCGCCGCATCTGGCCGCGCCTGCAAACGGTGAGCGCCAAAAATGCGATGAACCTCGCCGCGTCAATGCGGTTTTCTGCTGAAGTCGATAATTACGCAGCTCTGCCCGGCATGGATGACAAAGAGATCCGCCGCCTTGCCGATCGCGTGGCCGGTCAACTTCTGCAGAATTACGCAGATTACTGCGATGAGTTTGTGGCGGAGAACGGCGGCGACAATGCCGGGCTTTTCGAAGATGCCACCCAATCAGAATTTTATGGCCGCATTGCCGGTATGGCGCGCGCCTTCAACATCACCCCTATGCACTGGCGCAAATACCGCAAAGGCAAACTGGATGCCCGGTCAGCGATTGCCAGTTTGCAGCGGTTGGTTAATTCCGAATGGTGGGAACGTCAGTTGAAGGCCCAGCGCACACGCTGGCGGGAGGCATTGCTGATCGCCGTCGGTAATGTGAATCGCGGGGCGTCGTCATACGCCAGTCGGCAGGCAATCCGGGATGTGAAAGCCCGCCGCCAGTCCAATTTTGATTATCTGAACAGCCGCGAGCTAGAGAACGTCGAAACCGGCGAACGTTTCAGCCTGATAGACAAGGTGATGGCGAGTATCTCTAACCCGGAAATCCGTCGTATGGAGTTAATGGCGATGATCGCTGGTGTTGAGCAGGCCGCCGCTATCCGTGGCGATAAAGGGATGTTCATCACCATCACCACTCCATCCAAATATCACCCGACGCGCGCCGTCGGCAAGAGCAGCCCGAAGGTGCATTTTAACCACAAGTGGGACGATGAAGCCTACACGCCAAAAGACGGCCAGCGCTATCTTGTGCAGCTGTTTAGCAAGATCCGCACGGCGTTTAAAGATGCGGGCCTGCAGGTCTACGGTGTGCGCGTTGTCGAACCGCACCATGATGCGACGCCGCACTGGCATATGATGCTGTTTACCTCCAAAAAACAGCGCCAGCAGGTGATCGACATCATGCGCCGTTATGCCATGGCTGAAGATGGGGACGAACGCGGCGCCGCCAAAAACCGTTTTGACTGCAAGCACCTGAACAAAGGCGGTGCGGCGGGCTATATCGCCAAATACATTGCAAAAAACATCGACGGCTACGCGCTGGACGGCGAGCGCGATCATGAAACTGGCGAGCTGTTGACTGATACGGCCGCCGCCGTCACCGCGTGGGCGTCAACGTGGCGTATCCCTCAATTCCACTTTATCGGCCTGCCGTCGCGCGGCGCATGGCGTGAGTGCCGCAAGATCCGCTCTGTCAGTCTGGCCGATGAGTTTGACGAAACCGTTGAGGCGGTGCGCGCTGCTGCTGATGCCGGTGACTTTGCCGCTTACATTCTGGCCCAGGGCGGCCCTAACGTTGCCCGTGACGATCAGACTGTGCGTGTAGCCCGCCGTGTTACCGACGAGCGCAACGCCTATGACGAAGAAGTGCAGAAAATCGCGGGGATTTTTGCTCCGCACATCGGCGCCGATCGCGTTTATGAAACCCGCACCACGCAATGGCGCATCGTCGCTAAAGCCGTTGCCGTTGAGCCTTTGACTTTGAAAAGCGCCTCCGGCGCGCCTCGGAGTCCTGTCAATAACTGTGGGTTGGTCGACAGCAAAGGCGCTACCAATACGCAGGATAGTGAGCCTGAAGAGGCTGTGGCAGTGCTGGAGCACCCACCGGAAACACCGATTGACTGGAATGACATGATCGTTACACGGTCTGTTATGAGCCGTATACGGTCTATTCCGTCACAGATAAAGAAATCACAGCGTAGTTTTGACCCTTATCACTTGCCAGATATGGCCCCTTCAGCAAGGTTGACCACGGTAGAACGTGATCGGTTGGGAGTAATTCGGGCAGATTTGGCCCGGCACGACATTGCTGCCCAGCGTTGGGAGCTGGAAGCGCTAGCACGTGGTGCTAAAGTTAAATTTGGTGATATTTCAATGCAGTATGAGCCGGTTAATGATTGGGCAGGTTTTTAATAATTAGTTGCGGAAGCAAAATTTATGGTTAATACTGTATATGCATACAGTTATTAAGCATCGGAGGAACAGGGTGCATTTACCAGCAGCGGAAGAAATGGTTTTTTTGGAACGTATTGAACTCATCGCCCGTCTGGGGGTTTGTTATGAGAGCCAAGCAAAAGATAAAGACATCGCATTGATATGGATTTCGGAATTGGCCGAGGAGATGAAAACTAACATCGACCCGGAAAAAGCAGCGGTGATTAAACAACTCGCGACTATTTCTTGATCCAGTAGGTGACGTATGAAACGAGATTTACGCATGGCCGGGGCGTTTATAGAAGCGCTGAAATCAACCGATAAAGGCCGCAGAATTAAGACGGTAGACTTTATACATGCCGCGACAAAGCAAGGAACGCACGTTACCCCAGAGGAGGCGAACTACTACATAAAAAATAAGTCTGGCCACGTTTTCAAATTGATTGAAGAGGGGCGCTATCAGCACAATACATACCTTTATCTGTGCTAAAAATTGTATTAGCTCAGAATTGATCTAACATTGTCACAGCACAGAGCTTAACCTAACAGGGCAGCTCTGTGCAAAAGGAGGATCTCAGAGCGCTGCAGATTCTGCTCGTCGCAAACGAGTAAGCTCAGTAGTGCAGTTGATGCCACAAGACAGAATGCGTATGTGATCGTAAACGTGGGGTATGTGCCAAAGATGCGTGACTCATCGATTTTATCCATCTAAGAATATGTAGAATTTAGATGAGTTGTTAGAGGTAGCTGAAAATTCCAATAAATAAAGTCACAAAAAAACCATTGAAATATAATCTGCTATATGTAAAATTCCCCCATTCGGGTTAAATGTGAAGCTAATTTTTATTTATATATTGAGGTTGTGCTTTGAAAAATAAAAATATGGATATCATACTGCGCTTCTTAATAAGGAATTATGCCATAAATGGAAGTTCATCCTTTGACTCTTTGTTTTCTGATGGTATAGAAAAAACCAAGTTATACACTCAGGCTTACAATGAATTCAAAATAAACTTTCAGTTTTATGTCAATAGATACTTAGCGTTAAGTTATATTTATCATTCTATGATTAATGCTGGGTCAACATTTAGTTCAATGGTGTTATTAGAGGAGGTGAAGATTATCAATTTAGATAGAGGGCCAAAAGATACCAACTTCTACTACGCTAGAAATGAGTCATTCGGACATCAGATTATCATGCAGTATGCCAAGTTATATGAAGCCTTGGTTAATATAGATGCATTGGAAGGTGATAGTAATAAATTTAATGAAAATGAAAAGAGGCACGCTTTAAAAATATTGGATTCAGATAAATTAAAAGATGCCTACGTTTATCTGAATGATCTGCGAAACAGAATAGAGTCATCAGGTGCTCTAAAGCTCAGAAATAATATTTTCGCTCATCCATTTAAAGATGGTGGTGCTGGAAGTGTTGTTTTTTTGGAACAAGTGACGAGTAAAGTTTATTCAATACTTAGAGATCTTTGCGATGAAACAGATAGAGAGAAATATGAAGGATCAGATAATAGAATAAGATTTTTTTGTAGTAATTACATCATGAGGGCTGTATATGGAGGTAGTGACGGTTGTAATGCGCTTTCGTCTATTGAAAAACAGTTTGCAATAAAAACAAAGGCACAAAAACATATAATAGCACTCTATGAGTTCATGTCTATTCTTCGTGGTGAGAAACTTTTAGGTGTAGAACCATTTCTGATAGTTGACATTAATACTGTCAAAGCTGAGTTGAAAGATATTCTTTATTAATTTTATTTATTCTGCATTGTATTTAAAAGGTCCTGGATTAAAGATTTGCGTTATATAACTGTAGAATAAGATTTTATAAAACTATACCCAAATATTTTCAAATTGAATGGTGAATGTAATGTCAGAAGCATATTGTGGAAATGATAGTGTTCAAGATGCTATACATAAAATGTTTTCAGGTTCAATACCTGAAAGGGAAAATGAAATTAACGAACTATGGTCTAATTTTCAAATTAACTTCCAAATTCACGCTGATAAAAATTCAGAAGGTAAATATATATTTGATGCTGGTTTGTTTAGGTTCATAAGATTTAATCACCGAGTTTTGCGTGTTTTTTGGATCGGTGCCTTTTCCGCAATCTCAGGCTATACGGCAATAATTGAAGATAAGAATAATAAGGTGGAGGAGTTTATAAAAAGCAGGGATGAAATATTTAACAATTATTCATCTGAGCTGATATCCTTACAATCAATGCAATTGAGCTTGGAGGTTATGGTGAATAATTTTATTAGTAATACAGAAGACATTGCCACTGCAGATTTCAGCAATTTTTATAATTTAATTGATTGCTTTGAAAATTCTGCTAAAGACGATTTTTCTGATGAAAAACCATTTCCTGCAGGAGTTCCTGAACCAGGAGTGTTCCCTGACGTAGGGACAGACCCGATTAATCGGGGTACTGCTGAAATTGCCGTTATTTCTACAGCCTGGGCTTTTTTGCATGAAGTTAGGCATATTATTCACCAGCAGGATGGGACTAGTTATTGCCCACATAACTTTACCCAAAAACAGGCACATACAGAAGAGTTATCATGTGATGAGTTTGCTACAAAATTCATTATTGACAAAATGAATGACTATTGTAATAAATCAGGGGATGATGCATTGCTGGTGAGTAGAAAAAGGAAACTTGCGATTTATTGCGCCTTATTCAGCCTTGCTTTATTAACGAAAGATAATTGGGATGCTTCGGATACACACCCTTCACTCAAGGAAAGGATGGATAAAGTCAATGATCTATTAAAACACCCAAAGGACGAGGCTCTGGAAGCAATAGTGACTTGTATGTTCGCAGCATTGAAAAACATCTGGCCTCTGGTTCCATGTATTGAGTTTTGAGTCGTTAACATGTATGCGAAATAATTTGCAGACCGATTATTGCAACATCATATACCTTGGCCTGAGGTGTGTATGTCCGCTCTCGCTCAGAGCGGACTGTTATGTGCTCTGCTAGGTAATGTTGCCAGCTCAAGTCTGAGCTAATACAGCTAAATACCCTATGCATGCATTAGGTGCATGAATTTGCATGATAATCCGGTTTGACGTTTACCCCCGCAGCGCCAGCACTGGCGCGGATCGCGCCGGATCATACAAGTGCATTAAAAGCGACACATGAAGCGGGCAGGCGAGGCGGGGATAGCATTGCGCGCAGAGCAGAATAAACCATAAATATTATGTTGAAATCTATGATGTAGAGAGGTTAAATCAAGGGATTAGGATAACATGGATAGGTGAGTCAAATTGAATATAAATTTTGATATTGTGATTAAGAGTGGCGATAACGATGTAGATATGGATTATGGGTTGAAAACGTTATCGGGAACATCACGAGTTGTATCAACGCTTGCTGAAGCTATTTTAAAAAAAGAAGTGTCAGAGCGTCGAACAAGTATTAATGATGTTCGTACCCAGCTAAAGCAAAGTTTTAAAAGTTCTTATGGGCAAAATTTCTGTATTGAGGTTAATGAGCCACTATTAAAGAGAAGGTTAAGAAAAATAGGTAATGATACATTCTGTGAAGTCATGGCTTTTTATATAGCTGAATCTTTATTTATCCCTTCTGATGATCTTAGCCCGATGGCAAAAGAGGTGGTTGATGATCTCGAGGAAGTAGAAGATAAGCTTTTAGACGTTTTAAGGCGCGGTTTGGTTGACATGCATAAAATTACGGCCATGAATAGTTTTAATGTAGAACTTAATCATAAACCAAGAGGAGGTCATAAAAGAATTGCTACATTGACCCCTAAAACTGCAAAACACATTACTGAAACCAAGGAAGGGGATAAAGATTATGAAATCACTGCTATATTCACGAGATTTAACTCAATGACTGGGAACGGGCGGTTGATAGTAAAGGATGATGATAAAACAACTGCGTTTGGGTTGGCCAAAGGATTGAGATTTGTTCCATTGGAGTTTAAGAAAAAAATCACAGCTAATTTACATAGTAATAATGGGTTAAATAAAGAAAATTGGAACTACATTAAATTAAAAGTAAAGGATTTGAAGCTGACAAGTGGCGAAGTTGTGAAGTACTTCATAAATGAGATTGCATAGAGATGAAAAAAATAGTTTACATAGGTTTTTTATTTATAGCTTTGGTTATTTCTTTCTATTACTTTAACTTTGGTATGGAAGGGAAAATCTCCAAAAGCACAGAAGTATGGGGGCAATTTGGTGATTATCTTGGTGGAGTTATAAACCCAATACTGACCTTTCTTTCTATTGTCTTGTTAGTCAAGACAATAAACTTACAAAGAGAGGCGAATACAAGTATTCTAGATGAAAATAGGAGGCAAGAGCGGCTCGATCACTTTAAAAATTTCGAGGTTAGGTTTTATAATCTAATTGATTCACAACGCACCTACTTCATGGGTTTTAAACTTAGGAATGTTGATGCGGGCGATGAGATTAAAGTGTCGTCTGATGCTGTTGCTTTCTTAGAGGAGATGATTTTTGACTGTAATCAAAAAAAGATGGCACTGGATGAACTAAGAGCAAAGATAAATGATATAGATGGTTCAGATGCCATATACTCTGCAGTTCGGCATTTCTATTTATTAGTTAAGTTGATTGATGATAAACTCAGTGGGGAAGAACAGAAGGAGTACTATGAGGTTTTAATTAATTTGACTGACTACCATTTGATAAGGCTTTTGGTGCTATCAACCTGCGTTTATGATTGGGATAGTATATTGTATATAGAGAAAAGTGATGTTTTAGGATCTAAGGAGTTACGGAGGTATAAGAGTAATTTTTTACCTGCTCCTTGATGCTCATATAAAATGGGGTTATGTTTTGTGTTTGAAATTTCGTTTGAAAAAGTTTGTTTCTGGTTGGCATGCTTTCCTTTCTTCGAGGAGGGAGGGTGTATTTACATGCTGGTCTCCGTGATACGCCGTCGATATAGTGACGGCGTATACGATGAGTCTTTATTTATTCGATAAATTGTATGTGCTGAAGCACATAATCTCTTCACCGATCCATTCGTTTACCTCTTTTATTCGTTCCTGCAATGGTATTAGCTCGTTTCGTACAAAAACCTGAGCGGCCTTTGTCACATCACCAAAACCTCCAGTGTTATTTGGTATAATTCCCATCATCTGTGGTGGTACGCGATGCGCACTTAATAAGTCATCGCGACTGACATTCTTTATATTGAAAAAATCGTCTTTTGTTGCGACCTCACTTAATGGCACGATCTTGATGCCGTCGGGCTTACCGTTCGGGGCGTAGAGAAAGAGGTTTTTAAAATTCCCCAGTCCTTTTGAACTCGACATCGCCGATCGCATGGCTTCAATATCGGTTTTACTCTGCGCTGGGTCGGTCACATACATGATGTAACCCGCATGGGCGCCATTCTGATAATACTTACGCCTGAACAGCGTGGCGGATTCGTTCAACCACGCTGAGTCAAGCGCGCTGAGATACTCAGGCATGCCATAAAGCTCCTGATTAATATCAGGTTCCAACAGGTGAAAGACTCCGCCAGGTGCAAAACAGTGAGGCTCTGCAAAGGACTGGACAAACCAATATACGCCCGGCTCAACCCCTCGGCGCGTGTACTTGGCCGGGGAGGTTTGCAGCTTCAGCAGCTTGCCGCTGACGCTCATCCGTTTTTCTAAAAATGCGTTGCCAAATACCAGATAGTCCAAAACAAAACGGCTGAAATCCTGCTGAGAAAGCAACGGGTGCGGGATATAGGTGCTTGTCAAAATATTACGCTTAACGTAGATCGGCGAGCTGTGGTGCACGGCAGCACGTAGACTTTTAGCGAGCCCAGAAAAACTAATTGGCGGCTCAATCCATTTTCCGTTACCGATGCATTCGGTGTAATCCAAAATATCGCGCCGATCCAGTACGGGCGAAGGTTCCCCAAAGGTGAACGCCTCAACTTGCTGATCGGCCCGCGTGACGGCCTGATTTTCTTTTATCTTGTGGTTACTCATAAGTTGAAGTCCAAAATTGAGGTGGAGACTTGCCCGTTAGCGGCGGTAAGCGGCTCGTTTAACAGCGCGTGCATCGTTGCCCATGCAACATCTGCGTGACTTGCATCCTCGCTTCGGCTGGCTTCATAGGTGGTGCTGCGTCCGCTGGCTGTCATGGTTTTGCGGATCGCCATAAACGATTTGGTGATGTCAGTGTGTGCGAGGTCGTACTCGAGCCGGCCGCTGCCGATCGTGTCTTTGGCCTTTAACACCATCGCGGTTTTTACTTCGGCGCTGTAACGGATCTCGCGTGCGGCCGGGTAGAACGCGCGCACCAGCTGGAAAACACCTTGGCCGATGCCGGTTGCATCAATGCCGATGTATTCGACTTCATATTTTTCGGTCAGCGCCCGGATAGACTCGGCTTGCGTGGCAAAGTCCATCCCCTTCCATTGGTGGCGTTCGATGATGCGGAATTTACCTCCTGCCACTATGGGCGGCGCCAGTACCACGCAACCGGCACTATCACCGGTATGGGATGGGTCATAACCGATCCACACCGGCCGATAACCGAATGGCCGATCGGCGTAAGGGTTAACGTCCGTCCATTCAACCAAACTATCAACCATGCAATCCTGAAGTTCCTCGAATGGGAAAACGGAGGCGTTATCGTCCACAAATTCACACATGAACAGATTGCGGAAGTCTTCGGCGCTGTTTTCTTGCTTCAGCACATCAAGATTGAAAAGGTTACAGCCACCGCGTAGCGCATCCTCGATGGTCACGATCTGCCGCCATTGGCCGTCAGGGCACAATTTGCCAGTGGCTAACGCGCTGTGACTGATGTCGATTTCTACGCGCTCGCTGGCATGTTTTCGCCCACGGTTAAAAAGCTCGCCAGACCAGAACGCGAAAGCACCGTGTCCCAGTGTCGAAGGGGTGGAAAAATAGGTTGTGCGGAGGTGACTTTGTGACGCCATACCAGAGGCGACCTTGCGCAATTTCTGGAAGTTGGGGATCCAGAAAATTTCATCGACTAGCAAATCGCCGTTATGGCTCTGCGCGGTGTTCGAATTGGTGCCAAGGAAAATCAGCTTGGCGCCGTTATTACCGAGTACGATAGGATCGCCAGTAAGATCAACGTCAACCTTTCGGGCAAATTGAATAATGTACTCACGGAAAACGTAAGCCTGCGTTTTACTGGCCGAGAGGAAAATCTGATTATTTCCGGTATCTAAAGCGCGTAACAGCGACTCACGAGCAAAATAAAATGTCGCGCCAATTTGGCGTGATTTCAAAATGTCCCGGATGCGATGCTTTAAACCTGCTTTGTGCCAACCGAGCTGATATTCAAAGGATTCCGCAAAGAAAATTTCTTTAAGTTTGGCGATCGCCTCATCGCTGAAAAAGTTCTTTGTGGGCTTTTTACGTTCACCTTTGTTGCGGTTTGCCACGTTGGGGTTTAAGTCGGCTTCGCTGCCGGTCGCCATATAGCGATTAACCCGTGCAAGGCGCTCAATTTGCCGCCCTAACAGGTCGATTTCTTTGTAGTCGCTGCCTTCTTTTTTCGTCTTCAGAACAAGCTGAATAATGCGCGCCTCGATGCTGGTTTCGACGCGAGAAATCGGCGCGATGTCGTCCCAGCGTTCGCGCTGTTTCCAGCTCTGCACCGTCGGCGCCTTCTGTTTCAGCATTTCGGCGATTTGCTTCACGGAAAAGCCTTGCCAATAGAGCAAAGCGGCCTGTCGGCGCGGATCGCTAAGCAACGTCGTGTCAGTTTGAATTTGCATGATATGCCCTCGTTTAAATCTCGAGGGCAAGGCTACGCAAGGCAACGGAGGCTCGCCTTAAGTCCCTGTTGTGTCTCAGATCTTCCAACCGTATCGCGTTGAGGCTTCTCGCATTTCCCCCCAAGATGGCCCCGAACCCAACAACCGGAGAGCCGCTTACATGGCAAAGAAAGTTTCAAAATGGTTTCGCATTGGTGTTGAAGGCGACACCTGCGATGGCCGCGTGATTGACGGCAACGATATTCAAGAAATGGCGGAAAGCTTCGACTCGCGCGTTTATGGCTGCCGTATCAATCTGGAGCACATCAAAGGGCTGTTTCCTAACGGCGATTTCAAACGCCTGGGCGATGTGGTCGAGCTGAAATCAGAAAAGATTGAAGACGATTCAATCCTCAATGGCAAATGGGCGCTGTTTGCCAAGATGACCCCAACGGATGAGTTGGTCGGCATGGTGAAGGCTATGCAGAAGGTTTACACCTCCATGGAGATCCGCCCGAACTTTGCCAATACCGGCAAATGTTACCTGATCGGCTTGGCGGTGACGGATGACCCGGCCAGCCTCGGCACTGAATATCTGGAATTCTGCGCCCGTGCTAAGGCTAACCCACTGGCCGGTAAAAAATTAGAGCCGGGTGATTTGTTCTCTGTGGCATCTGAGGCGCTACTCGAGTTTGAGGATGTCCCCGACAGCCTGCTGAGCAGCTTAACCGATCGGGTAAAAGGCATGTTTAGCCGTAAACAGGCCAGCGACGATGCGCGATTCAATGATGTGCATGACGCGGTGACGGCTGTCGCCGAGCAGGTGCAGAGCAATAGCGAAAGTGTTGAAGCGCGTTTTGCGCAGTTGGAACAGCAGATCGCAGGGCTGCAAAGTGAAATCGCTACAGAGCAGGAGAAATTTTCCTCGCTGCAAAACACGCTCGATCGCACTGAAAACTTTACTCAGCCGCGACGCCCGCACGCCACCGGCGGTGATGGTGCGGAAGCCAATTTGACCGACTGCTGATACTTCTTAAATTTCGAACAGGAATAAAAAATAATGCGTAACGGAACTCGCCTGCAATTCAATAAATACTTGTCTCGCCTTGCTGAACTTAATGGCGTTGACGTTGCTGACCTCGGCAAAAAATTTAACGTTGAACCGTCTGTTACTCAAAAGTTATTTGAGAAAATCCAGCAATCAACCTCGTTCCTGCAGCTTATTAATATGGTGCCGGTTGGCGAGCTGACTGAAGAAAAAGTCGGTATGGATGTTAACGGCACGATTGCCAGCACCGCCGACACGGATAGTGGGGTTGAGCGAACAACCGCAGATTTCACCAAAATGGATGCGTACCGCTATTTCTGTAAGCCGGTGAACTTCGATTATCACCTGAAATATAACAAGCTTGACCTGTGGGCGCGTTATCAAGATTTCCAGATCCGCATTCGCAATGCGATTATCAAACGCCAAGCGCTCGACTACATCACGATTGGTTTTAACGGTATTATGCGCGCCCCAACGTCTGATCGGAAAAAGAACCCGCTCCTGCAGGATGTGGCTGTCGGCTGGTTGCAGAAATACCGTAATGACGCCCCGGCGCGTGTGATGGATAAAGTAACTGCCAAAGACGGCACCGTTATCTCCGACACCATCAAGATCGGTAAAGGTGGGCATTACGCCAACCTTGATGCGCTTGTGATGGATGCGCATGAGTCGCTTATCGACGAAATCCACCGTGAAAACCCGGAGCTGGTTGTCATTTGTGGGCGCCGTATTCTGACCGACAAATATTTCCCGAAAATTAACAAGCTACAGCCGAACAGTGAAGAATTGGCCGGTGAGCTGATTGTCAGCCAGAAAACGATGGGCCAGCTGCAAGCGGTGCGAGCGCCGTTCTTCCCGGCTAACAGCATTTTCATCACTTCGCTGGATAACATTTCTATCTATCTGTACGAGGATGGACACCGCCGCCACATTGTCGAAAACCCGAAACTGGATCAGGTGGAAAACTACGAACAGGTGAAGGTCGATTTTGTTATCGAAGATTACTCCGCCGGTTGCCTTATCGAGAATATCGAGATTCTGGAGCCTGAAGAGGAAGGCCCGCCGGAAGTGAAGATCGCCAATGTATTCGCGGCTGAATTGGTGAAGGCGATGAAATCGCTAACGGAACCCGGTGCCGCTCCAGAGGCATCCGATCACAGTCAAAAAGATACTGACGGCAACACGGAGGCATAAGCCATGGTGAGTCCCGCACAGCGTCATATGATGCGGGTCTCGGCCATGGAGGCTGCGCAGCGGGTCGATAATCCGCTGCGTCATGCAAACGTCTATGAGCAAATGCTCGTTAGGCTGGCCGCTGACCGCACCAAATTAAAACAGATTTATTCCGTAGAGAAGAAAGCCGAACACAAGCGCGCAATGCTTCCCGCATATGCACCTTGGGTGGCGGGCGTACTGGCAGAAGGCCGAGGCGCTCAGGATGACATCTTGATGACTGTCATGCAGTGGAAGCTCGATGCGGATGATATTCCGGGCGCATTACAGATCGCTCCTTATGCGTTGAAACATCGCCTGAAAACTCCAAACAACAAGCGCCCGGCCGCGTATCTGTTTGCTGAGGAAATTGCAGCGTCTGCAGAGCGCCTTCGCAAGAGCGGTAGCGCCGTGAGTCTTAGCGATATGCAAACGGCTATTGCCATGATCGCGAATGAAGATATGCCGGATGTGGTGAAAGCCAAGCTGCATAAAGTGACCGGCCTCATCCTCAGAGATAAAGGCGATCATGCGCAGGCATTAGAACACCTGACGCGCGCAATGCAGCTTGATAGCAATGCCGGGGTGAAGAAAGAGGCTCAAAAATGCGAAACCGCGTTGAAGCCGAAGCCAGTAGCCAAAAAAACAACCGCACGCCCGCGTAAAGCTGCCGCAACTCCGGCTAAACGCGGGCGCCCACGAAAGGCGATTAAAACCGCCGGTTAAAAGAACGCGCCCCGCGCTGGGCGGCACGACGGCCGCGACAGGTTTCACCTCGTTAACGCCGTCGTCCACCGCCCCCTACTTTTCTGAGGTCATATGAGCACCGTTGTGATCCAACGGCCACGCCCGGACGCGCCAGCACCGCGCCCGGAGGATGAGCCGATCGTTAAAAACGTCTTTTTCTTCCCGGATATTAACCCGGCAGACGTGCGCGACGTAATGCGCATTGAAGGAACGATCACCGCCCCGCGTTTGCGCATGGTGATTAAAAGCGCGATCGCGGAGGTGAACGCCGAGCTGTTCACTTTCCGCCGGGACAAGATGGCCGACGGTTATCAGCGGCTTGAGGATGTACCCGCCGACGAAATCGATGATGAAAGCGTGCGGGTGAGCGAGTACCGCAACGCGGTCAGCGCGATCACGATGGCGCTTTTGTCGGAGCAATACCGCAGTTTCGACACTACCGCCACCGGCGGCCGCAAGGCTGATGTGGTCGAATCCTCGATCGGCGAGCTGTGGCGCAACGCCCGCAACGCGATCAGTAACGTGGCCGAGCGTAGCCACTGCATCATCGGGCTGCTCTGATGAGAGTCCACGCCCTGCAGGGCGACACCGTTGATGCGATTTGCTGGCGCTACTACGGGCGCACACAGGGCGTGGTTGAGCAGGTCTATTCGCTAAATGAAGGGCTGGCCGCTGCCGGGGCGATTTTGCCCCACGGCCACCCGGTCGAGCTGCCGGACGTGACCGCCGCGCCGCAGCGTGAAACCGTCAATTTATGGGATTAGCAATGGAGAAAATTACGTCGTGGGTGGCCTATACCATAGCGGCCTTTCTCGCTTGGATTGGTCGATACAGTCCGCAGGACATCGCCTTTATGGTCGGCGCCGCCGTGGGCGTTGGGACGTTCCTCGTTAACTGGTACTACCGCCGAAAAAGCTACCAGCTGTTGAACAAATTGGGCGTCAGCCGGAGGGTTTACGATGAACTCAATCGCTAAGCGCTGCAGCGTGGCCGCCGTGCTGGCGTTGGCGGTGATGTTGCCGCAATTCAGCGCGCTGCAGATCTCTGAGGCCGGGTTGCGCCTGCTGGCCGATTTCGAGGGCTGTCGTTTATCCCCTTACCAGTGTCAGGCGGGCGTCTGGACAAGCGGCATCGGCCACACGGCCGGGGTAAAGCCCGGCAAGGTTATCAGCGAGCGCCAAGCTGCCGTTAACCTCGTCGCCGACGTGTATCGCGTGGAGCGCGGCATAGGCCGCTGTATGCCTGTCACGATGCCGCCGCCGGTTTATGACGCGGTGGTGTCCTTTGCCTTTAACGTCGGCGTCACGGCCGCCTGTGGCTCTACGCTGGCCGGTTTCATCAAGCGGCAGGACTGGCGCAGCGCGTGCCAGCAGTTGCCGCGCTGGGTGTTCGTCAACGGCTTCAAATCGCCGGGACTGGAACGGCGCCGGGCGGCGGAGCTGGCCCACTGCCTTATCGGGGCCACGCCATGAGCCGCGCGATCGGCTGGTTTCTGGTGCTGGCGCTGGTCGTCGCCGGTTGGATGAAATGGCAGGTTGTCACGTTGGGGGAACGGCTGGAAAGCGCCCGGCAGGAAAACGGCCGGATAGCGGCGGCTCTGACCGATACCCGCGCGGCGATCGACACGCTGCAGGCGGAGGCCGGTCGGCTGGCGCAGGAAGAGGAAAAGTTAAGGGACGATCTCGCCGCCGCGCACCGGCTGGCACTGACGCGCGAGCAGAAAATACAGAGGTTACTCAATGAAAATCAGCAATTACGGGACTGGTTTAACACTGCTTTGCCTGCTGACGTTGCCCGGCTGCACCAGCGCCCCGGCTTCACCGGCGCCGCGGATTATCTACGTTGGCTGTCCGAAAGTGAGTCCGTGCCAAATCCCGGCCAGCCGCCCGGCGACTAACGGCGATCTGAGCGCCGATATTCGCCAGCTTGAAAACGCCTTGGCGGCCTGCGCGGTGCAGGTCGAAACGATAAAACAGTGTCAGGAACAACACGATGATAAAACCGCAACAGCTCCGCGCTGAGCTGACAAACTGCCTGCCGTGGCTACAGCGCAACCCTGAAAATCTGCAAGTTCGGGTAGAGCGCGGCAATGTGGCCGCCACGCTTGCCGCCTCGCTGTCCCATGAGTACCGCTATACGCTGAACCTGCTGTTTTTGGACTACACCGGCGATCTGGATTTAATCATGGTACCGATTCAGGCATGGCTACGGGAAAACCAGCCGGACATCATGGCAACGGAGGAAAAGCGCCGCACCGGCTTCACTTTTGCGAGCGACTTCAACAACAACGGCTCTTATGATTTCAGCGTGTCGCTGCAGCTGACCGAGCGTGTCGTGGTCAGCGAACAGGACGGCGCACTGCACGTTAAGCACCTGCCGGAGCCGCCGTTACCGGAGGACGTGACGCGGCCGATGCAGCTCTTTGTTCACGGCGAATTAGTGAGTGAGTGGAATGAACGAGCTTAACCCCTTTGACACCCGGCTGGCCGGGTTGATTGCCAAGCTGTCGCCCCAGTCGCGAAAGTCGCTGGCCGTCGCTGTGTCAAAGCGCCTGCGCGCCGGTCAACAGCAACATATCAAGCGCCAGCAGGCGCCGGACGGAACACCTTACGCGCCGCGCAAAACTCGGCTTCGCAACAAAAAGCGCCTGCGCGATCGGGCGATGTTCTCGAAGCTGCGTACCGCGCGCTATCTGAAGGCCAAAGGCAACAGCGATGCGGCCGTGGTTGAGTTTGTCGGGCGTGTGAAACGCATGGTAAACGTTCACCATTACGGCCTGCGTGATCGGCCGACGTCGCACAGCGAAGCGGTAAAATATGAGGCCCGTCCGTTGCTGGGATTTGGCCCGGATGACGTCAAAATCATAGAAACGGCCGTGATAGAACACCTCGCTGAATAACCCCCTGTTGTGCCTCCGATCTTCCAACCTCATCGCGTTGTCGCCGCCCGCGCCGGGCGGCATCCTTCCAGCATGAACAATCAACACGACATTTTGCGCCTGCTGCGCAACCTGATCCGCATCGGCACCGTGAGCACCGTTGACCTTGATAACGGCCTGTGCCGCGTCGAAACCGGCGGCAATCTTACCGACTGGCTCAACTGGCTAACCTGTCGCGCCGGGCGTACTCGCAGCTGGTCGGCGCCTTCTGTCGGTGAGCAGGTGCTGATCTTTGCGCTGGGTGGCGAACTTGATACCGCGTTTGTGCTGTGCGGCATTTTCTCCGACGACTTCCCGGCTCCGTCGGCGTCGGCGGATGCGCTACATATCTCGTTCCCTGATGGCGCCGTGATCGAGTACGAACCGGAAACCGGCGCGCTGAGCGTGTCCGGTATTAAAACTGCCGATGTGCAGGCGTCGGAGTCCATCACCGCCAGCACCAAAGTGGTGATCGTTACGGCTGACAAAATCACGCTCGATGCGCCGGAGGTGGTCTGCACCAACAAACTCACCACCGGCACGCTGGAAGTGAAAAAAGGCGGGGCGATGCGCGGGAACATTGAGCACAGCGGCGGCTCGTTCTCATCCAACGGCGTTGTTGTTGATACGCACGCCCACGGCGGCGTCCAGACCGGCGGCGGGAAAACGGGGAAACCAACATGAACAGCGCCAAATATATCGGCATGAACCGAGGCACCGGCCGCACGCTGACGGACATCGAGCATATTCGCCAGTCCGTTGCGGACATCCTGATCACGCCGCAGGGCTCGCGCCCGATGCGCCGGGCTTATGGCTCGTTGCTCTCTGAGCTGCTCGACCAGCCGCAAAACGACGCGCTGCGCCTGCAGATTATGGCCGCCTGCTACAGCGCGATATTGGCATGGGAGCCGCGCGTCAAGCTGACCGGCATCGCTTTTAATACCACCTATGACGGCAAGATGGTGATCGACATCACCGGCACCCGCACCGATGCCCCCGGCGCGCTGTCGCTGTCTGTTCCTGTGAGCTGAAACCATGGCAACGATTGACCTTTCACAGCTGCCCGCGCCGATCGTCGTTGAGGTGCTGGATTATGAAGACATTTTGGCCGAGCGTAAGGCGACGCTGATTTCGCTTTACCCGGAGGAACAACGGGAGGCCGTCGCGCGCACGCTGGCGCTGGAGTCGGAGCCGATCGTTAAGCTGTTGCAGGAAAACGCCTACCGCGAGGTAATTCTACGCCAGCGCGTCAACGATGCCGCGAAAGCGGTGATGCTGGCGTATTCCACCGGCGAAGACCTCGACCAGTTCGGCGCCAACTTCAACACGCCGCGACTGGTGATCGCCCCGGCGGATGAGAGCACCATTCCGCCGACACCGGCAGTTATGGAAGCGGATGAAGATTACCGCCTGCGCTTGCAAGACGCGTTTGAGGGGATGAGCACAGCAGGTTCGGCCGGTTCCTACCGTTTTCACGCCCGCTCGGCCGATGGTCGGGTGGCTGATGTGACGGCAATCAGCCCATCACCAGCTAACGTGACCGTCACCGTGTTGTCACGAGACGGCGACGGCACCGCAAGCCCGGAACTGTTGCAGGCGGTCAGCGTGGTGCTGAATGATGAGGACGTTCGCCCGGTCGCCGATCGCGTCATCGTGCAATCAGCCAAAATTGCCCCGTATGTTATCGAGGCCGTTTTATACCTGTATCCCGGCCCGGAAGTGGCGCCCATCCTTGACACCGCAAACAAACGGCTACGCGCCTATGTGCAAAATATGCGGCGCCTCGGGCGCAGTATCCGGCGCTCAAGCATGAATGCGGCATTGACCGTTGAAGGTGTCGAACATGTGGAAATCATCAAGCCTGCTGCTGACATCGTGCTGGATAAAACGCAGGCGGGTTACTGCACCGGCGTGAACATTACCCCAGGGCGAGCCGATGACTAACCGCCTATTGCCTGTCGGCTCCTCACCGCTGGAAGTTGCCGCCGCCGCCGCGTGTGCTGAGCTGGAGCGCGTGCCGGTTCCCCTGCGTGATCTGTGGAACCCGAAAACCTGCCCGGTGCATCTATTGCCCTATCTGGCGTGGGCGTTCTCTGTCGATCGCTGGGATGAGGCGTGGCCGGAGGACGTGAAGCGGGGCGTGGTTTCGGCAGCGTTCTACATTCACAGGCACAAGGGCACCATCGGCGCCGTGCGCCGCGTGGTGGAGCCGCTCGGCTACCTGATTAATGTCATTGAGTGGTTCCACACCGACGGCGCCGATCCGCCCGGCACATTCCGGCTGGATATTGGCGTGCTGGAAACCGGCATTACCGAGGAAATGTATCAGGAAATGGAGCGCCTGATTGCCGACGCCAAGCCACTGAGCCGTCACCTGATCGGCCTCAATATTTTGCAGGACATCCCCGGTCGGATTTACACCGGCGCGGCCGCCATTGATGGCGATGTTATTACCGTTTACCCCGGATAAGAGAAAATCATGAGCAAATACAAAGCGATTATTACCACCGCCGGGGCGGCCAAGATTGCCGCCGCCAGCGCGGGCGGCACGCAGTTGAAAATTGCCCGTATGGCCGTCGGCGACGGGAACGGCACGCTGCCGACACCCAACCCGGCGCAAACAAAACTCGTTAACGAGAAATACCGCGCGGCGCTCAACGGGCTGACTATCGACAAAACGCTGAAAAATCACATTCTGGCCGAGATGATTATTCCGGCGAACGTCGGCGGGTGGTGGTTGCGTGAAATGGGCCTCTATGACGAGGCCGGGACGCTGATTGCCGTCAGCAACATGGCGGAGAGCTACAAGCCGAAGCTGGAAGAGGGCAGCGGCCGCACGCAGACGCTGCGCATGATCCTGATTGTCAGCAGCACCGAGGCGATTCAGGTGATCGCCGGTGGCGACACCGTGCTGGCGACCAAGGATTTTGTGGCCGACGCGATCGCCGAGCATGAGAAAACCCGCAATCACCCGGACGCCAGCACCACGGCGAAAGGGCTGGTGCAGCTGAGCAGCGCGACGACCAGCGCCGACGAAACGAAAGCCAGCACGCCGAAGGCGCTTAAAATGGTCAGCGATGCGGGCCTGAAAAAGGACGCTAATCTGTCCGACCTGCCGAATAAAGCCGCCGCGCGTGGCAATCTGGCGCTGGGCGATGCTGCGACAAAAAACGTGGGTGTTGAGGGTGGCCAACTGATGGCCGTCGGCGCGTTTGGTCTGGGGGCGGGGCCACGGCATTTTGATAACGCGTATTGCAATAACGCTCAAATTTATCGTGTAAACGGTGCTTCACAGAATACGCCGGGAAACGGGGTTTACGGTGTTCTCTCACTACCTTGCGACGGTGGCCCTTCTACTGCCTACATGGGAGTATCTAATAGCGGTGCGGGGTTCCTCGGCGGCTCCAATGCGTCAGGGATAGTAAAGTGGAGCCGTATTTATACCTCTGATTACAAACCGACGGCGGCAGACGTTGGTGCATGGAGTAAAACAGAATCCGATGGCCGATTTGTAAAACAGAGCGGCGACACAATGAGCGGCCCGTTAGCGCTGCCGCGTGTCGTGTTCCCGAACGAAAATACCGCTAACGCCGATACTGATGTGAACCGTGAGAACGGTTTTACCGTTGAATCATTGGTTGCCACGGCCAACAAAGGCTATCCCGTGCCGGGCGGCATGGGGGTGTTGTTTACCGGCAAAGTGAACGAATTCCGCAACGTTCAGTTTGCGGTCGGCTCCGGCGATCTGGCGTTTTATCTGCGCTCCCTGCGAAAAGATAGCCCTGCGTCAACGCGCTGGGCGCAAGTGTACACCACGGACTACAAGCCAACGGCGGCAGATGTAGGCGCCCTGACGGACGCACAGGCCGCGCAGAAATACGCGCTGCGCTCTATCAAGTTGAACGGCAAGCCGCTGTCTACGGACGTTAACCTGTTGGCCGGTGATGTCAACGCATGGAATAAGACCGAAGCTGATGGCCGCTATGTGAAGCGAACCGGCGACACGATGAGCAACACGCTAAACCTGCCGCGCGTGGCATTCCCCAGCGAGTCCGCGCCGCCGGTAAATGCTGACGATGACCTGACGCGGCCGAACGGGTTCACGCTGGAACAACTGGCAACCCAATCGAAAGGCTACCCACTGAAAGAAGCGCTCGGCAATTTGCTGACCTTCAAATTAAACCGTTATCGCAACGTGCAGTTTGCGATCGGCTCCGGCAATACGGATTTCCATCTGCGCTCAATGCGTGATGATAACCCGGAAACGGCAAAAAAATGGGCGCAGGTCTACACCACAGAATTTAAGCCGACGCTTGCCGACGTTCAGGCCGCGGATCACCGGAACAACTTTGCGGCCCGGATGGGGGTTCAGCGCGTTCTTAATGGTGCAGATATGCCAACCTCGGCGGGTGTCTGGAGTGTTGAGAATAGTTCATGGACGCCCGTCCCGTGGGGTTCTCTTTATGTGACGACTAATCAATCTACCTTAACCACAGAGCCGGGAAATCAGCGATTTATTCACTATCTGTTCATCGGTCATGGCAACGGCAACAAACTCTATGCGGCTACGAATAATAACGGCTCGTTTAGTGGCTGGTCGCAATATTACTCAACGGCCGGTAAACCAACGGCGGCCGACGTTGGCGCCCTGACCGACGCGCAGGCCGCGCAGAAATACGCGCTGCGCTCTATCAAGGTGAACGGTAAGCCGTTGTCCGCTGATGTGAATTTGTTGGCCGGTGACGTTAATGCGTGGAACAAAACTGAAGCGGATGGCCGCTATCTGGCTAAGACCGGCGGGCAGTTAACCGGGACGCTAAAGACCAGCGCGGAGATCCAATCTACCCATATTGATAATTATCGCATGGTCGGCGGCGGGTTCGGTTCCTTCTGGCGCAATGACGGCAACCGGCTTTATCTGCTGCTGACAAACGAAAATGACCAATACGGCACATTCAACGCCCTGCGTCCGTTCTCTGTGGATGTCAGAACCGGCGGCGCCGCTTTTGAGTCGGGTATTCATATCGGCGGTAAATGGCCTGCGATCACCACCTCCAGCGGGACGACGTGGCACCCTGACGGAAATATTCAGGGTTCAAAATGGGGCGGCTATCTAAGTGACTGGCTGAACATCAATATCAACGGCCGTGTTGACTGGGGTTCCTTTGCGAACCGAACGCATGAAGGGCCGGGGTGGTGGCGAGACGAGAACACCGGCATCTTGATCCAATATGGCAGGACATACACACCGGGGATTAACGAAAGTGCAAACCTTTGGCAGTCTTTCAATATCCCGTTTACCCAATGGGTCGGGCCGATCCTGATGACGCCAGCATGGCCGGACAGAAGCACCTGGGATCAGTATTACGATTATGGTGTGCAACTTGGCAGCCATAACACGCAGGGTTTTAACTGGAACAAACAATGCTACAGCAACGACGTGCGCACCGATTGGGATAGCGGCATGACGTGGTTTGCGATTGGGAAATAAAAAGTATGTATGTCTATAGTGCTGAAAATAATGCGTTTTACCCGCTCTCGATGCTGGAAGATTACGCCGCAGTCGGGGCTTGGCCTGATGACGGTATTGATGTCGATGAGGCTGTTTTTCAGTCGTTCACCGGTCAACCGCCGCAAGGGAAACAGCGTGGATCATCGAAGGGGCGACCGTGCTGGGTGGACATCCCGCCACCGACTGCCGAGCAACAGCGCGCCAGTGCCGAGCGTCGTAAAACATCCTTGATGGCGTTGGCCTCAAAAGCGCTGGCGCCGCTGCAGGATGCGGATGATTTGGGGATGGCGACGGAGGAAGAAGCCGCCCAGCTCAAGCGCTGGAAAATCTACCGGGTGCAGTTGAGCCGCATCAACCCGCAGGACGCGCCGGATATTGACTGGCTGGTGGCGCCCGGCACCTAAGAAAAAAGCCCGCAGCGATGCGGGCTTTGTGTTTGCGGCGTTCCCTGATGTTGCCGCGTCGTTACCTTTCGACCTTACCCCGTCCGGCTAAAATCCGTCCAATTGATTGCATAGATCAATACGGCGTTATTGATCGGCGCGAACGATCGTTATTTCCTCAAAATCCCCCAATCCGGCCCTGCCTGTTGTCTGGTCGGCCTTCCAGCACCCACCGCGTGCGGCCCGGCGTGCCGGGCGTCATCATGCCTGCACCTACTCACCACCCGGAGCAAATTAATGGGCGATTATCATCACGGCGCGCGCGTCGTCGAAATCAACGACGGCACCCGCGTTATTTCCACCGTATCGACGGCAATCGTCGGCATGGTCTGCACTGCGGAGGATGCCGACGCGTCGGTTTTCCCGCTCGATACCCCGGTACTTATCACCGACGTGCTGGCCGCTTCCGGCAAGGCCGGTAAAAAAGGCACGCTGGCGGCGTCGCTGCGGGCGATTGCCGAACAGGCGAAGCCGGTCACGGTGGTTGTTCGCGTTGCCACCGGTAAAGACGCGTCGGAAACCACCTCCAACATCATCGGCGGCGCGAATGCCGAAGGCCGTTACACCGGCATGAAAGCGCTGTTATCTGCGCAGGCAGAACTTGGCGTTAAGCCGCGCATCCTCGGCGTGCCGGGGCTGGATAATCAGGAGGTCGCGACGGCGCTGGCCGGGATTTGCCAACAGTTGCGCGCGTTCGGCTATATCAGCGCCTACGGCTGCAAAACCGTGCAGGAGGCTATCAAGTACCGCGACAATTTCAGCCAGCGCGAGCTGATGCTGATCTGGCCGGATTTTGTCAGCTGGAACACCACCGCCAACCAGAGCGACATCGCCTATGCCACCGCCCGCGCGCTGGGCCTGCGTGCCAAAATTGACACGGAAACAGGCTGGCATAAGACGCTTTCAAACGTCGGCGTTAACGGCGTGACCGGCATCACCGCAAGCGTGTTCTGGGATTTGCAGGCGCCTGGCACCGATGCCGACCTGTTAAACGAGGCGTGCGTTACCACACTGATCCGCAAAGATGGCTTTAAATTCTGGGGTTCTCGCACCTGTTCCGATGATCCGTTGTTCATGTTCGAGAACTACACCCGCACCGCGCAGGTGCTGGCCGACACGATGGCTGAGGCGCATTTATGGGCCGTTGACCGTCCGGTGACGCCTACGCTTGTGCGCGACATGATTGATGGCATCAACGCGAAGTTCCGCGAGCTGAAATCCGCCGGGCTGATTATCGACGGTAATTGCTGGTACGACGAAAGCGCCAACACTGTCGCAACCCTGAAGGCGGGCAAGCTGTTTATCGATTACGACTACACGCCGGTGCCACCGCTCGAAGATTTAACCCTGCGCCAGCGCATCACCGATCGCTATCTGGCGAACTTAGCCGCATCCGTGAACCGCTAAAGGAGACGTTAGAACATGGCACTGCCGAAAAAACTGAAATACCTGAACCTGTTCAACGACGGCTACAGCTACATGGGCGTAGTGTCCTCGCTGACGCTGCCGAAGCTCACCCGCAAGCTGGAGAAATACCGGGGCGGCGGCATGAACGGCGCGGCCTCCATCGATATGGGGCTGGACGATGACGCGCTGGCCGTTGAGTGGTCGATGGGCGGCATTGATGAGCTGGTGCTGAAGCAGTGGGGCGCCGTCGATGCCGTGCCGCTGCGCTTTGCCGGTTCCTTCCAACGCGACGACACCGGCGAGGTGTCCGCTGTGGAAGTGGTGATGCGTGGTCGCCACAAGGAAATTGATTTTGGCGAGTACAAGCAGGGCGAGGATACCGAAACCAAGGTATCCACCGAGTGTACTTACTTCAAGCTGACCGTGGACGGCAAAGAGCTGATCGAAGTCGATACCGTGAACATGGTCGAAAAGGTCAACGGCGTTGACCGGCTGGCCGAGCATCGCAAGGCGATCGGCCTGTAGTTTTTGTGCCAGCCCGGCGGGCTGGCCCTTTTCCCCCTGATTTGAGAGAACACCATGAAAGACGCAAAAGAAAATACCGTTACCCTCGACACCCCGATCCAGCGGGGTGAAACCACCATCACCGAGGTGCAGGTAATTAAACCGAACGCGGGCGCGCTGCGCGGCGTCGGGCTGGCGGCGATCGCCAATGCTGACGTTGACGCGCTGCTGGTTGTGCTGCCGCGTGTGACCGTGCCGAACCTGACCAAAGAAGAATGCGCGCGCCTGGAATTGCCGGATTTGGTGGCGCTGGCCGGGAAAGTGGTCGGTTTTTTGTCGCCGAACTCGGCGGCGTAATCCCCGACGCCCGGCTGGGCGTTGATGACCTGATGGCGGACATCGCGGTGATCTTCCACTGGCCGCCGTCTGAAATGGCCGGAATGACGCTCACGGAGCTGTTGAACTGGCGCCATTTGGCACTACAACGCAGCGGAGTTAATCACGATGAGTAAAAGCCTGCAGCTACAGGTGCTGCTGAAGGCCGTAGACCAAGCCACCCGCCCGCTAAAGAGTATCCAACAGGCAAGCAAACAGCTTGCCGGTGACATCAAAACCACGCAGCAAACCCTCAAGGCTCTGGACGCGCAAAGCGCCCGGATTGACGGGTTTCGCAAGGCGCAGGGACAGCTTGCCGTTACCGGCAAGGCACTGAAGAAAGCCAAGGAAGAGGCGGCCGCGCTGGCCGTCCAGTTCAAGGCGACGGAAAAGCCCACGGCGCAGCAAGCGCGCTTGCTGGAGGCATCAAAGCGCGCCGCCGCCGAGCTGCAAACGAAATACAACGGCCTGCGCCAGTCGGTGCAGCGCCAGCGTGACGCGCTCAACGCTGACGGCATCGCTACCCGGAACCTGAGCGCAGAACAGCGCCGGTTGAAGGCCAGCGCCAGCGAAGCTACGACAGCGCTTGGCCGCCAGCGCGGCGAGCTGGATCGCCTGAGCAAGAAACAAGAGCAGGTTAATCGCGTCGGCGCGCGTTACCGGGCCGGGCAATCGGCAACTGCGGCTGTCCGTAATACCAGCGCGGCCGGGCTGGGTATCGCTACCGCCGGGCTGGTCGCTGAAGGGGCGTTTATTGCGCCGGGGGTGCAGTTCGACAGGCAGATGTCAGACACGCAAGCCACGCTCGGACTATCGAAGAACGACCAGCAACTGGCCGCCATTCGCCAGCAGGCGCGGGATATTGGCGCCACGACCGCGTTTTCGCCGACGGATGTCGCGCGCACGCAATCCGTATTGGCGAAATCTGGCTTTAACGGCGATGCCATTCTGAAATCGACCGAATCAACGGTAAATCTGGCGCTGGCCTCCGATCTGGACATCGCCGACGCGGCCGACATCATCACCAACATGCAATCGGCGTTTAACATGCCGATAGACGAGATCCAGCGCGTCGCGGATGTGATGACTAAAGGTTTCACCAGCTCGAACAGCAACCTGATGGATTTTGGCGAGGCGATGAAGTACGTCGCGCCGATCGCCGAGGCGGCTGGGGCCAGTATCGAGGACACCACCGCCTTGCTGGGCGTGTTGGCAGATAACGGCATCAAGGGGTCTATGGCCGGTACGGCGGCCAGTGCGATGTTTACGCGGTTACAGGCGCCCGTCGGGCAGGCGGCTGATGCGTTGTCAGAATTGGGCGTAAAAACAAAGGACGGCAAAGGGAACATGCTGCCGATCGCGAACATCCTCAAGAAAATTAACGGCTCGTTTAAAACCAACAAGCTCGGCACCGCGCAGCAGGCCGAATACCTGAAAGTCATTTTTGGCGAAGAGGCGATGAAAGGCGCTATCAAGCTGATTGACGCCGCCGGTAACGGCAAGCTGAGCGAAAAACACAGCACCGTCACCCAGTCAAAAGGGGCTACGGCCCAGATTGCCCGAGTGAAGGTGGACAACCTCGACGGCGACCTGAAAAACCTGTTTTCGGCGTGGGAGGACGTGCGCATTGAGGTGTTCGACGGCCAGAATTCAGCGCTGCGCAAACTCACGGTTTCCGCCACCGAATGGCTCACCAAGGCGGGGGCATGGGTGAAGGCCAATCCTGAGCTGGTCGGCACGCTGGTGAAAGTCACGGCGGGCGTTACGGCCCTGATCGGTGGCCTCGCTGCGCTGGGCCTTATTGCATGGCCGGTGATGGCCGGGGTCAATATGTTGATCGCCGGGGCCGGGCTGCTGGGAACGGTCTTTACCACCGTCGGCGCCGGGATTGCGGCCGCATTCAGTGTGATCACCTTGCCGGTGGTTGCGGCGGCGGCGGTGATTGCCGGTGTGGCGTTGACTATCCGTAAATATTGGGAGCCTATCAGCGCCTTTTTGACGGGCATCGGCGAAGGCTTCAGCGCCGCTTTCGCGCCGATGCGCGCCGCGCTTGTCCCGCTGGCAGGCGCATTTACGCCGCTGCTTAGCATGGTGCGCAACGTGTGGCAGTGGTTCGGCAAGCTGATCGAGCCGGTGAAATCCTCACAGGCCGAACTCCAGACCGCCGCGCGCTATGGCCGCATGTTTGGTGAGTGGATCGCGGCCGGATTGAGCCTGCCGCTGCAGCTGTTGGGCGGATTGCCCGGCCTGCTGACCGGCATCTGGGGCGTTGCGAGCGGTATCGCGGAGCGTGCCGCCGCCGTCTGGGACACCATCGGCGAGCGTGTTAACGCGGCATGGCTGGCGCTGAGCGCCGCCACGGTTCAGGCATGGGATCGGCTGACTGGCTGGCTTAATGGCAAATGGGAGGGGCTGGTAAATGGGGCTAAAGCGCTGCCGGGGCAGTTCAAAGAAGCCGGGATGAACATGATTAACGGGGTCATTGACGGCATTAGCGAGCGCTGGCAGGCGCTGAAAGACAAGTTTTCCAGCCTCACGGATATGCTGCCGGACTGGATGAAATTTGGCGACGATGAGGCGGAGGTTAACCCGGCGATTTCATACAATCGCCCGGCGCCTGAGCTGATGCCGGGGCCGGGCTATGCGGGGGCATTCGACAAGGGCGGCATCATCCCGCGCGGCCAGTTCGGCATCGTCGGCGAGCGTGGCCCGGAGATTGTCAACGGCCCGGCCAACGTCACCGGGCGCCGGAAAACGGCGGCGCTGTCGGCGGCGATGTTATCGCTGTCAACGCCGGTGATGGCGTCGGCCCCGGCTGCCGCATCCGCTACGGCGCCAGCCCCGATCACGATTCAGGTGTACGGCGCCCCCGGTCAAGATGCGGCCTCCATTGCGCGCGAAGTCTCGCGCCAGCTTGAGGCCGAACGACGCAAACACGCGGCGGCCGCGCGTAGCCGCATGAACTACGAAGGGTAAAACCATGATGTTAACGCTGGGCCTGTTTGTTTTTATGCTGCAGACGCTGCCGTATCAATCCATGAACCGCAACGCGGAATATCGCTGGCCGAGCAACGGCCGCGTTGGCCTGCGCCCGGCGGCGCAATTTCTGGGGATGGATGAGGAAAAAATTACGCTGTCCGGGGTGCTGCTGCCGGAGATCACCGGCGGCCGCTGGTCACTGCCGACGCTGCAACTGATGGCCGAGCAGGGCCGGGCGTGGCCGCTGATTGAAGGCACCGGCACGATTTACGGCATGTTTGTGATCGAGTCGATTTCTGAAACGCACTCCGAGTTTTTCGCCGACGGCAGCCCGCGCCGCACAGAGTTCACGCTCAACATGAAGCGGGTCGATGAATCCCTGTCGGCGATGTTTGGCGATCTGCGCCAGCAGGCCGGGGAACTGTACGATAAAGCCGGAGAGATGGCCGGGAAGGCCGCCGGAGAGATGGGAGGGTTGTTATCATGATCACCGGCGTAAGCCTGCCAGCCGGGGCGCGAGTTGCCCCGGATTTCTCGCTGTTGCTGCAGGATAACGACATCACGCAGAACATCCGCAAGCGGCTGATTTCTCTATCGCTGACGGATAACCGGGGCTTTGAGGCTGATCAGCTCGACATCGAACTGGACGACAGCGACGGACTGATGGCGATGCCTCAGCGCAATGCGGTGCTGTCGCTGGCGCTCGGCTGGCAAGGCTCGCCATTGACGCCAAAAGGCCAGTTTACGGTCGATGAGGTCGAACACCGGGGCGCGCCGGACACGTTGACTATTCGCGCGCGTAGCGCGGATTTTCGCGGCTCGCTGAACACCCGGCGCGATGAGTCCTACCACGACACCACCCTGGGCGACATTGTGCAGAAGGTGGCTGCGCGCAATAAGCTGAAAGCCTCGCTGGCCGCCGGTCTGGGCACCATCAAAATCAGCCATATTGACCAGACGCAGGAGACGGACGCGGCATTTATTACCCGACTCGCAACGCTCAACGGCGCGGTGGCGGCGGTGAAAAATGGCACTCTGCTGTTGTTGCGACCGGGGAACGGCGCCACGGTAGGCGGGAAGCCGTTGCCGGTGTATACCATCACCCGGCAGGATGGCGATCAGCACAGTTTCAGCATTGCCGATCGGGATGCCTACACAGGCGTTACGGCGAGCTGGCTCAACACAAAACAGCCGAAGCCGAAGAAAGTGAAGCTGCAGCGCAAGCCAAAAGAGCAGCATTTGCGTGCGCTGCAACACCCGAAGGCGAAGCCGGGCAGCAGTAAAAAACCGGGGAAACCGGCGGAGGCGGCGAAAGGCGACTATCTGGTGGGGGCTGACGATAACGTGTTTGCGATCACCAAAATTTACGCCACCAAGGCCGCCGCGATGCGCGCCGCACAGGCCAAGTGGGAAAAGCTTCAGCGCGGTGTGGCTGAGTTCTCACTGTCGCTGGCGATGGGCCGGGCCAACATCACCCCGGAAACGCCGGTACGCGTCAGCGGGTTTAAAGCGGCGATCGATGCGCAAGACTGGATAGTGAGCAAAGTTACGCACAATTTGAGTAACGGCGGTTTTACGACGGCACTGGAGTTTGAGGTTTTGCTGTCGGATGTGAATTATGAAGTCACATAAAGTGAATTGTAAATTCACTTAAAGTTTATTTTGTTTCTAATCTTGGGGGGTATTATCGGCCGAAATTGAATTAGTGATGAGGAGTTAATCATGTTTCATTGCCCATTATGCCAAACGGCAGCACATGCCCGCACTAGCCGCTATCTGAGTCAACACACGAAAGAGCGGTACCATCAGTGCCAAAACATCAACTGTGGTCACACATTTAAGACGATGGAGACTTACGACAGTGCAATTATGACGCCGGGGCATGTAACAGCAGCACCACCACACCCTGTAGGTGTCAGTATTGCAGGGCAGCAACAGGTTATGTGGATGTAACAAGCTATAGAAGCATAACCGCGTGAGGTGTGAGTTTTTCTACCTAAGATTAAGATATTAAATTGATATCAATGTGCTTGACTAAGATATATCAATTTGATATCTTGACGATGTAGTAAAAGTAACATCCCCAAGCATAAAAAAGGAATAAAAAATGATCAATATAATCAATCTAATCATTCGAAGATTCGAATAACTGCAAGAGAGGTGAAAGATAGTCAACTTAGTAACAAACCGGAGTAATCAAATATGACAGTACACGTCGTTAAAAAAACCGGCGACTTTGTCCTTCGCTTACGCGAACAAGATACGCCGAATGCTATCAGCGGTTTCACGCTTGAAAAGCTGATGACGGTAACAGGAATGACCAAAACCGAGTTAACCCACATGGCACTTCGTAAACTGGCAGATGCTTTTTTGCCGCATTACGAGAGAGATGATGGCCCACTCACAACCGCGCAAATCCGTGCCATCCGTGAACGCTCAACGGCTAGCGGAAAATCGGAGGAGCGATTTAATAAGAGTCTTTTATAAGGAGAGAGAATGACGACCGCTGCTAAACCTTTTCCACAACTGCCAGAACCCGGTGATATTGTTTGGTGCCTTTACCCTGAGTTACCAAGAAATCCCGGCCAACCCGGCCCGAAACCACGACCTGCATTGATCTTGAAGGTGTCAGAGGCAGACCACGAAGTGATGGTTGTCTATGGGACGAGCCAGAAAACACACAGGATTTATCCAACTGAGTTTGTACTCAAAAAGGTAGATCCCGGTTTTGCCCTATCAGGGCTGGCTTATGATACGAAGTTCGATATGTCTGTTCGCATCGACCTTCCTTACGATAGCGACTGGTTTGATCTCGCCCCCATAAAAAATGGGAATGCTACGACGTCGCCGGTAATGGGTGCACTACATCCGACTTACATGGATGCTGTTAGGCGTGCAGACGCTGAAGTACAAAAGGCAGCTTAGGTAACATCCATCTACCAGAAGAAAAAGAAACCCCGTCATACTCTGGCGGGTTTTTTTATGCACGAAAAATCATTGTCTTTAAAAATTCATCGCCATTTCATCGCCATCGCCATTTCACTAAACAAAAAAGCCAGCGGTTAGACTTGATTAATTTTATGTTATACAAGCAAAAAATTGGTGGCCCCTGTTGGGTTTGAACCAACGACCAAGCGATTATGAGTCGCCTGCTCTAACCACTGAGCTAAGGGGCCAAGCCGCGAGATTATAGGGAATCCTTAAGCGGCGGTCTACTGTTACTCGCCCGTATGTTGCTTTTCTGCACAGTTCTAGCCTGTTGTAATTGCTGGCGGATTTTGCGATAACCGCAGTAAATCCCTGCAATGGACTCACGACACTCATGGAACTTCTGGCGCCCAATCTGCGGGTGGTGTTTTGCGGCATCAACCCCGGTCTTTCTTCCGCCCATCAGGGCTATCCTTTCGCCAACGGCAGCAATCGCTTCTGGAAGGTGATCCATCAGGCCGGCTTTACCGAGAGCCAGCTGGCGCCGGAGCAGTGGCAGCAGTTGAAGGACAACGGCTGCGGCATTACCGCGCTGGTGGCGCGCCCGACGGTGGCGGCCAGCGAGCTGTCGCGCGACGAGCTGCGTAGCGGCGGTGAGGCGCTGCAAGAGAAGATCCTGCGCTATCAGCCGCGCGCGCTGGCGATTTTGGGCAAGCAGGCGTTCACCACCGCCTTCGGGGTGAAAAATGCGCCCTGGGGCAAGCAGACGCTGACGTTGGGGGAAACCGAGGTGTGGGTATTGCCCAACCCCAGCGGATTGAACCGCGCCACCCTGGAGCAGCTTACCGCCAGCTATCGCGAGCTGTTCCTGGCGCTGCAATGATGCGGCGAGGCGTATTCAGGGCATAAAAAAACCCCGGCAGGCCGGGGTTTTTGTTTTTGCTGCGGCAGCCGGACTTAGTCGTCCAGGAAGCTGCGCAGCACTTCGGAGCGGCTTGGGTGACGCAGCTTGCGCAGCGCCTTGGCTTCGATCTGACGGATACGCTCACGGGTAACGTCAAACTGCTTCCCTACCTCTTCCAGCGTGTGGTCGGTGTTCATGTCGATACCGAAACGCATGCGCAGCACTTTCGCTTCGCGCGCGGTCAGGCCGGCCAGCACGTCGTGGGTGGCGGAACGCAGGCTTTCCGAGGTCGCGGAATCCAGCGGCAGCTCGAGGGTGGTATCCTCGATGAAGTCGCCCAGATGCGAATCTTCGTCGTCGCCGATCGGCGTCTCCATCGAGATTGGCTCTTTGGCGATCTTCAGCACTTTGCGGATCTTGTCTTCCGGCATCAGCATGCGCTCGGCCAGCTCTTCCGGCGTCGGCTCGCGGCCCATCTCTTGCAGCATCTGGCGCGAAATACGGTTGAGCTTGTTGATGGTCTCAATCATATGCACCGGAATACGGATGGTGCGCGCCTGGTCGGCGATGGAGCGGGTGATAGCCTGACGGATCCACCAGGTGGCGTACGTCGAGAACTTGTAGCCGCGGCGGTATTCGAACTTGTCTACCGCTTTCATCAGGCCGATGTTGCCTTCCTGAATCAGATCCAGGAACTGCAGGCCGCGGTTGGTGTATTTCTTGGCGATGGAAATAACCAGACGCAGGTTGGCCTCAACCATTTCTTTCTTCGCGCGGCGCGCTTTCGCTTCACCGATCGACATGCGACGGTTGATGTCTTTGACCTGCTCAATGGTCAGGCCGGTTTCTTCTTCGATCTGACGCAGTTTCTGCAGGCTGCGCTGCACGTCTTCGGCCACGTCTTTCAGCTTTTCCGACCATGGCTTGGCCATCGCCAGCGCGGCTTCGAACCAGGAATCGCTGGTTTCGTTGCCGGCGAACAGGGTGACGAAGTTTTTCTTCGGCATTTTGCACTGTTCAACGCACAGCTTCATGATGATGCGTTCCTGGGTGCGAACGCGGTCCATCATGGTGCGCATGCTGTTGACCAGGAAGTCGAACTGTTTCGGCACCAGGCGGAACTGCTTGAACACTTCGGACAGCTTCAGGATCTCGTCCGCGGCGCTGGCGTGGCTGCGGCCGTTCTTCTTGATCACCAAGCGCGTCGCTTCATACTGATCGCGCAGCTCGGCGAACTTCTGACGCGCCAGCTCAGGATCGATGCTGTTGTCGTCTTCGGTGTCGTCCTCTTCGGCATCCTCATCTTCTTCGTCGTCGTCTTGCTCTTCGCTCGACAGTTCGGAACCGATGTGGGTGGCGGTTGGGGCGATGTCCTCTTCCGCGTTAGGATCGACGAAGCCGGTGATCAGGTCGGACAGGCGCGCTTCGCCCGCTTCGACGCGATCGTACTGTTCAAGCAGGTAGGTAATGGCTTCCGGGTATTCGGCAACCGAGCACTGCACCTGGTTGATGCCGTCTTCGATGCGCTTGGCGATGTCGATTTCGCCTTCGCGCGTCAGCAGTTCGACGGTACCCATTTCGCGCATGTACATGCGCACCGGGTCGGTGGTGCGGCCGATTTCGGATTCCACGCTGGACAGAACCTGTGCGGCGGCTTCTTCCGCATCTTCGTCCGTGCTGTTCGAGTTTTCGGCGAGCAGCAGGTCATCGGCGTCCGGTGCTTCTTCCATCACCTGGATGCCCATGTCGTTAATCATCTGGATGATGTCTTCGATCTGATCGGAGTCGACGATATCTTCCGGCAGATGGTCATTGACCTCAGCATAGGTCAGATAGCCTTGCTCCTTACCACGGGTGACAAGTAGCTTCAGCTGTGACTGCGGGTTTTGCTCCATAAGACGGTATCCACACTTCAGAGTATTTAGGTTGGTGTCGGTCGGCGAAACCGCCAACAATAGCATTTGGGGCGTTTTCGTTATCGCCGCGGCCCACTATGGCGGCACTGTGCAGGGCTCTGCCCTCGCAATTATCGGCACTTAAGCCGTTTGGTATTCAGTTTTTCTTCGCTAAAACCTGGTTGAGGGAACGGACTTCTTCACGTTCCTCCGGGCTCAGGCCGCGCGTTCTGGCCTGGGCGATCAGCGTTTCCAGCCGTTGCTCGAGCACCGAGTCGTACAGGCTGGCCAACGTATCCAAAAAGGTCTGCTCGACCATATCCTCAACGATCATATGGTTCCAGGTCGCCAAGGTTTCAAGCTGCTGGCTGAATTTGTTGTCGCGATACAGCTCCAGCAATTGCCCGGTCGTCAGGCCCGGCTGCGCCAAACAGGTCTGCACCAGTTCGACGAACAGCGGCAATCCCGCCTGTTTGGTCTGCTCCAGCCCTTCAAGCGAAGGGATAAGTGTAGCCAACTGCGGATTTTGCACCAGTAGCCCTATCAGTATACGCATGGTTGTGCGTTTTAGCTGGGGCGCCTGATAAGGATTCGCATTTTCCGCCTGCTTGGGCATCAGCTTGTCGAGCTGGCTATCGTCCAGCAGCCCCAGCTTGTTGCCGAGCTCCTGGCGCAGGTACAAGCGCAACGTTTCGCCCGGCACCTGAGTAATCAGCGGCAGCGCCAGCGTGCTCAGCTTAGCGCGCCCGTCCGGGCTGCTCAGATCCACCTGCGGCAGCAGGCTTTCGAACAGGAAAGTGGACAGCGGCTGCGCCTGCTCCATTCGCTGTTCGAAGGCTTCTTTACCTTCCTTGCGCACCAGGGTGTCCGGGTCTTCGCCGTCAGGCAAAAACATGAACCGCAGCTGGCGCCCGTCGTTCAGGTACGGCAACGCGGTTTCCAACGCCCGCCATGCCGCTTCGCGGCCGGCGCGGTCGCCGTCGTAACAGCAGACGACGTTGTCGGTGGCGCGGAACAGCAGCTGAATGTGTTCAGCCGTCGTCGAGGTTCCGAGCGAGGCGACGGCATAATCGATGCCGAATTGCGCCAACGCCACCACGTCCATATACCCTTCCACCACCAGCAGCCGCTGCAGGGTAGGGTGGTTCTGCTGTGCTTCATACAGGCCGTAAAGCTGGCGGCCCTTATGGAAAACTTCGGTTTCCGGCGAGTTCAGGTACTTCGGCATGCCATCGCCCAATACGCGGCCGCCGAAGGCGATCACGCGCCCGCGTTTGTCGCGGATGGGGAACATCACCCGTTCGCGGAAACGGTCGTACGAACGCCCCTGATCGTTAGTCACCAGCATGCCGGCATCGTTCAATGCGCGGCGCGAGTCGGCGTCGCGGCCGAAACGCTTCAGGGCGTTGTCCCATCCCGCCGGCGCGAAGCCGATGGCGAAATGGCGAATAACGTCGTCACTTAATCCGCGCTGCTGCAAATAGCTGCGCGCCGGTGCCCCGGAGGACTGCTGCAGTGACTGTTGATAGAACGCGCTGAGCTGCTCCATCAGTTGGTACAGGCTCTGGCGCTGATGGCGTTCGATCTGGGTTGGCCCGGTGCCCGCTTCGTAAGGCACTTCCAGCCCGTGCATGGTCGCCAGCTCTTCGATGGTTTCGACAAACTCAAGCCGGTCGTAATTCATCAAAAAGTCGACGGCGTTGCCGTGCGCACCACACCCAAAACAGTGATAAAACTGCTTTTCGCCATTAACGGTAAATGAAGGCGTCTTTTCGTGGTGGAACGGACAGCACGCGTGGTAGTTCTTGCCTTGCTTCTTGAGCTTCACGCGGGCGTCGATCAGATCGACGATGTCGGTGCGAGCCAGCAAGTCATTGATAAATACGCGCGGAATTCGTCCAGCCATAAGCCCTTACTTCATTAGCCTATAAACGAGAACAAGCCGCGCATTCCTTTCGGAAAGCACGGCCTTCGTATGCAACTACTCGGTCTGCGCGATTTTGAAAATCAGAAATTCACGCGGTGGGGTTGCCCCCGAAGAATTAATACAGACGAGTGCGGCGTGCGTTTTCGCGAGCCAGTTTCTTCGCGTGACGTTTCACAGCAGAAGCTTTAGCGCGTTTACGTTCGGTAGTTGGTTTTTCATAAAACTCACGACGACGAACTTCAGCTAAAACACCCGCTTTTTCGCAAGAGCGTTTGAAACGACGCAGAGCAACGTCAAATGGCTCGTTTTCACGTACTTTAATTACCGGCATGTGCCTCTCACCTCAATAAAATTCGGTTTGTTGCTGGCCAAGCGCCAGCCTTTTCAAAATGGTGCGGAATTTTACTCCAATGGATGCTGCTTTGTAAAGCACCACAGCAAATTGAAACCCGCGTCGCTCTGCCGCAACGTGCGCAATTTTGCACCGGGCGCTGATTATAGACTAATCAGAAAAAAATGCTCGTGTTTAATCGCCTGGGCATTTTCTGGATGAATCATCGACATAGGTGCGAGCCGGTGACAAGATGCGCCGCGCCGGCGGTAAATGCGGCGGAATGTGGTAGACTGGCGGCCGCACGTGAATGATGGGAAATGTAATGCGAGTACTGGGTATAGAAACGTCCTGCGATGAAACCGGAATTGCAGTGTATGACGATCAAACCGGTTTGTTGGCCAACCAATTATACAGCCAGGTGAAGCTGCACGCCGACTACGGCGGCGTGGTGCCGGAACTGGCCTCCCGCGATCACGTGCGCAAAACCGTGCCGCTGATTCAGGCGGCGCTGAAAGAGGCCAACCTGACCCCGGCCGACATCGACGGCGTGGCCTACACCGCCGGGCCGGGTCTGGTGGGGGCGCTGCTGGTCGGCGCGACCGTCGGGCGCGCGCTGGCGTTCGCCTGGAACGTGCCGGCGGTGCCGGTGCACCATATGGAAGGCCACCTGCTGGCACCGATGCTGGAAGACAATCCGCCGGCATTCCCGTTCGTCGCGCTGCTGGTCTCCGGCGGCCACACCCAGCTGATCAGCGTCACCGGCATCGGTGAGTATGAGCTGCTGGGCGAGTCGATCGACGACGCGGCCGGCGAAGCGTTCGACAAGACCGCCAAGCTGCTCGGCCTGGATTATCCCGGCGGGCCGATGCTGTCGAAGATGGCGCAGCAGGGCACGGCGGGGCGCTTCACCTTCCCGCGGCCGATGACCGATCGTCCGGGGCTGGACTTCAGTTTCTCCGGGCTGAAAACCTTCGCCGCCAACACCATCCGCTCCAACGGCAACGACGATCAGACGCGTGCCGACATCGCCCGCGCCTTCGAGGATGCGGTGGTGGATACGCTGGCGATCAAATGCAAACGCGCGCTGGAGCAGACCGGCTTCAAGCGCCTGGTGATGGCCGGCGGCGTAAGCGCCAACCGCACGCTGCGCACCAAACTGGCGGAGATGATGCATAAACGCGGTGGGGAAGTGTTCTATGCCCGCCCGGAATTTTGCACCGACAACGGCGCGATGATCGCCTATGCCGGCATGGTGCGCCTGAAGAGCGGCGCCAACCCGGAGCTGAGCGTTTCGGTGCGGCCGCGCTGGCCGCTGGCGGAATTGCCTGCGGTATAAAACAAAGGGCCGGATTATCCGGCCCTTCTGCTATTCGTCTTTCGGCTGGTCGCCGTTATCAGCGTCGTTTTTCTTCTTGCGCAGCTTGCCCCAAATCTTGCCTTCCTGGCCGCGCCACAGGCGCTGAATATTGTCGTGATGCCGCATCAGGATCAGGCAGGAGAGCATCGCTACCGGGAAGGTGAACTGCGGTTTGAACCACCAGACGTAGAACGGGGCGATCAGCGCGCTGACGATGGCGCCGAGCGAAGAGTAACCGCTGAGCAGCACCGTCAACAGCCAGGTACCGGTCATCAGGCCGGTCAGATCCCAGCCGATAGGTGCGATGGCGCCAAACGCCGTCGCCACGCCTTTACCGCCGCGGAAGTGGAAGAACACCGGATAGATGTGCCCCAGGCAGGCGGCGATCGCCGTCAGACCGAGGTACAGCGGCGGCACATCGAGCTTGTAGGCCAGCCAGACCGGCAGCATCCCTTTCAGAATATCGAACACCAGCACCGCCGCCGCCGCCAGCCGGCCGCCGATGCGCAGGACGTTGGTCGCCCCGGGGTTTCCTGAGCCATGTTCACGCGGATCCGGCAGCCTGGCGATCCGGCAAACCAGGATCGCACTGGAAATCGAGCCGCACAGATACGCGAAGATAATCATGCCAAGCGCGGTAGCACTCATAACGCGGTTCCGTTTAATAATGGTCGTTTTACTCGCAACATCCATGGATAATACGCACATTCCGCTGGAAGTGGTATCCGGCAAGGCCAAAAACAGAGAATGACGTGATGGATATCGTATTTATTGAAGAGCTTACCGTAATTACCACCATTGGCGTTTATGAGTGGGAACAGGGCATTCGTCAGAAGCTGGTGTTCGATATCGAAATGGGCTGGGATAACCGGCCGGCCGCCGCCAGCGACGACGTAACTGACTGTCTGAGCTATGCCGACGTCAGCGACGCCGTGATCCGGCACGTTGAATCGAACCGGTTCGCGCTGGTGGAACGCGTGGCAGAGGAAATATCCGAAATTTTGCTTCAGCGCTTCAATTCCCCGTGGGTCCGTATTAAGGTCAGCAAACCGGGCGCTGTAGCACATGCCAATCGGGTCGGCGTGATCATTGAGCGCGGCACTCGTCCCGCATGATTTTATGTCATCTGCTTGCAACGAAAGACCGTTAAGCTGGTCTTAATCCTGAGAATTGTTTTAGCGGCATTGTCTTTAAGCACTGCCGCTTTTTTATGTTTATGTTAGTCGCAAATTTATGGGGTGAGCGAAGCACATGACGGACATGCATTCACTGTTTATTGCGTTTGTTCTTGGGGTTGTCGAGGGATTAACCGAATTTCTGCCGGTGTCTTCCACCGGGCATATGATCATCGTTGGCGAGTGGCTGGGCTTTACCGGCGACAAAGCCAAGACCTTTGAAGTCATCATCCAACTGGGGTCGATCCTGGCGGTGGTAGTGATGTTCTGGCGCCGGTTGTTCGGCCTGATCGGCATCCATTTCGGCGGCAAGCCGGTGGAGCACGAGGGCAAAACCCGCGGCCAGCTGAAGCTGGGGCACATCCTGTTGGGGATGATCCCGGCAGTGGTGCTGGGGTTGATATTCCACGATGTCATTAAATCGCTGTTCGCGCCGAAAAACGTGATGTACGCGTTGGTGGTCGGCGGCCTGCTGCTGTTGACGGCGGAATGGCTGAAGCCGAAGAAGCCGCGTGCGGAAGGGCTGGATGACATCACCTACCGGCAGGCGTTTTTGATCGGTTGCTTCCAGTGCCTGGCGCTGTGGCCGGGCTTCTCCCGTTCGGGTTCCACTATCGCCGGCGGTATGCTGGTGGGCGTGAACCGCTATGCGGCGTCCGAGTTCTCCTTCATTTTGGCGGTGCCGATGATGATAGGCGCCAGCGGCCTGGATCTGTATAAGAGCCTGCACTTCCTGACTTGGGGCGACCTGCCGATGTTCGCCGTCGGTTTCGTTACTGCCTTCGTAGTGGCGCTGATTGCGATCAAAACCTTCCTGTCGCTGATCAAACGCATCTCGTTCGTGCCGTTCGCCATCTACCGCTTTATCGTGGCGGCCGTGGTTTACATGGTGTTCCTGTAAGCCCGATGCCAGGAAAAAACCCCGCTCTGCGGGGTTTTTTTATGCCTGATCGTTGAGGATGGTTTGATTGAGCTTCCAGTCGGCCAGCGCCTGCTGGCGACGGCGTTTGAGCTCGTCGCGGATCGCGGTGCCCTGCAGCCCGCTGGCTACCACTTCTTTAATAGATACCGCGTTCGCCACCTGATACGCCTGGCGCAGATAGTCGCCCTGCGGATAAGGATTCTCCTCAAAGCCGGTACGGCCGCGCGCATCCGCTTCGCTGGTCAGGATCATCTGCTCCAGCCGTTGCGGTTTGCGCCAGACGTCGATGGCGTCGAACAGCTTCAACAGGGTCTCCGGACGCAGCTTGTTCACGGTGTGGATCAAATCATGGTACTCGGCCACCAGCTTGCTCAAATCCCGTACCGGGTTGGGCACCCGCAGCCGCTGGCACAGCGCTTCGACCAGCCGCACGCCCGCCGGGCCGTGGCCGTGGTGATGCGGCCAGAACTCTTTCGGCGTCAACCCTTTGCCGAGATCGTGGCACAGGGTGGCGAAGCGCACGTCCACCTCCGGCGTGAGGCGGGCGGCAATCGCCAACGCCATCAGCGTATGTACGCCGGTGTCGATCTCCGGGTGCCACTTGGCGGGAGCCGGCACGCCGAACAGCGCATCGATTTCCGGGAACAGCACCGCCAGCGCACCGCAATCGCGCAGCACCTGAAAATAGACCTGCGGGCTCTGGCTTTGCAGCGCCTTTTCGGTTTCCTTCCAGACGCGTTCGGCGGTCAGCGCGGCCAGTTCACCGCTGTGCGCCATCTGGCGCATCAGGGCGAACGTTTCGTCGGCGATGCGAAAACCCAGATGGGCGAAGCGGGCATTGAATCGCGCCACGCGCAGTACGCGCAGCGGATCTTCGCCGAACGCGTCGGAAACGTGGCGCAGCACGCGCGCCTGCAGATCGGCCACGCCGCCGTAAGGATCAATCAGCTCTCCTTCGGCGGAGCGGGCGATGGCGTTGATGGTCAGATCGCGCCGCAGCAGATCTTCTTCCAGCGTCACGTCCGGCGCGGCATAGCAGGTAAAACCGGTGTACCCCTGGCCGGATTTGCGCTCGGTGCGCGCCAGCGCGTACTCCTCGTGGGAGTCGGGGTTGAGGAACACCGGAAAATCTTTGCCGACCTGCTGGTAGCCCAACGCCAGCAGCTCTGCCGGCGTGGCGCCCACCACCACCCAATCATGATCGACCACCGGAATATTGAGCAGGCTGTCGCGAACGGCGCCGCCGACCAGATAAATCTGCACTGTTGACTCCTGAATATCGTGTAAGGCTCTGTCTATCAGATTACATGAATTGGCCGCGGGATGTCGGCGCCAATGAAAAGGGCGCCCGCAGGCGCCCATACTCAAACTGAACGATACTGAGATCAGTTCATCCAGCGGTTGTTGTTCTTGCGGCGCGGGATCAGGTGCGGCAACAGCAGGCCCAGCAGCAAACCGACGCCGGCGACGCCGCCGCCGTACATGAACCACTGCAGGATAATGGTGCGCTGCTTGTCGTCGAGCTGCAGGTTAACGGCGTTGACCTTCTTCTGCGCGACCACCAGCTGGTTTTTCAGATCCTGGTTTTCCTTCTGCAGGCTGCTGATGGTGCTGTCGCTGCCCGCGACTTTTTCCTGCATTTCCGAGGTACGCTGGTTCCAGGTGTTGTCGATGTTGGCCAGCTTGTCGGTCAGGGTTTTCACCTGCTGTTCCAGCTCGGGCACGCGGGTGCGCAGGCTTGGCGTCTGGCTGAGCTGGTCGAGCGGGATCCAGGTGGTGCGGCCTTTCGGATCGCGGATCTGGCCGTAGTTGGTGCTGTCGTTGACGCTCAGCAGGGTCACTTCTTCACCGGCGTTGAGAGTGCCGACAATACGGTACTGATTACCTGGGCCGCTATGGACGTAAGTGCTTAACTCATCGGAGATATAGCGTTTATCTTCGGCATGTGCGGCCCAAGTGATGCTGAAGCTCAGCGCGGCAAGGCAAATCAGGCGTAATTTCTGCATTAGTTCATCGTTTCTGGGTGAATTTATGGAACGATAGTAGAGGGTTCAGTCTGACGACGCAACGCCAAAACCGGAATGAGAACTATCTTACTGTGGCTGATTCTGTGAGTTGCGCAGTGTTTTATAACGTAACAGGTTTTTTCTACAGTTAGCAGGGTTAAGGCGCCGAGAATCGCGGTAAGATAACGGCAACTGTGCGTCAGTGGGCAGCATACGGCGGGCCGAATGCGCCGCGCTGAAACCGACGTGAATGCATAACTTATTGGTGTTAAAGAATTATGACCGTTGAAATTGAACTGAAATTCATCGCCGCGCCGCAAGCGGTGGCCGCTCTGCCACACTGGCTCGCCGCCTGGCCGCATCAGCATTCCGCGCCGCAAAAACTGACCAACATCTACTTCGAAACGGCCGACAACTTCCTGCGCCGTCACGACATGGGGCTGCGCATTCGCGGTTTCGACGATCGCTATGAGATGACCATCAAAACCGCCGGTAAAGTGGTGGGCGGCCTGCACCAGCGCCCGGAATACAATGTCGCTATCGCCGAGCCGCAGCTGGCGTTGGCGCAGTTTCCTGCCGACATTTGGCCGCAGGATTGCGATATCGCAGCGTTGCAGCAGGCGTTGCAACCGCTGTTCCGTACCGATTTCGTGCGTGAGAAGTGGGTGGTTACTTACGGCCAAAGCGAGATAGAGATTGGCCTGGATCAGGGCGAGGTGCGCGCCGGTGACCAGAGCGAAGCCTTGAGCGAGATCGAGCTGGAGCTGCTGAAAGGCAATACCACCGATCTGCTGGCGTTGGCCGGTGAGCTGGCGGCGCACGACGGGCTGCGTCAGGGCAGCCTGAGCAAGGCGGCGCGCGGTTACCACCTGGCGCAGGGCAATCCGCCGCGTGAGGTGCGCCCGCTGCGGGTGCTGAAGCCGGCGACGAAGGCGACCGTCGAACAGGGGATGATCGCCGCCTTCGAGCTGGCGCTGAGCCACTGGCAGTACCATGAAGAGCTGTGGCTGCGCGGCGACGCGCAGGCGCGCGCCTCGGTGGTTGAGGCGGTCGGCACGATCCGCCAGGCGCTGGTGATCTTCGGCGGCCTGGTGCCGCGCAAGGCCAGCGCCGATCTGCGCGCCCGCCTGACCGAGCTCGAGCCGCTGTTGGCGGACAAAGCCGCGCAACCAGAGAGCCTGTGCTACAGCGCGGCCTACCTGCAATGTAAGTTAGCGCTCACATCATGGCTGGTGAGCGGCGCCTGGCGGCCGTTTATCGACGCCAAAGGGCAGGCCAAGCTGGACGGTTCTTTCAAACGCTTCAGCGACATCATGCTGGGGCGCAGCGGCGCGGAGCTGAAAGAGGCCTTCAGCCGTACGCTGAACGAAGATGAATATCAGGAACAATTGCCGCGCCTGACGCGTCAGATTTCGGCGCTGGTCCTGCTGTCGGGCGCCTACCCCGACGAGCAGACCGGCCCTTATATCGAGGCCTGGCGCGAACTGCAGGCGGCGCTGAGCGAGCGCCGCCAGGGCTGGTATGAAGCCAGCCGCAAACAGGCCTTATCGCATGCGCCATTCTGGTTAAACGGCGCGCTTCGTTAATCAAGCCGGCCCGCCAGCCGTGGGCCGCAGAACGGGTCATACACTATGTCGCCACTTTCAGCCGCGTTACAGGCTCAGGCACAGCAGGTTGTGCAGCGTTTTCAGGAAGTTCACGGCGCGGACAGCGCCTTTAGCGAGCAGGAGCAGTGGGTGCTGGCGTCGAGCGACTTCGTCAGCGACGCACTGCTCGCCCAGCCTGCTTGGCTGGCGACGCTGCGCGAACAGCCGCCGGCCCCCGGCGAGTGGCAACACTATGCCGCCTGGCTGCAGGACGAGCTGGAAGAGGTGCGCGATGAGGCGCAGCTGATGCGCACGCTGCGTCTGTTTCGCCGTGAAACGCTGGTGCGCATTGCCTGGGCGCAGGCGCAGGGGCTGTGTTCGACCGAAGAAACGCTGCTGCAGCTGAGCGGGCTGGCAGAGACGCTGATCGTCAGCGCGCGCGACTGGCTGTACCAAACCTGTTGCCGCGAGTGGGGCACGCCGTGCAACGCCGCCGGCGAGCCGCAGCCGCTGCTGATCCTCGGCATGGGCAAGCTGGGCGGTGGCGAGCTGAATTTCTCGTCGGATATCGATCTGATCTTCGCCTACCCGGAAAACGGCCAGACCCAGGGCGGGCGGCGCGAGCTGGACAATGCCCAGTTCTTCACCCGCCTGGGCCAGCGGCTGATCAAGGCGCTGGATCAGCAGACCATCGACGGCTTCGTCTATCGTGTCGATATGCGGCTGCGGCCGTTCGGCGACAGCGGCCCATTGGTGATGAGCTTCGCGGCGCTGGAAGACTACTATCAGGAGCAGGGGCGCGACTGGGAGCGCTATGCGATGGTGAAGGCGCGCCTGATGGGCGGTGCGGAAGACGCCTACAGCCAGGAGCTGCGCAAAACGCTGCGGCCGTTCGTGTTCCGTCGCTATATCGATTTCAGCGTCATCCAGTCTTTGCGCAACATGAAGGGCATGATCGCCCGTGAAGTGCGGCGGCGCGGCCTGAAGGACAACATCAAACTGGGCGCAGGCGGCATTCGCGAAATCGAATTCATCACCCAGGTATTTCAGCTGATCCGCGGCGGCCGTGAGCCGGCGCTGCAGGGGCGTTCGCTGTTGCCGACGCTGCAGGCGGTGGGTGAGCTGGGGCTGCTGGAGGCCGAGCAGGTGCGGGCGCTGAGCGCCGCCTACCTGTTCCTGCGGCGGCTGGAGAATCTGCTGCAGGCGATCGGCGATCAGCAAACCCAGACGCTGCCGCAGGATGCGCTCGACCAAGCGCGGCTGGCCTGCGGCATGGGGCTGGCGGATTGGCCGGCGCTGATGGCGACGCTGGAGGTGCACATGCAGGCGGTGCGGGCGGTGTTCGACGATCTGATCGGCGACGATAGCCCGGATATCGGCGAAGATCCCGACTACCAGCACTATCACAGCCTGTGGCAGGACGCGCTGGAGGAAAACGAGCTGGCGCCGCTGACGCCGCACCTGGACGAAGAGGGGCGCCGACAGATGCTGCGCACCATCGCCGATTTCCGCCATGACGTCGACAAGCGCACCATCGGCCCGCGCGGCCGCGACGTGCTCGATCAGCTGATGCCGCGCCTGCTGGCGGAGGTGTGCCCGCGCCAGGACGCGCCGACCGCGCTGGTGCGGCTGGCACAGCTGCTGCTCAGCATCGTCACCCGCACCACTTACCTCGAGCTGCTGGTGGAGTACCACGCGGCGCTCAGCCATCTGATCCGTCTGTGCGCCGCTTCGCCGATGGTTGCCAACCAACTGTCGCGCTACCCGCTGTTGCTGGACGAACTGCTGGATCCGGCCACGCTGTATCAGCCGGTGGCGCTGGACGCCTACCGCAGCGAGCTGCGCCAGTACCTGCTGCGGGTGCCGGAAGACGACGAAGAGCAAAAGCTGGAGGCGCTGCGCCAGTTCAAACAGGCGCAGCAGCTGCGCATCGCCGCAGCGGATATCGCCGGCGCGCTGCCGGTGATGAAAGTGAGCGACCACCTGACTTATCTGGCGGAGGCGATCATCGACGCGGTGGTGCAACAGGCCTGGAGCGACATGGTGGCGCGCTACGGCCAGCCGACCCATCTGCAGGAGCGCGAAGGGCGCGGCTTTGCGGTGATCGGCTACGGCAAGCTGGGCGGCTGGGAGCTGGGTTACAGTTCCGATCTCGATCTGGTGTTCCTGCTGGATTGCCCGCCGGAGGTGATGACCGACGGCGATCGCTGCATCGACGGCCGCCAGTTCTACCTGCGGCTGGCGCAGCGGGTGATGCATCTGTTCAGCACCCGCACTTCCTCCGGCATTCTGTATGAGGTGGACGCGCGTCTGCGGCCTTCCGGCGCCGCGGGGATGCTGGTCAGCACCGTCGAGGCGTTCGCCGATTACCAGCAAAACGAAGCCTGGACCTGGGAGCATCAGGCTCTGGTGCGCGCGCGCATCGTGCACGGCGACCCGGCGCTGCACCAGCAGTTCGACGCGATTCGGCGCGAAATCCTGTGCAAAACGCGTGATGCGGAGACCCTGAAGCGCGAAGTGCGCGAGATGCGCGAAAAGATGCGCAACCATCTCGGCAACAAGCAGCGCGATCTGTTTGATATCAAAACCGATGAGGGCGGCATTACCGACATCGAATTTATCGCCCAATATCTGGTCTTACGCTATGCGCCGGGTGAACCGCGGCTGACGCGTTGGTCAGACAACGTGCGCATCTTCGAGCTGATGGCCAATTACGACATCATGCCGGAAGAGGAGGCGCGCGCGCTGACCCAGGCCTATGTCACCATGCGCGACGAGATCCACCATCTGGCGCTGCAGGAGCATTCCGGCAAGGTCGGCAGCGAGCTGTTCACCGCCGAGCGCGAGCAGGTGCGCGCCAGCTGGGCCAAATGGCTGGATTAATACCTTTTTGCGGGTATTCCGGCGGTCTGTGGTAATATCTGCGCCACTAAAATTTTGTTCTTTTTTGGAGTTATCGGATGAAAGTTACGCTGCCTGATTTTCGCCGCGCCGGTGTGCTGGTGGTCGGTGACGTCATGTTGGATCGCTATTGGTATGGGCCGACCAGCCGCATCTCACCGGAAGCCCCGGTGCCGGTGGTCAAGGTCGACACCATCGAAGAGCGTCCCGGCGGCGCGGCTAACGTGGCGATGAACATCGCTTCGCTGGGTGCCAATTCCCGCCTGGTGGGCCTGACCGGCATCGACGATGCGGCGCGGGCGCTGAGCGCCAAGCTGAATGAAGTCAACGTGCGCTGCGACTTCGTCTCGGTGCCGACCCATCCGACCATCACCAAGCTGCGCGTGCTGTCGCGCAACCAGCAACTGATCCGTCTCGACTTCGAAGAAGGCTTCTCCAACGTCGATCCTCAGCCGATGCTGGAGCGCATTCAGCAGGCGCTGCCGCAGATCGGCGCGCTGGTGCTGTCCGATTACGCCAAGGGCGCGCTCAGCCAGGTGCAGGGCATGATCCAACTGGCGCGCGCCGCCAAGGTTCCGGTGCTGATCGATCCTAAAGGCTCTGACTTCGAACGCTATCGCGGCGCGACGCTGCTGACGCCGAACCTGTCCGAGTTCGAAGCGGTGGTGGGCCACTGCAATGATGAGGCGGAACTGGTGGCGCGCGGCATGAAGCTGGTGGCGGATTTCGAGCTGTCGGCGCTGTTGGTCACCCGTTCCGAACACGGCATGACGCTGCTGCAGCCTGGCATTGAACCGCTGCACCTGCCGACCCAGGCGCAGGAAGTGTTCGATGTGACCGGCGCCGGCGACACCGTGATCGGCGTCTTGGCCGCTTCGCTGGCCGCCGGCAATTCGCTGGAAGAGTCCTGCTTCCTGGCCAACGCCGCCGCCGGCGTGGTGGTGGGTAAGCTCGGTACCTCTACCGTGTCGCCAATCGAGCTGGAAAACGCGGTGCGCGGCCGGGCCGAAACCGGCTTTGGCGTGATGACCGAAGCGCAGTTGAAAACCGCTGTTGCTCAGGCGCGTCAGCGCGGCGAGAAAGTGGTGATGACCAACGGCATTTTCGACATTCTGCACGCCGGCCACGTCTCCTATCTGGCCAACGCCCGCAAGCTGGGCGACCGCCTGATCGTGGCGGTGAACAGCGACGCCTCGACCAAACGCCTGAAAGGGGAAAAACGCCCGGTCAACGCGCTGGAGAATCGCATGATCGTGCTGGGCGCGCTGGAAGCGGTGGATTGGGTGGTGCCGTTCGAAGAGGACACGCCGCAGCGCTTGATCGCCGACATTCTGCCGGATCTGCTGGTGAAAGGCGGCGATTACAAACCGGAAGAGATTGCCGGCAGTGCGGAAGTGTGGGCCAACGGCGGCGATGTCAAAGTGTTGAACTTTGAAGACGGGCTGTCGACCACCAACATCATCAAAGCGATCAAAGACGGGCGCGGCTAACGCCGGGCGACCGAAAGAACAGGGGCGCGCGGTTCAGGTGCGCGCCCTTGGCGGGAATTATTCGTCTTCCTGCTTGGCGGCCGGTGCCGCGCTCAGCTTGCTTTCCAGCTCGGCCAGGCGCTGTTCCAACAGCGCCAGCTTCTCGCGGGTGCGCAACAGCACCTGAGTCTGCACGTCGAACTCTTCGCGGTTAACCAAATCCAGGCGGGTCAGCTGCGACTGCAGCACCTGACGGATTTTTTTCTCAACGTCTTCCCCGAATTCACGAACGCCTTTAGGCATGGACTCATGAACCTGGCGTGCGATTTGTTCGATTTTTTTCGGGTCAATCATGGCGTATCCCTTTCAGAGTTTAATTGCTGCCGCTTAGTGTAATGCGAGTTGCCCGCCGGATAAACACCATTAAGCGCATTCGCCGCGCGTGGCCGAATTGTGCTTTTGCCAATTGCCCTGTCTACCCATTAGCGTTATAGTCATCCTGCTTATTCTCAGGGCGGGGTGAAAGTCCCCACCGGCGGTAAATCACCTTCTACGGTGAAAGCCCGCGAGCGCTCAGCCAGCCTGTAAAGGCCGGTTAGAGGTCAGCAGATCCGGTGCAATTCCGGGGCCGACGGTTATAGTCCGGATGGGAGAGAGTAACGGTATCTGCCGGGCTTGCGCCCGCTTGCGTTATTTTTTTAGCTATTGCTAGCTACTCCTCAAGATCGCCCTGGTTCTGGTAATCCATAATTTTTAATGAGGTTTTTTACCATGAATCAGACGCTACTTTCAGACTTCGGCACGCCGACAGAACGCGTTGAACGCGCGATCGACGCACTGCGCAACGGGCGCGGCGTAATGGTGCTCGATGATGAAAACCGTGAAAACGAAGGTGACATGATCTTCGCCGCGGAAACCATGACCGTTGAGCAGATGGCGCTGACCATTCGCCACGGCAGCGGTATCGTGTGCCTGTGCATCACCGAAGAACGCCGTCAGCAGCTTGAGCTGCCGATGATGGTGACCAACAACTCCAGCCAATTCCAGACCGCCTTCACCGTGACCATCGAAGCGGCGCAGGGCGTGACCACCGGGGTTTCCGCTTCCGATCGCCTGACCACCATCCGTGCGGCGGTGGCAGACAGCGCCAAGCCGAGCGATCTGAACCGTCCGGGCCACGTGTTCCCGCTGCGCGCGCAGCCGGGCGGCGTGCTGAGCCGTCGCGGCCACACCGAAGCGACCATCGATCTGGTTTCCATGGCCGGTTTCAAACCTGCCGGCGTGCTGTGTGAACTGACCAACGACGATGGCAGCATGGCGCACGCGCCGGAAGTGATCGCCTTCGCCAAACAGCACGACATGGTGGTGCTGACCATCGAGGATCTGGTGGCCTACCGTCAGGCGCACGAGAAAAAGGCCAGCTGATAGCCGGTCGCTTTCAACGATAAAAAAAGCCGCGTAACGCGGCTTTTTTGTGGTTATCGTTCTGACAGGCGTTCGCCGATGCGGCTGGCGTAATTCATCACGTGGAAGGTGTAGTTCTCTTCCACCGTACCCTGGAACAGATGGGCCCAGGGGCCGATGGCGTAGATGCCGAGATCTTCCCCGCCGTGGGTCTCGCTTTTCAGCGGCACCAGCGCCGGCTGAATAAAGTCGGGCGCGGTGGCCTGTTCCATGGTCAATGTCGGGCGTTCGGTCAGCGGGATCGTGCCGCCGGGGCCATTGGCGAAACCGACGGTGGTATAAGGCTTGCCGTCGCTGCCCAGCCGCGGTTTGCCGTCGACGCCGACGGAAATGCCGAGGATAGGATTACCCCGCTTGGCATAGCCGGCGATGGTCAATGTGTGGCTGTGATCGCCGGTCACGATCACCAGGGTTTCGTCCAGGTTGACCTTGTCGACGATGGTTTTCACCGCCTCGTTCAGGGCGACCGCGTCGCTCAGCGTACGGTAGGCGTTACCGTTGTGGCTACCGTGATCGATGCGTCCGCCCTCCACCAACAGCAGGTAGCCTTCGGGATTCCTGGCCAGAATATCGATGGCCTTGCTGGTCATTTCCGCCAGCGAGGGTTCTCCCGCCGCGTCTTGCCGCCGATCGTGCTCGAAGTTCATGTGCGACGGCTCGAACAGGGCCAGCAGATGATCGACCTTACCCGGTTCGATTTTGTCGAACTGCGCCTGATTCCAGACGTATTGCCCGCGCTCGCCATAGCGTTGCAGCCAGGCCTGCGTCAGATCGCGGCCATCCTTTCTGGCACCTTTCTTGCCGGGGTATTCCGGATCGCTCACGCTATCGGGCAGGAAGTTGGTGCGCCCGCCGCCCATCGCCACGTTAAGGCCGTTGCCGTACTTCATTTCCACCAGCTGGCGCGCGATATCGCGGCAGCCTGCGGCCAGAGCCGCTGCCGGCATTTTGGCGTCGGATTCCCAATCGCGGTTGGCGATATGGGCATAGGTCGCGCCCGGCGTGGCGTGGGTGATGGTGGCGGTCGTCACGGCGCCGGTGGCCATGCCGAGCGTTGCGGCCATCTCCCACAGCGTGGTGACGGTCTTGGTTTGCTGATCCTCGCAATTGTTGAGGGTGGCCGTATGGTTGAGGCCCATCAGATCGTTGATGGTTTTGACGCCGGTGGTCATCGCCACCGCGCTGGGCGCGGAGTCGGTGATTTGGGCGTCGGCGGAGTAGGTTTTGGCCGCCGCCAGATAGGGGAAGGCCTCCCAGGCCAGCACGTTGGATTCGCCGTCCACGCCGCGCTGCTGCCCTTCAAAAATGCGGGCGGCGGTCACGGTGGAAAACCCCATGCCGTCGCCGACCACCAGAATGACGTTTTTGGCGCGGTTGGTGTTTGGCGTCTGTTTCAGCCGCTGTTGCAGCTGAGCTTGCGCCTGAAGGAAGTAAGGATCTTCGCGCTGCGTCAGCTGCGCGTTGTCCGCCGCGCCGGCGGTGGCCGTCCAGCCGGTGAGCAAGGATATGGAAAGCGCCAGGCGGGTTGCCAGTGTGAGTCTGAACATGAATTCCTCCTTGGTGAGACGTAATTCCCATCGCGCGGCGGGGTTGCCTGCTCCCGTCGGCAGAGGAGGAGTGTATAGATCGCGTTAACAAAAAATACATAAATTATTCACAAATTAGATCTGTGTGGCAGTAATGTCATGGCATTCACTGATATTATTAATCTATTGAAATATATTAAATTTTTATCTTTCTGTCTGCCGGCGCATTCCTCCGCTTTTAATTCAAATTTATTGAAGATCTTCATCACGGTTATCCGGCTGTGTTGGCGCGGCAAAGCGCGTAATGTAGCGGCATAGCACAATTTGAACTAAGGATCTCCCTATGAACACCTCTCGTATGCCGGCACTGTTTCTTGGCCACGGTAGCCCGATGAACGTGCTGGAAGACAACCGCTACACCCGGGCATGGCGTGCGTTGGGTGAGTCATTGCCGCGCCCGAAGGCGATCGTGGCGGTTTCCGCGCATTGGTATACCCGCGGCACCGCGGTCACCGCGATGGAAAAACCCAAAACCATTCACGACTTCGGCGGGTTCCCGCAGGCGCTGTTTGATACCCGTTATCCGGCGCCGGGCTCTCCCGCGCTGGCTGCGCAGCTGCAGCAAATGCTGGCGCCGGTGCCGGTGACGGCCGATCTCGGCGAGTGGGGGTTGGATCACGGCACCTGGGGCGTCTTGATCAAGATGTACCCCAATGCTGACATCCCGGTGGTGCAGCTCAGCGTCGACGGCACGCAGCCGGCGGCCTATCACTATGAGCTGGGGCGCAAACTGGCGGCGCTGCGCGATGAGGGCGTGATGATCGTCGCCAGCGGCAACGTGGTGCACAACCTGCGCATGGTGAAATGGCAGGGCGATACCAGCGCCTACCCGTGGGCGGAATCGTTCAATAACTTTGTCCGGGATAACCTGCGTTATCGGGGTGAAAACCATCCTCTGGTGGATTTCATGCGCCATGAGGGGGCGGCGCTGTCGAATCCGACGCCGGAACACTATCTGCCGTTGCTGTACGTGCTTGGCGGCTGGGATGGCAAAGAGGCCATCAGCGTGCCGATCGACGGTATCGAAATGGGAGCGCTGAGCATGCTGTCGGTGCAGGTGGGCTAAAGAAAAAACGCCAGTCAGAGACTGGCGTTTTGGTCTCGGCGGGGCTATCAGCCGAGGATGGTGTGCGGATAGAAGCGCGACAGATCCTGCGTGATCAGTTCGCGATCTTCGCGCAGGCCGATGCCGCAAGGTTGATCGTTCACCAGCCAACTGCCGATCAGCGTGTAGCTGTCTTCGAACTTCGGCAGCGGATGGAACTGCTGCACGATCATGCCTTCTTCACCGTACGGCCCATCGACGCGCGCCACTTCCTGACCGTTTTCGACGATCTGGATATTGGCGCCTTCGCGTGAGAACAGCGGCTTGGTGACGTAATGATCCATCGGCGGATGATCGTCTTGCGCGAAATAAGCCGGCAATAGATTCGGGTGGTTCGGGAACATTTCCCACAGCAGCGGCAGCAGCGCCTTGTTGGAGATGATGCTCTTCCAGGCCGGTTCCAGCCAGCGCACGCCGGCGTCTTCCAGCTTGGTGGAGAACATCTCGCGCAGCATGAATTCCCACGGGTAGAGCTTGAACAGGTTGCCAATCACCTGATCCTGCAGATCGGTAAACTGGCCTTTTTCGCCGAGGCCAATCTCTTCCATGAACAGGAACTCGGTCGGCAGACCGGCTTCCTGCGCGCAGTCCTGCAGATATTGCACCGTGCCGCGATCTTCTTCGCTGTCCTGGCAGCACGCCAGGTGCAACAGGCCGAAGCCGTGATGCGCTTTCAGTTCGGCGAAACGCTCGATCAGCTTCTCCTGCAGGCTGTTGTACTGATCCGATTCCGGATCCAACTTGCCGGCGTTGATCTGGTCTTCCAGCCACAGCCACTGGAAGAAGGCCGCCTCATACAGCGAGGTTGGCGTATCGGCGTTGTTCTCCAGCAGCTTCGGCGGGTTGACGCCGTCGTAGGCCAGATCGAGACGCGAATACAGCGACGGCTGATTGGTGCGCCACGAACTGCGCACGAACTCCCAGGTGTGTTTCGGGATGCAGAACTTGGCCATCAGCTCGTCGCTGCCGACCACTTTTTCCACCACCTGCAGACACATCTGGTGCAGCTCGGCGGTGGCGCTTTCGATCTCTTCAATCTGCGCCAGCGTGAACTGGTAATAGGCGTCTTCACACCAGTACGGCTCGCCGTACATGGTGTGGAAACGGAAACCGAACTCGGTTGCTTTTTCACGCCAGTCCGGGCGCTCGGTAATAGCAATACGTTTCATGCATCAACCGCCCATGCTGCGAGAGCCGGAGTTGGAGGTGGCGCTGCTGCGCTGCATGCTGGTCTGCTTGGCTACGGTCTCGCCGAAGCCGCCGCGGGTCACGGTGTTGGTGACCGCAGGCTTCGGCGCCATGGCGGTTTTCGGCACCGTCATGGTGCGGCCGCCGGCGGTGGCCGGGCCATAGCTCTTGCCGCTGGCGTCGACAAACTTGCCGTTCGCCGGGCTGGCGGCGTTCTTGGAGGTGAACAGCGGCTGCTGCGCGAAGCCGGAACCGCCCATCAGGCGGCCCATCATGTAGCCCGCCATCAGCGGCATCCAGAAGCTGCCGCTGCTTTGCGATTCCGCCGCCATGCCGGCCTGTGCCGGCGCCTGGGTGCACTGCGCTTCGCCGAACTCGGCGACGCAGTCTTCGCGGGTGGCGTATTTCGGCGCGGTTTTCGCCGCTTCTTGCAGGGCGTTGTTGTAGGAGGTGGTGCACTGCTCGCTCATCGAAGGATTGGCGCGCGAACAGTCATCGGCATTCTGATACAGGGAGACCGTTTCATCGCTCTTCTCGCAGCCGGCCAGCATAAAGACGGCGCTGATCGCCAAAGCCACGGGCGCGATACGGTAGCTGCGCCAGGATTTGCGGAACGTCTCTTGGTTGATGTTTTTTGTCCGTTTCATCGTTATCAATCCCATCATGCGGGCTGTTTTCGCCCTTTCCCAGTAGTGGCGCTAAGGATAGGGGAAACATGGTCAAAATTAAAGCTGAAACGCCCGCAGAATCGACTCTTTACGCAGTTATACGTTGGGGTGTGCGCCAGTTCGCTTTCGCGGCGAAAAAACGCGCGTTGGCGTTTCATCATGAAACGTTGTCGCTATGATGATGTTCCATAATGGAACAAAAATCGCGAGGCTCGCCAGGCGGGCGGCGGGCGCTCATAGTCGAAGCACAACAACAAGCCGGCGGCGAAGTCGGCGCGTCATCACCTGATATCTGAACGTTACCATCGCCAACTCCCTACAAGGATCCGGTTATGTTGAGAATCATCCAGTCACCAGGCAAATATATTCAGGGCGCCAATGCGCTGGCCGCCGTCGGCGAATACGCCAAATCCCTCGCCGATCACTATCTGGTGATCGCCGACGACTTCGTGATGCAGCTGGCGGGCGACACCCTGATGGGCAGCCTGCAGCAGCACGGCGTGAAACATCATGCGGCGCGCTTCAACGGCGAATGCTGCCGCAAGGAGATAGACCGGCTCGGCCATGAGCTGCAGGCTCACGGCTGCCGCGGGGTGATCGGCGTCGGCGGCGGCAAGACGCTCGACACCGCCAAGGCCGTGGCGCACTACCAACAGCTGCCGGTGGTGCTCATTCCCACCATCGCCTCCACCGATGCGCCGACCAGCGCGCTGTCGGTTCTCTACACCGAACAGGGCGAATTCGCCGAGTACCTGATTTACCCGCGCAACCCGGACATGGTGGTGATGGACAGCGCCATCATTGCCAAAGCGCCGGTGCGCCTGCTGGTGGCCGGCATGGGCGACGCACTTTCCACCTATTTCGAGGCGCAGGCCTGCTTCGACGCCCAGGCCACCAGCATGGCCGGCGGCAAATCGACGCTGGCGGCGCTCAGCCTGGCGCGGCTGTGCTACGACACGCTGCTGGCGGAAGGGGTGAAAGCCAAACTGGCGGTCGAGGCCGGCGTGGTGACGGAAGCGGTGGAACGCATCATTGAGGCCAATACCTATCTGAGCGGCATCGGCTTCGAGAGCAGCGGGCTGGCGGCGGCGCACGCCATTCACAACGGTTTTACCGTGCTCGAAGAGTGCCACCACCTGTATCACGGCGAGAAAGTGGCGTTCGGCACTCTGGCGCAGCTGGTGCTGCAGAACAGCCCGATGGCGCAGATTGAAACCGTGCTGGCGTTTTGTCATGGCATCGGCCTGCCGATCTCGCTGGCGCAGATGGGCGTCACCGGCGATGCGGCGGCGAAGATGATGGCGGTGGCCGAAGCCAGCTGCGCCGCCGGCGAAACCATTCACAACATGCCGTTCAAGGTTACTCCCGCGGGCGTGCAGGCGGCGATCCTGACGGCGGATCGGCTGGGCGCCGCCTGGCTGCAGCGTCATTGATATCGTTGGGGCGCGGTGCGCCGCGCCCCTGTTCTTACAGAGGAAACCATCGTGAAAAAACTGATTAATCAGGTCGAGTCGGTGTTGGAAGAGCAGTTGCAGGGGCTGGCGGAGGCCCATCCCGAGCTGCTGGTGCACGCGGATCCGCTGTTCGTGACCCGCGCCGACGCGCCGGTGGCGGGCAAGGTGGCGATCCTGTCCGGCGGCGGCAGCGGCCACGAGCCGATGCACTGCGGTTTCGTCGGCGAAGGGATGCTCGACGGCGCCTGCCCGGGCGAGATTTTCACCTCGCCGACGCCGGATAAAATGTACGAGTGCGGTCAGGCGATCGACGGCGGCGCCGGGGTGCTGCTGCTGATCAAGAACTACACCGGCGACGTGCTCAACTTCGAAACCGCCACCGAGCTGCTGCACGACAGCGGTGTCGCGGTGGCGACGGTGCTGGTGGATGACGACGTGGCGGTCAAAGACAGCCTGTTTACCGCCGGGCGGCGCGGGGTGGCCAACACCGTGCTGATGGAGAAACTGCTGGGCGCCGCCGCGGCGCGCGGCGACGATCTGGACAGCGTGGTGACGTTAGGGCATCGCATCAACAACCACGGGCACTCAATCGGCATCGCGCTGGGCGCTTGTACCGTGCCAGCCGCCGGCAAACCGTCGTTCACCCTGGCGGAGAACGAAATGGAGTTCGGCGTCGGCATTCACGGCGAGCCGGGCATTGCGCGCCGCCCGTTCACCACGCTGAACGCGGCGGTGGACGACATGTTCCATACGCTGATCGACCACGGCCACTATCAGCGCACGATCCGCGTCTGGGATCGTCAGCAGGGCGAGTGGCGCGACGAAATGCAGACCAAGCAGCCGCTGACGCGCGGCGATCGGGCGATCGCGCTGGTCAACAACCTGGGCGCCACGCCGCTGTCTGAGCTGTACGGCGTATACCATCGGCTGGCGGAGCGCTGCGCCGAGGCGGGCATCATCATTGAGCGCAATCTGGTGGGCTCTTACTGCACTTCGCTCGATATGCAGGGCGTGTCCATCACGCTGTTGAACGTGGACGACGAGCTGTTGTCCTTGTGGGATGCGCCGGTGAAAACGCCTGCGCTGCGTTGGGGTTGCTGAGGAGGAATCATGGCGTTGACCAAACAACAGGTTGTCGATTGGCTGATGCGTTGCGGCGAGGTGTTCAGCCGGGAGCGCGATTTTCTGACCCGGCTCGACACCGAGATCGGCGATGCCGACCACGGTTTGAACATGAATCGCGGTTTCAACAAGGTGGTGGAAAAGCTGCCGTCGGTGGCGGACAAAGATATCGGCTTCATCCTGAAAAACACCGGCATGACGCTGCTGTCGAGCGTGGGCGGCGCCAGCGGCCCGCTGTTCGGCACCTTCTTCATCCGCGCGGCGCAGGCGGCGAACGCCAAGCAAAGCCTGGATCTGGCGGAGCTGCATCAAATGATGCAAGAGGGGGTTGAAGGCGTGGTGATGCGCGGTAAGGCGGAGCCGGGCGACAAGACCATGTGCGACGTCTGGTGGCCGGTAGTGGAAAGCCTCGGGCAGTCCGCGCAGCAGAACCTGAGCGTGGCGGAGGCGTTGCAGCGCGCCGCCGACAGCGCCGAGCGGGCGGTGGAGAGCACCATTACCATGCAGGCGCGCAAGGGGCGGGCCAGTTACCTGGGCGAGCGCAGCATCGGCCACCAGGATCCCGGTGCCACTTCGGTGATGTTGATGATGAAAACGCTGGCCGAGGTCGCCGGCAGCTAGCAGGAGGCGAGATGATTAATATCGTGGTGGTTTCGCACAGCGCGTTGTTGGCGCGCGGCGTTGAGCAACTGGCGCGGCAGATGATGCGCGGCGACGGCTGCAAACTGGCGCTGGCGGCGGGCGTGGATGACGAGCAGCACCCGATCGGCACGGACGCCGTCAAAGTGATGGAGGCGATCGAAGCGGTCGCCGACGGCGACGGCGTTCTGGTGCTGATGGATCTGGGCAGCGCGCTGCTCAGCGCCGAAACCGCGCTCGATCTGCTGGATCCGGACGTGGCTGTCAAAGTGCGGCTGTGTGCGGCGCCGCTGGTCGAAGGCACGCTGGCGGCGGTGGTGGCCGCCAACTCCGGTGCCTCGCTGGAGCAGGTGGTGGCGGAGGCGCAGGGCGCGCTGCAGGCCAAACAGGCGCAGCTGGGCGAAGGCTCGCCGGCCGCGAAAAGCGCGGCTTTGCCGCTGGCGCAGGGCAAAAGCGCAACCTGGACGGTGCAGAACCCGCACGGGCTGCACGCGCGCCCGGCGGCGCGGCTGGTCGAGACGCTGGCGCCGTTCAAGGCCGAGCTGGTGCTGGAAAAGCAGGGGCAGTGCGTCGACCCGCGCAGCCTCAATCAGCTGGCGCTGCTGCAGGTGCGCCACGGCGATACTATTCGCCTGATCGCCGACGGCGCGCAGGCGGACGAGGCGCTGGCGGCGTTCAACGCGCTGGCGGAACAGCATTTCGGCGAGACGGTCTCCGAGCGGCAGCAGCCTTCGCTGCACGGTATCCCGGTGGCGGAAAGCGTCACCAGCGGGCCGGTGTTCCAGGCCCACAGCTTCTGGCCGCCAACCGCCGATCGACGGATTGGCGCGGACGAGGTGTTGGGCGAACAGCAACGCCTGCGTGAGGCGCTGCAGCACACCCTGAGCGATCTGAACCGGCTGGCGGAACGCACCGGCACGCTGATCGGCAAGCCGCAGGCGGCGATCTTCGGCGCCCACAGCATGCTGCTGGACGATCCGGATCTGCAGCAGGCGGCGTACACCCGCATCGCGCAGCAGTTGTGCAACGCCGAGCAGGCCTGGCGACAGGTGCTGGAGGCGATCGCCGAAGAGTACCGCGAGCTGGATGACGACTATATGCGGGCGCGCGAACTGGACGTGCGCGACATGCTGCGCCGCACGCTGTGCCATCTGCAGGGGCTGCCGTTACCGACGATTGCGCTGGCAGAGCCGTCGATACTGGTGATGGACGAACTGATGCCTTCGGAGGTGGTGATGCTCGACAGGCGGCTGGTGCTCGGCATCTGCCTGAGCGGCGGCAATGCCCTGTCGCACAGCGCCATTCTGGCGAAGGCGATGGGCATGCCGATGGTGGTCGGCATGCAGGATTGCCTGAGCAAAACCCGCAGCGGGCAGAAGGCGATGCTGGACGCCGCGCGCGGGGTGTTGCAGCTCAGCCACTAGGCGTTCAGGCGCGCAGCTTGAACTGGCGGATGTCGATCCCGTGCTGTTTGATCTTCCGCCACAGGGTGGTGCGGCCGATGCCCAACAGCTGCGCCATTTCCGTCAGCTGGCCGCGGCTGACGGTCGCCGCGCGCAGGATCGCCTGGCGCTCCATGTCCGTCAGCGTCAGCAGCGGCGCGCCGGGCTGCGGATCGCTTTCCAGCAGCGACGGCTGGCCGAGCAGGTGCGCCGGCAGGTCCGCCAGCTGGATGTGGTGGCCGTGGCAGATCATCGCCGCGCGCTCCACCACCCCTTTCAGTTCCAAATCGTTGCCCGGCCACAGGTAGAGCGCCAGCTGGGCCATCACTTCGTCATCCACCCGAAAGCGACACTGAAAATGCTGCTCCAGCGCGCGCAGATGGTGTTTGACCAGCAGCGGAATATCGCTCAGCCGCTGGCGCAGCGGCGGGATCTGGATCTCGAAGGCTTGCAGGCTGTAAAACAGCTGGCGGCGGAAGCGGTTTTGCTGCACCAGCAGCGGCAGATCGGCGGCGCTGCCGGCGATGACTCGGACATCGACCGGGATCACCCGGCTGGAATTGAGGCGGATCACCACGCCGGTTTTCAGCACCTGCAGCAACGCCGACTGCATCTCCGCCGGCAGGTATTCGATCTGTTCGAGGTACAGCGTGCCGCCGTTGGCCAATTCGAATTTACTCAGCTGGCCCGCCTCTTCTTCGTTGGCGTCGCTGCCCAGCAGTTCACGCAGCCCCTGCGCCTGCGGCAGCAGCTGGCAGTTGAGGGCGATATACGGCCCGGCGGCGCGTTCGCCGGCGTTGTGGATAGCCTGGCTGAGCTGCTCTTTGCCAATCCCTTCCTCCCCGCGCAGCAGGATAGGATGCTGGCCTTTGGCCGCCTGCTGCCCGTAACGGATCAGCCGCCGCATCTCCAGCGAGGCGGAGGGCATTTGCTCGAAGCTGTGGCTGACGCGCCCCAACTGGCTGCTGACATACTGGCGCAGCCGCTCGAGCGGGTGCAGCAGGGCGATGAAACTACAGCGATCGCCGTCGAAAATCGGCTTTAGCGTCAGCAGGGCGGCGATAAACTGCCGCTGGCTTTCGAAGGTGACTTCGACGTGTTGCAGCGGCTGCCGGTCGGCGATAGCGCGCTTGAGCAGGGCGGGCAGCGTCAGCAGCTGCGCCAGCGGTTTGCCCTGGCTCTGCTGCTCGTCCAGCTTCAGCAGGGCGGCGGCGCGCTGGTTGATGTATTGCAGATAGCCGCGGTGATCCCAAGCCATCACGCCGTCGTCCACGCCGTCCAGCAGGCCGTAAAGCTGATTCAGATGGCGGTTGGATTCCGCCAGCAGGCCGTCGGCGTTCAGCGAGTTGCCGATTTCGCGGGCGATGGCCAGCGTCAGCGACAGATCGCCGGCGGCGCAGTCGGCCAACAGACAGCCCAGCGCGATCGAACCGCGCTGGCGGCCGCTGTTGTCGTAGACCGGCGTAGCGCAGAACGACCAGCCGTGCAGCGCCCGGCGCACGTGCTCCCCGCCGCTTACCCGCACCGGGTGGCCTTCCGTTGCCGCCAGCGCCGGGGCGTTGGTGCCGATCTGCCCTTCGGCCCAGTAAGCGCCGGGGGCGAACCCCAGTTGCTGTAAATGTTCCCAGGTTTGGGCGTCGCCGCAGCGCCACAGCATGCAGCCGCTCTCGTCGAGGATCATCAACAGACAACGACGTGGCTCCATGTACTCGCAGGCGTCTTCCAGCGCCGCCTGGCCGAGCGTCAGCAGATCGTTCTTGCGGCGGCAAATCGATTCGAAGGTGGCGCCCTGAGCGCGGTGCGGTGCTTGCCAGACGTCGGGCTGCATCAGGCTGCGGCAGCGCAGCCAGGAGGCGTAAACCGCCTGTGCCGGGCGCAGCGGCGGCGGCAGTTCGCCGTCGTTAATCAGCCGCTGCCAGCGTGAATCGTTGTCCATCGAACCTCATCCAGACTGCGAAAACGAGAGTGACGATGATACCACCTGACGTGGCGGCGGCTGTGAGACGGCGGGCAGAAGTGGTGAAACCGAGGCAAAAAAAACGGGGCGCGGCGCAGGCCGAACCCCGTGTTTATCAATGTGCGCGCATCAGTTGCGGAATGGGTTGCCGCTGTTGCGAGCCGGTTGGCTGGTGGTAACGGCCGGCGCGGATGCGCGAGTGGCCGCCGGTACCGGCGCCGCGGTTTGCTGCATCGGCGCATTGTCCTGATAGCCGTCTGCATAGGCGTCCTGCGCGCGATTCTGCGGCGCCACGGCGTCAGGTGCGGTCGACACCGGTTTGCCCAACGCGCCGTTCAACAGCAGCAAATCGTTCTGGTTCAGCGTGCCGAGCGCCGACTTGATGTTCAGCTGGTTGATCAGATAGGTATAACGCGCGTCGGACAGCTGACGTTTGGCGTTGTACAGCGTGGTGGTGGCGTCCAGCACGTCGACGATGGTGCGGGTACCGACCTGATAACCGGCTTCCATCGCGTCCAGGGAGCTTTGCGCGGAGATCACCGCCTGTTTGTAGGCGTTGATGCTGCTGATCGAGGCGTTAACGTTGTTGAACGACGAACGCACGGTCTGCACCACGCTGCGGTGTGAGCTTTCCAACTGCTCGCTGGCGCCGACGAAGCCGTACTGCGCTTGCTTGACCTGCGAGTTGGTCGCGCCGCCGCTGTACAGCGGCAGGTTGAAGCTGATGCCGACCTTATTTTGGCCCGCATCGGAGTCGCTGTAGCGTGCGGCATTCGCGCCGCCGGTGTTGGAGCCGTTGTATTTGGTATTGCTGATGCCGGTTGATGCGCTGACGTCAATCGTCGGCATATAGCCGGTTTGGGCTGCGCGGATTTGCTCGCGCGCCAGGTCCTGGCTCAGACGGGCGGACAGCAGGCTCAGGTTGCGCGCTTCCGCTTCTTTCAGCAGGTTGTTCACCGCTTCCGGGCGCTGGGTACTGAAGCGATCGGTATTCAACGAGGCCAGCTCCGGGTAGAAGGCCCCGGTCACCTGGCGCAGCGTTTCCAGCGCGTTATCCAGATCGTTGCGGGCGGAGACTTCCGCCGCTAGCACGGTGTCATAGTTCGAGCGGGCGTTCTGCACGTCGGTGATCGCCACCAGGCCCACGTTGAAGCGCTGGGTGGTTTGATCCAGCGTGCGGTATACCGCATCTTTCTGCGCCTGGGTATAGGACAGCGTGTCGATCGCCTTCAGCACATTGAAGTAGGCGGTGGCGGTGTTGAGAATCAGCTGCTGCTCAGCGGTCTGGAAGGTGACGTCGGAGATGCCGGCGGTCTTTTCCTGCAGCGTCAGCTGGCGCCATTTCGACATGTCGAAAATAGTTTGCGTCAGCGCCAACGAACCGCTGGTCACGTTGCTGTTAACGCCATTGCTGTCACGATAACCGTTGGTGTAATCGTAACCTGCGGTCAAACCGAGCTGCGGCAGCAACGGGCTGCGCGCTTCATTGATCTTTTCGAATGCGGCGTCGCGGTCAGCAGCACTTTTGCGCAGATCCGGGTTACTTTCCCTGGCCTGTTTGTAGACCTGCAGCAGGTTCTCTGCCTGGCTCATTGCACTGAAGCCGCCCAGGCTCAGTCCGATAAGAAGGGGGAGCAGTTTCTTCATTTGCATTCCTTGTTGTGCAGCAATATTGCTATGTTAGCGCTGACGATAGACGAAATAGTTGCCGATTCTAGCAGAGTCTGGGGTACGCATCAGGTGGCTGAATGTGCCATCTCACGTAACTTTTACCTTTCAGACCGCCCATTTACCTTGGCGTACTGCCCGGGTCGACTGCAGCTGATATTATGGCTGACAATCCGGATTGTTTCCCGCTATTACCTGCGAGCGCACAAACGTGCCGCATCCGGCGGCGGAAAACAGCCTAACATAAAGCCGCGGCGGAGAGTCCCGCTGTTTCTGTCATCAAAACCGATTATTTTATCGGCATACTCAAGCAGGAGAATTCGCGCATGAACCGTTCGCAGCCGTCGCCCGTTACTTTCGAGAAAAAAGATGTAGAAATTATTGCACGCGAGACGCTGTACCGTGGTTTTTTTTCACTCAATTTATACCGGTTTCGCCATCGGTTGTTCAATGGCGAAATGAGCCCTGAAATCACGCGTGAAATTTTTGAACGCGGCCATGCGGCGGTGCTGCTGCCCTACGATCCGGTGCGCGACGAGGTTGTGCTGATTGAACAACTGCGCATCGCCGCGGTTGATACCAGCCATTCGCCCTGGCTGCTGGAAATGGTGGCGGGTATGATCGAGACCGGCGAAAGCGTCGAGGACGTGTGCCGCCGCGAAGCGCAGGAGGAGGCCGGCGTGGTGGTCGGGCGCTGCAAGCCGGTGCTGAGCTACCTGGCCAGCCCAGGCGGCACCAGCGAACGTCTGTCGATCATGGTCGGCGAGGTGGACGCCGGTACCGCCGAGGGCATCCACGGCCTGGCGGAAGAACATGAAGATATCCGCGTCCACGTGGTCAGCCGTGAGCAGGCTTACCGCTGGGTTGAGGAGGGCGCGATCGATAACGCCGCATCAGTGATTGCATTGCAATGGCTGGCGTTGCACCATGAATCGTTGAGAAAAGAGTGGGCCAACTAATGAAACAGCGCTATACCCCTGATTTCCCCGAAATGATGAGATTGTGCGAAACCAACTTCGCGCAATTGCGCCGCTTGCTGCCGCGCAACGACGAAGCGGGCGAAACGGTGACTTATCAGGTGAACGGCGCCGGCTATCGTTTGACCATCGTTGAGTCCACGCGTTACACGTCGCTGGTGGAGATCGAGCAGATCTTTCCGGCGGTCAGCTACTGGAGCCTGCCCGCGATGACGGTGCGGCTGTACCATGACGCCATGGTTGCGGAAGTGTGTTCCAGTCAGCAGATCTATCGCTTTAAAGCGCGTTATGATTATCCTAATAAAAAGTTGCATCAACGCGACGAAAAGCATCAAATTAACCAGTTTCTTGCTGATTGGCTGCGCTACTGTTTGGCGCATGGAGCGATGGCGGTTCCGGTTTGTTAGACAGACTGAAATAACAAAGGACACCATTTGGAAAGCCTGTTTAAACTGCCCGTGGCGAGTGGGACCGCGGTCAGGATTCTACAAATAACAGATACCCACCTTTTTGCCGGCGAACACGAGACGTTGCTCGGCATCAATACCTATCGCAGCTATCACGCGGTGCTGGACGCCATCCAGGCGCAGCGCCGCGACGTCGATTTGATCGTCGCCACGGGAGATTTGGCGCAGGATCATTCGCAAGAGGCCTACCGCCACTTCGCCGCCGGCATCGCGCAATTGCCGGCTCCCTGCGTGTGGCTGCCGGGCAACCATGATTTTCAACCGGCGATGGTCGATGCATTGGCCGCCGCCGGCATCGCGCCTTCCAAACAGGTGCTGCTGGGCGACAGCTGGCAGGTGCTGATGCTGGACAGCCAGGTGTTCGGCGTGCCGCACGGCGAATTGAGCGAATACCAGCTCGAGTGGATGGAGCGCTGCCTGCAGGCTCACCCCGAGCGCTATACGCTGTTGCTGCTGCACCATCATCCGCTGCCTTCCGGCTGCACCTGGCTCGATCAGCACAGCCTGCGCAACCCGCATATGCTGGGCGCGATCCTGCTGCGTTATCCGAAAGTGAATACCGTGGTGTGCGGGCACATTCACCAGGATCTGGATCTGGAATGGCAGGGCCGACGCCTGTTGGCGACGCCGTCCACCTGCGTGCAATTCAAGCCGCACTGCACGAACTTCACCATTGACGACGTCTCCCCCGGCTGGCGCTACCTCGATCTGCTGCCGGACGGCCGCGTCGAGACGCAGGTGTTCCGCCTGGAAAACGACGATTTCCGCCCCGATATGGACTCGGATGGATACTGATGCCTTCGACACTGCTCTACCTGCACGGTTTCAACAGTTCGCCGCAGTCGGCCAAGGCGGTGGCCTTCAAGGCCTGGCTGGCCGAGCACCATCCCGATATCGAAATGCTGGTGCCGCAACTGCCGGCCTTTCCGGCGGAGGCCGCCGAGATGCTGGAGAATATGGTGCTGGAGCGCGCCGGCCAAACGCTCGGGCTGGTCGGTTCATCGCTGGGCGGCTATTACGCCACCTGGCTGTCGCAGTGTTTTTCACTGCCGGCGGTGGTGGTCAACCCGGCGGTCAAGCCGTTTGAGCTGCTGGTCGACTATCTCGGCGCCAACGAGAACCCCTACACCGGCCAGCAATATGTGTTAGAGTCTCGGCACGTTTACGATCTGAAAGTGATGCAGATCGATCCCTTGGAGTCGCCGGATTTAATCTGGCTGCTGCAGCAAACGGGCGATGAAATTCTCGATTACGGCCAGGCAGTGGCGTATTACACCGCGTGTCGGCAAACGGTGGAGTCGGGTGGAAACCACGCCTTCGTCGGTTTCGAGCACTACTTCCCCCAGATTGTGGATTTTTTAGGGCTAAACGCGGTCTGACGGACCGTTCCGGCACCTCCCTTTAACCACGAAAAAATAATCAACGATGACTCAATCCAGCTATAACGCTGATGCCATTGAAGTACTCAGCGGTCTAGAACCAGTGCGCCGTCGTCCCGGCATGTATACCGACACGACGCGCCCAAACCACCTCGGCCAAGAGGTGATCGATAACAGCGTCGACGAAGCGTTGGCCGGTCACGCCAAGCGCATCGACGTGATTTTGCACGCCGATCAGTCGCTGGAAGTGATCGACGACGGCCGCGGCATGCCGGTGGACATCCACCCGGAAGAGGGCGTGCCGGCGGTTGAGTTGATCCTGTGCCGGCTGCACGCCGGCGGTAAATTCTCGAATAAAAACTACCAGTTCTCCGGCGGCCTGCACGGCGTGGGGATCTCGGTGGTCAACGCCCTGTCGAAGCGGGTGGAAGTCAACGTGCGCCGCGACGGCAACGTCTACGGCATCGCCTTCGAAAACGGCGACAAGGTGCAAGATCTGACGGTGACCGGCACCTGCGGCAAACGCAACACCGGCACCAGCGTGCACTTCTGGCCGGATGAGCAGTTCTTCGACAGCCCGCGCTTCTCGGTGTCGCGTCTGACTCACCTGCTGAAAGCCAAAGCGGTGCTGTGCCCCGGCGTCGAGATCTATTTCATCGACAAGGTGAACAACACCGAACAGCGCTGGTGCTATCAGGACGGCCTCACCGACTACCTGATGGAAGCGGTCAACGGCCTGATTACCCTGCCGGAAGCGCCGTTCGTCGGCAATTTCGCCGGGGACACCGAAGCGGTGGACTGGGCGCTGCTGTGGCTACCGGAAGGCGGCGAGCTGCTGACCGAAAGCTACGTCAACCTGATCCCGACCATGCAGGGCGGCACCCACGTCAACGGCCTGCGTCAAGGGCTGCTGGACGCGATGCGCGAGTTCTGCGAATTCCGCAACATTCTGCCGCGCGGCGTGAAGCTGTCGGCGGAGGATATCTGGGATCGCTGTGCCTACGTGCTGTCGGTGAAGATGCAGGATCCGCAGTTCGCCGGGCAGACCAAAGAGCGTCTCTCCTCGCGCCAGTGCGCGGCCTTCGTTTCCGGCGTGGTGAAAGACGCCTTCAGCCTGTGGCTGAACCAGAACGTTCAGGCGGCGGAACAGCTGGCCGAGCTGGCGATCTCCAGCGCCCAGCGCCGCCTGCGCGCCGCCAAGAAAGTGGTGCGCAAAAAGCTGACCAGCGGGCCGGCGCTGCCGGGCAAGCTGGCGGACTGCACCTCGCAGGATCTGGCCATGACCGAACTGTTCCTGGTGGAAGGGGACTCGGCGGGCGGATCGGCCAAGCAGGCGCGCGATCGTGAATATCAGGCGATCATGCCGCTCAAGGGCAAGATCCTGAACACCTGGGAAGTCTCCTCGGACGAAGTGCTGGCCTCGCAGGAAGTGCACGACATTTCCGTGGCGATCGGCATCGATCCGGACAGCGAAGATCTCAGCCAACTGCGCTACGGTAAAATCTGCATCCTGGCGGATGCGGACTCCGACGGCCTGCATATCGCCACGCTGCTGTGCGCGCTGTTCGTGCGCCACTTCCGTTCGCTGGTGAAAGGCGGCCACGTCTATGTCGCCATGCCGCCGCTGTACCGTATCGATCTCGGTAAAGAGGTGTTCTACGCGCTGGATGAAGAAGAGAAAGCCGGCGTGCTGGAACAGCTGAAGCGCAAGAAGGGCAAGCCGAACGTACAGCGCTTTAAAGGGCTGGGCGAGATGAACCCGCTGCAGCTGCGCGAAACCACCCTCGATCCGAACACCCGCCGTCTGGTGCAACTGACGGTGGCAGAGGATGACGTCGATCAGACGCTGGCGGTGATGGACATGCTGTTGGCCAAGAAGCGTTCGGAAGATCGCCGCAACTGGCTGCAAGACAAGGGCGACATGGCCGAATTGGCGGTCTGAGCCTGACCCTGGCCCGGTGAAACGCCGGGCCTGCTTTCCCGCAGGGCGTTGCATGCGGCGCCCGTCAACCTGGGGCGAACCGCGTGAAGATCACCCTCGAAGAGCTGCTGGCGTTCACTGCGGTGGTCGACAGCGGTTCGGTCACCGCCGCCGCCGATCGGCTCGGCCAAACCACCTCCGGCGTCAGCCGCGCACTCAGCCGCCTGGAAACGAAACTCGACGCTACGCTCTTGCGCCGCACTACGCGTCGCCTGAGCCTGACCGAAGAAGGGCAGAGCTTCCTGGCGCCTGCGCGCGAAATACTGCGTTCGGTGGATCAGGCCGAAGAACTGATGGCGCTGCGGCGCCAGCTGCCCGCCGGTCGGCTGCGGGTCAACGCCGCCGCCCCTTTCATGGCGCACGTGCTGGTGCCGATGGTGGCGGAGTTCCGCCGTCGTTATCCGCAGATTGAGCTGGAGCTGGACACCGACGATCGCAATATCGACCTGTTGGAGAAACGCGCCGATATCGCGATCCGCATCGGCGCGCTGCGTGACTCCACGCTCCATGCGCGCCTGCTGGGGCACAGCCGGTTGCGCATCCTCGCCAGTCCGGATTACCTGCAACGGCATGGCGAACCGCGCGGCGTGGAAGATCTGCACCGCCATTGCCTGTTGGGATTCACCTACCCGGAATCGCTGAACCAGTGGCCGCTGCGTTACCGGCAGGCGCGGTATTTCGCCATCGAACCGACGATCTCGGCCTCCAGCGGGGAGACGCTGCGTGAGTTGGCGTTGCGCGGGGCGGGCATTGTCCAACTGGCGGACTTCATGACCCGCCGCGATCGGGAAGCGGGCCGGCTGGTACCGCTGCTGGTGCGGGAGACGCTGGACGTGCGCCAGCCGATCAACGCGGTGTATTACCACGACGCCCAGCTGGCGGCGCGCCTCACCTGTTTTCTCGACTACGTCAGCGCCCGCCTTGAGGGAGAGCCGCCAGAGGCCGCAGAGGGCCTCTGAAGGGATTACAGCGCGTTTTCCAGCACGTAGATCTCGGTGCCCAGCACGTAGTCCTTGATGGTTTCGCGGTGCTTGAGCATATGGTCGATCTGCAGGTGTTTTTCCAGATGCGCCTGGCTTTGCCATTTTTCCAGCATAAACACCGAATCCGGCGACAGTTTCTGCCAGGGAGCCTGCGTGTGGCTGTCTACCATCGGCGTGTATTCGCCGCAGCCTTCTTCCGCCAGCACCAGCGGCACCAGTTTTTCAATGGCTTGTAACACGGTGGCGCGGTGGCCGGGTTTGACTTTGATTTCTGCGATTACGGTGATCATCATTACCTCGTTGGTTAAGCCCTTCGCTGCCAGTTAAGCAAAAATTCCCGCCAGATGCTCGCGATAACGTGCGATGTCCGTTTCGATATCCGGTTGTTTTATCACGTCATTGCAGATAAAGGTCGGCAAGGCTTCCATCCCCAGGAACTGGTTGGCCTTGTGGAAGTGCAGGTAAACGCCGTCGACGCCGACGCCGTGGAAGAACTGGTTCGGATCGGTGAAGGCTTCGAGCGGGGCGTTCCAGGTCAGGCTCAGCAGGTATTTTTTGCCCTGAATCAGGCCGCCGGAGCCGTACTTCTTGGCGGCGTCGGAGCGGGTGCGGCCATCGCTGGCGTACAGGCTGCCGTGGCCGGCGGTGAACACTTCGTCGATGTATTTTTTCAGGATCCACGGCTCGCCCATCCACCAACCCGGCATCTGATAGATGACCGCATCGGCCCACAGGTATTTCTGCACTTCGGCTTCGATGTCATAGCCGTCGTCGACCACCGTGACCTGCACCTCGTGCTGCAGATCGCGCAGGAAGCTTTCCGCCACGTCGCTCAGGGTTTGGTTGAGTTCGCCGTTGGAATGGCCGAATTGCTTTTTAGCGTTGATAATCAGGATATTGCTCATCTTTTGCGTCTCCCGTCAGAGTTAAGATAGATGCCGTTTTCCGCTGCGGTGCGCAAAAACAGCTTGCTGAACGAGAGTGTAATCGCTGGCCAGGCAAGTAAAAACGTGACGACAGACACAACAGTATTGATTCTTAATCAACAATCGCGATGGAATTTTGCCTAAACGTCCCGGCGGCAGCGCCTTCGGCCGGCGATCCTTGCGCCAACTGTGACAGCCACCCCGCAGATGGGTTACTATCGCGGGCAGAATCGACAAGCGATGCCTTATTGTCGTCCAGGGATTGCCAAGCCACGGTCTGAGGATAATTGAGTAATGAGTGATCTGACTCATGATGGTGTAGAGCGTTTACCGCTGCACACATTCACTGAAAACGCCTATCTGAACTATTCCATGTACGTCATCATGGATCGGGCGTTGCCGTACATTGGCGACGGTTTGAAGCCGGTACAACGCCGCATCATCTACGCCATGTCTGAGCTGGGGCTGAACAACAGCGCCAAATTCAAGAAATCCGCCCGCACCGTGGGCGACGTGCTGGGTAAATACCACCCGCACGGCGACAGCGCGTGTTATGAAGCCATGGTGTTGATGGCGCAGCCGTTCTCGTACCGCTATCCGCTGGTGGACGGCCAGGGTAACTGGGGGGCGCCGGACGATCCCAAGTCGTTTGCGGCGATGCGTTATACCGAATCGCGCCTGTCCAAATACGCCGAAGTGCTGCTGGCCGAGCTGGGGCAAGGCACCGTCGACTGGATCCCGAACTTTGACGGCACGCTGCAAGAGCCGAAGATGTTGCCGGCGCGCCTGCCGAACATCCTGCTGAACGGCACCACCGGTATCGCCGTCGGCATGGCGACCGACATTCCGCCGCACAACGTGCGCGAAGTCGCCGCCGCGGCGGTGGCGCTGCTCGACAAGCCGGGCGCCTCGCTCGACGATCTGCTCGAATTCGTGCAGGGGCCGGACTTCCCGACCGAAGCCGAGATCATCACCCCGCGCGATGAAATCCGCAAAATTTACCAGAGCGGCCGCGGCTCGGTGCGCATGCGCGCCGTGTGGAAGAAAGAAGACGGCAGCGCGGTGATCACCGCCTTGCCGCACCAGGTGTCCGGCGCCAAGGTGCTGGAGCAGATCGCCAGCCAGATGCGCGCCAAGAAACTGCCGATGGTCGAAGATCTGCGCGATGAGTCCGACCACGAAAACCCGACGCGTCTGGTGATCGTGCCACGCTCCAACCGTATCGATCTGGAACAGGTGATGAACCACCTGTTCGCCACCACCGATCTGGAACGCAGCTACCGCATCAACATGAACATGATCGGTCTGGATAACCGCCCGCAGGTCAAAGGGCTGGTGGAGATCCTCACCGAATGGCTGGCCTACCGTCGCGACACGGTGCGCCGCCGCCTGAACTACCGCCTCGAGAAAGTGCTGAAACGCCTGCATATCCTCGAAGGTTTGCTGGTGGCGTTCCTCAATATCGACGAGGTGATCCACATCATCCGCAGCGAAGATGAGCCGAAGCCGGTGCTGATGCAGCGTTTCGGCATCTCCGATACCCAGGCGGAAGCGATCCTCGAGCTGAAACTGCGTCACCTGGCCAAGCTGGAAGAGGTCAAGATCCGCGGTGAGCAGGATGAGTTGGCGAAAGAGCGCGATCAGCTGCAGGCGCTGCTGGCGTCCGAACGCAAGCTGAACACGCTGATCAAGAAAGAGATCCAGGCCGATGCGCAGACCTACGGCGACGATCGCCGTTCGCCGCTGACCGAGCGTGCGGAAGCCAAGGCGATGAGCGAGCACGACTTCGTGCCGTCTGAGCCGGTGACCATCGTGCTGTCTGAAATGGGCTGGGTGCGCAGCGCCAAGGGCCACGACATCGATCCGGCCGGCCTGAGCTACAAGGCCGGCGACAGCTTCCGCGGCGCGGCGCGCGGCAAGAGCAACCAGCCGGTGGTATTCATCGACTCCACCGGGCGCAGCTATGCGCTCGATCCGATGACGCTGCCTTCGGCGCGCGGGCAGGGCGAGCCGCTGACCGGCAAGCTGACGCCGCCGCCGGGCGCCACTATTGAGCAGGTGCTGATGGCGGCCGACGATCAGAAGCTGCTGATGGCGTCCGATGCCGGTTACGGCTTCGTTTGCACCTTCAACGATTTGGTGGCGCGCAACCGCGCCGGCAAGGTGATGATCACGCTGCCGGACAACGCCAGGGCGCTGCCGCCGATGGAAATCCACGGCGCAGACGACATGCTGCTGTCGATCACCGCCGCCGGGCGCATGCTGATGTTCCCGGTCGCCGATCTGCCGCAGCTGTCGAAGGGCAAAGGCAACAAGATCGTCTCCATTCCGGCAGCCCAGGCGGCGGCCGGTGACGACAAGCTGGCCTGGCTGTTCGTGCTGCCGCCGCAGGCGTCCGTCACGCTGCACGTCGGCAAACGCAAGCTGACGCTGCGGCCGGAGGATTTGCAGAAATTCCGCGCCGAGCGCGGGCGCAAGGGCACTCAGCTGCCGCGCGGCCTGCAGCGCATCGATCGCGTCGAAGTGGATGCGCCGATGCGGGCGTCGGGCGGCGACAGCGAAGAGTAAGCGTTGGCGCCAGCGTTAACGGGCGGTCGCAGCATGCTGTGGCCGCCTTATTTATTTTTACTGGCGTTTATTTTCCAAATAGTTAACATTTCTGCGCATAAAATTATTGTGCGTATTGCCGGCTGGCGGGAAAATAGCGAGAAAGGCAGGCGACATCGGCGTGCTTATCGCCTGGCCGGCAAATAATGAGTAAAGGAATCTGCGCAGCGAAGTAAACTGCGTTGGCAGTGTGCTAATGAGGTTGTTATGTTATTGATTTTGCGTGCCGTTCTCGCCACTCTTTTCTGTATTCTGGTGTGTATTTTCGGTTCTGTTTATTGCTTGTTCAGCCCGCGCAATCCCCGCCACGTGGCGACCTTCGGCCACCTTTTCGGCCGCCTGTCGACGCTGTTCGGCATCAAGGTTGAAACCCGCGTGCCGGCCGATGCGGCCAACAACGGCAACTGCATCTATATCGCCAACCACCAAAATAACTACGACATGGTGACGGCCGCCAATATCGTGCAGCCGCGCACCGTGACCGTTGGCAAAAAAAGTCTGGTGTGGATCCCGTTTTTCGGCCCGCTGTATTGGCTGACCGGTAATCTGCTGATAGATCGTGATAATCGCGCCAAGGCGCACGGCACCATCGCCCAGGTGGCGGAGCAGTTCAAAAAGAAAGACATTTCGATCTGGATGTTCCCGGAAGGGACCCGCAGCCGCGGTCGCGGGCTGATGCCGTTTAAAACCGGCGCGTTCCACGCGGCCATCGCCGCCGGCGTGCCGATTGTGCCGATCTGCGTATCGACCACCAGCGGTAATATAAATCTTAATCGCTGGAATAACGGTCACGTGATCGTCGAGATGTTGGCGCCGGTGGATACCAGCAAATACGGCAAAGAAAACGTGCGCGAGCTGGCGGCGCATTGCCGCGAGCTGATGGAGGCGAAAATCGCCCAATTGGACGCCGAAGTCGCCCAGCGCAACGCCGCCAAAAAATAAGAGTCTACCGGCTTCAAAGAATACGTTTTTAATTGGCGTTCAGCGCCGTTAACGCCTGAGCGCCTGCTAATCTTGATTGGCGGGCGTTTGGGTTTTGCACACGGTTTAGTTATTGCTTTTCATGGAGAAAATATGTCACTCAGTCGACGTCAGTTTATACAGGCATCGGGCCTGGCGCTGTGCGCGAGCGCCGTGCCGCTGAGGGCAGAGGCGAGCGGAACGCAGACCCCATTACCCATCCCCCCACTGCTGGAGTCTCGCCGCGGTCAACCGCTGTTCCTGACCCTGCAGCGCGCCCACTGGGCGTTTATGGATAACCGCAAGGCGGCGGTGTGGGGCATCAACGGCATGTATTTGGGGCCGACGGTGCGGGTTTACAGCGGTGACGACGTCAAACTGATCTACAGCAACCGCCTGCAGGAGCCGGTGGCGATGACCGTTAGCGGTCTGCAGGTGCCGGGCACGCTGATGGGCGGCGCGCCGCGCATGATGTCGCCCAACGTCGACTGGTCGCCGGTGCTGCCTATTCGTCAGGCGGCGGCCACCTGTTGGTACCACGCCAATACGCCGAACCGTATGGCGCCGCACGTTTACAACGGGCTGGCCGGGCTGTGGCTGGTGGAGGATGCCGTCAGCAAAGCGCTGCCGCTGCCCAACCACTACGGCGTCGACGATTTCCCGCTGATCATTCAGGACAAGCGCTTCGATAACTTCGGCACGCCGCAATACGATGCGCCGTCGCAGGGCGGTTTCGTCGGCGATACGCTGTTGGTCAACGGCGTGCAAAATCCGTATGTCGAGGTGTCGCGCGGCTGGGTGCGTTTGCGCCTGCTCAACGCCTCCAACGCGCGCCGCTATACCCTGCAGCTCAGCGACGGGCGCCCATTCAACGTGATCGCCAGCGATCAGGGCTTCCTGCCCGCGCCGGTCGCGGTGCAGCAGCTGTCGCTGGCGCCGGGCGAACGCCGGGAAGTGCTGATCGACATGTCGAAGGGCGAGGAGGTGACCATCACCGCCGGTGAAGCGGCGGGCATCATGGATCGCCTGCGCGGCCTGTTCGAGCCGTCGAGCATTCTGGTGTCCACCCAGGTGCTGACGCTGCGCCCGACCGGCCTGCTGCCGCTGGTGACCGACAACCTGCCGATGCGCCTGCTGGCGGATCAGCTGTTGGACGGCAGCGCCAGCCGCACCCGCGATTTCCGCCTGGGCGACGGCGGCGTCGGCATCAACGGCGCGATTTGGGACATGAACCGCATCGACGTGCAGGCGCAGCAAGGCACCTGGGAACGCTGGAACATTCATGCGGATACGCCGCAGTCGTTCCATATTCAGGGCGTGCAGTTCCTGATCAAACGCGTCAACGGCGCGCAGCCGATGGCGGAAGATCGCGGCTGGAAGGACACCGTCTGGGTCGATGGCGACGTCGAGCTGCTGGTGTATTTCAACCAACCTACCTCCGAACACTTCCCGTTCCTGTATTACAGCCAGACGCTGGAGATGGCCGATCGCGGCACCGCCGGCCAGCTGATGGTGCAGCCGACGATGTAATCTGCGCTGCGGGCCGCTTACGGCGCCCGCAGCATCTCCAGAAAGGCCTCTACGACCGGCGTGACGCTGTCGGCGCGGTAAACCGCGTACAGATCCGCCGGCGGCGCCTGCTGCAGCGAGCAAAAGCGGACGCCGGGCCACGGGATGCGGCCGTAGCTGTCCGGCAGCAGCGTAATGCCGCAGCCCTCCGCCACCAGCGCCAGCAGGGTTTGCGGTTCGTTGACCTGATAAGCGACGTCCGGCAAAAATCCCTGCTGCAGGCACAGATTGTGCAGATACAGCCCCAGGCTGGCCTCGTGCGGCGGCAGCACGATGAAACTGTCGTTCTGCAGCGCCGCCAACGGGATGCTTTCCTGCTGCGCCAGCGGATGATCGAGCGGCAGCACCACGGCGATGCTCTCGCTCGCCAAGCGTTGGCAGGTCAACCCCGGCAGCGTCTGCTGCTGCGCCTCTCGCCAGACCCCGATATCGATATGCCGCTTTTGCAGCGCGGCGATTTGCTGGCTGGGCGTCAGCTCGTTCAACGACCAGGTGACGCCGGCGTTTTGCTCGCTGAACCGCCGCAGCGCCGCGATCAGGCCGCCCCAGGCCGAGGTGCCGACCATGCCGACCACCATGTGGCCGCCTTCGCCGCGCCCCATCTGTTGCACCTGATGCAGCGCGCTGTCGGCCTGATCCAGCAGCCGCTCGACGTTGCGCAGCAGCGTGCGGCCGGCCGGTGTCAGCGTCATGGAGCGGGTGGTGCGTTTGAACAGCACCACGCCGAGCTGGCTTTCCAGCTCCTTGATGTGCTTGCTGAGCGGCGGCTGTGACATATTCAGCCGCCGCGCCGCCTGGGTGAAGTTCATCTCTTCCGCCACTACGCGGAAATAGTGCAGCAGGCGGAAGTTAATCCGGCCGGGATCGGGCAGGGTATGGGGCTGATTCATCCGGGGTATCGCCTCCTTGTGACGCAGCTCAACTTATAGGTAAATGGAATAAATCGGCCGCTAAGAATGTATTGGTCTCGGCCGCGCCTCGCTCTCTACTATGGGGATTATTATCCCCCGCTGAAAGAGAGAATACGATGTTTAATCAAGAAGATGCTTTTACCTGCGCCGATGTCGTCCGCGCACGCCTGCCGGGTTTCCAGCCGAAAGCGGCCTTGATTCTCGGCTCTGGACTCGGCGCCCTGGCGGAGGTGATGACCGAAACCGTCACCATCGACTACGCGGAGCTGCCGGGCTTCCCGGTGAGCGGCGTCGCCGGCCATGCCGGGCAGCTGGTCGCCGGCAAGCTGGAAGGCGTGCCGGTATTGTGCATGAAAGGGCGCGGTCATTTCTATGAAGGGCGCGGCATGCAGGTGATGACCACCGCGGTGCGCACCTTCAAACTGCTGGGCTGTGAATTCCTGCTGGCGACCAACGCCGCCGGTTCGCTGCGCCGCTCGGTGGCGCCGGGCAGCCTGGTGGCCATCACCGATCACATCAACTTCATGCCGGAATCGCCGCTGGTCGGCGCCAACGACGAGCGCTTCGGGCCGCGCTTCTTCAGCCTGGCGAACGCCTACGATCGCGATCTGCGCGCCCGGCTGGCGGCGGTGGCCGAAAGCGCGGGCATTCCGCTGGCGGAAGGGGTGTTCGCCGCCTACACCGGGCCGAATTTCGAAACGCCGGCGGAGATCCGCATGATGCAGACCCTGGGCTGCGACGTGGTGGGCATGTCGATCGTGCCGGAAGTCCTGACGGCGCGCCACTGCGGCCTCAAGGTGCTGGTGGTGTCCGCGATGACCAACTACGCCGAAGGGCTGTCGGATACGCCGCTCTCCCATGAACAAACGCTCAGCTGCGCGGCGCTGGCGGCGGACGATTTCATGCGCCTGATCCGCGAGCTGTTCAAAACGCTGTAACACCGCAGGCAAACCGGCGGCGGGCTGCAGGGGGCCCGCCGCACCAATCATCGTTGAAAGCATAATAACAAGGTGATGGCGATGGCGATAAAAGCACGATTGAAGGTCATGATTTTCCTGCAGTTCTTTATCTGGGGCGCCTGGTTGGTGACGCTGGGCTCCTACATGATCAACACGCTGCATTTCAGCGGCATGCAGGTGGGGATGGTTTACAGCGCCAAAGGCATCGCCGCGCTGATCATGCCGGGGCTGGCGGGCATCATCGCCGATCGGTGGATGAAGGCCAACTACCTGTATGCGCTTTGTCACCTGCTCGGGGCGCTGGCGCTGTACTGCGCGGCGCAGGTCGAGCAACCGATGCTGATGTTCTGGGTGATGCTGTTCAACGCCATGGTCTATATGCCGACCATCGCGCTCTCCAACGCCATTTCCTATTTTTGCCTCGAGAAGCACGGCTTTGACACGGTGAAGGACTTTCCGCCGGTGCGGGTGTACGGCACGGTGGGGTTCATTCTGGCGATGTGGCTGGTCGGCTTTAGCCGAATCGAGCTCAGCAATCTGCAGCTGTATCTGGCTTCTGCGGCGTCGCTGCTGCTGTCCGCTTATTCACTGACGCTGCCGCGCTGCCCGACCAACCGCGCGGCCGAGTCGAAGAGCTGGGTGAGCGTGCTGGGGCTGGATGCGCTGGTGCTGTTCCGCCAGCGGCGCATGGCGCTGTTTTTCCTGTTCGCCATGTTACTTGGCGCGGCGCTGCAGATAACCAATACCTTCGGCAACCCGTTCCTGCACGATCTGTCGCTCAACCCGCTGTATCAGGACAGCCTCAGCGTCCGGTATCCGGCGGTGCTGCTGTCGCTGTCGCAGATCTCCGAAGTGTTCTTTATCCTCACCATTCCCTTCTTCCTGCGCCGTTACGGCATCAAGCAGGTGATGCTGATCAGCATGGCGGCCTGGACGCTGCGCTTCCTGTTCCTGGCCTATGGCACGCCGGTCGGCTTTGGTTTCGTTCTGCTGCTGCTGTCGATGATCGTCTACGGCTGTGCGTTCGACTTCTTCAATATCTCCGGCGCCATCTTCGTCGAGAAAGAGGCCGATCGCCGGATCCGCGCCAGCGCGCAGGGGCTGTTCATGACTATGGTGAACGGTTTGGGCGCCTATCTGGGGGCGCTCGCCAGCGGCGAGGTGGTGGACTTCTTCAGCCATGACGGCGTGAAAGACTGGCAGAGCATCTGGCTGGTGTTTGCGCTGTATACGCTGGTGTTGGGGATCGTGTTCGCGTTGAGCTTCAACTATCGCCACCCGCCGCAGGAGAGTGCGGTAGCGGCGCAGTAAGACTGGGGGCGCAGCTGGCTGCGCCCTGAAACGTCAGGCCTGCGGGAAGCGCTGTTGCAACTGCTGCCGGTCCGGCGGATTGGCGGCGCCGAGGCTGGCCACCACGCAAGCGGCGACCCGGTTGGCCAGATCGACCGCCTGCGGCAGCGGCCAGCCGGCGGACAGGCCCGCCAGCAAACCGGCGCAGTGGGCATCGCCCGCGCCGATGGTGTCGACGACGTCTACCGGATAGGCGGGCACGTGCAGCGGCGGCGTGCGGCCGTCGCAGATCCACGCGCCGTCGCGATCCAGGCGGCAGACCAGCGTCAGGTTACGGGCGGCGGCATAGCGCTGCGCGGCCTCCACGGCGTCGCCTGCGCCGCACAGCGCGGTCACTTCGTCGCGGTTGAGTGTCAATAGGGTGTGGCTGTCGCTGAGCATGGCGAAGAAATCTTCGCTGAGCTGAGCGATGCGCGGGCCGGGATCGATCAGGCGCGGTTGGTCGAACGGCATACGCGTCAGCCACTCGCGCAGCGCCTCGCCGCTTTCGCCCGCCAGCTCGTAGCCGCTGGCGTAGATCAGGGTGTGCTCCGTCAGCGGCAGCGTCGCCAGCTGCGCTTTATTCCATTGGCTTTCGCAGCCAGAAACCGTGATGAAGGTGCGTTCGCCGTTCGGCTCCACCAGCGCCAGGCACCAGCCGTTGTCCATCTGGCCGTGGCGCAGCAGCACCTCCAGCCCCAGCTCGCCCATGGCGGCTTCGACCGCCGCGCCCCATTCACCGTTGCCAACCGGCATGCCGTTAATCACCGGCGTTTCCAGGCGCACCAGCGCGCGCGCCACGTTGAACGCGCAGCCGCCGATTTGCCGCGCCTGCGGCTGGGCTTCGATATCTTCGCCGCTGGTCGGCAGGCGCGGCAGCGTCATCACCAGATCGCCGACCGCGCCCCCAATCACCAGGACAGGTGTTACAGCTTCCCACTCACTCATTGATGTTCTCTGCGTTGGGTCAGGTACAGACCGTAAGCGATCAGACTCACCGCGAACGACACAAACAGCCCCAGGCTGGAATCGGCGAACAGGCCTTTGGCCAGCGGGCCGTCGATAAAACCGGTTTTGGTGACCAGCAGGCCGCACAGGGCGCCGAGGAACCAGCAGAACAGCGGGGCTTTGCGCACGCCGCGGTTCTGGCCATGCAGGCCGTACAAAGCGTTGCCATCATACCCGTGGCGGCGGCGCAGGCACAGGTAATCGAGCAGGAAAATCGCCTCCCAGGCCGCCAGGAAGACGCCGCAGAACACCAGGAAGGAGATGAACGGCCCCATGAAATCGCCGGAGATGAACAGCACATACAGGGCGATGCCCAACACCACCACCGCGTCGATCGACACCGCCAGCCACTGCTTGACCTGCACGCCGATGGTCAGCAGGTTAAGGCTGGCGGAATACAGGCTGAGCACCGCGATGGTGACGATGCCGGCGGTGGCGGCCAGCAGATAAGGAATGGCCATCCAGGCGGGCAGCACCGAGCCTATCAGTGCGATGGGGTTGGCGGCGCTGGCCAGATCGGGCAGCTGCACGGAAAGCAGGATGCCGGCCAGCATCAGCAGCATCAGCGGCAAACAGGCGCCGCCCATTACCGCGGCGAAAATGCTTTTGCTCGACGAGCTCGGGCTTTGATAGCGGCTGTAATCGGCGCCAGCGATCGCCCAACTGATGCCGGTGCCGGCGGCAATCACCGATACCGCCGGCAGGAAGCCGGTCAACCAGCTGCCGGAAGGCAGCGCCAGCACCTGGCTCCACTCGGTGTTGAACAGGATATAGAGCACCACGATCAGCGTCATGGTGCCGAAGATGCGGCTGAACCAGCTTTGCATCCAGACCACGGTATTTTGCCCCAGCAGGCTGACGACGACAGTGAGCCCACCGAACAGCAGCAGGCTGAGCGCGGTCAGCAGGTGGCTGCTACCCAACCCGAAGGCCTCGAACAGCGCCGCCAGCGTCAGGGTGCCGGTGATCACGTTGACTGCTTCCCAGCCCATCAGGTTGATCCAACTGAACAGGGTGGGCGCCACGTTGCCCTTCAGGCCGAAAATCACCCGCGAGAGCGTCAGCGTAGAGGTGCGCCCGCGCTTGCCGGCGAAGCTGGTGAGGCCGACCAGCACGAAGCTGGCGACGCCGACCAGCGCGGCGAGTACCGATTGCAGGAAGGATAAGCCGAAGCCGACGATAATGGCGCCGTACACCACGCCGAGAATGCCGATATTGGCCGCCGACCAGATCCAAAACAGCTCGATGGGCTTGCCGGTCTGTTCCGCGTCCGGCACCCGATCGATACCGGTGCTTTCTACCTTCCATGCTTCATTGCGATTGATATCGGTCATAGCAAATGATCCCTGTAGCGCAGGGCCGCGAGGGCCGCCGCAGTTGACTGAAAATCGATTCCGTTGGCGCGGTTGACGCCGGCTATTCCGTTGTCGGTGAAGACGCCGATTCCGCGCAGTGTGTAGCGGCTGATACCGCCGGGTCTGTCAAAGTGAGGGCGGTATCCGCCTTATCGGGTGAGGCACGTCGGCCGCACGGCGCCAATGAGTGTAGTCAAAGAGTGGGTCTGCAGCGGGGTTTGGCGAAGCGGGAACGTTTCTATTTGCCGACATCGATCCGTTGCGCCCACCGCGAGGGGATCCTGTGATGTGGCTATGAGCAGTGAGCAAGCTATCCATTAGCTACGTTGCTTATTCTCGGCCGTTTGTGCTGACAGTATATCCCCGCTACCGGCCATCAAGGGTATCCTTTAGGGCTGGCAGCGGGTTTTTTATTGTTTTTAAAGTGGGTCCCTGGTGTTGGTGCGATTGATGTATCAACATCAATAAGCACAGATTACGCGCGATCTAGATCCAATGAAAGTCCATTAGGCAAAATTTGTGATGCCACTCTGAAAACATTAGCGATATTTTAGTTAAGGTGAGGGGCTTATCGCCGGATCGGCGATAGGATAAAAAACGAAATCCAGACAAATGGCATAGGTAAGAGGGCGGGCGAATGACGGATTTTATGGCCTGGCTGCGTGGCCATCTGGCGCAGGGGGCGGTAGCGCCGCGTTATATTCAGCTGGCGATGGCGATAGAAACCGCGATCAGGCAGCAGGTGCTGGCGGCGGAGGCGTTTTTGCCGCCCGAACGGCAGATGGCGGAAGGCCTGGCGCTGTCGCGCGTCACCGTCAGCAAGGCGATGAAACTGCTGGAGGAGAAGGGGCTGATTTTGCGACAGCAGGGCGTTGGCACCCGCGTGGCGATGCACATTGGCTATTCCCTCGATAAGGACAGCGGTTTCACCGCTCAGGCGCTGCGTCACGGCAGCAGCGTCAGCAATCGATGGCTGCTGCGCACCCGGGTCGGCGCGCCGGCCAAGGCCGCGGCGGCGCTGGGGCTGGCGGAAGGGGATGAGGTGGTCAAACTGCGGCGTTTGCGCTTGCTGAACGGCAGCCCGGTCTCGCTGGAAACCACCTATATTCCGCCGCGCTTCCTGCCCGAACCGGGGCAGCTGGAACATTCGCTGTATGCGTTATGGCAATCGCGCGGCATCGTGCCCGAAGATAAACACTTTCTGCTGAAGGCGGTATCCTGCAGCGACGAGGTTGCCGAGCTGCTCAACGTGCCGTGCGGCGCGCCGTTGTTGCACATCACCCAGACCAGCCGCAATGCCCAGGGTGAGGCGCTGGAGTTCAGCGATATCTTGTGCCGCAGCGACGTTTATGAATTCGAAGTGAACGGTTAGCGAAATAACCATGCTCTTTTTGCAGCTAGTGCGTATAATCGCCGCCCGGCGATTAATTAACCTGTAAAAAGAGCAGCAGAATGAGCACCACCAGCCTGATCCAACCCGATCGTGAACTGTTTTCCTATAAGCCTTATTGGGCGGAATGTTTTGGCACCGCGCCGTTTTTACCGATGTCGCGAGCAGAGATGGATCAACTGGGCTGGGACAGCTGCGATGTGATCATCATCAGCGGCGACGCCTATGTCGATCACCCGAGCTTTGGCATGGCGATCATCGGCCGCATGCTGGAAGCGCAGGGCTTCCGCGTCGGCATCATCGCGCAGCCGGACTGGAGCAACAAAGAAGACTTCATGCGGTTGGGGAAACCGAACCTGTTCTTCGGCATCACCGCCGGCAACATGGACTCGATGATCAACCGCTATACCGCCGATCGCAAACTGCGCCACGACGATGCCTACACCGCCGGCAACGTCGGCGGCAAACGCCCGGATCGCGCCACCCTGGTCTACAGCCAGCGCTGTAAAGAAGCCTACAAAGACGTGCCGATCGTGCTGGGCGGCATCGAAGCCAGCCTGCGCCGCATCGCCCACTACGATTACTGGTCGGATACCGTGCGCCGCTCGGTGCTGGTGGATTCCAAGGCCGACATGCTGATCTACGGCAACGGTGAACGCCCGCTGGTGGAAGTGGCGCATCGCCTGGCCGCCGGTGAGAAGATTGGCGACATCCACGATATTCGCAATACCGCCGTAATGCGCAAAGAAGCGCTGCCGGGCTGGAGCGGCGTGGATTCCACCCGCCTCGACAAGCCGGGCCGCATCGAACCTATCCCGAACCCGTACGGCGACGATCTGCCGTGCGCCGACGGCGCCAAGCCGAAAGAGCCGGAAGCCAAGCCTGTCACCGTGCGCGCCGCCAAGCCGAAGCCGTGGGAGAAGACCTATGTGCTGCTGCCGTCCTTCGAGAAAGTGAAGGGCGACAAGGTGCTTTATGCGCATACCTCGCGCATTCTGCACCATGAAACCAACCCGGGCTGCGCCCGTGCGCTGATGCAGAAACACGGCGACCGCTACGTGTGGATCAACCCGCCGGCGATCCCGCTGACCACGCCGGAGATGGACAGCGTCTTCGCGCTGCCTTATCAGCGCGTGCCGCACCCGTCCTACGGCCAGGATCGCATTCCGGCCTATGACATGATCCGTTTCTCGGTGAATATCATGCGCGGCTGCTACGGCGGCTGCTCGTTCTGTTCGATCACCGAGCATGAAGGGCGCATCATCCAGAGCCGTTCGGAAGATTCGATCGTTCGCGAAATCGAAGAGATCCGCGACAAGGTGCCGGGCTTTACCGGCGTGATCTCCGATCTCGGCGGCCCGACCGCCAACATGTATATGCTGCGCTGCACCAACCCGCGCGCCGAGCAGACCTGCCGCCGCGCCTCGTGCGTGTATCCGGAGATCTGCACCTATATGGACACCAACCACGAGCCGACCATCAAGCTGTATCGCCGCGCGCGTTCGCTGGAGGGCATTAAGAAGATCCTGATCGCTTCCGGGGTTCGTTACGATCTGGCGGTGGAAGATCCGCGTTATATCAAGGAACTGGCGACCCACCATGTCGGCGGCTACCTGAAGATCGCGCCGGAGCACACCGAAGAAGGGCCGCTGTCGAAGATGATGAAGCCGGGCATGGGCAGCTACGATCGCTTCAAGCAGCTGTTTGATCACTATTCGAAGCAGGCGGGCAAAGAGCAGTACCTGATCCCGTACTTCATCTCGTCGCACCCGGGCACCCGCGATGAAGACATGGTGAACCTGGCGCTGTGGCTGAAGAAGAACCTTTTCCGCCTCGATCAGGTGCAGAACTTCTATCCTTCGCCGATGGCCAACTCCACCACCATGTATTACAGCGGCAAAAACCCGCTGAGCAAGGTGGGGTACAAGAGCGAAGACGTGGTGGTGCCGCGCGGCGATCGCCAGCGCCGCCTGCACAAGGCGCTGCTGCGTTACCACGATCCGGCCAACTGGGCGCTGATCCGCGCCGCGCTGGAAGAGATGGGGCTGAAGCACCTGATCGGCAGCCGCCGCGAGTGTCTGGTGCCGGCGCCGAGCATCGACGAGCAGCGTGAAGCGAAACGCCTGCAGCGCCATACCCGGCCGGCGCTGACCAAACATACCGATATCAATCGGCAGCGCACGCCGTCCAACCGGCCGCCGCGCAAACCGATTCGCAAAGCCAAGCCGTAACGGCCACGCCGCGGGCGCAAACAAAAAGGAGAACCCTCGGGTTCTCCTTTTTACTTTTACTCATCACAGCCGATCGTAGGCGGCTTCCACTTTCATCAAATGGCGCGGCGCCTGCGGAGCGGGATGGTATTTGCGCACGTGCCAGTTAAAGGCTTCCGGCGACAGGTTGTTGATCATCGCGATGGCCTGCTGGCGGTTACTGGAGAAGGTGCGCAGCAGCGCGCCGGTGCCGTTGACGTAGGCGATGATGGTGGCGTAGCGCAGCGTAACGGGATTGGCGATCCCTTTAAGCTGTTGTTTTTGCAAGGTGGCCAGATAGGCGGCGCCGAGATCGATATTGGTGTCGGGATCCAGCAGATCGTCATCGTCCGGGCAACCGCGTTTGCCTTTGTAGCGATAGGCGTCGCAGCCGGCGGTATCGGCTTTCAGCTGCATCAGGCCGATCGCATTGGATCTGCTCACTGCGGCGGGGTTGAAACCGGACTCCACCTGGATCATGGCGGTGATCAGCTTGGCGTCTACGCCGTATTCGCTGGCGGCGTCTTTAATGGCGCTGTCGAAGGCGTGGCGATCGTAGCTGACGCGCTGTTTCTTGCCGGCGCAACCCGCCAGCACCAGCATGATGCAAAGCATGCCCAGCCGTGACCCGTGTGAGAAAGAGAATTTCATGGTGCTCCGTGCTTGTCTGTTTTTTAACGGTATTAACCGGCGGGCGGAGCCTCCGGCGTCGTCATCATAACGTCAGGCGGCGCAAGGGAGCAATGTGCGGAAAGGAAAAGCCCCCTCCGACGGGAGAGGGCTTGGGGAGGACTTACAGGGTATCCGGGTCCGGCCCGAGGCGGTTGCCGATGTCCAGCTTGGCGATCTCGCCCAGTTCGTCCTTATCGAGTTTGAAATCAAACACCTCGAAGTTTTCGCGGATGCGCGACGGCGTGACCGATTTCGGGATCACGATAAGGCCGCTGTCCAGGTGCCAGCGCACCACGATCTGCGCCGGGGTTTTCTCGTATTTCTCGGCCAGCGCCTTGATCAGCGGCTGGTCGAACACCCCTTCACCGCCCTGCGCCAGCGGGCTCCAGGATTCGGTGGCGATGTGGTGCGTGGCGTTCCAGGCGCGCAGCTGGCGCTGTTGCAGCAGCGGATGCAGCTCTATCTGGTTGACGACCGGCGCCACGTTGGTTTCATCCAGCAGGCGCTGCAGGTGCGGCGTATGGAAGTTGCATACGCCGATGCTTTTCACCAGGCCTTGATCGCGCAGTTTGATCAGTTCGCGCCAGGCGGAGACGTATTGATCCTGCTGCGGGCGCGGCCAGTGGATCAGATACAGATCCACATAGTCCAGCTTGAGTTTTTCCAAACTGGTTTCCAGCGCCGCCAGCGGATCGCCCTGATCGTCGTTCCACAGCTTGGTGGTGATGAACAGGTCGCTGCGCGGCAGCGAGCTGGACTGCAGCGCGGCGCCGACGCCTTCCTCGTTCTTGTAGATCGCGGCGGTGTCGATGGAGCGGTAACCGATCTCCAGCGCTTTGCTCACCGCGCGGGTGGTCTCTTCAATACTCGCCTGCCAAACGCCGAGACCCAACTGCGGCATCAGATTACCATCGTGGAGTTTGATGATGGGTTGTTGCGTTGTCATGCGCATCTCCTTGTGTACGGATTGCGGCGCCTGCGGCACCGAAACGGCTATAGATAAATTCTAGTTGGCAAAGTGGGCGGTTGCCGGGTTTGCCAGCCTAATTTCAGCGGTGGCGGGAGGGCGATTTTCTCGCCGCTCTCCCTGCGAATGAGCGGTAAGACGGGTGGTGCGAAACGATCGGCGGCGCGCTGAGGCGCCTGACGGCACCCGGTGATCGGCCGGGCGCCGGATGCGGCGAAAAATGGCTGACGGAGACTAAAGCCTAGCAAAAAATCGCCGTTTTGCGATTAACGCGCCGCTTCGTAAATGCGGCGGCTGACGTCCAGGGTGATGTCCTGATGCTCGCCCAGGGCGGTCATGCCGTGCTGATGCAGCTTGTCGAGCAGCGCCGGAATGCTGCTGCCGTCGAGCTGATAATCCGCCATGCGGGTCGGTACGCCCATCTGCTCGAAGAAGGCGCGAGTGGCGGCGATGGCGCCGTCGATGCGGCTGTCTTCGCTGCCTTCGCGCAGGCCCCAAACGCGGTCAGCGTACTGCAGCAGTTTTGCGCGCTTCTGCGTTTTCTTCTCGTGCAGCAGCGCCGGCAGCACGATGGCCAGCGTTTGCGCGTGGTCGAGATCGTGCATGGCGGTCAGCTCGTGGCCCAGCATGTGGGTTGCCCAGTCCTGCGGCACCCCGGCGCCGATCAGGCCGTTCAGCGCCATGGTGGCGCTCCACATCACGTTGGCGCGCACCGCATAGTTTTCCGGTTCGGCCAGCGCGCGCGGGCCGTCTTCCAGCAGGGTCAGCAGCAGGCCTTCGGCGAAGCGATCTTGCACCTTGGCGTCGACCGGGTAGGTCAGATACTGCTCCAGGGTGTGCACGAAGGCGTCGACCACGCCATTGGCGATCTGGCGCGGCGGCAGCGAATAGGTCACCACCGGATCCAGCACGGCGAAGCGCGGCTGCACCAGCGGCGAGAAGAAGTGCTGCTTGTCGCCGCTGCTTTTACGGGTGATCACCGCGCCGCTGTTGGATTCGGAACCGGTGGCCGGCAGCGTCAGCACGCAACCCATCGGCACCGCGTCGGCGATGTGGCTGCCGACGGTCTGCAGGATATGCCAGGCGTCGCCGTCGGCGGTATAACGGGCGGCGGCGGCGATGAACTTGGTGCCGTCAACCACCGACCCGCCGCCGACCGCCAGCAGGAAATCGATGTTTTCCGCCTTCACCACCTCGACCGCTTTCATCAGCGTTTCGTAGGTTGGGTTCGGCTCGATGCCGGAGAACTCCCGCACGTCGCGGCCGGCCAGCGCGCTATACACCTGATCCAGCACGCCGTTTTTCTTCACGCTGCCGCCACCGTAGGTGATCAGGATGCGTACGTCCGCCGGGATCTGGCCGGCCACTTCGGCAATTTGGTCCTTGCCGAACAGGATTTTGGTTGGGGTATGCAGAATGAAGTTTTGCATGGTTGATTTCTCTCTTTCTGTCAGGCGGGCGCCAACGCGGCGCAAAGGTTTCTGGCCCGTATTGTCAGCAACCTGCCGGCAGCGCACAATGCACATTCCTGTTTGGTTCTTGCCTATTTCTACAATCCTCTGTAGGAATAGCGAATTTTAAATTATGATTTATGCCGAATCGTTCTGACTGTAAGAGGGTGTTTCCGTGATTGAAATCGATGCGCAGCGCAGCCGCATGGCGCGCCAGGCGATGGCTATCGCCACCGGCAACGGCTACACGCCGTCGCCGGTGCCGCGGGTGAAGATCCTGTATGTCGATCGCCACTGCCCGCGCCAACCGGTGATGTACGAACCGGGGATCGTCATCATCTTTCAGGGGCACAAGGTCGGCTATTGCGGCAGTAAGGTGTTCCAGTACGATCCGCGCAACTACCTGCTGATGACGGTGCCGCTGCCGTTCGAATGCGAAACCTTCGCCAGCCCGGAACTGCCGCTGGTTGGATTGGCGGTCAATATCGATACCCAAATGCTGCAGGATTTGCTGATCGACATCGGCGACGACGACTACCTGATGCAACCGCGGGCGGAGAGCAACGGGGTGAACCTGGCCGAGCTGACGGAAGCGCTGCTGTGCGCCACCGAACGCCTGCTGGACGTGATGGCCAAGCCGCTCGACGCCCGGGTGCTGGGGCCGCAGATCGTGCGCGAGATCCTTTACTACGTGCTGCGCGGCACCTGCGGCGCGTCGCTGCAGGAGTTGGTCAATCGCCATACCCACTTCAGCCAGATCGCCAAGGCGCTGCGGCGCATCGAACATCAGTATGCCGACAACCTCAACGTCGAGCAGTTGGCCGGCGAGGTCAACATGAGCGTCTCGGCGTTCCACCACAATTTCAAAGCGGTGACCAACACCTCGCCGCTGCAGTACGTGAAGTCGTACCGGCTGCATAAGGCGCGCCTGCTGATGGTGCATGACGGCCTGAAGGCCAGCACCGCGGCGATCCGCGTCGGCTACGAGAGCGCGTCGCAGTTCAGCCGTGAATTCAAGCGGCTGTTCGGCATGACGCCGAGCGATGAAGTCGCCCGGCTGCGCGAGGCCAACCCGCTGCTGCTGGAGGGCTGAGCCGCGTTTACCGGGGCAGGGCGATCTTGCCTGGCGCTGGTCGAGAAGGCGCTGTAGCGCGCCGGATTTAGGAAGAGGAAGCGCGCTTTTTGCGCCAGATCACCAGCATGGCGCCCAGCAGGCCGACGAACAGCAGCAGCAGCGGCAGCAGCATCAGGCCGGTCATCACCTGGCTTTCGTAGCGTTTTACCAGAGGGATTTGACTGAAAGCGTAGCCGAGGCCCACCAGCGCACAGACCCAGATCGCCGCGCTCAGCCAGTTGAACACCTGGAAGCGCGAGCTGTTGAGCCCGGAAATGCCGGCCATGGTCGGCAGCAGCGTGCGCACGAAGCCGAGGAAGCGGCCGATCAGCAGCGCCGTCAGCCCGTGGCGATTGAACAGGTTGTGCGCGCGCTGGTGGTACTGCGCCGGCAGCTGCAGCAGCCAGCTCTTCACCAGGCCGGTGTGGCCCAGCCAGCGGCCCTGGATATAGCTCAGCCAGCAGCCGAGGCCGGCGGCGGCGGTCAGAATCAGCAGGGTGGGGGCAAAGCCCATCACGCCTTTGGCGATCAGCGCGCCCGACAGCAGCAGCAGGCTGTCGCCGGGGAGGAAGGAGGCGGGCAGCAGTCCGTTTTCCAAAAACAGGGTGGTGAAAAGTACGGCGTAAACCACCCAAATTACGCTTGGATCGGCGAGGGCGATAAAGTCCTGCTGCCAAAGCGCATGAATAATCTCTCGTAATACATCCATTTTATGTCCTGTTGCATGCCGGTTGCGCCCGGGGTCACGTTCTCCAGGATGCGGCGGTTACCGTATCTGACAGTTACCCGATTAGTGTACCGCTAATAGCTTAAGCCGACATTAAACAAGGCGAAGAAAATTACCGGAATCCGTCTTGGCGCACGCCGTTGAGGCGATCGAAGCCGGCCGCCAGATCGGCGATCAGGTCTTCGACGTTCTCCAGGCCGATGTGCAGGCGCACCAGCGTGCCGGAGAAATCGACGCCGCCCGCCGGACGGATCGCTTCCAGCTCTTCCGGCTGGTTGGCCAGGATCAGCGACTCGAAGCCGCCCCAGGAGTAGGCCATGCTGAAATGGCTGAAGTTGTCCAGGTAGGCGGCCAGCTGCGCATCATCCAGCCGCTCTTTCAGCACGAAGGAGAACAGCCCGTTGCAGCCGCTGAAGTCGCGGCGGTAGAACTCGTGGCCCTTGCAGCTGGGCAGGGCCGGGTGATTGACCGTCGCCACCTCCGGCCGTGCCGCCAGCCAGTTGGCGACTTCGATGCTGCTGCGCTCGTGCTGCTTCAGGCGCACGCTCAGGGTGCGCAGGCCGCGGCTCGCCATGTAGGCGGTGTCGGCATCCACCATCTGCCCCATCAGATAGGAGTACTCGCGCAGCCGATCCCAACAGCGCGCGTTGGCGACGGCGGTGCCGAGCATGTAATCGGAATGGCCGATCAGGTATTTGGTGCCGGCCTGAATCGAAATGTCGATGTCGAAATCCAGCGCCTTGAACAGCACGCCCGCCGCCCAGGTGTTGTCGATCATGATCACCACCTCCGGCGCCACCGCGCGGATGGCCTGCACCATCGACGGGATATCCTGCACTTCCAGGGTGATGGAGCCGGGGGATTCCAGGAACACCACGCGGGTATTGGGCTGGATCAGCGTGGCGATATCGGCGCCAATTAATGGATCGAAATAGGTGGTGCTGACGTTCATGCGGCCGAGGATATGGGTGCAGAAATCCTGGGTCGGTTCGTACGCCGAGCCGGTGACCAGCAGGTGATCGCCGGCGCCGACGAACGACAGGATCGCATTGGCTACCGCCGCCGCGCCGCAGGGGTACAGCACGCAGCCGGCGCCGCCCTCCAGCTCCACCATCGCATCCTGCAGCGCGAAGTGGGTCAGGGTGCCGCGTCGGCCGTAAAACAGCTCGCCGTGGGCGCGCTGCGCGGTGGCGTGTTTTTTGGCGGCGACGGAGTCGAAGACCAAAGAAGAGGCGCGTTGCGTGACGGGATTGACGGAGCCCTGGGTGTAGCGCTTGCCGCGGCCGGCGCCGATCAGCGTGGTTTCGATATGTTTTGACGTCATGGTACCTGGCTCACCTCTGGTTGCTCTGCACGTGCCCGTTTGCGATAGCCCTTACGGTATCATGAGTCAATATAGCCATCCAGACGTTTTAACTTCCAGATACAGAAACGGCTATAATTGGCTGCCGACTGCGCATTTCTCGCCTAATCCTTCTGCCGAGCGGCGAGAGAGAAGCCCATTCATCGGTCGGATGCCGTTCGGCAGCGTGGCCTTGTTGCGCCGTTGTGGGGGAAAAGTAACGAAATAACCCCATAAAAGGGGCGTTTGGCGGTGAACGGACGCGGATTGGCGCTTTGCCGCGGGGTTGGCTAAAATTTTCTCGTTTATTTGGTAAATAATAATGAGAACTACTATCAATCCCCGGTTGGTTTGATATGATCGCACGCTGAATTATTCCTTAATTTTGATCGGTAATGGGTGGAGGCACAGCGTGAAAACGGCTGGCAAGAATTTAAATCAAGGATCGTTCGGCCAGGGCCGGGCGCAGTGGGGCAAGGCCTTTGGCCGCAGCCTGATGGCTTCAATGGTGCTGGTCGTGGGGCTGGCCGGCAGCGCGCAGGCGGCGCCGGCGGCCAATCCGGCCGTTACCGAAAGCGTTGCGCCGACCACCGCGCCTGCACCTGCAGCCGCCGCGCCGGAGAGCATCACGCCGGTGAACCCGGCGCCAACGATCCAGCCACCGGAAACCCGCGGCATGGATCTGTCCGTTTGGGGCATGTATCAGCACGCCGACGCGGTGGTGAAAGCGGTAATGATCGGCCTGGTGCTGGCCTCGATCGTGACCTGGACCATTCTGTTCTCCAAAGGCAGTGAATTGCTGCGCGCCAAACGCCGCCTGCGCCGCGAACAGCTGGCGCTGGCCGACGCGCGCTCGCTGGATGAAGCTTCCGAGCTGGCGCAAAACTTCGGCTCGCAGAGCGTCAGCGCTGTCTTGCTGAACGACGCGCAAAATGAGCTGGAGCTGTCCGCAGAGTCCAGCGACAACAACGGCATCAAAGAGCGTACCGGCTTCCGCCTCGAGCGCCGCGTGGCGGCCTACAGCCGCAACATGGGCCGCGGCAACGGTTTCCTGGCCACCATCGGCGCCATCTCGCCGTTCGTCGGCCTGTTCGGCACCGTGTGGGGCATCATGAACAGCTTCATCGGCATCGCCCATTCGCAGACCACCAACCTGGCGGTCGTGGCGCCGGGCATCGCGGAAGCGCTGCTGGCGACCGCGCTGGGCCTGGTCGCGGCGATCCCTGCCGTCGTTATCTACAACATCTTTGCCCGCGTCATCAGCGGCCATCGCGCCCAGGTAGGCGACGTGGCGGCGCAGGTCTTGCTGCTGCAGGGCCGCGATCTGGATCTGGCCGCTACGGCGGAAGCCAAGCGCTCACAGCACGCACACCAACTGCGGGCGGGGTGAGTAATGGCGATGCGCTTAAATGAAGATCTGGACGACAGCGGCGAACTGCATGAAATCAACGTGACGCCGTTTATCGACGTCATGTTGGTGCTGTTGATCATCTTTATGGTGGCCGCGCCGCTGGCAACGGTAGATATCCGCGTCGATCTGCCGGCTTCTTCCGCCAAACCGCAGCCGCGGCCGGAAAAACCGGTGTTCCTGTCGGTGAAGGCCGACAAGCAGCTCTACGTTGGCGATCAGCCGGTGAATGCCGATCAGCTGACTTCGGTGCTGGATCAACGCACTCAGGCCAACAAAGAAACCACCATCTTCTTCCAGGCGGACAAGAGCGTGGACTATGAAACGCTGATGAGCGTGATGGACACCCTGCGTAAAGCCGGCTACCTGAAAGTGGGGCTGGTGGGCATGGAAGGCGCCGCCAAGTAGCGGCAGCAAAACGATGATAAAGGGCGCTCAGGCGCCCTTTTTTATTGATTCAGAAATATCACTCCCCGGCCAACAACGCCCGCGAACCGGCATGGCGCCAGTGGATACGGCCCGGCAGATAAAGCGCGTTCTGTTCCAGCGGCCGCTCGTCGATGAGCGCGGTGACCTGGCTGAAGCTATGTTGCGCCAGCGCCCGGCAGTCCTGCGCCACCGTGTCTATTTTCAGCGTCATGCAATCGAACAGGTAGTGATCGTCGAAGCTGCACAGGTGGATGTCGCTCTCCATCAACTGATGCTGAGTCAGATAACGCAATACCCCTTCCAACAGGCCGCAGGCGGCGGTAAACAGCGCTTTGGGCGGACGCCCCAGCTGCGCGCACAGCTGAGCGAACATCTCGTAACCCGAGCTGGGGTGATAGCTGCCGTTGATGATCCATTCCGGTTTGCACGATACGCCGGCGCGCTCCAGGCCAAGCTGGAAGCCGGCCAGCCGATCGCGAGTCGGTGAAATGCGCGGCTGTCCGCCGAGAAAATAGATCTCATCCGGATGCTGGCGCGCGACCTTCTCCACCAGGTCGGCGGTCGCATTAACCGAGTCGGTGATCACCAGCGGCAGTTCGGAACCGGCGATCAGGCGATCCATCTGCACCACCGGCAGCCCGGCGTTGATCTTCTGGTATTCCGCGTCGTTCAACTGGCTGGAAGCGACGATCAGGCCGTCGACCTGCCGCTGCACCAGACTGTTCACCGCCATCATCTCCTGCGCCGGGTTTTCATCGGTACAGGCGATCAACAGCTGCAGACCGGCCTCGCGGCACAGCGTTTCCAGCTCGCGCGAGATCACCGCAAAGCCGTAGTTGGTCATCTCCGGCACCACCAGCCCCAGCGTGTGGCTGCGGTTGGAGCGCAAAGAGCGGGCGTGGATGCTGGGCTGATAATGGTGTTCGTGCGCCAGCGCCAGAATGCGATCGCGGGTGTCGTCGGACACCCGGTATTCCTTGCTGCGGCCGTTCAGCACCAGGCTGGCGGTCGATTTCGACACCCCGGCCAGCGTGGCGATGTCACTGATGGTAATGCGTTTATTTTTTTTCACTGACGCCGTCTGAAGTCATCGGAGGATGCGTCATTCTAGCATGCATGGCGTCAGCGGCCAGTATTCCAACGCCAGCGGCGCGCTCCCGTTCAGCCGCAATTGCGGTTCAGCTGCCGGGAAGTAGCGCGCGCTCATCACCGCCTCGCCGTGGTTGATGAAAATCTCCACGCTGGAACGATCGAACAGCAGCTGCAGATGCGTGACCGGGCCGCGCCAGTAACGGTGCTCCGGCCTACCGTCGGCCAGGGAAGCACGCGTCAGCTGCAGCCGTTCGCCGTCCCAGCTCAGCGTCATGGCGTCGCCAAAGTCGGCGCTGAACGCGCCCTGCGGCGTCAGCTGCAGCTCCGCGGCGCCCAGCGCATAGGCGGGGGCGTCATCGGCGTGGCCTTGCCAGCCAGCCCGCTCGCCGCGCAGCTGTTGCAGCTCGCGCGCCGGGCGCTGGTAGAGGCGGCCATGCTGCAGCGACAGCTCGCGCGGGCAGGTCATGGTATGGATCCAGCCGTAACGGCGCGTCGGGTGGGCTTCTTCATCTTGCTCGGGCACGCCCATCCAGCCGAACAGCAGGCGGCGGCCATCTTCCGCCTGCGTCGTCTGGGGCGCGTAGAACTCGAAGCCGGCGTCCAGCTCGCGAAATTCGCCGTGGCTGAAGGCCGCCTGCCGGTAATCCAGCTTACCGAGCAGATAGCCGGCCTGATAACGGTTGAGATAGCGTTCCGGCTGCGGCGCCAGCCCCTGCGGGCAGCAGATCAACACGTCGTCGCCGTCCAGCGAGAACAGATCCGGGCACTCCCACATGTAGCCGAATTCACCCAGGTCGTTCAGGCCGGAACCGGCGATCTCCCCCAGCGCTTGCCAGTCGCGCAGATCGCAGGAACGCAGCAGCAGCACCTTGCCGCGATCCTGCAAGTCACGCGCGCCGAGCACCATGTACCAGGCATCCTGATGACGCCACACTTTCGGATCGCGTACGTGGCCGCTGTAGCCCTCCGGCAGCGGCAGCACCGGCCCGAGTTTGCGGTATTCGCCCCGATCGCTTTCCTGAGCCAGGCATTGGTAAGCGGTGCGCTTTCCGTCGGGGAATTTCACGTTGCCGGTGTAGATCAGCGTGATTTTGTCTTCCGCCACCACCGCCGAGCCGGAGTAACAGCCGTGGCTGTCGTAACAGGCGCCCGGCTGATGTTCCCAACGCAATAAATCGGTCGATTGCCAGTGTCCCCAGCACTTGTTGCGATGATCGCAGCCCAGCGGGTTCCACTGATAGAACAGGTGATAAACGCCGTTGTGCTGGATAAAGCCGTTAGGATCGTTCAGCAAGCCAACGCTGGGCGCCAGATGCCAGGCCGGGCGGTGCGGATCGCGCAGCGCGCGTGGCTGGCCGTTCATTACCGCCCGCAGCGCCTGTTTGATTAAGCTGAGTTCTTCCATCATTGCGCGTCCGTTTTATATTTCAGCAGCAGGGAGAGCACGAAGGCGCTGCCAAAAGCGATCGCCAGGCCGAGGATATAGCTGACCAGCGAACTGGCCTGCACGATCGCCATGCCGGGGATCGCCGTCAGCCCGACCGCGTTCATGCCGACGTGGTTGGCCACCACCCAGGCGCCGCCGAGCGCGCCGCCCGCCAGCGCCGCCAGGAACGGTTTCACGAAGCGCAGGTTGATGCCGAACAGCGCCGCTTCGGTGATGCCGAGCATGGCGGAAAAGGCCGACGGCACCGCGATGGCTTTGATTTTGGCGTCGCGGGTTTTGAAATACACCGCCAGGCAAGCGCCGCCCTGCGCGATGTTGGCCATCGACCAGATCGGCAGCAGGAAGTTGACGCCGATATTGGGGTTGCCGAGCAGCCCGGCCTCTACCGCATGGAAACTGTGGTGAATGCCGGTGATGACGATAGCGGAATAGAGGCCGCCGAACAGCAGCCCGGCGAACCAGCCCGCATGGGCAATCAGCGTGCTGAGCACGAAGGAGATGCCGTCGCCCAGCGCGCGGCCGGCGGGGCCGATAAACAGCAGGGCGACAAAGCCCGAGATGACCACCGTCAGGAACGGCGTCAGGATCAGATCGAGCGCGTTGGGGATCACCTTGCGCAGCCGCTTTTCCAGCACGCTCATGAACCACACCGTCAGCAGCACCGGGAACACGGTGCCCTGATAGCCGATCATGGCGATCTCCAGACCGAAGAAGTTCATGGTGTGGAAACCCTCGGCGACGCCCCAGGCGTTGGTCAGCGCCGGATGCGTCAAAATGCCGCCGAGCGTGGCGCCCAGATAGGGGTTGCCGCCGAATTCGCGTGCGGCGGTGAAGCCGATCAGAATCGGCAGGATAATGAACGCCGCTGAGCTGAACATATCCAGCATGATGAACAGCGCGCTGTTGGCATCGGCCCAGCCGTAGGTTTTCACCATGCCGAGCAGCCCCATCAGCAGGCCGGAAGCGACGATCGCCGGAATGATCGGCACGAAGATGTTCGACAGCAGGCGGGCGATGCGCTGCAGCGGGTTGAGCTTTTTCGCCGCGATATCGGCGGCTTCGGCCTTGCTGGATTCGCTGACGCCCGCCGCCTTGATGAATTCCGCATGCACCTTGTTCACCAGCCCGGTGCCGAAGATCACCTGGATTTGACCGGCGTTGCTGAAGCAGCCTTTGACGCCGTCCAGTTTGCCGATGGCCTCTTTGTCCACTTTGCTGTCGTCCACCAGCACCAGACGCAGGCGCGTGGCGCAGTGGGCGGCGCTGGCGATATTCTCTTTACCGCCAAGCAGCGGCAACAGCGCGTTGGCGGTTGCGGTAATGTCCATGTTGTCCCCTTGCTAAATAAAAATGCCGCCGCGCCGTTTGCGGCGCAGCGCCGTGAATCGATGTCAGAAGAAATACTTGAATCTGGCGCGCATGCCGTAACGCTGGCCGTTGTCGCCGTTGGCGATCTTGTTGTCGGCGTTGGCCTCCAGCAGCGACACATAGGCGCCTAAATACAGATTGAAATTCTTCATATTCATAATGTCAGGTATCTGATACGACGCGTGAACGGTGTGGATGTCGTAGTTGCCCGGTTCGCTGAGCGGGTTGTGGATATCGGCGGCGATCCCGGCGGTATTGAACTCTTTGATATTGTTATGGGCATAGATATAACCCAGTTCGAAGCGCCGCCACAGCACGTTGACGCCGGCGGTGAAGTCTTGCTCGCCTGAGGCATCCAGATAGGCGGTGCTCAGGTTGGCCACCACGCCGTTGTCCGGATCGGCGGCGCTGTTGTTCCAGCTCATCGTCATGCCGTAGCCGTTGCGCTTGGACTGATCGACGAAACGGCCCTGGCTGTCCCGATAGCCGTAGGCGTTATTCACCACGTTGCTTTCCATCGCCGCCGCGATGCTGAAGGCGTCTTTTTTCCAAGCGATCACCGGCCGTAAATAGGCGACGTTTTTCTTATTGTCCAGGGCGTTGCCGTGGTAGCTGTTGTCCTGGAACAGCGAAGTGCCGTCCTCCACCAGCGTGTTCAGCTCGAAATAGACATCACCGGCGTATTTGCTCAGCATCAGGTTGCCGCCGCTGCTGCTGCGGCCGCGGCCCTCTTTCATCATGTAGATATAGCCGAAGCCGTCGGCGTACAGATCGTTGGCGGTATTGCCGGAGTATTGAATGAAGGTGTCCTGATTCAGCGGGAACATGTCGTAGGCTTCAAAGCGGCCGATTTTGGTTTGCCAGTTCTTTTCATTGCCGAAGAAGAAGGCGGCGTCGTCCAGGTTCATTTTGCCGGTCATGTCCGCCAGCGGCTGCACGCTGAAGCCGGAGAAGTTGCCGTCCGGATTGCGGCGGTAGCCGTCCAGCCCGACCAGAATGCGGCCGTTGATATCCCAACGTTCTTTGTTGCCGGGCTTCCAGTCCTTGTGGTCGCTGCCTTTCAGCGACGTCAGTTGGCCGCTGCGGCTGGCGCCGTCCAGATTGAACTCCACGTCGCCGTACAGTTTCAGGTCATTGAATCCGCTCAGCTGCAGCGCGCTGGCCGGGGCAACCGGCGTTTCCGGCGTGGCGGCCTGCTGCGCAATCTGCGCGGCTTGCCGTTCGGTGTTGGCGGTGCGTTGTTCCAGCTGTTGCGCCCGACGTTCCGCCGCCGTCGCGCGGGTTTCAGCCTGTGCGGCGCGCCGTTCCGCCTGCGCCAGACGTTGTTCCAGCGCGTTGAGACGCGCCTCGATGCTGCCGCTGCCCGAGGCCGCTGCGCTGGAAGCGGAGAGGAAAAGCCCTGTTGTTATCGCCAAATAGCTGAGTTTTTTCATCATCGTCTATCATCCGGGTAAGGGTTGTTATTATTGTTTGCTAAATTGCTAAACCGGTTTTTCATGGCGAAAGATAACGAGAGCGAAGCGAGCTGGCAACTCAGTTAGCTAACCCGATTCAGCTATTGTGATCGAGCGCGCAAATCGTGGGTAAAAGAGCACGGCGAACCTGCGGATCGCCGTGAATGCTGTGGATCAACGCAGGAAAGCGGCCAGCTCGTCGGCGCGGGGCAGGGCGGTCATGGCGCCTTTGGCGGTGGTGGCCAGCGCGCCGCAGGCCTGGGCCTGGGCGATAACCGCCGGCCATTGCGCTTCCTGCGGCAATTCGTGAAGGCGCGCCAGCGCCGCTAACAGCCCGGCGACGAAGGCGTCGCCGGCGCCGGTGGTATCGACCGGCACGATCGATGGCGCGTGGAAATGGCGCAGACGCTGCCCATCGTGTACGCAGACGCCGTCGCCGCCCAGCGTCACCAGCAGCAGGCGCAGCGGATAGGTTTGCATCATCCAGCGAATGGCGTTCTCCAGATCGTCAAGATGGCTGATGAAAGCCAGCTCTTCGCGCGATAGTTTCACCACGTCCGCCAGCAGCAGCGCCTTTTGCAGGCAGGGGCGCAGCGCTTCCGGCTGGCGCCAGACCTCTTCGCGGATGTTGGGATCGAAACTGACCCGGCCGCCGGCCGCCCGAATGCGTTCCATTGCGGTAAAGGCCGCGCTGCGGCTGGGCTCCTGCGAGAGCGCGATGGAGCAGAGGTGCAGCCATTCGCCCCGTTGGAAAGCCGGCAGATCGTCGGGCTGCAAAAACAGATCGGCGCTGGGCTGCACCATAAACGTGAATGAGCGCTCACCCTGCAGATCGAGATCCACCACGACCGTGGAGGTGTGGTGTTCGGGATCCGGCCGCATATGGCCGATATCCACCCCTTCATCGCTCAGCACCCGCTGCAAAAAGGCGCCGAAGCTGTCTTGCCCCACTCGCCCGATAAAAGCGCTGTTGCCACCGAGCCGGGCGATACCCACCGCCACGTTAGCCGGCGCGCCGCCGGGGCATTTGAGATAACCGTTGGCATTTTCCGGCACCAGGTCGATCACGGCGTCGCCCAGTACCCATACGCGATTCATCATGCTTAATCCCTGTTTTTGTCCTTGTCAGATGGGGTGCTAAAATAGAAGAACCGGTTTAGCAAGGCAATGAAATAATGCGCTGGGGCGTTGAGAGGGTGAGGAAGATCAATTTTTTTTCGGGGGGCGGGGGGAAGAGAACCCGCCCCGCGAGCCGGCTCGGGGGCGAGGTAGCGGGGCGGTTTAGCCCAGTTTCGGATACACGCCCGGGCCGATTGGCAACCCAAGCGCATACCAAACCAGCAGCAGCAAAATCCACACGCTGAAGAACACCACAGGATAGGGCAGGATCAGCACGTAATAAGTGCCGAGCTGCGCGTCTTTGCGGTAGCGCTGCAGGAAGCCGAGGAACAGCGGCAGGAACGGCGACATCGGCGCCAGCGGCAGCACCGCAGAGTCGGCGATGCGAAAGATCATCTGGGCGAACGCCGGGTGGAAACCGAGCAGCATAAACATCGGCACGAAGATCGGCGCCAAAATTGACCAGATCGCCGAGCCGCTGGCGATGAACATGCACAGGAAGGCGGAGAGGAACATCAGGCCGAGAAATGCCGGCGCGCCACTCATGCCGGCGGCTTCCAGCATATCGGTCAGGCCGACGGCCATAAACTTGCCCATGTTGCTCCAGTTAAAGAACGCCACGAACTGCGACAGCGGAAACACCATCACGATAAAACCCGCCATGCTTTTCATCGGATCGAGCAAGTGGTGGGGAATGTCATCCGGCCGCCGGATCTGTTTGGTGACTACGCCATAGGTAATGGCGACGGTGAAGAAGAACAGGATGATGATCGGCACAATGCCCTTGATGAACGGGGAAGGGATCACCGAACCGGTGTTCGGGTCACGCAGCGGCGCGGCCTCCGGCACCACCAGAGCGGCGATGATGGCGATAAACACCAGCGCGGCGATCCCGCTCATCATCAGCCCCCGGTTTTGCAGTGGGGTCAGCGCTGTGATTTTGTCTTCGGCGCCGCCTTGCCACTTCGGCAGCCGGGGCTCGATAAACTTGTCGGTGAGCAGCGCGCCGGCGATGGTCAGCACGATCACGGAGGTGGCCATAAAGTACCAGTTGTCGATTACGCTAACGTGAACCGCGCCATCCACCGCTTTGGTGGCTTCGGTGCTGATGCCGGAAAGCAATACGTCGGTGGTGACGATCAACAGGTTGGCGGTAAAGCCGGAGGCGACGCCGGCGATCGCCGCCAGCAGTCCGGCTATCGGGTGGCGGCCCACCGCCACAAACATCAGCGCGCCAAGGGGCGGCATCACCACCAGCGCGGCGTCCGACGAGATATGGCTGAAGAAGGCGATAAACAGCACCATATAACTGGCGTAGCGGGCGCTGACGCGCGAGGCCATTTTATACATCAGCGCCTGCAGCAGGCCGACCTTTTCCGCCAGGCCGGCGCCTATCACCAGCGCCAAAATAGCCCCCAGCGGCGCAAAGCTGCTGAAGTTATGGATGATGTTGGGAAATATCCACTGCATGCCCGCCACGCTCATCAGGTTATTGACCTTGATGAGCTCGCCGGTGGCCGGATTTTTCACCGCCACGTCGAGCCAGGAAAACAGCGCGGTGGCCAGCATAAGCACCAGGATCAAATAGACGAACAGTAAAAACGGATTGGGGATCTTATTGCCGATGCGTTCCACCCAGTAAAAAACGCGTCCGGGGCTTTTATTGATTGGCGTTGTGGCCTCACTCATGATTTTACCCTCTGTGTTTGCTCTGTTGTGTGATTGTTATTATTTGATTTATTTATAATTATGCTTAGTGGCCCGGTTCTCCGGGCCTGTCTGTTCATGCTATTTCAATGGGGAGGGTTTCACCCCCTGCGGGATTGGGCAGCGGTACGGCTGTTCGGCGCGCCGGCGTTCAAACTCGCTGCGGCAGCGCGCCAGCAGAGCGCTGTCGCTCAGCAGATCGATGGCGGTCGCCGCCATCACCTTGCCGGCCAGGCACATGCCCTTATGGGCGATAGCGGTGCGGCCCTGCGCCACCAGTTGCCAGGTGTGCAGAGGGGTGCCGAGTGCGAAACAGGGGCTAAAGCATTGGGCAGTCGGCGCCACCCAGCTTACGTCGCCAACGTCGGTAGAACCGTACAGCAGGTCGTCGGATTCCACATAAGGAGCGACCTCGTCCATCAGCACCTTTTCTCCCAGCAACTGCACCCACTCGCGCCCGGCTGCGCCGCCGGTGCGGGCAATGTTGAGTTTGGCGTTGCGCAGATCGTCGCGGCTCAGCGTCTGGCGGATTTCCTCGGCGAAGCGGCGTTCGGCGTCGCTGTATTCGGGCAGACCGAAATCACACAGGTTTTGATACATCGCGTGTTCCAGGCTGCGGTTCGGCACATAGTTGGAGCAGGCCTTGTCGAAGCGCACTTCCATCTGGGTGTCAGTCATCAGTGCTGCGCCCTTGGCGATGTTAATCACCCGTTGGTAAATGTCCTGCGCCTGGTCGAGCTGCGGCGCGCGGATCAGGTACAACACCTCGGCGTCGGCCTGCACCACGTTGGGGGAGCTGCCGCCGGTGTTGGTGACCGCGTAGTGCAGCCGCGCTTCTTGCACGATATGTTCGCGCAGGAAGTTGGCGCCGGTATTCATCAGCGTCACCGCGTCCAGCGCGCTGCGCCCCAGGTGCGGCGAGTTGGCGGCATGGGCGGCGACGCCCTTGAAGTGAAACGCCGCCTGAATGTTGGCCAGCGTACTGGTATTGAACATGCCGCTGAAGCCTTCCGGGTGCCAGGTGAGGGCGGCGTCGACGTCGTCGAACAGGCCTTCGCGCACCATAAAGGTTTTGCCGGAGCCGCCTTCTTCGCCCGGGCAACCGTAGAAGCGCAGGGTGCCGGTCAGCCGGTTTTGCTGCATCCACGCCTTGGCTGCGAAGGCGCCCCCCAGCGCCGCGGTGCCCAGCAGGTTGTGGCCACAGCCATGGCCGTTGCCGTTTTCCACCAGTGGCTGCGGCGTGGCGCGGCCCGCCTGCTGGCTCAGCCCGGCCAGCGCGTCGTACTCGCCCAGCAGCGCGATGACCGGGTGGCCGCTGCCGTAGCTGGCGATAAACGCCGTCTCGATGTCGCCCACGCCGCGTTCGACCGAGAAACCTTCCTGCTCCAGCGCATCGGCCAGCAACGTGGCGGAATAGGTCTCGTTGAAGCGCGTTTCCGGGTGGTCCCAAATCGCGTCGCTCAGCGCGCTGAAGCGGGGCCGGCGTTGGTCAATGTAGTCGTCGATAAATGCCTGCAGTGCTGAGTTGCTCATGCTTCGCTCCCGAATGTCGGCAGGTTCAGCGCCAGCGATGCCAGCGTTTTCACCGCCACCGCCATCACCTGCTCGTTGAAGTCGAATTTTTCGTTATGGTGCCCGGCGCTCAGCTCGGTGCCGAAAATGACGTATGAGGCCTGGCCGCCGCGGGATTTCACCCGCTCCATCATGTAGGTGGCGTCTTCTGAACCCGCAGCCTGTTCGCGGCGATCGACCACCGAGGTCAGCTCGGTTACCTGCTGTGCCAGGCGGCGGATGTAATCCACCCACGGTTGGGTCGGTTTGCTGCTCTGCGCAGCGCCCATCAGCGCGATGTCGCAGGCGACGCCGTGCATCTTGGCTGCGCCTTCGATGGCGTTCAGCGCCTGCTGATAGACGAACGCGTTGATCTCATTGGTGGCGCCGCGCGTTTCCACCTTCATAAACGCCCGATCGGCGATCACGTTGCGGCCGGTGCCGGCCTGCAGCACGCCGACATTGATGCGCGAGCTGCCTTTGCTGTGGCGCGGGATGGCGTAAAGCCCCAGCGCAGCCTGGGCCGCTGCCAGCAGAGCGTTGCGACCGTCTTCCGGCCTGGCGCCGGCGTGGGAGGCGACGCCGCGGAAGGTGACGTCCAGCTTGCTGGTGGCCATAAAGCTGTCGCTGCCGCACACCAGCTCACCGGCCGGCACACCGGTGCCGATATGCACCGCGGTGAAGAAATCGACGTCGTCCACCACGCCGGCCTCCACCATCGATTTTGCGCCGCGGGTGCCTTCTTCCGCCGGCTGGAAGATCAGTTTGACGGTGCCGCTAAGCTGGAGCTCCAGGCTTTTGAAGACGTGCGCCAGCCCCAGGCCGATGGTGGTATGGCCGTCATGACCGCATGCATGCATCATGCCGCTGTTGCAAGAGGCGAAGCCTTCACGGAACGGCAGGTGTTCGGGTTCCAGCAATTCGTTGAGATCGAGGGCGTCCATATCCACGCGGTAGGCGATGGTTGGGCCGGGGCGGCCGGTATCGAGCGTTGCGACGATGCCGGCGAAGCCGCCGGAAAAGTGCGGCAACCATTTTTCCAACGCCCCCTGATTGCGGGCGCGCTGTTCCTGCGCTTCCAGCTCATCGGACGAAGGCAGCCCCATGCGAGACTCTGCCTTGATGACCTCGCGGCCCAGCTGCAGGCGATAACCCAGCCGATCGAGTTCTTCCGCCACCAGGGTAGCGGTACGGAACTCAAACCAGCCGGACTCGGCATAGCGATGGAAGTCGCGGCGCCAGGCCTGTAATTGCGGGTACAAATCGGCCACCAACATCGAAAGCGAATTAGTCATAGTGATATCTCATAAGTTATCGCGCGCTGGATCGCTCCAGGCAGCAGTTATGCTCTGAACTGAAATCAGACGGTGAAGCTATTGCAAAGAAAAAGGTGTATTTGGTTACTAACTGCCGTGAATGGCGCTTATTGGCGCAGAAAATGCGCTTAATTAAGCGAAATAAGAATTTGGTTATTTATTATGTTTTTTCCGAATGTACACAATGGAATCTGGCTAAATAAGATGCCAATATCTTGCTATTGATAAATAACGGTTATCGCCTTTCGCCTATGCCAGCCTCGATAAAATTGCACCAATTGCGTGCATTTGTGGACGTTAGCCGCCAGGGCAGCATCCGCGCCGCCAGCCGCACCTCACGCCTTTCCCAGCCTGCACTGACCAAGGCCATTCAGGAGCTGGAAGAGGTGCTGGGCGCCAAGCTGTTTATTCGCCGTAGCCAGGGTGTGGTCTTGACCGACTGCGGCGATAACTTTTTCCAGCATGCCAGCCTGATCCTTGAAGAGCTGCGGGTGGCGCAGGAAGATATCCAGCAGCGGCTGGGGTTGGCGGGCGGCACGGTGAATATCGGCGTTGGTGGCAGCATTGCGCGCACCGTGATGCCGCAGGTGGTCACGCAGTTTCATCGTGAGTATCCCAACGTGAAGGTGCGCATCGTCGAGGGGCAGCTGGTGTCGATGATCCCTGAACTGCGCCAGGGCGAGCTGGATTTTACCGTCAATACCTACTATCCCAGCAGCCTCGACAACGAGTTGCAGTACGAACGGCTGATGGAAAAAGAGTATCGGGTGGTGGTGCGCAAAGGGCATCCGATGGAGGGGGCGACCTCGCTGAAACAGCTGCAGCACTGCGACTGGACCATGCCGACACCGAAAGGCAGTTATTACCGGTTATTGCACGATCTGTTCGGGGACTTGGGCATGGCGCCGTCGATCAGCGTGACCTGCGAGACCTTTATGGCTTGTACCAGCCTGGTGGCGCAGAGCGATTTTGTTAGCATTCTGTCGGTGGACGTGATTTCGGATCCGATTCTGGGCAAGCATTTGGTGCCGCTCGAGCTGGAAGAGAGTCTGCCGAAAGCGACGTTTTATCTTATCCAACGCAAGGACACCACTTTGACGCCGATGGGCGCGCACCTGGCGCGCCTGTTTCGCCTTTACTGTCGGTGATACCGAGGCCCCGGCGGGGCCTCGGTATCAGAAGGCGATCGACCCCTGCACGAAGAAGGTGCGCGGTTCGCCGACGTACTTGCCGAAGTTATTGTCGTTGGAGCGGGTGAAGTAACGCTGATCGAACAGGTTTTTCACCCCGGCGCCCAGCGTCAGGTTCGACAGCTGCGGCCCGAAGTTATATTCCCCGCGCACATTCCACACCATGTAGCCGGCGATATCGCCGAACTGACCATCGGCGCTTTCCTGCGTGACGTACTCCGGCCCGGTGCCCGGCGAATGCTGTTTGGACTGCGCGTAGCCGTCCAGATTCCATACCCAGCTGCCGGTGGCGTAGCGCGTGCCGACGGTATAGACCTGGCGCGAGTAGAACGGCAGGTCTTTACCGGCGAAGTCGCCCTTATCGGTGCTGGCCTTGGTGTAGGTATAGCTGGTATAGACGCTGGCGCCGTCGAGCGCCCGGTTCAGCTCGCTGAGATCGTAGCTGAGCGCCAGCTCGATACCTTTGTGCTTGGTGGCGCCCATATTGGTCCAGCCCACGTCGTTGCTGATGTATTGCAGCTGGTTATCGAAGTCGATGTAGAACAGCGTGGCTTCGGCTTTGACCACGGTGTCGTCGTAGCGGGTGCCGAATTCATAGGTATGCGCTTTCTCCGCCGTCAGCCCCGGCGCAGGTTGGTTGCCGTTGCCGCCTTTGGTCAGCTGGAAATACTGCATGCTGCCGAACGAGGTGTTGGCGTTGGCGAACAGCTTCCAGGCGTCGGACAGGTGGTACATCACGTTCAAGGACGGCAGCGGTTCGCTGTAGCTTTTCTCGCGGCTGATGTTGTTGAAGGCATCGTCCACGTGGGTGCGGATGCTTTCATAACGCAGGCCCGGCGTGACCGTCCAGTTGCCGACGTTGATGGTGTCGTCGATATAGAACGCGTTGGCCGCGGTGCCGCCGGAGGTGTGCTGGTAATAGTCCGGGGTCTCCGGCGTCGAGCCGATATCCGCCGGGTTATACCAGGCCGAACGCGACGCCTTTTCATCCATGGTTTCATTCAGGTAACGGTAACCGAGGGTGATTTCGTGCGCCATATCCCAGAAGCGGAAGACCTGCGAATAGCTTGGTTCGATAGCCCAGGTTGAATAGTGACGCGGATAGGAGACCATGCGCCGCTGGCCCGCGTTTTTGCCGGTACCTTCCGATTCGATGTTGCTGCCGCGATAACTGTCGGTGAAGTAGGTCAACACTTCGAACTGTTTGTCGTCTTCCTGATGTTTGTACTTGAACGACATATCCTTGCGGCGGCCTTCGAACTGGTCCCACGGCCGCGTGGATTGGAACGGGTTTTGCGCGTATTGCGCGGCACTCAGCCCGCCCGGCATGCCGGCTTTGGCGTCGTAGTAGTGGAAATTGGCCAGCAGCTCGTCGCGATCGCTGAACGCATAACGCGTTTTCAGCATGAAATCGTCGATGTCGGTGTTGTCGTTGTTGTCGCGGTAGCCCTGACCGTGCAGGCCGGAGTAGAGCAGCTCGGCGCCGAAGCCGTTGTCTGCGGTGCCGCCCACGGAGGCGCTGGTCAGGGTCTTCAGGCCGCCGTGGCTGGCACCCTGGGTTTGTACGCTGGCGGTGCCGCCAAACGTTTTGGGAATGTCTCGGGTAACGAAGTTGATCACGCCGCCGACGTTCTGCGGCCCGTAGCGCACCGCGCCGCCGCCGCGCACCACGTCCACCGATTGCAGATTACCGATAGACAGCGGGGCCATCGACAGCTGCGGCTGGCCGTAAGGCGCGACCGCCAGCGGGACGCCGTCCATCAAAATGGTGGAGCGCGGAGAAAGACGCGAAGTCAGGCCGCGCACGCCGACGTTGAGCGAGATGTCGCTGCCGCCGGTGCCGTTGCTGTCGCGCACCTGCACGCCGGGTACGCCGCGCAGGCTGTCGGCGATGGTTTGGTCGCCCTGTTCGTGCATCTGCTGCTGGGTGACGATGGAACGCGCGCCCGGATGGTTGAGCAGCACCGAACTGGTATCAGGGTTGTCCAGCCAGTTGCCGACGACGGTCACAGTGTCGGTATCGTTCTGAGATGAATTATCAGTAGCAAGGACAGGGAACGCGACGGCGATGGCAGCCGACAGCAGGGAAAGCCGAAAAAGAGGTGACATAATAATGCCTTAAGAGTTTCAGACCCGGATGTGTTTTTTTAGAAAAGACAATCTTAATGATAATTATTGGCAAGTAAATAGAATTGTTACGGGATAGTTAAGTGGGTAACTAAATAATGAATGCGGGAAACAGGGCCCGGCTGGCGGGCCCTGGCGGGGGTTATTGCGGCGTAAGCCAGAAGACGCCGCTGTAATCCAGCGCGGTGAATTTCTGATGCACCATTTCGATATCCGCTTGCGGATCAATATCTTTAAACAGCGCCGGGTGCAGGAATTTGGCGATCGCCTCAACGGCGATAAAGTTGAGCGGCGTGTCGTAAAATTGATGGTAAATCGCCATCACGCGTTTTTCTTTCACCGCTTTCAGCACGTTAATGCCGGTGCGATCCAGCAGATGCGCCAGTTTCTTTTGGCTGGTGGCCATATCGGTAGCGTAACCCAGCGGCACCGCCAGCGTGCCGCGATGCCCGCGGCTCCAGTCGGCGCCGGTCAGCAGATAGAAATCCGGGTTGCTGCTGATCACCTGCTCGACGTTCACTTCACCGCCCATGTCTGAAAACAGCTTGCTGCCGATATTGTTGCCGCCGGCGGTATCGATGAACTGCCCGAAGCTGCCTTTGCCGAAGGTGTTGCAGCACTGATCGCCTTTGATGCCGGCGCTGCGCTCGATGAAGACGCTGGGGCGCTGCTCCGGTTTCAGCGTGGCGACGCGCTGGCGCACCAGCTCGAGGCGCTGCTGATAGAGGCGAATAAAGGCGTCGGCGTTGGGCTGCTCGTCAAACACTTTACCCAACAGCGCCATGCTGGCGACGGTGTTGGTCAGCGGCTGCTGGCGAAAATCGATGATCAGCACCGGGATGCCGACTTTTTCCAGCTGGGTCAGTACGCCGCTGTCTTTCAATTTGCTCAGCAGACCGATGTCGAAAATGATCAGGTCCGGTTGGCGCACCACCGCGCTTTCCACGCTGAAATCACTGGTGTAAGGGTTGTCGAAGGTAGGGATTTGCATGACCTGCGGAAATTTTTTCGCATAGGCCTCAACCAGATCCGGTGCTTTGACCTTCAGCGAGTTGTCCCAGGCGATGATGTTTTTCAGCGGCTGCTGCGGGTGCAGAATATTCAGCGCCAGTAGCGCGCGGGCATCGGCCAGAATAACGCGTTTGGCCGGTTGCGGCAGGGTGACCTGACGGCCGGCGACATCGGTGACGACGATAGGCGCGGCTTGAGCGGCGCCGGCCAACAGCAAAACGCAGGCGGCCAACCAGCGGCCGGCTTTGGCGATAAGAACAGCGGGCATGAAGATCCTTGGGTAATCGGCTGGGAACGAGAACGCAATGATAAGCGATATCCTTTCGCTTTTTGAACTCCCTTGATGCCGATCGATTACCCCTGGCCCATCAGCGGGTCGCTGACGCTGTGTTCGCCATCCTCCAGCCGCCCCGCCAGGCGGCGCAGCCAGCCGTCGGCGCCTTGCAGCGTAAGGTCATACCAACCGCCGCTGGCACGGGTGTCAAACGCTTGCTGGTGGCTGCCGCCCGCCGGCAGCGTGATAGGCCACGGCCCTTGCTGCGTGTAGGGGCAGCGTTCGAGGGTAACCGCTATCGCTTCGGTGCCCGGATTGTTCAGCTGCAGCAGCAGGCTGCGGCCCGTCGGGCGCAAACGCACCTCCGGCTGCGGCCGGCTCAGGGCGCCGCGCAGCTCGCGATGAAAGCCGTTGGGGCCGAGCAACCACAGATGGTACTCACTCTCCGCCAGCCAGTCGTCGCTGACCGCCTTACCCGCCTCGACGGTAAAACGGCGCGGGATCTGCGTCAGATCCCGCCGATCGTAGACGTGAAACACCGCTCCCTGCTCGCCGGTATTGAACAGGTTCAGCGTCACGCGGCGCTGCTCGGCCGCGACGGTGGCTTCGACGTGCAGCTGGTACGGCAACGCGCGGGAAGGGCGTGCCAGGCGGCGTTGATGGGGCAAACGCTGGTGGGCGGGGGATGGCAGCGGCACCTGCGGCAGCTGTTCTTGGCGCAGGCGCAGGCCGTCGGCGGCGTGGCGGCTGGTGGCGGGCAGGCTCGGCAGCGCTTCGCCGTTAGGATCGACAAAGTTGAACGCCGAGGTGAGATCGCCGCACACCGCGCGGCGCCAGGCGCTGATGTTGGGTTCATGCACCTGAAAGCGCTTTTCCAAAAATTGCAGCACCGAGGTGTGATCGAAGACCTGCGAATTGACCCAGCCGCCGCGGCTCCAGGGCGACAGCACCAGCATCGGCACCCGTGGGCCGGGGCCGTAGATGCGGCCGTCCGGCGGCGGTTGATCCTGCGAACCGGGCGGCGCCACGTGCTGGAAGATCTCGGTGTCGAACGGCACGGTCGATTTACCGGCGAAGCTGCCGTCTTCGCGCAGCGAGGGTGCGGAAGGTGAAGGCATATGGTCAAAAAAGCCGTCGTTTTCGTCGTAGTTGACCAGCAGGACGGTTTTACTCCACACCTCCGGGTTGTCGGTCAGCGCGTTGAGGATCTCTTGGGTGAACCAGCCGCCCTGCACCGGGCTGGAGGGATCGGGGTGTTCCGAATAGGCCGCCGGCGCGATGATCCAGCTGACCTGCGGCAGTTTGCCCTGCTGCACGTCGGCGCGAAATCCGGCCAGCATGGCGTCCAGATCGTTGCCGTCGGCGGCCGGCAGGGTGTTGCCGTTGCCCTTGTACAGCGGCGCGGCCTCGTTGAGCGCATCGCTGTAGGGCACGAAGGCGTTGAAGTCTTTCGGCGGCCGCGCCGGATTGCCCACCTGAATGCTGGCGGCGCGGTATTGGCGAAAACCCGCCAGCGGGTTGTCGGTAAAGTTGTCCGGCAGGAATTGATACACCTTCCAGCTGACGCCGCTTGCCTCCAGCCGTTCCGGATAAGTTGTCCACTGGTAGCCAATCTCCGCCGGGCCGGGGCTGTCCCACTCGTTGACCACCACCGCCACGTCGGCGGCGGACGGGCCGTTGGTGCCGGTCCAGTGGAACAGCCGGTTGGTGTTGGTACCGGCGTGAATGGAGCAGTGATAGGCGTCGCACAGGGTAAAGGCGTTGGCCAGCGCGAACTGGAACGGCAGCTCCTGCTGGCGGTAGTAGCCCATCGAGGCCGGCGTTTTGTAGGTGGGCCAGGCGCTCATGCGGCCGTGATCCCAGGCGGCTTGCTCATCCACCCACGAGTGCGGCGTGCCGGTGACGCGCTGGGCGTTGCCGCGTTTGCTGTCCAGGTGGTAGGGCAGCACCAGCCGCTCGGCGCCCTGCTGCTGCCAGACGTGGCGATCGCCGGGCAGTGGAATGGTGAAGCGATCGCTGAAGCCGCGCACGCCAGGCAGGGTGCCGAAGTAGTGGTCGAAAGAGCGATTCTCCTGCATCAGGATCACCACGTGTTCGACGTCGCGCAGGGTGCCGGTGCGGTTATTGGCGGGAATGGCCAGCGCTTTGCGAATCGAGGCGGGCAACAGCGAGAAAGCCGATCCGATGGCGGCAGCCCGCAGGATGTCTCTGCGTGAAAGGTCAGGCATGCGTCGTTAATCTCCGTCAGTGTGCTTTGAAGATAGCCGCTGACGACGATAATGGCGAAAAATAACAGGGAGATGAATGCGAGGGAAACAATGCTCCCCGGCGGGAGCATTGGGGGATAACGCTTACTGTCTGATCAGGCGCCCGAGCGCCGGCGCCGTTTCGAAATCGCTGCGGAAGGGGTTGATGTCCAGGCCGCCGCGGCGGGTGTAGCGCGCGAACACGCTGAGTTTTTCCGGGCGGCAGCTCTGCTTGATGTCGTTGAAAATGCGCTCGACGCACTGCTCGTGGAATTCGTTGTGCTGGCGGAAGGAGATCAGGTAGCGCAGCAGGCTTTCGCGATCGATTTTGCGGCCTTCATAGCGGATCACCACGCTGCCCCAATCCGGCTGGTTGGTGACCAGGCAGTTGGATTTCAGCAGATTGGAAGACAGCGTCTCCGACACCGGTTCCCCTCTCTCGGCCGCGCCGCTCAGGTATTCCGGTTTGAAGGCGAAGTCGTCGACCGCGATATCCAGATCGTCGATATTGATGCCCGGCAGGCGATCGATCTGCGCCGGGTAACCTTCCAGCCCCGGATAGAGCTTGACGGTGACCTGGCCGTTGGCCGCCTGCGACAGATCTTGCTGCATGGCGGCGCTCACCTGTTCCACGCTGTCGAAGCGCGTTTGGTTGAAGCTGTTGAGATACAGCTTGAACGACTTGGATTCGATCAGGTTCGACGAGGAGTGCGGGAAGGTAAATTCGCCGATGCCTACCACCGGCTTACCCTTGGCGTTGAGCCAGGACAGCTCGAAGGCGGTCCACAGATCAAAGCCGCTGAACGGCAGCTGCCGCTCGTCCACGCCGATCAGATCGCGGCCGCGCGCGCGCGGCAAGGCTTCGAGCAATGCGGGAGCATATTGATCCGGATAATCGGAGTTGGCGCCAAGATGGGTGATCTTATCTTGCTTTTGGATATGCATATTCATTGCCCTTTGCTTGTTCGGTATTGATGTAGCGGTTAAACAGACTGCGGGTGGCGTAGATCGGCCCGACGCCCAGCAGGGCGTAAACCACCTTGATCAGGAACTGCGACAGGATCATGGTTTTGATGATGTCCCAGCTCAGCACGTTGTAGAACGCCAGCGTACAGAACACCACGCTGTCGATGGCCGAAGCCACTACGGTACTGGTGATCACGCGCACAAACAGGTAGCGGGAGTTGGTCAACTCTTTGATTTTGCATAGCAGGTAGGAGTTGACGTTCTCGGAGATCAGATAGGCCGCCGACGAGGCCACCAGCACCGCCATGATGCTGTGTACGATGCCGTTGTAGGTCTCGCTGTACTCCCACTGCGGAATGCTCGGCACCAGCGTCGTCACCCAGACCCCCAGGACAAAGGTCAGGTTGGCGATAAACGAGATGATGATGGTGCGCCTGGCCAGCCGCAACCCGTAGAATTCGTTGAGAATGTCCACCAGAATGAACGTGAGCGGGTAGATGAAGATCGCCGGCGGCGTGATGAGATTCAGCACCGGGATTTGGATCGGCTTGACGCCGCACAGCGTTGAGAAAATGTAAATCACGCTGAGCGCCACGGTAATAATCAGGTAGGCGTACCAGGAGCGTTCGTGGCGATCGCTGAGCTCGTAGGCGGTTTTTTGTTGGTTGTCGCCATAGAGTTTGCGGTACAGCGCCTGCAGCTCGTGCCGGCTCAGATCTTCCGATATTTCGCTGTCGGCCAGCTCATTCAGCCCCATGGTAATGGTTTTGCCGGTGGCCAATACCATGACATTGGCCGCGATGGTGCCATGCCGGGTGAAGCCCAACAGCTTGAACTTCTGATTCGGTTCCATTTATAACCTTTCTCCAACGATGTAACCCAGGAATTGCACGGTGTCCTGAGGGCGTTTGTCCATGCTTTCGCTGTCTTTGTCGTCAACCACAAAGAAGCCGCTTTTTCCCGAGTGATACAGCAAAGGCGAATCGCAAATCAGTACCGGCGGACGTTTTATGATGATGATCTCGCCGGGAATAAATGACCCTTTAATTTCGGTCTCTATTTTCATTGCCAACATGTTCGACTCATCGCCGAAGAAATAAGTCAGAGGAAACTCGGTGACCAGTTGCCCGATCTTGCGTTGCGAGACGGCCAGATAGCGCGACTGCGGGATCACCGGAATGGCGGAAGGGTTCTTGTTGCCCTCGGTGGACAGCGTCTCGTTGAGCAGCTCCAGCTTTTCCAGATCGTAGTCTTCGATCTCTTCACAGGAGACACCGAAGAAATCGGAGATCCGATTCACGGTGGATTGCTGAACGTTGTTCACTCTTCCGTCAAGAATTTTGTAGAGAGTCGTGCGTGTCAGGCCACTGCGATTGGAAAAGGAAGCCTTGGTTTCACCGCGGGTACGCATCAGATATTCAATATTTTTAATGATGTTGATTTTGCGCTGTGCGTTGGTGGTTTTCATTGGCTGTCCTTACAAACATTACGCAGGCTTCACTATATCCTACGCACTGGCGTTGTCCAGATAAAAAGGCGCGGACGCGCGGGTAACAGGCTGATTATTGGCGGTAATTATTGTTTCTCGTCAGCCGTTTAGCGCAGTGATGTCAGCGGGGATGGCCTGCTTTCTCTGTGCGAAAGATAAAGCCGTGTAAATCAATTGATTAGGTTTTGCTTATGGAAAAGTGAACACAAAAGCCGGTTTTATGTTTACTTTTATGTTGACCAAAACCGATTTCATGGGCTACTGTTCATGCAAGCTGAAGTTTTTCTTTATGATCAAACACGGAAGCCAACAATTTTTATAATAAAAAGCCCAGAGGGGGCGTTGCCACACTCTGAGCATAATGGATAGCTTGCTACCGACACCAGGGACCCTAACTACCACGGCCGTTTGTCTGCGCGATCGGCCTATTCTTTTGCACTGAATCTCCCTTTTCGAGCATCAAACACTCCCCCGTTACCGGAGGAGTGCATTAACGCGTGCGCGAAAATCAGAGCGATTTCTGTGAGGCCAGCGGTTTTTGCGCCCGGCTGAAGGCCAGTTTGAGCACCCAATACAGCAGGCTGGCGGCCACCAGAGAGTTGATGGTCGGCACGCCCCATTCGGTCGCCAGGCCAACGGCGCCGCCGACGATGCTGGCGACGATCGCCGCCCAGCCGATGGTCGGCGTTTCGCTCGGCAGCTGGCCGGTACGGCGGCTCTCGTCCAGGATCTTGCGGTGGCTGCGCAGCAGGTAATAGTCCACCAGCATGATGCCGATAATCGGCGGGAAGACCACGCCAAGCACCGTCAGGAAGTCGACAAAGCGGTCAAGAATGCCCAGCACCGACAGCGTGGTGCCAAGAATGCCGATCACCAACGTGGTGTAGGTGTACTTCAGCTTTTTGCCGGTGATGCCTTCCACCGCGTTGACGATGCCCAGCGAAGAAGAGTACAGGTTGAGATCGTTGACGCGCAGGGTGGAGAACACCACCACCAGCAAACCGGCGCCGCCGGCCGCTTGTGACATGATGGTGACCACATCGGCGGTGCCCAGGGTTTTGGCGATCAGGATCGCCAGTCCGTTCACCACGAACTCGCCGGCGATGATGGTGAAGAGCGTGACGCCGAGCACGTGCTTGCCGTTTTTGGAGTAACGGGTCAGATCGGGGGTCATCAGGCTGGCCACGATGGCGCCGCCGACGACGATGGTGATGCCGGCGCTGATGGTCAGCGGTTCACCCGGCGGCGCCAGCTGGATGATCTCCTGCAGGTTATGGCCGGAAAGCGCGGTCACCGAAATATAGGCCACCAGCATGATGAACATCGGCACCGCGATACGGGCGGCGATGCGCAGCGCCTTGAAGCCGAATGCCACCAGGATGGTTAACAGCGTGCCCGAGAGCCCGGCGGCCAGGCCGAAGCCCAGCTTATTGCCGAGCGCGAAGTCGAGCGACTTGGCGAAAATGGCGTTCTGAATGCCGAACCAACCCAGCAGGCTGACGGCCACCACCACGCCGATCAGCACCGAGCCCAGACGGCCGAAGCCGCACCAGCGCGCCAGCAGGCTGCCGGAAATGCCTTCGCGCATGCCCGCCAGCCCCAGGCCGTAGGTCACCACGCCGAAGATCAGGCTGCCGACGAAAATGGCGGTGAAGGCGTCAATCAGCGTCATGGAGTTGCCGAGTACGGCGCCGAGCATGAACTGGTCCAGCGCGGTCAACATGCCCATATGTACGATGGCCACGCTTAAAAACGAAACTCGTTTATCCTGCGGCACCCGGGTGAGCGGATAATCTTCGATCTTTATCACGGTGAGATCTTCCTTGCGGTTCAAATAAACTGAATGCCTTTGGTTATCAGGCGATCGGGAATGTAGTTATCCAGATTGGCGTATTTGCAGTATTCCTCAAATTGCTGCTGAGTATGCACGTTGGCCTTCTGGTAAATGTTATAAATGCGGTTTTCGATGGTCTTATTGCTGACGTTATAGATTTTGGCGATCTCTTTCACCGTAAATCGTTGCAGCATAAGGAAAATGACATCGAGTTCGGCACGGGTGAACAGCTCGTTATTGACTTCGGTGGTCAACACGCTGGGTTTTTGCTGATTGATGTATTTCAGCGGCGACAGGCTGTTCATCGGCTTGGCGTTCCAGATCACGCCAATCACCTGTTTGTCATCGTTGTACACCGGCAGCTTTTCGCTGATAAACGGCGTCAGGCTGTCTTTGCCGTACCAGTAGTGCGTTTCTATGACCGTGACCCGATCGCGCGCCGCTTCGGTCATCTTGTCATGCTCGATAAAGTCGGCGGCGGAGTCGGCCCAGTCGGCGGGGAATTCGTGGTCATATTTACCGGCGACGTCGAAATTCAGCGGCGTATTGGTATAGAGATAAGCGGCGCGGTTCATATAGAGGTGGCGGGACAGCTGATCTTTGATGCCCCAGGGTTCGCTCAGGTGCTCCATCATGGTGATGAGGCCCTTAAAATAAGATTCATTATCTTTATGCGATGAACCCATACCCACCTCTGTGCCGCTCAGGCTGCGTTACAGGCTTTTAGCCAGGTAATGGCGGGTGTGGCGATGCGCATAGTCGCCCAGCTCCCCGTAGACCCGGTAGCCCAGTTTTTCGTAGAAGCCTCTGGCCTGGAAATCGAAGGTATCGACATAGGCCATATGGCAACCGCGCTTGCGGGCTTCTTCTTCGGCCAGCTCCATCAATTGGCGGCCGTATCCGCTTTTGCGGCATTGATCGCCGACCCACAGATACTGCACTTCCAGGCCGCCCCACCAGGTGCGCGCGACCAGGCCGCCGACGATCTGCTGGTTGTCGTCGGTGACGGTCAGGAACAGCGGGTGAATGTCTACGGGCTGGGTTTTGTGATTGTGCGCCCAAAGGCTGTCGATAACGAACTCTTCATCCTGCGGGTTGGGTTTGTCGGTGATATTAATATTCATTTTTAATATAATTCCCTGATTTAATTATTCAAAACCGAACTAGGCGCTTTCGCTCCAACCGCTTCTAATATCACTTTAATTAATGTATTTCAAGGGTGGTTTTCACCCTTTTCCACCCGGTGAGCGGGCGCTTATAGTAGGCGTCACAGGGAGAAGAAAATAGTGAAACAGGCGGTATTAAAACGCTGAAATGCCCTGCCAACACCATCTATTCCTACTTGCGCCTCACCAGGGCCCCACCGGGAAAACTGCAGTACTGTATGGCTCCACCGGATAGAGCAAGCTCACTTGCCGACGGGGGAGCCACTTTGTTTTTTGACGCCCCCATCCGCGACCACCCTTCACCGTCTCAGATAGTAAACACTCTTCTCATCAGAAGATATGCGCCGCAGATGAAAATGTGGCCGATACCTTCTGAGACGCGGATTCAGTCCTCTGCGATGACGCTGCTCAGCGCCGGCTCGATGGCCGCGCCCAGCATGGCGCCGTGCCCTAAGGCGGGCCACTCCCGATAGCCGACGGTGAGACCGCCGAGCTGCGCCAGCTGTTCGGCCAGCAAATGCGTTGCATCCGCCGGCAGAGTGGGGCTCTTCACGCCGGGCGGAGCCGCGCGATCGCGTTCCGCCAGGCCAATCCACAGTTGCAGCCTTGTCGCCGGCACCGCACGTCGTTCCGTCATCTGCTGCGCTTCTTGCAGGATCATGCCGTTACCCCACCACAGCGAGGGTTCCACGGCGATGTAGCGCTGGAAGGCGGCGGGATGGGTGAACAGCGTGTGCAGAACGAAAAGCCCGCCGTAGGAGTGGCCCCACAGCGTTTGCCGCTGCGGATCGACCGCCATTTTGGCGGCGATCGCCGGTTTGATCCGAGTTTCAATCAATTGCAGGAACGCATCCGCGCCCCCGCCGGCCCGCGGCGCTTTCTTCATGCCTGCCGGCAGAGGGAGCGTATAGTCGTAGGCGCGGCCGGCGGCATCGATGCGCAGATCGTTGTCATAACCGATCATCACCAGCACCGGCGGCCGCTTCGCCGCTGCCAATTTGGCCAGTAAGGCGGCGTTCAACTCCATCAGCACCGCATTGCCGTCGAGGAAATAAACCGTTGGATAGCCGTCAGGCGCAGGCGCCCGACGCGGCTGGGCGATGCGAACACGGTAATGCCGTTGGCCATCGGCGGAGGTGAAGCGCAGATCGCTGAAACGATAATCCGTAGAATCGCTATCGGCTACGGTAGTGCCGATCTTGCGTTCCAAATCGGGCCTGGCCAGCACGGAGCCCGGCAGCCAAAGGCCGATGGCGAGCGCCAGAAGCGCGGAGATAAAATGCCGGTTGGGCAAGAACATGCGGATCAACATCCTCGAAAAAGGCCGATAGTAGCATCCGTTCGCGTCAGGCAAAAACCTACCTTTAGGGTGGACATTCCGGCCGCGAAACCCGGAAGCGCGCCGCCAGTTGCTTTGCCGGGCTAATAGCAACTCATTGTTATTATTGGTAAGTCAGGAATAAGAAGGATTAGCATTAATTAGAAATGGTTATGATTTTTATTGGAGGAGAAACGGCGAGGGCGGATGAAAACACACGGTTATCAACGATTTTGAGCAAAAAAAGCCCTATAAAATAGGGCAAAGACACACAACAACACCAGGGAAACTTTCCGGTATCTTATATTATAGCTTCCTATACATATAGAACATTTTATTATAAATATGTAAGTGATTCTTATTAATCGTTTAATGCCATTATTTTTCAAATGGTTATGTGGTCTGGCTGAGGTATTGTTCTTGGGGCGGGCGTGGGTTGCCAGGGATTGCCGGCAGGGGTTTTGCTGTAACGGCGGCATGAACCGGCGAGATCGGCGGCCCGATAACCCTCAGGGCAATACCGGCCGGCAGGCCGCGAACATGCCGGCAGGTATTGCCGATCTTCACCGTGGGGCCAGGTGAAAATCAGTGCTGTTGCAGCGTCAGCATCTCGCCAAGCAAAACATCGGTCGGCGGCAGGATATCCGTATCCAGCCCGGCGGAAGGGGTAAAGGTCAGCTCGCCAAAAATGATTCGGCCTTGCGAGATGTAGAAATCAACGCGAACAAACTCGAAGGGCGCCGACAAGCGTGAGGCGTACTCAAACAGCTCATCGTAGCCTTCTGGCTTCACGAAGGCGTCTATTTCTTCCTGGCTCAATGCCAGGCAGTCATCGCTGTAGCACAGAAACTTGAAATCTTTGTCAAAGAAGTAATACTTCGGCGACCCGGTATCCCTGCCGACACACAGTAAGGTGCAGTAAGGCACGCCGCGGAAGCAATAGATCTTATAGTCTTCAGGCCCGTGACCATTGGCCGATTCGATATACTTCTCGCCAATGATCTTTTTTTGTATCCCTTTGTAGTTGAGTTCTACATAGGTTTTCCAATAATCGTCTTTCATCCAGCCGTCGATCAATTTTTTGGCGCTCGTGATATTCAGCAATTTTTTATTCTGGCAAATCAGGTTATACCCGGAACCGTGATTCCCTTTGATCACAAATTTGTCCGGCAACGTGTCCCACGGAATATCGTTTACTGAATCGCAGGCAAAGTACAATTCATTCAGGATCTCTTCGCACCCCTTTTCTTTGATGTACTCTCTCACCGCATATTTATCTGCGCATTGCTTTACCAACGCATTGTGACTATAGCCATTCAACTTCAGGTGATTGATCTTTTCATTCCAGGTGGACGGCGTCTGCAAGTTTAACGGTTTGCCAAACGCTTTTTTGTAGAGCAATCTGGCCTTGAATTCGGGGGCCAATACGGCCAGCTGCTTTATAATAAATTTAATAATTTGTCTTTTCATATACGTCATTCCATCATAGCGCTGTGATAATGATTAAGGCGTGCTCGCGATTAAAACGTGGGAGAGACACCTTCACTTCGCCATTGAATTGCACTCGGCGTTGTACTCAGATCAAACGGCTGTTGTTCTAAAGCGCGATTAAGAATACGGGCCGATCGCCACGCCATCAGGCTCAACTGCGGATCGGCAATGCCGTGATGATGCATACTGGCGTTCATGGCGAATAAGCAGTTCTCCGCAGGGCCTTCCCACTCAAAGGTAAAGTCGGGGGTGATGCGGTATTCGCCATCCGCAGTGGTCAGCAAACGGTGGGCCAAAGGCTCAAGGAACTCTGGCGTTGCCGATTGGTAACCGGTGGCAAAGATCACCACGTCCGCCTTGAAGGCTTCTTCGCCGTGATCGAGATGATGGCGCGTTTCGAGTTGGTAGGCGTTATCCAGCGTGTGTTTCACGGCCGTCAGCGAACGGCTGGGCAGCAGGCGCACCCATAATTTCTCGCGCAGGACGTCGAAGCGGTGGTACATGGCGCGATAAATCGCCAGCAGCGACTCACTGGTGATGCCGTCTGAGGTCATCTTCTGTTCGGCCAGCATATGCCGCTTGGCCACGCTATCCAGCGAGTAAAAGCTCTCGACGTAATCGGGCGTGAAATATTCGTTGGCAAAGGCCGCTTCATCGAGCGCGTTGTAATTGTTGCGGCGCGATATCCAGTCGAGCTGTTCCGGTTGCCCCCATTCCCCTTTAAAAATATTCAGGAACAGGTCGGCGCCGCTCTGGCCGCCGCCGACGATCGCCACGCGTTTGCCTGTCAGATCGGGATTACGCAGCATCATTTCGCTGGCATGGAAACAGCGATCGCTTTGCACCGTCACGCAATCAGGCAACTTTATTTTCTTGCCAATCCCAATGCTGACGTGCCTGGCGTGGAAGACCTTATTCGAGGTGGTCACCACAAACTGACGCTGCCGATCGTCAAACTCGACCCGTTGAACGTCTTGATTAAATGCTAATGAGCGCATGCCGCCGGCGGCCCAGGAGAGGTAATCGGCAAACTCTTCACGCGATGCGGTGCGCTGTTCCGTGGTCAGGAAACGGTAGAACTTCCTGTTTTTTACCAGATAGTTGAGAAAGCTGTACCGGTTGGTTGGGGCAACCGCGCTCACCAGGTCTTTTAAAAAGTTGGTCTGCATGCTGCAATCCGCCAGGATCATCCCTGGGTGCCAGGAGAAATGGGGTTTGCGTTCCAGGAATTGCCCCGTAAATCCCTCTATTTCACTCCCTAAGGCCGCCAGGCTAAGATTCGACGGGCCAAGGCCAATACCGATGATATCCAAACGCTGATTCATTAATAAGCTCCAGTATAATGAGAATAATACCCAGAAATACGGCTGCAGAAGGGCGGCTTATAGCAACCAGGCTGCCTTTTTCTTATAAGTAAGCTTCACGAATTAAATGTAATTAAAAGGTGTGCGGGCCAAAAAATACCGCATTATTTAAATGCCCGTTTAGAATTCGGTAGCACATCAGGTAAAGGCTACGGGCGTATTTCTTTCCATGAAAGTCCCAATGAAAGCTTGCGTATGTTTATAATTAACTCGTTTAGGTATAAATCCGATAAAGTCTTATTTATCATTCCATAAAAACGCCAACCCAGGGAAAAGAAAAGCCGTTGGGTTTTCATCAGTTGTTCTCGTGTCGACGCTGGTCTGCGTTCGTCTTATGTCTCTGGGATCAAGTATTCGTTGCCTAGAATAGCCCTAAAATGCGTCCTGGGAAGGTGAAATAACATGATATTAGAAGCAGAGGGCGTTTTGAAAATATGAAATTAAAAGTGAAATTATGAAATCAGCCTGTTGTGATTTGTTTTTTGTCATATAATTCAATGTGTTGAAGTATTACTTGTAATGGTGTGGCGAGCCAGTGAGCAGGGGTTTTTCCTGCTGCAGTGAGCCTCTTCCTTCGCTGTACCCCTCCTGAATCCTAAGCATTCCCTCCCTGCGGGCACTGATCGGCTGAGCAAAGATTGCTCATACTGCATGCAAAATGCGCTGTTTGTTTAGTGGACACCGGCTCAATGCCGGCGGAAGGTCAGAGAGGCTGGCCGTCACGCTCGACGCGGTTACGTTGTGAGAAAGACTTGTCTAACCGCGCGGCGGTTAATTGTTCGTGTGATAGGAAGATTCTTATGTTTCAGCTATAATCCGCGCCAGGAGTAGGTCTAAGAGAGCGATTATGAGGTTCTTAATCAATAACCGAATTATCTTCGATGAGGATAACTCGACGCTGGCGTTGGCGGAGGAGAACCTCGAACCGGTGACGCTCACCACGATAGCCAATCGTCTGCTCGCGCTGTTGGTAAAAAATAACGGCATCTTGATTAGCCGGGACTTTATTTTTTCCACCGTCTGGGACGATCATGGCAAAACGGCCTCGAACAGTAACCTGAACAACTATATCGCCAGCCTGCGCCGTACATTTGCCGGCTTGGGAGAGAGCGAAATTCTGGTTACCGTGCCGAGGCAGGGATTTATGTTTACCGCCGCCAGCATTCATTCCGTGGCGGACAATATGACGCAGGACGAAAGCGTTCCTGCCGCGCCTTTACCCGTCCGGCGCCGTTGCGATGCCATTTTACCTAAGGTAACGCTGCTGTTTATCGGGATTGCGTTGGTATTGGCGGGCGTTTACTTTTTCACCGAACGTTACGACACCGCTTATCAGACCCAGATCGCCAGCTACAAATCTTGCCGCGTGGAGACGCTGAACGCCAGCGAGCGGATCGACGAGCGGTATATTGCCGACGCCCTGGAAAGGCTCAAAAGCCGTGGTTTTGATTGTGATGTACCGGCAACGGTTTATTACTCTCGATTGACATACCATTATACGAACTACAAAAAGCTGATTGATTTCATCTCGTATTGCCCGAAACACCGCGTTAAGAATATGGATGCGCACTGTGAAGATGAGTTTGAGGTGATCAATGAAGGTTAGCTCGCGCCGCGCTTTCTACCTGGCATTATCTGCTGCTATTGCCCTTGTTATTGTTATATTGATTTATTTATTGACCGCCTCGCGAGATTTCCCTGAGTGCAATGCGTCTTTATCGACGACGCGCATGACGCCGAATGGGACGGTAACCAGCGGTTTGTACGTGAACATCGTGCGTTCGGGATGGCGCCGCGCGACCATTACGCTTAACGGTTTAGCCTATCGGGATGGAAAGAAGCAGGTGATAGCCCGCGTGCTCGAAACGAAGTATCACTATCATCGTGGGTACTACTATGTCGCCATAGAGAAGAAAATCCTTCAACCCATGGATAACTTCACCTACTCCGATGCGCAGACCTTTCTGTTGGGTGAGGAAAAACATTACTATGTTTTAAAAATTGTCAAATTGAATGATGACAATTTTATTATGTACTACGGCAGGCAGCCTGAGCTGCTATGTTCCGTAACCAGAAAATGATGGGAACATCCCATAATGAGACGATTATGGGATGTGGTTGGTGATGGCGTGTATAGCAAATAACGGCAGGTTGAACGTGTCCGTGAACGGACATCTTGCTGTTTTTGTATCACTGGTAGTGAAAAACGTTACTCAATTATGGAATATAAACCACTTCGCAAGGTTGGCGGCCTGCGTTTTCTCGGCAGGATACGAGCATTTTCTCTTCAAACTGCCTGTTATCCTGCGTGATTTTGTTGTAGTAATAAACTTTAGTCTTTTTCTGGCAATTGACATAGGCCTTTACCATGTCGGTTACCGTTTCCTTCTCTGGGTAATCCCACCCCATGTTGTATATTTGGCAACCCGCGAACTGAGTGCCGCTGAATAGGTTGTTACGCACGGAGTACTGATGGCTGGCCATGATCAATGCAGCGATGCTGATGAATAGGATGAGATTAACCCATTTATTCCAACTCTGAAACTGCCGCCAGGCCGATAATAATTTTCCGCTACCACGCCCTCTGGGGGCGGCTTGCCCCGGCGGTTGCGTGGGAACAGCGGTTTCCTCCATTATGTTTTGTTCTTTTTCCGGTTCGGCAGTGGCGTGTCGGCTAATTTTTTTTGCAACGAACTTAAAGCCTTGCCGGGGGTAAGTGATTATCAACTCCGTCTCGCCAAGTTGCGCCAGATGGCGACGCAACAGTGAGATATAGTTATTCAAGTTGCTGTTTGTTCCTTTTAGTCCTCGTTCTTCCCAGACCTCTTCAAGTAATTGTTGACGCTTAATCAACATTTCATTGTTCCTGACGAAAATAGAAAGCAAACGGCAAGCCGCGGCCGCTAGCGGCTGCATATTGTGCGGGGCATTGACGCTCTCCAGGGTTCCTTCGTATTCATTGAACTTAACCCTTCCGTTTATAATGAAAATCATAGGAATCCTCTCATTTTTTGTTTCGGGAAGGGATTTTGCGCTGAGAGGTTATATTTTTCAATAACCCTGATTCTCTGTGTTTTCCAATAATATTGATATCTGTCACTAAGTGATAATTTATCCATAATGAATTTTTTATGGAGATCTAATTATTGAACTAAAAGATGTCATTTTTAGATTCTATGTGTAATTTAATGGTGTTTATTGGGTTTTAATCTCGTATTTATCGTGTTTGATGAAATAATATTTCAAGATTGCGGCAGGGGCGCTAAAGTGGCTTCACCCCGGCGATGGAGGATTTCATCGGTTGGGAAAAACAGGAGAGTAATTGGTTTATTCCTTGAATAGTATGTGGCTGACCTATTAACCATGGTTATCCACTACATCAGTAATAGCCGCGTGAAAAGGCAGCTTGGTTTTTTAAAACATCAGGCCAGGCCGTTGATACACATTACTCATTGTTAAGAAAATACCTTATGTATTAATACGATTAAGGATAATTGGTTATATGAAACTGAATAAAATCATGCTGGCTGCCGTTATGGCGTTTGGTGTTTCTTCTCTGGCTCATGCTGCTAATCAGGGCAGTGGTACTGTGACCTTCAGCGGTTCCATTATCGATGCGCCATGTTCCATCGCGCCTGAGTCAATCGATCAGACCGTTGAGCTGGGCGCCATCTCCAACGTGGCGCTGAAAAACGGTAGCAAGGCATCGACCCCGCGCGATTTTCATATTCAGCTGGAAGGCTGCGATCTGAAAACGGAAGCGCCAGGGAAAAATAACACCGTTACGCTGACGTTCAACGGTACCGCTTCGGAAACCGACAAAAAACTGCTGGCTATTACCGGTGAGGCGAAAGGCGCAGGTATTGCTATTACCGATGCTAACAAGAACCTGATCGAACTGGGCAAAGCTTCCAATGCGATTGAACTGCAAAATGGCCGTAACAAACTGAGCTTTGCTGCTTATCTGCAGGGCAGCTCGGCTTCTGATTCGGTCATCGTTCCTGGGGAATTCCAAGCCGTAGCCGATTTCACTCTGGCATATCAGTAATCTATTACCCGGTGAAATACGCGTGATTATCGGCATGCGGGGGAACTCGCATGCCATTTATAAATAAACGTTATTTCAAAAGGGAATGGTAATGAAACTTGGTTTAAAAGGTGTGAAAAGAGTTCTCCTGTTTTTGGGAGTGCTAAGCGTTGAGGGAACAGCTATATCTTCCCCTCTTTTTCAGGGGCGGATAAACATGCAGGGCGCCATTAATGATGCTGCTTGTGCCATTGCTACAGAGAGCCGTGAACAAGTTTTTGATCTGGATGTTACGTCATTTTCGGATATTTATCCGGGTGGCCAAGGAAAAGAAACCCCCTTCAGTATCCATCTGGTGAATTGTATTTCAGCGCTGGGGAGTAACTCAATATCTGAATGGAGACAGTTTCAGATAACTTTTGACGGCAATGTTGACGGGCAGATGTTTGGTGTGGGGGGGAAGGCGTCGGGTGTGGCACTGGCTATCAGCGATGTGGATGGCAATATCGTCAGGCCGGGAATACCTCTGCCGCTAAGTAATAATTCATTTAAAAATGGTCGATTGGATTATGTCATGAAGTTAATGACTAACAGGCAGCCATTTAGATCGGGTGAGTATTTTACTTCGGTGAGATTCAAAATGGATTATTACTGAGTCGGCCGGCTATTTCAGGGACGTTTATAGTAAAGGGTTTGAATATGATGTTTTTGTCTGCAGGAAAGCCGTTTCGTTTACCCATTCTGAGCGTCTGGATAGCGCTGGCATTGGGCAGCCTGGTGACCAATGCTGGAGCCGTGGAGGAAATCCAATTCAATACCGACGTATTGGATATAAACGATCGCAAAAACATCGATCTGAGCCAGTTTACGCGCGGCGGTTACATTATGCCGGGGACTTACGGCATGACGGTGCATGTGAATAAAAGCGATCTTCCTGAGCAACAGGTGCCTTTTTATGTCCCTGAGGATGATCCCAACGGTAGCCGCGCCTGTGTAAACCGGGCGCTGGTGGCACAGCTGGGGCTGAAAGAGGCGATGCAGAAGGAACTGACCTGGTGGCACCAGGGAGAGTGTCTGAATGAAACCAGCCTGAAGGGCATGGAGGTGCGGGGCGATCTGGCGTCGTCGTCGCTGTATCTCAGCATCCCACAGGCTTATCTGGACTATATCTCGGAGGATTGGGAGCCGCCATCTCGCTGGGACGAAGGCATACCGGGAGTGCTGCTCGATTACAACCTTAATGCGCAGGCGCAACGTCAGTTAAAGGGCGGTACGCGGTCATACAATGCCAGCGGCAACGGCACGGCGGGCACCAACATGGGGGCCTGGCGGCTGCGGGCCGACTGGCAAGCGAGCATCAGCCAGCAAAGCGGGGCCGGGCAGGGCGCGGAAAAACGGTTGGAATGGAGCCGTTACTACGCTTATCGGGCTTTGTCAGCGCTGCGTTCGAAATTGACCGCCGGTGAAGATTATCTCGATTCCGGGCTGTTCGACAGTTTCCGCTTCGGCGGCGTGAGCCTGCGTTCCGACGACAGTATGTTGCCGCCCAACCTGCGCGGCTATGCGCCGGAGGTGGTGGGCGTGGCGAAAAGCAACGCCAAGGTAATCATCAGTCAGCAAGGACGGGTACTGTACGAAACCACGGTCGCGGCGGGGCCGTTCCGCATTCAGGATATTGATGATGCGGTGTCTGGTGAATTGAATGTGCGGGTGGAAGAACAGGATGGCAGCGTACAAGAGTTCACGATGAACACCGCCAGCATCCCGTATCTGACTCGTCCCGGGTCAGTGCGCTATAAGCTGGCTTTGGGCAAACCCTCCGATATGAATCACCGTTATCGAGGGCCGTTGTTCGGCACCGGCGAGTTTTCCTGGGGGGTGAGCAACGGTTGGTCGCTGTACGGCGGTGCACTGCTGGGCGGGGATTACAATGCTGCGGCGCTGGGCATCGGCCGCGATCTGATGCTATTGGGCGCGATGTCATTCGATATCACCCAGTCGCGCGCCAGATTGCCCTACGACCGTGAGACGCTGAGCGGCGGATCATACCGGCTCAGTTACTCGAAGAGTTTCGACGAGCTGGACAGCCAGGTCACTTTCGCCGGCTACCGTTTCTCGGAGCAGAGCTTTATGAGCATGAGTGAGTTTCTGGACGCTCGTCAGTTCGGGCGACGGTTCGGCAACAGCAAGGAGATGTACACCATCAGCTATAGCCAGCAACTGCGCGAGCTGGGGCTGAGCGCGTACTTAAACTATAACCACCAGACCTATTGGGATCGGCCGGCTAACGATCGTTACAACCTGACGATGTCGCGTTATTTCGATATTGGCCGGTTCAGAAGCCTGAGTCTGTCGCTAACGGCTTACCGCAACCGCTACAACGAGCGTAACGACGACGGCGCCTATTTGTCGCTGTCGGTGCCGTGGGGCAATGGCGCCAGCGTCAGCTATAACGCCACGCTTAACCGCGGCGACAACACCCATCGGGTGAGCTATTACGATCGCCTCGACGAGCGCAGCAACTACCAGCTCAGCGCCGGCGGCTCGCGCAGCGGCGCGAATTTGAGCGGCTATTACACCCGCGATAGCGATATGGCGCGCGTTAGCGCCAACGCCAGCTATCAGCAGGACAGGTATAGCGCGATCGGCCTGTCGGCACAGGGGGGCATGACGCTGACCGCCGAAGGCGGTGCGTTGCACCGTAGCAACATACCGGGCAGCACCCGGCTGCTGTTGGATACCGAAGGCGTGAGCGGGGTGCCGGTGCGCGGCTATGGCAGCGCCGCGGCGACCAATCGCTGGGGTAAGGCGGTAGTGACGGACGTCAACAGTTACTACCGCAACAAGGCCAGCATCGATCTCGACAAGCTGGGGGATAACGCCGAGGCCACCAAATCGGTGGTGCAGGCGACGCTGACGGAAGGGGCTATTGGTTACCGCAAGTTCGCGGTGATCGCCGGGGAGAAGGCGATGGCGGTGATCAGGCTGGCGGACGGCAGCGAGCCGCCGTTCGGCGCCACGGTGCTGAACGCCCGCAAGCAGGAGACCGGTATCGTCAACGACGGCGGCAGCGTTTACCTGAGCGGCATCAACGCCGGCGAGCGCATGACGGTGCGCTGGGGCGGGGCGGGGCAGTGCGAGGTGCAGATGCCGACGCCGCTGCCGGCGGAGATGTTGACCACCAATTTACTGCTGCCGTGTCGGGCGCTGAGCGCGGGCGACGGCGGCAACGAACACTGAATTTAGGAGTTTTTATGATGAGCAAACGTCACGTTATCGGCCTGCTGGCTACCACTTCGCTGCTGGCGGGGGCTTTGGCCCCTGCGGCGAATGCCGCCATCGCGCTGGATCGCACCCGGGTGGTGTTTGATGGCAGCGTGCAGTCGGTGAGCCTGAGCGTCAGCAACCAGAACAAGCAGCTGCCGTACCTGGCGCAGGGCTGGCTGGAAGATGCGCAGGGCAACAAGATCCAGAGCCCACTGACGGTGCTGCCGCCGGTGCAGCGCATCGAGCCGGGCAAGCCGAGCCAGGTGAAGATCCAGGCGTTGCCGGCGGCGAAGATGCTGCCGCAGGACAGGGAGACGCTGTACTACTTCAACCTGCGCGAGATCCCGCCGAAGAGCAACAAGCCGAACTCGCTGCAGATTGCGCTGCAGACGCGCATCAAGCTGTTCTACCGCCCGGCGGCGATCGCGCCGGAACGCAATGCCGCGCCGTGGCAGGAGCAGCTGACGCTGACCAAACAGGGCGACAAGTACATCGTCAATAACCCGACGCCGTATTACGTCACTATCGTCGATGCGGCCAGGGGCAAAGGTGCGGCCGGCCCGCATAATTTTGAACCGTTTATGGTGCCGCCGAAGGGGCAGATACCGTTGACGGTGAGCGCCTCCAGCGTAGGCGGTAGCCCGGTGCTGACCTACATCAACGACTACGGCGGCCGTCCGCAATTGGCGTTTAACTGTCGCGGCGGGACTTGCTCGGTGGCGCCGGAGAAAAAATCGTCTTAATGACGAGATGGCGATTGGTTGACGTCAGTACCAGTGTTCAAAGCCTAGGGGGGCAGATGAAAAGCCTGTTATTGCGCCTGACGCTCGCCCTGAGCGCGAGCATGAGTTCGTATTGTTCAGTCGCTACGACGGACAACATGTTATTGCACGGAGCGTTGGTTACGGAGCCATGTACGTTGCGAATGGGCGATGAAGATATTCAATTGGAGTTGGATCCGGTTATTGACAAATACCTCTACATGCACAGTCGCACACCGGCAAAGCCGTTTAGCCTGACCTTACAGGATTGCGACGTCAGCGTGGGAAAAACGGTAAAGCTCACGTTTAGCGGTACTGAAAGCGCCGCCTTGCCCGGCCTGCTGGCTTTGGATGGCGGCAGCCAGGCCAGCGGCATCGCCTTAGGGATAGCGACGGCGGAGGGGAAACCCGTCGTATTGAACAAGCCAGGTCAAGGCTATGCGCTGGTTAACGGCACCAACAGTTTGCAACTGCAGGTTTACATCCAGGCGGAGGGGGAGGCGATAGCGCAAAAGAAAATCAGTCTTGGCGCATTCTCAGCCGTCACCACTTTCGGTCTGGAATATGAGTGAAGGCGGGCTGCGACAGTTACTCAGGAGGGGATGATATGACAAGGGAAAAAGCGAGAGTGCATCGCTCATATTCATATGTTGCTTACGAACTCTGCTATTACGCCGTATTGGGCGGGCTGGCGCTGATGGTGCCACTCATTATTATGACAACGCTGTGGCTTATGCCTGCAGCGCAAGCGGCAAACGATCTCGATACCTACGGCGCCGACGGCGTGCTGCATGTGAGAGGGGCTTTGACGGAAAGCGCCTGTCGGCTGGAGATGGACAGTGCCAGGCAAGACATTCGTTTGGGCGATATCGGCACCGCGCAGCTGCGGCGGGCCGGTGATCGTGGTGAACCGGTGGCATTTTCCTTGAGGTTACGCGATTGCCTACGCAGCGTAGGCGCCGGCACCAGAGATGAACGCACCGGCTCTTTGAGCTGGGCGCCTTATCAACCGGCGGTCACTATCGGTTTCAGTGCTCCTGCGGATGCGGATAATCCGCAGTTGGTCAAATTGGTGGGCGTTTCAGGCATCGGGCTGCGGGTAACGGATGCCGCGGGGCGTGATGCCCGATTGGGTGAACGCGGCGCCCCGCTATTGCTTGAGCAGGGGAACAATGTACTTACGTATAAGGTGGCGCCGGAACGAACCCCGGCGCCATTAAGGGCCGGTGCTTATGCCGCAACGATAGATTTCAGGCTGAATTATGACTGACGGAGCGAAATAAATGGCAAGTGTGAGAGGAAAACTCCGGGTGGCGGCATGGCTGTTTTTGGCATTGTCGGTTATACCCGCCGGCGCCTCTTGGGCGGATACCGCCATCTCTTTCAGCGGCACCGTGACTGCGCCGATGCCTTGCTCAATTAACGGTACACGGGCAATAGTCACTCATTTTGGCAACGATCTAGTCACTACTCGTATCGATGGCAGTAATTACCTGAAATCGTTGGATTATACGCTGGAGTGTCATAGTAACAGCCCGAATGCGCTTCGCATGCAGCTGCAGGGCGATGTCTCTGATTTCAACCAGCATGCGTTGCGAACGACCACGATGCCTGACTTGGCTGTCGAGCTACGCGTCAACGGCAAACCTGTGGCGCCTAATAGCTGGTTTAAGTTTATTTATCCCGAGACGCCGTTGCTGCAGGCTGTGCCGGTTAAACGTCACGATGCGAAGCTGTCCGGCGGCTCGTTTTACGCTACGGCGACCATGCTGGTGGATTATCAGTAGCGACCGGATTGAGGCGCAAAACATATTTTCTTCAAGGAGCCCAGCGATGTGTCCGTATTGGAAAGCGATAAGAGCGAAACGCCTGAGCGCGTTGGCTCTCTTGGCATTGATGCAAACCGGCGCGGCTCAGGCTGCAGCCACCGCGGATATGGTCTTTTACGGCACGCTGAATGCCCCACCGCCTTGCACGATCAACAATGGGCAAACCGTTGAAGTTGATTTTGGCGATCGGGTAGGGGTGAGTAAAGTGGATGGTAAAAATTACCTGCAATTGATCAACTACCGCATTACCTGTGAGCAGGGCGGTGGCGGGATGGCGTTGGGATTGACGCTTTTCGGGCCAGTCAGCGGCTTTGATACGGCGGCTCTGCAAACCAACATTCCGGATTTGGCGCTCCGTATATTGCAGAATGGTCAACCGCTTGAATTAAATAAGCGCATCGATATTGCAATTGACAGCCCGCCGATGTTGCAGGCGGTGCCGGTTAAAAGAGCAGGGGCAGAATTGCCATCGGGCGAATTCAGCGTTACGGCGACGTTGTTGGCGGATTATCTTTAGAGACCGTAAAAGGCAGTCGGTTTTATTTTACTTATTGTGAATAATTACTGAGAAATGACTTCATGTGTAAAACTTATTCCCCTTATGTGTTATTGAGCGCACTGCTCTTTTTATTGGTAAGTGAGGCGCAAGCCTTCACCTGTAAAAGCAGTGATGGTGGAGTGATTCCGCAGGGTGGTTCCAATACGCCAGTTCCGCTCAGAGTCAAAATTGGTCCTAACTTGGTTAATGGGAAAAATGAGCTATCCAGTCTCAGTCAAATTTCTTGTAAAAATGAGAGCTGGAGTGAGGATTGGTGGGATGAAATGAGGCTGAAAACAGTGCTTGTTGTAAAGCCTGAGTTATCCCCTTTTACTGTTGGTGTGAAATTAGCGTCTAGTTATTATGATATACCAGGAAATCGGCTTGATTTAGATAAACCGGTGCTTGCTATGGGCGGCGGACGATGGTCTCCGTATTACCAGGTTCCCATTGGATTATATATTAAGGTGGGTAAGAACCCTTCGCAGGATGTTTTTATACAGAAAGGTGATGTATTAGTGCGGTTTTATATGGAACAAAGTAACAATCAGCCGGGCTGCCCCCTGTGTGGCCCCTATATATGGGATGTGGTTGCTGATAATGACGCCTACTTTGCTACGACTAGCTGCACCATCAATAAAGCCAAACAGATAAATGTCGATTTTGGGCCGATCAGCCAGGACAACTTCACCACTAGCGTGGACAGTGCAGTGATTAAGCAGAATCAGAATCTCGATTATTATTGCGAAGGCTCTAATGCCAGTCAGGATATCGCGGTTCGTTTAGTCGGCAATACAAGTGGATTTTCCTCTGAGGCAATTCAAACTTCAAATGCGAACATTGGCATTGCCATGCTGTATAAAGGTAAGGTCATAAAGCCCAATGAAATTTTTAATTCAAAAATTGTGAACGGTATGGGCAGTGACACGTTGACCTTCGTACCGATAAAAAAGAACGTTCCTTTTAATGAGATAAATACGGGGCCATTTTCCGGTTCTGCAACGTTAGTGTTCAGCGTACCTTGACTTCCCCCTTAGGGAAGGGCCGATTTTATATTAATAGAGGTTTTGGATACTCATCTTTTATATAAAAGCGTATGAGATTTAAAAGGGGAGAGAATGAGCTCAATAAAAGTTCTTATTGATGATGAGAACGGCTATTTTGCCGTTGGCCTGCGGCTAATTATTGAGGAATATGCGCAGGAGTACGCGAAACGCGTGCGCTTTCTAACCTCAGATGATGAAGAACATCCCGATATCGTTTTTGTCTCATCGGCGCTGCGTATCCAGTATTGGCGGGTTTTATGGCGTTATGGCGCTGCGTCGCATATTGTGGCGATCAAGGAGCGAAAGTCCGGCATCCATGAAGACCGATCGCTTGTGCTGTTGCGCACATGGGGAAGAGAGGCGCTCAGCGCGTTGCTGACGAATCTTTTTGCTAATTGTCATGGAGTGATACGTCCATTGGTGTCTCATCCGTTTACGTATCGCGAATGTCAGGTGATCAGTCACCTTCGAAGAGGGATGGATCAATCGCAAACGGCCAGGGAGATCGGCGTCAGTGTAAAAACGGTACATAGCCATAAACGGTCGGTGATGAAAAAACTGATGCTGAATCGCCACCGAGAATTTATGTATTGGTTAATATCGCAAGATGACTAATCTTTTTTTGAAAATGATGGCTTACTATTTTAGCAGTTTTAGAGCTTTCTTTTTCTAACAAAAGGAACTTAAGTGTTTTTTTTGCTTTCTGCAGCAATACTATTTTTATTTAGCCTGTTGTCTTTTTATATGCATATTAAATTAGTCAGGAAAAAACGGCTGATTATTAGCCGTCATAAAATTTTATGGTAGGAGATAGCGAGTTAAATTTTAATAAACGACCAAGCCGGCTTATTCATCTTGGGTATCGGTAAGAAGCGCCGGGGTATTGCTCATTCACACCTGGAAAGGCATTTCCTCGCCGACGGCCACTTGCTGATTAACCAACAGAATAGGCTAACCAGAGTGTTTTCCGCCTGATACGAGCCCAGGCTGGTATGCTGCACAACAACCTTTCTGCCATTGATGATTGCCTGGCTGTAACCGACCCTGATCACTATCGCTTAACGCATGGCGTACCTGACAAATAATCGAACGCAGTTCGATGGAGAGTCCGACCCCAGAAAGCGAAAAACCCGCCATAGGCGGGTTCTTCTGAATAGGGCGACCGGACTCGGACAACCGGCGCTGGCGCCGCGTTGAACAGCGCTTTAGCGCTGGCCCGCAGGGTGAGGCCTTCAGGCCGAATAATCGAACGCAGTTCGATGGAGAGTCCGTACCCCAGAAAGCGAAAAACCCGCCATAGGCGGGTTCTTCTGAATATGGTGCCCGGACTCGGAATCGAACCAAGGACACGGGGATTTTCAATCCCCTGCTCTACCGACTGAGCTATCCGGGCAACGGGGCGCATTAAACCGTATTGGCCGGATGGCGTCAATCGCTTTCTGTCACAAAGCCGATCGGTTGCTCTATTTTCAGGCAGCGAACCCGGCGGGATGGGGGGCGGGGGGATATCGCCTTTCAATAAATATGCATATAAAACGTGTATTTATACTGCCAGTAAGAGCGTGTATTCTTATTTTTTAATTAAATAACAATGCATTATGATTTAATCAACGAGCGTTCAATCAAGGCGATTCTTGCTTGAACCCCGCAACGAATCATGCAATCATTGCGCAAATTTTAGCACTCTCCGTTCCCTGACGGTGTTCCCGCTTCTTATAAGCCAGAGGGTTATTGGCATGACTGGTTTTGTTGCTCAAGCGCTGCTGCGCACCAGACATCTGACGCCGCCACCGTTCCGCCGTTGTTTCCTCCGTACGCCATCCGCCCGAATACGCCTGCCGGCCATGCGGTAAGGCCGCCTGATGCTCGCTGTTAGGCATGCGTAAAGCCAGCGCTGCGGCCCTGATTTTACTGATGCCTGTCGGACGCTGCCAAGACCAGTTTTCCCGATAGCCGCCTGATGATCGCCGATCATGAGCCGGTCACGCACGCCGCTTATGCTGCCGTGCCCGGGTATCGTTTTTACCGGGATAACCGCGTTATCTCATTACCGTGCCGGTGGCACACCCTCATCCTTCACCGTTTGAGAGTCAGCATGATGAAAGAATTGAAAATCGCGACCAGCGCCAGCCTGGTCGCCACCATTGAGACGCTGCGTCAGATCGTGCGCGTAGAGCAGACGGACTACACCGACGTGGCGGCGGTGGTGGTGTCGGTCGCCGACGTGAACGCCGGTATTCTGGCGCGCTTGCAGGCGACGGGGTTCGACATCCCGACCTTTGTGGCGGTGGAAGGGGATGAGCATCTCTCGCCGGACTATCTGCCGTTCGTCAGTGGGGTCTTCGCGCTGCTGGCCGGCGCCAGCAAGCCGTTCTACATGGCGCAGCTGGAGGCCGCCGCCGACGCCTACGAGCAGGCGCTGCTGCCGCCGTTCTTCAAAACGCTGAAGACCTACGTCGAGATGGAAAATTCGACCTTCGCCTGCCCGGGGCACCAGGGCGGCGAGTTCTTCCGCAAGCACCCGGCCGGCCGGCAGTTCTTCGATTTCTACGGTGAAACCCTGTTCCGTTCCGACATGTGCAACGCCGACGTCAAGCTGGGCGATCTGCTGATCCACGAAGGATCGGCCAAGGATGCGCAAAAGCACGCGGCGCGGGTGTTCAACGCCGATAAAACCTATTTCGTGCTCAACGGCACCTCGGCGGCCAACAAGGTGGTGACCAACGCGCTGCTGACCCGTGGCGATCTGGTGCTGTTCGATCGCAACAACCACAAATCCAACCACCACGGCGCGCTGATCCAGGCCGGCGCCACGCCGGTCTATCTGGAAACCGCCCGCAACCCGTTCGGCTTTATCGGCGGCATCGACGCGCGCTGCTTCGACGAACGTTACCTGCGCGAGCAGATCCGCGAAGTGGCGCCTGAGAAGGCCGCGGCGGCGCGGCCGTTCAGGTTGGCGATCATTCAGCTCGGCACCTACGACGGCACGATTTACAACGCTCGCCAGGTGATCGACACCATCGGCCATCTGTGCGACTACATCCTGTTCGACTCCGCCTGGGTGGGTTACGAAGGCTTTATTCCGATGCTGAAAGAGTGCTCGCCGCTGCTGCTGGAGCTGGACGAACACGACCCGGGCATTTTCGTCACCCAGTCGGTGCATAAACAGCAGGCGGGGTTCTCGCAGACCTCGCAGATCCACAAGAAAGACGATCATATCAAGGGGCAAAAGCGCCACTGCAACCACAAGCACCTGAACAACGCGTTCATGCTGCATGCGTCGACCAGCCCGTTCTATCCGCTGTTCGCCGCGCTGGACGTCAACGCCAAGATGCACGCCGGCCCCGCCGGGCGCCGCATGTGGATGGACTGCGTCAAGCTGGGCATCGAGACGCGCAAACAGCTGCTCAAGCGCTGCTCGCAGCTGAAGCCGTTTATTCCGCTGCAGGTGGCGGGCAAAGACTGGCAGGATCACGATACTGACCTTATCGCCAACGACGCGCGCTTCTTCACCTTCGTGCCGGGGGAGACGTGGCACGGCTTCGAAGGCTATGCCCAGGATCAGTATTTGGTCGATCCGTGCAAGCTGCTGCTGACCACGCCGGGCATCGACGCCGCGACCGGCCAATACACCGAGTTCGGCGTGCCGGCCACCATTCTGGCCAACTTCCTGCGCGAGAACGGCATCGTGCCGGAGAAGTGCGATCTCAACTCGATCCTGTTCCTGCTGACCCCGGCGGAGAACCCGGCCAAGATGGAACAGCTGGTGGAGATGCTGGCGCAGTTCGAGCGCTATGTTGCAGAGGACGCGCCGCTGAGCGTGGTGCTGCCGACGGTGTACCGCAAGAACGAGCAGCGCTACCGCGGTTACAGCATTCGCCGGCTGTGTCAGGAGATGCACGATCTGTACGTCAGCTTCGACGTCAAACAGCTGCAAAAGGAGATGTTCCGCCAGGATCATTTCCCGCCGGTGGTGATGAACCCGCAGGACGCCAACGTGGAGTTTATCCGCGATAACGTCGAGCTGGTGCCGATCGGCCAGGCGGAAGGGCGCATCGCGGCGGAAGGCGCCTTGCCGTACCCGCCGGGCGTGCTGTGCGTGGTGCCGGGCGAAGTGTGGGGCGGCGCGGTGCAGCGTTACTTCCTGGCGCTGGAAGAGGGCATCAACCGCCTGCCGGGCTTCTCGCCGGAGCTGCAGGGGGTCTACATCGAGAAAAAAGATCACGGCTGGAAGCGCATTTTCGGCTATATGATCAAGCCATAGAAAAAGGGCCGGTTCGCACCGGCCCTTTCCATTTATCCACGCGGAACGCGTTACTTCCTGCGGTAGCTCTTCTGCGCGGTATTCACTTTCACCAGATAGCGGCGCGACTCGGCGGCCGGGTGCTTGGTGGTCAGCGTCTGATACACGTCGCCCGGCTGCATGGCGTTGATGATGCCCACCGCGCGCGTTCTGTCGCTGGAGAACACCCGCAGCACGCTGCCGGCGCCGCCGTTGTAGGCGGTGATCACCGCATAGCGGCGCGAGGTCGGGTTCTGAATGCCGCCCAGGTAGTTGTTCTGCAGGATCGCCAGGTAGGCGGTGCCGGTGTCGATGTTGTTCTCCGGATCGAACAGGTAGCTGCGGCTCGGGGTGCCCCACTTGCCGCGCATCTGGAACACATCCTTGCCGGCGGTGTGCTGCATCACCTGCATCAGGCCCAGCGCGTCCGAACCGCTCACCGCATACGGGTTGAAGCTCGATTCGGTCTGCATGATAGCCAGGATCAGCGACTCGTCCACGCCGTATTTTTCCGACGCCTTGCGCACCATCGGCAGGTATTTGTGCGCACGTTTGTCCAGGTGGTTCGGCACCAGCTGGATGGTGACCGAGTAGATCACGTGCAGGCCGGAGGTGCGTTTTTGCAGCTTGGTCTGCAGCAGGTAATCGGCGAAGTGCGCCGCGCGCCATTCCCAGCGGATCGGCGCGCCCTTGTTATCCAGCACCTGGCCGTACAGGAACGGCTCTTTGCTGATCTGGATATCGTTGGCGTCGGAATAGAGATCGATGGAGCCCGGATCGTCACCCATCAGCAGCGTGCTGATGATCGCCTGGCGCAGGTGCGCGGCCGGATCGGTGGTGGCGATGGTCTCGATGGTAATGGCGCCGGTGTCGAAGTTGATGTGGCTGCGGGTTTGGTATTGGTCGGTATATTTGACGTAGTCTTTCGGCCCGGCGATCAGAACTTCGTTCAGACCCCAGATGTTCTCGATGTTGTGGGCGAATTGGCCCATCAGAATGTCGAAGCCGTTGGTATCTTTAATCCAGGCTTCGTTGATTTCTTCACTTTTTTTGCCGGAACAGGAGATCAGCAAAGGCGCTATTACGAGCAAAGCTAAAATTTTCTTCATCTTAAAGCCGTTTGGAAGAAGTATAAGAGGATTGAAGCGGGCCAGCGCCTGGCCCCAACAGCGTTATTCGCTCGGCGGCGTATAGCCTTCGATGTGCACGTCGTGCCCTTCGAACAGGAACTTGATCATTTCCTCTTCCAGCAGCTTGCGGTCGTCCACGTTCATCATGTTCAGCTTTTTCTCGTTGATCAGCATGGTCTGCTTCTTCATCCACTCGCCCCAGGCTTCCTTGGAGATCTCGTTGTAGATGCGCTTGCCGACGTCGCCGGGATAAAGCTGGAAGTCCTGGCCTTCGGCGTCGCGCTGCAGGAAAGTACAAAAAATGGTGCGGCTCATGCTAATTCCTCATCGATGGCGCTATCGCCATATAAGTTTTGTTGGATCGGGGGCTGCTTCGCCAACTGTTGCAACAGACGGTCTACCGGCGCCGCCAGCCCGACCGACGGCGGCTGCGCTAAGTTATACCAGAGACCCGCGTCCTCATCCATGCCGCTGCCCGCCGCGTCGAGCGACAGCCACATCGGCACGATATCGAGGTGGAAATGGCTGAACGTGTGGCGAAACGCGGTCAGCTGTTCCAGGCGCTTGCCTTTCAGACCGCGCTGCTGCAGCCAGAGTTCCAAATCGACGCGCGCGCTGAACTGCGGGAAGCAGAACAGGCCGCCCCACAGCCCCACCGCCGGGCGCTGTTCCAGCCACACGCGCTCGCCGTGCTGCAGCAATAAGAAGTAGGCGGTTTTTTCCGGCAGGGTCTGTTTGGGTTTCTTGCCGGGGTAGTTGGCCCAGCTGTGGTTGGCGTAAGACAGGCAGCCGACGTTGAGCGGGCAGAGTTCGCACTTGGGCTTGGAGCGGGTGCAGACCATGGCGCCCAAATCCATCATCGCCTGGTTGAACTGGCCGACGCCCTGCGCCGGGGTGACCTCTTCGCTGATTTTCCACAGCCGGTTTTCGACCTCTTTCTTGCCCGGCCAGCCCTCCACCGCGTAGCAGCGGGCCAGCACGCGCTTCACGTTGCCGTCGAGGATCGGATAGTGTTGGCCCAGCGCCAACGACAGCACCGCGCCGGCGGTGGAACGGCCGACGCCCGGTAAATCGGCGATTTCTGCGAAGGTTGTCGGGAACTCGCCGCCGTGCTGTGCGACAATGGTCTGCGCCGCCTTGTGCAGGTTGCGGGCGCGGGCGTAATAGCCGAGGCCGGTCCACAGATGCAGCACTTCGTCCAGCGGGGCCTCCGCCAGCGCGCGCACGTTGGGAAAACGGGCCATAAAGCGCTGAAAATAAGGAATGACGGTGGCAACCTGGGTCTGTTGCAACATCACCTCGGAGAGCCATACTTGATAGGCGGTTTTCTCCAGCTGCCACGGCAGGGTCTTGCGGCCGTAGCGCTGATACCAGTCAAGCACCACCTGTGCGAATTGTTGTGCTTGCATCATGAGCAGCGTCGTTATCCGGCAGAAAATGAAGCGAGATTGCAGCATAGAGTCATGGTGCTGTAAACCGGAACTTTCCGACGCCGCACGGCGGGTACAGAAGATGAACACTTGCTAAACCAATGTATCTTTGCATAATGCGCGTTTCCCTAATTGGCAGCCAAACAGACAGAAAGCACTATGATTAATGACGTCATCTCCCCGGAATTTGATGAGAACGGCCGCGCGATGCGCCGTATCCGCAGTTTTGTCCGCCGCCAGGGGCGGCTGACCAAAGGCCAGCAGCACGCGCTGGAGAACTATTGGCCGGTGATGGGCGTGGAGTATCAGGCTGACGCTGTCGATCTCGCCGCACTGTTCGGCCGCGACGCGCCGACGGTGCTGGAGATTGGTTTTGGCATGGGCGCCTCGCTGGTGACCATGGCGGGCAACAACCCGCAGCAGAACTTTTTAGGGATTGAGGTGCACTCGCCGGGCGTGGGCGCCTGCCTGGCCGACGCCCACGAGGCGAAGCTGAGCAACCTGCGCGTGATGTGCCACGACGCGGTTGAGGTGCTGGAAAACATGATCCCGGACGGCTCGCTGGACATGGTGCAGCTGTTCTTCCCCGATCCGTGGCACAAGGCGCGCCACAACAAGCGCCGCATCGTGCAAACGCCGTTTGTCGAACTGGTGCTGCGCAAGCTGAAGACCGGCGGCGTCTTCCACATGGCCACCGATTGGCAACCTTATGCGGAACATATGTTAGAGGTTATGAACGGGGTCGCAGGCTACCGTAATCTTTCCAGCGATAATGATTACGTGCCGCGTCCGGATTCGCGCCCACTGACGAAATTTGAATTACGCGGCCAGCGCCTGGGACATGGCGTTTGGGACTTGATGTTTGAGAGGAAAGAATAATGGCTAAGAACCGCAGTCGTCGTTTACGTAAAAAGTTGCACATTGAAGAATTTCAGGAGCTGGGTTTCTCCGTAGCCTGGCGCTTCGCCGAAGGCACGTCGGTGGAGGACATCGACAGCACGCTCGATACCTTCATCGATGAAGTGATCGAGCCGAACGGCCTGGCGTTTGACGGCAGCGGCTACCTGCAGTGGGAAGGTCTGATCTGCCTGCAGAAGATCGGCCACTGCACCGACGAGCATCGCGAGCTGGTGAAAAACTGGCTGGAAGCGCGCAAACTGAGCGACGTTAAGGTCAGCGATCTGTTCGATATCTGGTGGGATTGATCGCGCTTGCCCGATGAGCGCGGCTTCGCGCCGCGCCGTTTTATTGATCTAAGGTGCCTTAACGGCGCCTTTGTTTTGCCCGGAGTGTGACCGAGGTGGTAACAACATTGGATAACGCGTTGCTGGAGGATATCCTGCAACAGGTGCGCCCGCTGATTGGCCAGGGGAAAGTGGCCGACTACATCCCGGCGTTGGCGGAGGTGCCCGCCGATCGGCTGGCGATCGCCGTCTGCACGGTGGACGGCGAACTGTTCCAGGCCGGCGACGCCGCGGAGCGCTTCTCCATTCAGTCGATCTCCAAAGTGCTGAGCCTGACGCTGGCGCTGACGCGCTATCAGGAGCCTGAGATCTGGCGGCGCGTCGGCAAAGAGCCTTCCGGCCTGCCGTTCAACTCGCTGCTGCAGCTGGAGATGGAACAGGGCAAACCGCGCAATCCGTTTATCAACCCCGGCGCGCTGGTGGTGTGCGACATGCTGCAAACCCGGCTCAGCGCCCCCAAACAGCGGATGCTGGAGGTGGTGCGCCAGCTGGCCGGCGAAGACGACCTGGCCTATGACCTGCGGGTGGCGCGCTCCGAGTTCGAACACTCCGATCGCAATGCGGCCATCGCCTACCTGATGAAGTCGTTCGGCAACTTCGAGAACGACGTGATCACCGTCCTGCAAACCTATTTCCACTACTGTGCGCTGCGCATGAGCTGCGTGGAGCTGGCGCGCAGCTTCGTCTATCTGGCCAATCGCGGCCGCGATCTCAGCGGCGAGGCGGTGATCAGCCCGCTGCAGGCCCGGCAGATCAATGCTCTGATGATGACCAGCGGCATGTACGACGGCGCCGGCGAATTCGCCTATCGGGTGGGGATGCCGGGCAAGTCCGGCGTGGGTGGCGGCATCGTGGCCATCGTACCGGATGAGTTGTCGATCGTCGTCTGGTCGCCGGAGCTGGATGCTTCCGGCAACTCGCTGGCGGGAACTGCGGCGCTGGAACTGTTGTCTCAACGTATCGGTCGTTCGATTTTTTAATCCCAATCTGGATGGGAGTCAGGAGAAGCTATGTTGAAGAAAACCGGGTTAGCCTTACTGCTGCTGGCGGCGACTGCCGCGCAGGCCCACGCCGAGTACCAATGCAGCGTTAAACCCCAGGATGATGTGATCATCAGCCCGCAGAGCGTGCAGGTGAAAGGCGCCAGCGGCGACCTGCAAATTTCGCCGGATGGCGACGTGATCCGCAACGGCCAGGCGCTGAGCCTGAACGACAGCCAGCGGCAGAAAGCCTTCAGCTACCAGAGCGCGCTGCGCAAGCAGCTGCCGTGGATCGACGACGGCGCGCAGCAGCACCTGGAGAAAGCCCGCTCGTCGCTGGATAAGGTGATCGTCAAAGAGCTGGGCAGCAACAGCAACGTGCGCAACCGGCTGACCACCCTGAACGGCCAGCTGAAGCAGCAGATGAACCGCATCATTGAGCACCGCAGCGACGGCCTGACCTTCCACCACAAGGCTATTGACCAGGTGGAACAGGACGGCCGCAACATCGTGCAGCAGAGCATGGGCGGGGTGCTGCAGGACAGCCTGAACGAGATGGGCGTCAAACAGGCCGCCAACAGCGGCGGCAATCCGCTACAGGCGATCATGGGCAACCTGGGCGGCTTGCAGAAGGCGATCCAGAACGAATGGAACAACCAGGAGCAGGACTTCCAGAACTTCGGCCGCGACGTTTGCAACCGCGTCACCGCACTGGAAACCCAGCGCAAGGATCTGCTGAAGGCGTTGAAGTAACGGATAGATATCGCATATCCATATCAGAGACGCTGAGGCGAAGCGAAATTCTGGTTGATACCTATCAGGCATTGTTTTTGGAGGCTTGGCATGAGTACGGCTAAACGCGTCAGCTTTGGGACGCGTTGGACGAGGATGTTTCCGTTGAGGGATTGCTGAAGGGGCGTGGCGACGTGACGCATCGCCCTCATAATGCCGCCTGAACATGAAAAAAAGCGCTGATTATTCAGCGCTTTTTTTTACTCGTCGTCCGCCAGGAACAGTTCCAGCAGCGAGTTGAGGAACAGTTTGCCCTTCTCGGTGATCTGCCAGTGCTCCGCGGTTTCTTCCAGATAGCCTTTGGCCAGCGCCTCGTCCAGCTGCGGGCGAATGACGCTTTCCGCCAGCCCGGTGTAGTTGGCGAAGTCGGCGCGCGGCGCGGCTTCCAGCAGGCGGAAGCGGTTCATGAAGAATTCGAACGGCCGATCCGCCGCCGCCACCTCATGCTGCTTGTCCATGTAGTCGCCGCGCATAAAGCCGCGCGGGTGCTTGGTCTTGGCGGTGCGCAGGATGCGCCCGTCGCTGAAGGTCACCTTGCCGTGCGCGCCGCAGCCGATCCCCAGATAGTCGCCGAAGCGCCAGTAGTTGAGGTTGTGCTGGCATTGGTAGCCCGGCTTGGCGTAGGCCGAGGTTTCATATTGCTGATAGCCGGCGGCGCTCAGCAGCTGGTGGCCGCGTTCGAAGATATCCCACAGCGCGTCGTCGTCCGGCAAAACCGGCGGGCGCGAGCTGAACAGGGTGTTCGGCTCGATGGTCAGCTGATACCACGACAGGTGCGGCGGATTGAGGGCGATAGCCTGGCGCAGATCGTCCAGCGCCTCTTCCAGCGACTGATCCGGCAGGCCGTGCATCAGATCGAGGTTGAAGCTGCGCAGGCCGAGGCCGGTCGCCAGCGTCGCCGCGCGCTTGGCCTCTTCCGGGCCGTGGATGCGCCCCAGGCGGGTCAGCTTCTCGGCGCTGAAGCTTTGCACCCCGATGGAGATGCGGTTGACGCCGGCGCGCTGGTAGCCACTGAAGCGATCGGCCTCCACGGTGCCGGGGTTGGCCTCCATGGTGATTTCGGCGTCGTCGGCGACGCGAATGCGCGCCCGCACGCCGTCCAGCAAGGCTTGCATCGCCTCGGCGCTCAGCAGGCTGGGGGTGCCGCCGCCGATGAAGATGGTGCTTATCTCCCGGCCGCCGGCCAGCGGCAGGTCGGCATCCAGATCCGCCAACAGATGATCGACATACTCCTGATGCGGCACGTCACCCTTCAGCGCATGGGAGTTGAAGTCGCAGTACGGGCATTTCTGCACGCACCACGGGATGTGGATGTAGAGACTCAGCGGGGGCAGCTTAAGCATTGCGCATGGCTTCCAACATCAGCTTCAACGCCTTGCCACGGTGCGAAATCGCTCGCTTCTCGTCGCGGCTCAGCTCGGCGGCGGTGCGGCCCAGCTCCGGCACATAGAAGACAGGATCGTAACCGAAACCGCCTTCGCCGGCGGCTTGCTCGGTGATTTCGCCGGCCCAGCTGCCGTGGAACACCAGCGGCGTCGGATCTTGCGCATGGCGCAGATAGACCAGCACGCAGTGGAATTGCGCGCCGCGCCGGCCTGGCGCCACGTCTTTCAGCGCCGCCAGCAGCTTGTCGAGGTTCTGCCGATCGTCGGCGTCTTCACCGGCGTAGCGCGCGGAGTAGATGCCCGGTGCGCCTCCCAGCGCGTCTACCGCCAGGCCGGAGTCGTCGGCGATCGCCGGCAGGCCGGTGACCTGTGCCGCATGGCGCGCTTTCAGAATGGCGTTTTCGATAAACGTCAGCCCGGTTTCTTCGGCGGATTCCACGCCCAGATCGGTTTGCGCGACCACGTCCAGGCCGAAATCGGCCAATAGGTCGGCGAGTTCGCGCACTTTGCCCGGGTTACCGGTGGCAAGAACGACTTTTTGCATAATGACTACCTTGAAAATTATTCGATGAGCGCCGCGACCACGGCGGGGATCTGTTGCGGATTCACGATGCGTAACTGTTTATGCCGCCCCAGTTCGCCTTTCTCGATGGTGACGTTGCTTTTCGCCACTTTGAACTGCTTGGCGATAAACTTGATCAAATGGGCGTTGGCTTGGCCGTCGACCGGCGGGGCGGTGATGGCGACTTTCAGTTCGTCGCCATGCAAGCCGATAATTTGGTCGCGGCTGGCTTTCGGCTGAATATATAGCCTGATCGCCAGCCCGTCCAGCACCGGAGTGACTGCACTCACAGCAGGAACCAGATCTCGCCGAACAGATCCATGCCCAGGTAATTGATCAGATAGAGGATCAGGATCACCACCATGGCGGAAAAGTCGATGCCGCCCATCGCCGGGATAATGCGACGGATCGGCGCCATCAAGGGTTCGGTAAGCTGGTACATTACATAGTCGATCGGGCTGCGGCCCTGGCTTATCCAACTCATCAGCGCACGAATGATCATCACCCAGAAGATCAGGTAGCCGGCAGACTTAACCAGCGAGATCAGGCCGAACAGCAGGTTATAGGGGCTGAGCGACATCGCGCCGCCCTGGATCAGCAGCAGCAGTGGGTACTTGATGGTCATCAGCAGGAACGCCAGCAGCAGTGAAGCGCTGTCGATGGGCCCCAGCGACGGGATGATGCGGCGCAGCGGGCCGACCACCGGCTGGGTGATCTTCACCACAAACTGCGAGAACGGGTTGTAAAAATCGGTGCGTGTCCACTGCATCCAAATGCGCAGCAACAGCACCATCACGTACAGATCAATAACGGTCTTGACCAGGAAAGTCAGCGTTAGCATGAAGTGGTCCTTCTCCTTAACTCATGGTTATTTAAAATAATTTTTCCATCTCTTGCGCGCGGGAAACGGCGGCCTGCATCGCTTGCGCCACGGTTTCCGGCAGATGGCGTTCATTGAACACCCGCAGCGCTTCGGCGGTGGTGCCACCTTTGGAGGTCACCTGCTCGCGCAGCGTGCCCAGCGGCGTATCCGGGTTGGCTTCCACCAGCGCGGCGGCGCCGGAAGCGGCCTGCTGCACCAGATCGCGCGCGGTCTGGCTGTCGAAGCCCATACGTTCGGCCTCTTTTTGCATCGCCTCCATAAACAGGAAGAAATAGGCCGGGGCGCTGCCCGCGGCAGCGATCACGCCGTTGATGCCATTTTCGTCATCGACCCAGCAAACTTTACCGACCGACGCCATTAAATCACCGGTGTAGTCGCGATCCTGCTGGCTGACCTGCGCCGGCGCGTACAACCCGCTCATGCCCTTGCCGACCAACGACGGGGTGTTGGGCATGATGCGCACGATGTCCAGCTTGTCGCCGAGCAGCTGATAGAAACGGCTGACCTGAATACCGGCGGCGATCGACAGCACCAGTTTGCCGCTGAAATCGACCTGCTCGCGCAGCGGTTGGCAAACGTCGGCCATCATCTGCGGTTTGACCGCCAGCACCACTACTTCGGCCGCGCGCGCGCAGGCGACGTTGTCGCCGCTGCTGACGATGCCATAGTCCGCCGCCAGCGCATCGCGGTTTTTCGCCGAAGGGGCGCAGACGCTGATGGATTTGGCCGGATAGCCGCCCGCCACCAGGCCGGCGATGATTGCACGCGCCATGTTGCCGGCGCCGATAAAGGTAATCTTGCGATGTTGCATCAAATCCCTCGTCTGTTTGTCAGGCCTGCGAGTAGTCGCGGGCGCCAAAAATTGCGGTGCCGATGCGCACCAGGGTGCTGCCTGCGGCAATCGCTGCCGCCATATCGTCCGTCATGCCCATAGATAGCGTATCGGCCTGCGGATAACGCTGACGCAGGGCGAGAAATGCGTCGTTCATCTGGTTGAATACCGCCAGCTGCCGCTGATAATCCGCTTCTGGCGCCGGGATGGCCATCAGGCCGCGCAGCGTCAGGTTCGGCAGCGCAGCGATCGCTTCGGCCAGCGCTGGCAGTTCGCTTAACGCGATGCCGGATTTGCTTTGCTCGTCGCTGATGTTGATTTGAATCAGCACGTTGAGCGGCGGCATGCCGGCCGGGCGCTGATCGCTCAGGCGCTGGGCGATGCGCAGCCGATCTACGGTATGGCACCAGGCGAAGTGTTCCGCCACCAGCCGACTCTTATTGGATTGCAGCGGGCCGATAAAGTGCCACACCAGCTCGCCGCCCTGCGGCGACTCGGCGAAATGCCGGATCTTGTCTACCCCTTCCTGCACGTAGTTCTCGCCGAAGGCGCGCTGGCCGGCGGCGATGGCTTCTTCGATCGCCGCCACAGGTTTGGTTTTGCTGACTGCAAGCAGGGCAACTTCTTCTGGCGCCCGCGCGCAGTTTTGCGCGGCGGCCGCGATGCGGTTTCTGACATCCTGCAGGTTCTGTTGGATAGTGCTCATTATTGACCCGGGAGAGTGATATGGATATCGATGAATTCGTGGCCCTTAGTGTAAAGCATAATGCTTCCGATCTGCACCTTTGTGCCGGTCATCCGCCGATGTTGCGCATCGACGGTGAACTGCAGCCGCTGGCGGCGGCGCCAACGCTGACGGCGCAAGGCGTGCAGGCCCTCTGCGACGGATTGCTGAATGCGCAGCAGCGCGAGAGCTTGCGGCGGCTGGGGCAGGTCGATCTGGCGCTGCACCGGCCGGGCGGGGAACGGCTGCGGGCCAACGTTTTTCAGCAAAGCGCGGGGATGTCTCTCGCGTTGCGGCGTATCGCCGGGCAGGCGCCTTCGCTTGCCGAGCTGGCGGCGCCGGCCATCGTCCCGGCGCTGCTGCGGCGCGACAACGGGCTTCTCCTGGTCACCGGCGCCACCGGCAGCGGCAAGTCCACCACGCTGGCGGCGATGATCGACGAGATCAACCGACACCAGCCGCGGCACATTTTGACGCTGGAGGATCCGATCGAATTCCTGCACCGCAGCCGGCGTTCGCTGATCCAGCAGCGGGAGATCGGCCGCGACAGTCAAAGCTTCGATGCGGCGTTGCGCGCCGCGCTGCGCGAAGATCCGGATGTGATCCTGCTGGGCGAACTGCGCGATATTGCCACCATTCGGCTGGCGCTCACCGCGGCGGAGACCGGCCACCTGGTGCTGGCGACGCTGCACACCCGCAGCGCGCCGCAGGCGGTGGAACGGCTGGTGGACGTGTTTCCGGCGGAAGAGAAACCCTATGTGCGCGCCCAGCTGGCCGGCAGCCTGCAGGCGGTGATCGCGCAAAAGCTGATGAGGCGGCCCGGCGGCGGGCGAGTGGCGATCTTTGAGGTGCTGACGGCGACGGCGGCGGTCAGCAACCTGATCCGCGAAGGGAAAACCCATCAGTTGGCGAGCGTGTTGCAAACCGGCGCGCAGTCCGGCATGCAAACCTTTGAGCAAGGTTTGCAGCAGCGGATCGACGCCGGCGTGTTGGGGGAGAGTGCGGAGGAGGGAACGGAGGGTTAACCCAGCTGCCGTTCGAACCAGCTTTCGAGGATCACCACCGCAGAGGCGGAATCCACGCTGCCTTTGTCGAGCGCGCGGAAGCCGCCGCGATCGAACAGGTTGGCGCGCGCTTCCACGGTGCTCAGGCGCTCGTCATGCAGATCGATTTGGATGCCGAAGCGGCCGTGCAGGCGGTTGGCGAACTTGCGCGCCTGGGCGGTCACGGGTTGTTCGGTGCCGTCCATGTTCAGCGGCAGGCCGACCACCACCAGATCCGGCTGCCACTCCTTCAGCAGCTTTTCGATTTTCAGCCAGTCCGGCGAGCCGTCCTGCGCTTTGAAGGCCGGCAGGGCGCGGGCGCTGCCGGTCAACTCCTGGCCGACGGCCGCACCGATGCTTTTGGTGCCGAAGTCGAAGGCGATAATGGTGCGGTTGCTCATCAGGCGTGTCCTGCGTGGTTGGCGATGCTGCGAATGTCGATACCCAGGAGGTTCCCCGCCTCGCGCCAACGGCTGGCGATCGGCGTGCGGAACAGAATGTCGGTGTTGGCTTCGATGGTCAGCCAGGCGTTCTCCAACACCTCCTGCTCCAGCTGGCCCTTTTCCCAACCTGCATAACCCAGCGCCACCAGCACGTCGTCCGGTTGTTCCGGGGTGCCGAGCGTTTCCAGCACGTCTTTCGAGGTGGTGATCATGGTGTTGGGGGAAATTTGAATGCTGGCGCCGAAGCCGTGGCGCGGCGTATGCAGGATAAATCCGCGATCGTCCGCCAGCGGGCCGCCGGCGAACACCGGCTTGTCCAGGCTGATGGCCGGATCGCGCGCAGGCGGCATGATCTTCAGCTTGCTCAATACCGTGGCTACCGTGAACTGCTCCACCGGTTTATTGATCACCAAACCCATGGCGCCTTCTTCGTTGTGCTCGCAGACGTAAATCACCGAGCGCTTGAAGCGAGGATCCTGCAGGGTGGGCATGGCGATCAGAAAATGGTGCTGTAAATTCATGGCGTTAGTATAAGGTAATCAATGGGTGAGAAAATAAACAGCCGCCAGTATGCGGCTATACCCGCCGCCTTTCAAGCCGCGAAAAGGCGGCTTTGGCGGGCGCGATGCTGGATAGCGGGCGGCTTGCCGCCCGCAGGCGCATTACTTCGCCGCCAGGCGCTTTTCAATCGCGTCCATCAGCATGCCGGTAATCGAGATCGGGAATGCCGCCTCAATTTCGCGCGCGCAGGTTGGGCTGGTCACGTTGATTTCGGTCAGGCGATCGCCGATCACGTCCAGGCCGACGAAGATCAGCCCTTTCTCTTTCAGCGTCGGCGCGACAGCGCGGGCGATTTTCCAGTCGCTCTCGCTCAGCGGACGCGCTTCGCCGCGGCCGCCGGCCGCCAGGTTGCCACGGGTTTCGCCCTGCGCCGGAATGCGCGCCAGGCAGTAAGGCACCGGCTCGCCGTCGACGACTAGAATGCGTTTGTCGCCGTCCTTGATCGCCGGCAGGAAGTTCTGCGCCATGCAGAAACGGCTGCCGTGTTCGGTCAGGGTTTCGATGATCACCGACAGGTTAGGATCGTCCTGCTTCACGCGGAAGATAGACGCGCCGCCCATGCCGTCCAGCGGCTTCAGGATGACGTCGCCGTGCTGCTGGTGGAATTTGCGGATGTGCGCGGCGCTGCGGCTGACCAGCGTGTCCGGCGTCAGTTCCGGGAACCAGGCGGTGAACAGCTTCTCGTTGCAGTCGCGCAGGCTTTGCGGCTTGTTGACCACCAGCGTGCCTTTGACTTCGGCGCGCTCCAGAATGTAGGTCGCGTAGATGTATTCGGTATCGAACGGCGGATCCTTGCGCATCAGGATCACGTCCAGATCGTGCAGCGCCAGATCCTGCTCGCTGCCGAAGCTGAACCAGTTCTCCTTGTCTTCCTTCACGCTCAGCAGGCGGGTGCGGGCGCGCCCGTCACCGGCGTGCAGATAGAGATCGTTCATCTCCATGTAGTGCAATTCGTAACCGCGGCGCTGCGCTTCGAGCAGCATGGCGAAGCTGGTGTCTTTCTTGATGTTGATGGAGTCGATAGGGTCCATCACGATGCCGAGCTTAATCATCTTTTCTCCTTTAACCCAGGTCGCCGAAGCGGACCTGCAGAGCGGTAATGGCGGTGAGCGCTGTGGTTTCGGTACGCAGCACGCGTGGCCCCAGCAGAATATCAGTAAATCCGTGGTTGGTGGTCATGGCGATTTCGTCGGCGGACAAACCGCCTTCCGGGCCGATCAGCAGGCGGACGCGGTCTACCGGCTGCGGCAGCGTGTTGATGCTGTGGCTGGCGCGCGGATGCAGGTTGAGCTTCAGGCTGCCGTCCTGCTCGGCGCACCAGGCTTCCAGCGACATCGCCTCGCGGATTTCGGGAATGCGGTTACGGCCGCACTGTTCGCAGGCGGCGATGGCGATCTTTTGCCATTGCTGGATTTTCTTCGCCAGACGCTCGCCGTCCAGTTTGACGCCGCAGCGCTCGGAAAACAGCGGGGTAATGACGTTGACGCCCAGCTCGATGGACTTCTGAATGGTGAACTCCATCTTCTCGCCGCGCGAGATCACCTGGCCCAGATGCAGGTTGAGCGGCGATTCGATGTCATCCACGCGGCCGTCGCCGAGGCGCACCAGCACGCTCTTTTTGTCCACCCGAACTATCTCGGCGTCGAACACCTGGTTGCTGCCGTCGAACAGCTGCAGCGCCTGGCCGGCGCTCATGCGCAGCACGCGGCCGACGTGGTTGGCGGCGTCCTCGCTCAGGGCGATCTCCGCCCGATCGGTCAACGGCTGCGGATGGTAAATGCGGGGTATGCGCATGGGTAGTCTGATCCTGACGAAACGGCGCCGCGGGTTGGCGGCGCCATGAAAGATAAAGGCTATAGTAGGTTAGCTTTTCCGCTGCTGACAAGCCTGTTGAATATAGGGGTTGTGGTTGCCCTGCACCTTGGCGATACGTGCTTCACGCTGACATTCCCATTGGCTCACCGGATATTGCCGGTTCCACACCTCGAACAGCTGGGTTTGCTGGCGTGACAGCCGCAGCTGGTAGCGATCGCGCATGTAGAAGTAGGTGCGGGCAATGGCGCCGCGGGCGCGGGCGGGCGGCTCCGCCTGTTTATTCTTGAAGTCCACCTTCATCGGGCATTGCCCGTATTGGCCTGCGCCGCCGTTCCATTGGCTGTACATGAAGTTATTGCGGTCGCCGTTCACTTCGCCGATCGCCGGCTGCAGGTTGTGCAGATCGGTTTCTATCTGGCGATAGGTGGCGTCTTTGTTGCAGTTCTTGCGCCCGCCGTCCTGCCAGCACTGTAGCTGGTGGCCGAACTGCCAGGCCGGCACCACGTGTTCCCACTCGATACGCTGCGCGCGTTGGGCGTTTTTACGCACCTGATAGCCACAGCCGGCGAGATCCGGGATGCCCTTCTTGCCTTGCCAGTCGATGCGGCAGCCGCAGTAAAAACTGCCCGGCGCATCCTGGTTAATCTTGGCCGCCGCCGCCTTGGCCTGAGAAAAATTATTGATGCCGTGCGCCTGTACGGCGCTTGCGGCGAAAACCGCCATAAACAAAATTCTGCGAAGCATATTCCAAAACAGCTCAAAATTGGAAAAGCAGGCAGGGTAACGGAACTTGCCGGCAGTGGCAAATGGCGATATTTGCTTGTTTTAACGTATAAATCGTTTAACTAAATGTTCTCGCTAGCAAGAAATTTCAGTTTTTCGCCGCACCGGCGGCAGCGGTATTCGCTTTCGCCGCGCAGGACGCGGTTATGGCGGCGAATGGTGAGCTGGTGCTGTCCGCAGCCGCAGCGGTAGGGGAAGGTTTTGCTTTGCACCGAGGCGGTTTCGAAACGGTGAGTGCGGCTGGCGGGGGTCAGCAGTACGCTTTCCATCATCCAGCGCCATTCGCGGCCGTGCGGCGCCACCCGGCCGAATTGGCGAAACACCAGCAGGTGCGCCAGCTCGTGCGGCACCACTTCATCGATAAACGGCTGTTGGTTTTCCAGCAGCAGCACCGGGTTCAGACGGATTTCCCAGCTTTGCAGCCAGGCGGTGCCCGCGCTGGTGCCGCGTTGCTGATAGACGATGCTGGGTTCGGGGAACTCGACGGCAAAATGCCGGCGTGCCAACTGCAGCTTTTCTCGCAGGCAGCGCATCACCGCTTGTTGCAGCGCGATGGGGATTCTTGGTTTGTTCATTGCGGCCTAGCTTAAGCAATGGCGCGGCGGCTGACAATATGCCCCGGCCTAAATCCGCATCCGACGCTTTCTTGGCGCTGCGCGCCGGTTTTTCGCCACATTGATAAGGCGATCGCCGCCGATGGATTGTAATCAATGTGTTAACTGCGGGATAATAAAGCGTGCATGATGAGCCTGTACCCGCAGTTCTCACCGAGCAAGGTTGAAACGCCGCCTGTGGTAATCCCTTACGCAAAGAGCGGTTATTTTGCGATTTGGCGCAATAACTGACTGATTAAAAATACGTAAGGTGGAGGCAGTTTTTTGACAAGGCGCCGAGCCGTGCGCCGCAAGTGTGAATTTAACGCAGCTGATGTTGCAAGTGAGAGATCAATGTCGAATAAACCGTTCCACTATCAAGATCCGTTCCCGCTGAAGAAAGACGATACCGAATACTACCTGCTGAGCCGCGACCACGTTTCCGTGAGCGAATTTGAAGGCCAGGAAATTCTGAAAGTTGCCCCTGAAGCGTTAACCCTGCTTGCCCAGCATGCGTTCCACGACGCCTCGTTCATGCTGCGCCCGGCGCACCAGCAGCAGGTGGCCGATATCCTCAAAGATCCGGACGCCAGCGAAAACGACAAGTACGTTGCGCTGCAATTTCTGCGTAACTCAGAAATCGCCGCCAAGGGTATTTTACCGACCTGCCAGGACACCGGCACGGCGATCATCGTCGGCAAAAAGGGCCAGCGCGTCTGGACCGGCGGCGGCGATGAAGCCGCGCTGTCGCGCGGGGTGTACAACACCTACATCCAAGAGAATTTGCGCTATTCGCAGAACGCCGCGCTGGATATGTACAAAGAGGTCAACACCGGCAGCAACCTGCCGGCGCAGATCGATCTCTACAGCGTGGACGGTGAAGAGTATAAGTTCCTGTGCATCGCCAAGGGCGGCGGTTCCGCCAACAAAACCTATCTGTATCAGGAAACCAAGGCGCTGCTGTCGCCGGGCAAACTGAAAAATTACCTGGTCGACAAGATGCGCACGCTGGGCACCGCGGCTTGCCCGCCGTACCACGTGGCGTTCGTCATCGGCGGCACCTCGGCGGAAGCGACGCTGAAAACCGTCAAGCTGGCTTCGACCAAGTATTACGATGGTCTGCCGACCGAAGGCAACGAGCATGGCCAGGCGTTCCGCGATCTGGAACTTGAAGCGGAATTGCTGCAAGAAGCGCAGAACCTGGGTCTGGGCGCGCAGTTCGGCGGCAAATACTTCGCGCACGATATCCGCGTGGTGCGCCTGCCGCGCCACGGCGCGTCGTGCCCGGTCGGCATGGGCGTCTCCTGCTCCGCGGATCGCAACATCAAAGGCAAGATCAACCGCGACGGCATCTGGCTGGAAAAACTGGAGCACAATCCGGGGAAATTCATTCCTCAGGAGCTGCGCCAGGCCGGGGAGGGCGAGGCGATCAAGGTCGATCTCAACCGTCCGATGGCCGAGATCCTCAAACAGCTGTCGCAGTACCCGGTTTCCACCCGCCTGTCGCTGAGCGGCACCATCATCGTCGGCCGCGATATCGCGCACGCCAAGCTGAAAGAACGCCTGGATCGCGGTGAAGGCCTGCCGCAGTACGTCAAGGATCACCCGATCTACTACGCCGGCCCGGCCAAAACGCCGGAGGGCTACGCGTCCGGTTCGTTGGGGCCAACCACCGCCGGGCGTATGGACTCCTACGTCGATCTGCTGCAATCCCACGGCGGCAGCATGATCATGCTGGCGAAAGGCAACCGCAGCCAGCAGGTAACGGATGCCTGCCACAAGCACGGCGGTTTCTATCTCGGCAGCATCGGCGGCCCGGCGGCGGTGCTGGCGCAGCAGAGTATCAAGAGCCTGGAGTGCGTGGAGTACCCTGAGCTGGGCATGGAAGCGATCTGGAAAATCGAGGTGGAAGATTTCCCGGCGTTTATCCTGGTGGATGACAAAGGCAATGACTTCTTCCAGAAGATCCAGGCCGGTCAGTGCTCCAGCTGCCTGAAATAAGCGCGGCCCCCTTCGCCGCCTGCGGGCGGTGAAGGGGATTGTGTAAAGTCCTGTAGCCTGCTGGACGGCGAGTTTTAACCTGTATACCCTACGCGGACAGCACTAAAATTCGACTAATGGAATATCGGCAACAGAAGGCTCGGCAAGCACATGAGTACGCAGGAAAGTCATATCAAGGAATTGCTGGTCTGGATTGAGGATAATCTGACCAATCCGCTGTCGTTGGATATCGTTTCCGCCAAGTCAGGCTATACGAAATGGTATCTGCAGCGCATGTTCAAGAAGCAGACCGGATTATCGTTAGCTTCGTATATCCGCGCTCGCCGCCTCTATCTCGCCGCCTTCGCCTTGCGTTTCACGCAGAAGAGCATCCTCGATATCTCGGTCGAATACCAATTCGATAACCAGCAGACGTTCTCGCGCTGTTTCAAGAAACACTTCGCCGAATCGCCCAGCGTCTATCGCCATGCCCGCAAGCAGGACTTCAGTAATCTGGTGCGTTCGCTGGCGGCCAGCCAGCCGGGCGATATTCAGGTCGAACGCGTCAGCATCGCCAGCGGGCAATACGCCTTTCACGGCAAGCAGTACGCTTATCACCTGGATATCGAGAAGCTGGACAAGTCGCACCTGCCGCAGCGCAGCGCGCTGCGGGCGCAGTTCTATACCTTATTGGGCGAGCGCCCGACGCAAACCTATTCGTTTACCCAACTGGTGCCGGACGGCGAGCGGGTCAGGGTCGATTATACCCTGGGCGTGACGACGGAATACCCGCTGCGCGAAGGCGTGGTGCTGGAGCCGTTGCCGGAGAGCCAGGGCGAGTTTTGCCGTTTTCGCTATTCCGGCAAGCCGGTGGCGCTCAATGACCACATCATTCAAATCTACACGCAGGTGCTGCCCGAAATGGGGTTGGCCCGCGGAGAGGGGCCGGACATTACGGTGTTCAGCTATTCGCTGAGCGGGAAAGAGGAGCTGCATCTGGAGTTGCAGCATCTGGTGCCGGTGGTGCCGCTGCATTGAGCTCGTCGGCGGCCGGCAGCCGGTTTTTTTGCTGCACGATCGCCGCCATCACCGCCAGGGCGATCTCCGCCGGGGTTTTGCTGCCCAGCGGCAGGCCGATCGGCGCATGGATGCGTTCCAGCTCCTGCGGGGTGAATTCGGCAATCTGCTGCAAACGCTGGCGCCGCCGCGCGCTGTTTCTGAGCGAGCCCATGGCGCCGATGTAAAACGCCGGGGTGTGGATCGCTTCCATCAGCGTCAGGTCGTCCATGCGCGGATCGTGGGTCAGCGCCACGACGGCGGTATTGGCGTGGCAACCCCCTTCCTCAATGAATTTGGCCGGAAACTGACGCAGCAACGTCACGCCCGGTTTCAGCTCGGCGGCAAAGTTATCCAGCGCCTCCGGGCGGTTCTCGCACACCAGCACCTCAAACCCCAGCGCCACGGCGAAATCGGCGCAGTACAGCGCCACGCTGGACAGCCCGGCGATCAGCAGGCGCGGCGCGGCCGCGATGTGCAGGGTGATCTGCTCAAGCCGGCGTTCGACCTGGGTGGCGCTGGTGAAGTGGCTCTGCTCGAGGCTGTGGCAGGCGTTGGGCAGCGTCAGGCGTTTGATCAACGCGTGGTGCCCTTCCAGCGCGCCGGCGATGCGCCGCAGGTAAGCGATGCTGGCTTCACTCGCCGGCAGGTATTCGATCAGCACGTCCAGCACGCCGCCGCAGGGCAGCGCCACGTTGGGCGTCATGCCGCCTTCACCGTAGCGAATCACCTGGCTGGCCGCCTGATACTCCCCGGCGGCCACGCGGCGCAAAAAATCTTCCTCCACGCAGCCGCCCGACAGCGAGCCGCTGTAGCGGCCATCGCGGGTCGCCGCCATCAGCGCGCCCGGCGAGCGCGGCGAAGAGCCGTAGGTGCTGAGCACGGTACATAACCAGACCGGCTGTTGCTGCAGCCAGCTTATCGCCTGGCTGACCACGGTGACGTCAAGATGTTGCATAGGTGAATTTACTCGCTGGCCGGGAGTTGCGATGGAAGATCAATATCCTGCACGACGCCGGGTTGCTCAAGCGGCAGCAGGTGCACTGCCGCGCCTTGCAGCAGTTCACGCGCGCCATTATCGCCGCGCAGTTGGCAAAGGGGTTTGCGCAATAGAGCGGAAAAGCCGACCGGATGACCGGGCTGTTGCGCATAGCAGGGGCGCACGATCGCGTGCTGCCGTAAGGCATCCGCCACCTGCCGGAAAACATCGGCGCCGACGAACGGCATATCGGCCAGGTGAATCAGCCAGCCCTGCCAGTGCGGCGTGGCCGCAACGCCCGCGGCGATCGAGTCGCCGAGGCCCGCGCTGGCGAGCAGGGTGACCGGCACCTGGTTGGCGGCGCAGGCGGCCAGCACCGGCAGATTATCCGGCCGGGTCACCACCTGTACCGGCAGGCCGGAGGCCAGCGCCTGGCGCAGGGTGTGTTCGAACAGCGATCGCCGCTCGCCCGCCGCATCGGCAAATCCGGCGTTCAATTTGTTGCCCCGGCCGCCGGCCTGAATAAAGCGCTCCCCGCGTCCGGCGGCGGTAATGACAATGCCCGTGGTCATGGTTGAAGTCCGCGTTTGCGCAAATTATTTATTAGCCTACAAACTACCTGTGTTTTGTAAATGTTTTTTTGTTGAAAACAGCCTGTTAATCATCACATAATTTTAGTTATAAGCATATGCTTATGACGTCTACGGCAAGGTCGTCAGCGTTTGCGCAACAACACCGCGAACAAAAACCAATTACAAGAAAGACGTGAAGGACTTATTTATGAGCAATTTCAACCCGTCGCGGCGCCGCTTTATCAAAGGCGCCGTGATTGCGGGGGTGTCCGTGTACCTCGCGCCCCTGTACAGCCGCGCCTACGCCGCGCTGTTCGAGCAAAAAATCCTCCAGTCACCCAACTGGGATCCGCAGACCAAACGCGTCCGTTTCCGTATCGACGGCCGCGCCAAGGTCATGGGGCAGAAGGTGTTCGCGCGCGATATCCGCGCGGTGGACATGCCGCACTGGCCGCAGAAACAGGCGCACGCCTTCATTCTTCGCGTCACTAAAGCCGACCGGCTGTTCGAGGGCGTCGATCTGTCGCTGCTGGGGGACGACCTGCAGCCGGATCGCCTGGTGACGGCGGAAGATCTGGCGCGCGACGGCCTGGCCTTCCCGGCGTTCTACGGCGACGACATGCTGCTGCCGAGCGGCAAAACCCCGGCCTATCTCGGCCAGGCGGTGGCGATACTGATCTATCACGACTTCGCCCGTTTCCGCTTCGCCAAGGACAAGCTGAAATTCCGTGAGGAAACCATCAAATACGGCGCGGTCACCGGCCCGCTGGAGCGCGATCCCTGGGGCAGCTTCCGCTATGTGCGGGTGGGGGGCGATCAACCGTTCGACGACGATCGCTTCTCCAGCCTGAAGGACACGCCGATCTTCCCGGTGTCGATGAAAAAACACCTGCCGGTGTGGCCGGAAGGGCGCGAGGGCGGCAAGCTGGATCAGGAAGGCATGCGCTATGCGGGCCTGATCGCCGACGAGATGGCCAATCCGCCGGCCGATTGGCTGGTGATGTCGCGCCGCTACACCACGCAGTCGATCGACACCTCGGCGCTGGAGCCGGACAACGCCAACGGCTGGTTCGACGCCGAGACGCAAACGCTGCATCTGGTGGTGCCGACCCAGTCGCCGCAGGAAGTGGCCGACGAGATGCCGCGCATGCTGGCCAAGCGCAACCCGCCGGTGAAACAGCTTATCCTGCACCCGTGCTACACCGTGGGCTACGGCTCGAAAGATCACTACAACTTCCCGTATTACGGCGCGGTGGCGGCGATGTACGGCGACGGCCACCCGGTGCGCCTGGCCAACGACCGCTTCGAGCAGTTCCAGACGGCGCTGAAGCGCCACGCGTTCGACATGAATTACCGCATCGCGGTGAATAAGCAGACCGGCGTCATGCAGTCGTTCCTCGGCGACATGACCGCGGACGGCGGCGGCCGCAGCAACTTTACCCCTTCGGTGGTGATGGTCGGCGCGACCGCCGCGCAGTCGATTTACTACTTCCCGAAAAGCGATCTGTCGTCGGTCGGGCTGGCCTCACGCGCCATCGACGCCGGCTCGGCGCGCGGTTACGGCACGCTGCAGAGCATGGCCGCCACCGAGATGATGGTGGATGAGCTGGCCGCCGAGCTGAAGATCGACCCGATCGAGTTCCGCCTGCGCAACGTGCTGAAATCCGGCATGAAAAACACCCAGGGGGCGATCCCGGCCGGTGCGATCCGCGCCGATGAAGTGCTGGAGAAGGCGGCGAAGCATGAGATGTGGCTCAAGCGCGCCGAACGCAAGGCCGAGTTTGAGAGCCGCCATCCCGGCAAGCGCTATGGCGTTGGCTTCGGCTGCGTGCAGAAAGACTTCGGCACCGGGGCGGAAACCTCGTTCGCCCGGGTGGAGCTGAGCGAAGACGGCCGCATCACGCTGCATCACAGCGGCGCGGAGATGGGCACCGGCATGTCGACCTCGCAGTCGGTGCTGTGCGCGCAGTGGCTGGGCAAACCGGCCGACGAAGCGCATTTCTCGGTCACCGACTGGTCGGTGCTGCCGATGGTCACCAGCGGCGATCCCTACCTGATGTCGCAGGAGGAGCAGGACAAGCTGCAAACCAACCCTAACTGGACGCCGAGCTACTGTTCGCCGTCCAGCGCCAGCAACTCGGCCTATTACTTCTCGCACAGCACCCGCGAAGCGGCGCGCCTGATCTTCGATCACGGCCTGTGGCCGGCGGCGATGGCGCTGTGGCAGGCCGGCATCGGCGGCGGCCAGGCGGCGCCGCTGGTGGTGCGGCGTGAAGATGCGCGTTGGGTCGAAGGCGGCCTGACGGCGGCGGGCATGTCGGTGCTGAGCCTCGAGCTGCTGGCCAAGACGGCCTATCAGATGGGCGGCGTCACCGGCGCGGCGGTACACGTCTTCAACCGCTGGCAGTGGGCGGAGGCCGATTTCACGCTGAACGGCAAAAGCGAGCGCTTGCCGATCGACGGCATGGCGCTGCGCAACGCCGGCGGCGAATTCAAACCGCTGGCGCGTGGGCAGGTCTACTACCCGCCAACCCAGCGTAACAATGCGGCGGTGACCTACTACAGCGCCGTCGGCACGCTGGCGGAAGTGGCGGTAGATATCGCCACCGGCCAGGTGGAATTGCTGAATCACCATTCGATCATGGAGTGCGGCAACCTGATCGTGCCGGAACTGGTTTCCGGCCAGCTGCAGGGCGGGCTGGCGATGGGGATCGGCCATGCGCTGCACGAATATTTACCGCTGTACGAAGACGGGCCGGGCAACGGCACCTGGAACTTCAACCGTTACCACCTGCCCCGCGCCAGCGACGTGGCGGTGTGGAAGCAGAGCGGCGACATCCTGCCGGCGCTGTCGGAAACCGATCCGCCGAAAGGCATGGCGGAGGTGGTGATGATCCCGATCGTGGCCGCGCTGGTCAACGCCATCGCCGACGCCACCGGCCACCGTTTCCGTGATTTGCCCGTTCGTGCAGAAAATATTCGTGAGGTATTACAATGAGCATTAAAACCCAGCCGATCTCCCTGACCATCAACCAGAAGCAGTACGGCCCGATCGAGGTGCCGGAAGGCCTGATGATGATCGATTTCCTGCACGAATACCTTGACCTGACCGGCTCGCGCCTCGGCTGCGGGCAGGGCATTTGCCACGCCTGCGTGGCGATCGTCGATCACCCGAGCGGCACCAGTGAAGAGGTGCGCACCTGCATCACCGGCGCGCATTTCTTCAACGGCAAGAAAGTGCGTACCGTCGAAGGCCACGCCAGGGTGGACGAGCAGGGCGAGGTGGTTGAACTATCGCCGATCCAGCAGGCGTTTCTGGAGCACTACAGCTTCCAGTGCGGCTACTGCACGCCGGGCTTTGTCAATGCCGCCACCATTTTCGTGGAAAAGCTCAAGCGTGAACCTATCGCTCGCGAGCAGCTGGAAAGCGCCATCGAGCAGGCGCTGGACAGCCACATCTGCCGCTGCACCGGCTACGTGCGCTACTACGAAGCGGTGCGCGACGTGGTGCTGAAAACGCCGGGCCTGCTGAAGGAGACGGCGCAATGAAAAAACGTCTCGCAGTATTGATTTTGCTGGTGGCGATCGTGGTGATTGCGCTGCTGTGGTGGCGGGAAAACCGCCGTTACGACGGCCCGGTACAGCAGGTGACCGCCGGCGCCGAACAGATCGCCCGCGGCCGCTATCTGGCGCAGGCCGCCGACTGCGCCGCCTGTCATACCGCCAGCGGCGGGGCGCCGCTGGCCGGCGGCTATCCGCTGGAAACGCCGTTCGGCACGATTTACGGCAGCAATCTGACGCCGTCGGCCGACCACGGCATCGGGCGCTGGACCAGGGACGACTTCTTCCTGGCGCTGACGCAGGGCGTGGCGCCGGGCGGGCGACACCTGTACCCGGCGATGCCTTACACCTCGTACAAGGGCATGTCACGTCAGGACGCCGACGACATCTACGCTTACCTGATGACGCGCCCGGCGGTGGACGTGGCCATTCCGGCCAACGAGATGCCGTTCCCGTTCAACCAGCGCATGGCGCTGATCGGCTGGAACCTGCTGTTCCGCAGCCAGGATCCGCTGCCGGCCAGTTCGCAGGGCAGCTCGCCGCAATGGCAGCGCGGCCGCTATCTGGCCGACGTGCTGGGCCACTGTGGCGAATGCCACACGCCGCGCGGCGCGCTGGGGCAGATGGATCTCGCCAAGCCGATGCAGGGCGGCGATCTCGGCCGCTTCATGGCGCCGGACATTACGCCGCACGGCCTGGCGCAGCGCGGCTGGACGCCGCAGGACATCAGCCGCTTCCTCAGCACCGGCCTCGCGCCGCAGGGTTCCGCCTTCAGCGAGATGCACATGGTGGTGGATCTCAGCACCCGGCATTTAACGCCGGAAGACCATCAGGCGCTGGCGCTGTATCTGATGGGCGAGCAGCCGCCGGCGGCGGTGCCGGTGAAAATGGGCCAGGGCAGTGATGCCGGGCGCATGGCCTATCTGGATCAGTGCGCCGGCTGCCACGCCCGCGAAGGCGAGGGCAAACCGCACGTCGCACCGGCGATGCGCGATAACGCCACGCTGCGCCAGGTGGACGGCAAGAACCTGATCGTGTCGGTGCTGGACGGCCTGCCGGCTCAGCAGTTCCCGAACGGCGAAAGCATGCAGAGCATGCCGGGCTTCGGCGAACGGCTGAGCGATGCCGACGTGGCGGAGCTGGTGAATTATCTGCGCGTGACCTGGGGCGGCTTGCCGGCGGACATCACCGCCGAACAGGTGAAAGCGTTGCGCAAGTAAGCGGCGTTCAGGCGAAAAAAATGGCCCGCATCAGCGGGCCATTTTACCGCGCGGTCACGGGGTTCAACGGCTGGTGACGCCGTCGACGCGTTGGCTGCGCTGTTTGATGGCGTAACCGACGGCCAGGATCGCCACCCACACCGGGATAAGCAGCACCGAGATTTGAATGCCCGGCGTCAGGTACATGATCACCAGGATGCCGGCCATGAACAGCAGGCACAGGTAGTTGCTGAACGGGTACCAGAAGGCTTTGAACTTCGGCACCACGCCTTCGCGATTTTTAGCGGCGTGGAACTTCAGGTGCGCCAGACTGATCATCGCCCAGTTGATCACCAGCGCCGATACCACCAACGCCATCAACAGTTCGAAGGCGCGGCCCGGGATCAGGTAGTTAATCAGCACGCACAGCGCGGTGGCGAGGGCTGAAATGCCGATGGCCACCACCGGCACGCCGCGGCCGTCGACCTTCAACAGGCTTTTCGGGCCGTTGCCCTGCTGCGCCAGGCCGTACAGCATGCGGCTGTTGCAGTAGACGCAGCTGTTGTACACCGACAGCGCGGCGGTGAGCACCACGATGTTCAGCACGGTCGCCACCAGGTTGCTGTTCAGCGCGTGGAAGATCAGCACGAACGGGCTGCCGCCTTCAACCACTTTGCCCCAAGGGTACAGCGACAGCAGAATGGCCAGCGAACCGATATAGAAGATCAGGATGCGGTAGATCACCTGATTGGTGGCTTTCGGAATGCTCTTTTGCGGGTCGTCGGCTTCGGCGGCGGTGATGCCGACCAGCTCGAGGCCGCCGAAGGAGAACATGATCACCGCCATCGCCATCACCAGGCCCATGACGCCGTTCGGGAAGAACCCGCCCTGCGCCCACAGATTGGTAACGGTGGCCTCCGGGCCGCCCATGCCGCTGAACAGCAGGTAGGCGCCGAACACGATCATGCCGATAATCGCCACCACCTTGATGATGGCGAACCAGAACTCCATCTCGCCGTAAACTTTGACGTTGGCCAGGTTGATGGCGTTGATCGCCAGGAAGAATACCGCGGCGGAAACCCAGGTGGGGATCTCCGGCCACCAGTACTGCACGTAGATGCCGACCGCGGTCAGTTCCGCCATCGCCACCAGGACATACAGCACCCAGTAGTTCCAGCCGGAGGCGAAGCCGGCGAAGTTGCCCCAGTATTTGTAGGCGAAGTGGCTGAAGGAACCGGCAACCGGCTCTTCCACCACCATCTCCCCCAGCTGGCGCATGATCAGAAACGCGATGAAGCCGCCGATGGCGTAGCCGAGAAGCACTGACGGGCCGGCCATTTTTATTGTTTGAGCGATACCGAGAAATAACCCGGTGCCGATTGCGCCACCTAAGGCGATGAGCTGAATATGGCGGTTTTTCAGGCCGCGTTTCAGCTGGTCACCATGCTGTTGACCATCCATCAATCAAACCCTCTGTCGTTGTGAATGCCCACCTGCCTGTAAAGCAGTGGTTACGATGTGTGTTTTGTTTTATTTACGGCGTTATAGCTATTAATTCCACGGCGCCGCTACCGTTTGGCAGAGAATAATGTTATGCGCGTCGGTTTGCACCTGCTTTGTCGTGTGAGTGATTAAGATTGCAGCAGTTTAGGAAACAAAATGCGGGTTGTGTGACGGCGGGAAGGATTCAGTGCATGAAATAAGCAACAAATCACATAATGCGCAAAAATAACGTAGATCCGAGCGGCGGCGCGCGTTCAAATAATGAACGAATCACCGTGGCGCTACTCGCCAAATAGCCATTCATTAAAGCGTCATAACCATGCAATAAAACTTGGGCAAAAAGTTTGCACTCTTCCTTGCGTAAGGTTTGGTAAAAGTTAAATCCCCAACCCGGCGCGTAAATGGTAATACCATCACGGCGTTACCGGTTTGCAGCGGGGTTTTCAGCGGGGTGTTAAAATGTGCGGGTAACCTGATTTCGATCAAGGCCCGTATGGACAGGAGGTGAATACTTTGTTACTTTACCGTCACGTTTTTGAAATTGGTATTACCAATTGACTCCGCGCCATTCGCAGAGAAGAATTCACTCATGGCCTACAGCAAAATCCGCCAACCCAAGTTGTCAGATGTTATCGAGCAACAGCTCGAATATCTGATCCTCGAGGGGACACTGCGCCCAGGGGAAAAACTGCCTCCGGAGCGCGAACTGGCGAAACAATTTGATGTCTCCCGTCCTTCTCTGAGAGAGGCCATTCAGCGCCTGGAAGCGAAAGGGCTGCTCCTGCGTCGTCAGGGCGGCGGCACCTTCGTGCAAACTAATCTGTGGCAGAGCTTCAGCGATCCGCTGGCCGAGCTGCTGGCCGACCATCCCGAATCACAGTTCGATCTGCTGGAAACCCGTCACGCGCTGGAAGGCATTGCCGCCTATTACGCGGCGCTGCGCGGCACCGATGAAGATCTGGCGCGCATCCGCGACTGCCATATCGTGATTCAACAGGCTCAAGACAGCGGCGATCTCGACGCCGAAGCCGATGCGGTCATGCAGTATCAAATCGCCGTGACCGAAGCTGCCCACAACGTTGTGTTACTTCACCTGCTACGCTGCATGGGGCCGATGCTGGAACAGAACGTGCGTCAGAACTTTGAATTGCTCTACTCGCGCCGTGAGATGTTGGCAAAAGTGAGCAGCCACCGCGCCGGAATTTTTGAGGCGATTGTGGCACGCGAGCCGGAAAAGGCCCGTGAAGCCTCGCATCGCCACTTGGCGTTTATCGAGGAAATCTTGCTGGATCTCAGCCGGGAGCATACTCGGCGCGAGAGATCGCTACGGCGTCTCCAGCAACGCAAGGATTAAGAGCTGTCCTCTTCAGGGTACACCAGCCTGCGGGGGTTAAGTTCGAGGTACTTAGTTAAGTACTTAAGCGGCAACTAAACTGATGGGCCTGTCTTCGTGTGTTTTTGCACAGAGCACAGGAAGACAGGCTCCAAACAAACCATTAGACAGATAAGGAATACCACCATGTCAGAACGTTTAAACAATGACGTGGATCCGATCGAAACCCGCGACTGGCTGCAGGCGATCGAATCGGTCATCCGTGAAGAGGGTGTTGAGCGAGCTCAGTTTCTGATTGATCAGGTATTGGGAGAAGCCCGCAAAGGCGGCGTTAACGTTGCGGCCGGTGCTGCAGCGCACAACTACGTCAACACCATCGCGGTAGAAGACGAACCGGCCTACCCAGGCAACCTGGATCTGGAACGCCGCATTCGCTCTGCGATCCGTTGGAACGCGATCATGACCGTTCTTCGCGCATCCAAAAAAGACCTGGAGCTGGGCGGCCACATGGCTTCCTTCCAGTCTTCCGCGACCTTCTATGAAGTCTGCTTTAACCACTTCTTCCGCGCACGCAACGAGAAAGACGGCGGCGACCTGGTGTACTTCCAGGGCCACATCTCTCCGGGCGTTTACGCGCGTGCCTTCCTTGAAGGCCGCCTGACCGAAGAACAAATGAACAACTTCCGTCAGGAAGTGCACGGCAAAGGCCTGTCCTCTTACCCGCATCCTAAGCTGATGCCGGAATTCTGGCAGTTCCCGACCGTATCCATGGGCCTGGGCCCAATCAGCGCCATCTATCAGGCGAAGTTCCTGAAATACCTGGAACACCGCGGCCTGAAAGACACCTCTGAGCAGACCGTTTACGCCTTCCTGGGCGACGGCGAGATGGATGAGCCGGAATCCAAAGGCGCCATCACCATCGCGACCCGCGAGAAGCTGGACAACCTGGTGTTCGTCATCAACTGCAACCTGCAGCGCCTGGACGGCCCGGTCACCGGCAACGGCAAGATCATCAACGAACTGGAAGGCATCTTCTCCGGCGCAGGCTGGCAGGTGCTGAAAGTGATCTGGGGCGGCCGTTGGGACGAACTGCTGCGTAAAGACACCAGCGGTAAACTGGTTCAGCTGATGAACGAGACCCTGGACGGCGACTACCAGACCTTCAAATCCAAAGACGGCGCTTACGTGCGCGAGCACTTCTTCGGCCGTTACCCGGAAACCGCGGCGCTGGTCAAAGACATGACCGACGACGAAATCTGGGCGCTGAACCGTGGTGGTCACGATCCGAAGAAAATCTTCGCTGCACTGAAAAAAGCGCAGGACACCAAAGGCAAACCGACCGTTATCCTGGCCCACACCATCAAAGGTTACGGCATGGGTGAAACCGCGGAAGGTAAAAACATCGCTCACCAGGTGAAGAAAATGAACATGGAAGGGGTTCACCACTTCCGCGATCGTTTCAACGTGCCGGTTGCCGATGCTGACATCGAAAAACTGCCGTACATCACCTTCGAGAAAGATTCCGAAGAGTACAAATACCTGCACGAACGTCGCCAGGCGCTGAAAGGCTACGTGCCGACGCGTCTGCCGGAGTTCACCCAGAAGCTGGAAATGCCGGCGCTGGAAGATTTCAGCTCGCTGCTGGAAGAGCAGAACAAAGAGATCTCCACCACTATCGCCTTCGTGCGTGCCCTGAACGTGATGCTGAAGAACAAGTCGATCAAAGATCGCCTGGTGCCAATCATCGCCGACGAAGCGCGTACCTTCGGTATGGAAGGTCTGTTCCGTCAGATCGGTATCTACAGCCCGAACGGCCAGCAGTACACCCCGCAGGACCGTGAACAGGTGGCTTACTACAAAGAAGACGAGAAAGGCCAAATCCTGCAGGAAGGCATCAACGAACTGGGCGCAGCCTCTTCCTGGCTGGCCGCAGCGACTTCCTACAGCACCAACGATCTGCCGATGATTCCGTTCTACATCTACTACTCGATGTTCGGTTTCCAACGTATCGGCGACCTGTGCTGGGCAGCGGGCGACCAACAGGCGCGCGGCTTCCTGATCGGCGGGACCTCGGGCCGTACTACCCTGAACGGCGAAGGTCTGCAGCACGAAGATGGCCACAGCCACATTCAGTCTCTGACCATCCCTAACTGCATCTCTTACGATCCGGCTTACGCGTACGAAGTGGCGGTGATCATGCACGACGGTCTGGTGCGCATGTATGGCGACAACCCGGAAAACGTGTACTACTACCTGACCACGCTGAACGAAAACTACCACATGCCTGCGATGCCGCAGGGTGCGGAAGAAGGTATCCGCAAGGGTATCTACAAGCTGGAAACGCTGGAAGGCAGCAAAGGCAAGGTACAGCTGCTGGGCTCCGGCGCCATTCTGCGCCACGTGCGCGAAGCTGCGCAGATCCTGGCGAAGGACTACGGCGTGGGTTCCGACACCTACAGCGTGACCTCGTTCACCGAACTGGCGCGCGACGGCCAGGACTGCGAGCGCTGGAACATGCTGCACCCAACCGAAACGCCACGCGTGCCTTACATCGCTCAGGTGATGAGCGACGCGCCGGCGGTAGCTTCTACCGACTACATGAAACTGTTCGCCGAACAGGTTCGTACTTATGTGCCGGCCAGCGACTATCGCGTACTGGGCACCGACGGCTTCGGTCGTTCGGACAGCCGCGAAAACCTGCGTCACCACTTCGAAGTCGATGCATCCTACGTGGTGGTTGCTGCTCTGGGTGAACTGGCTAAACGCGGTGAGATCGAAGCTTCTGTGGTTGCCGATGCAATCAAGAAATTCGACATCAACCCGGAAAAAGTTAACCCGCGTCTGGCCTAAGAGGTACTGAATAATGTCTATCGAAATCAACGTACCGGACATCGGTGCAGATGAAGTCGAAATCACCGAGATTCTGGTGAAGGTCGGCGATAAAGTTGAAGCGGAACAATCGCTGATCACCGTGGAAGGCGACAAGGCTTCCATGGAAGTGCCATCCCCGCAGGCGGGCGTGGTGAAAGAGATCAAAGTGGCGGTCGGCGATAAAACCGAAACCGGCAAACTGATCATGATCTTCGAAGCGGCAGGCGCAGCGGAAGCTGCACCGGCGGCGAAAGCGGAAGAAAAACCGGCGGCAGCAGCAGCTGCCCCGGCTGCCGCTGCGGCCAAAGACGTTGCCGTGCCGGACATCGGCGCCGACGAAGTCGAAGTGACCGAGATCCTGGTGAAAGTGGGCGACAAGGTGGAAGCCGAGCAGTCCCTGATCACCGTGGAAGGCGACAAGGCTTCCATGGAAGTCCCTGCGCCGTTCGCGGGCACCGTGAAAGAGATCAAGATCGCGACCGGCGACAAAGTGAAAACCGGTTCCCTGATCATGGTGTTCGAAGTGGCCGGCGCCGCTTCCGCTGCGGCCCCGGCTGCGGCTGAAGCACCGGCTGCCGCTGCAGCGCCTGCGGCCTCTGCGGCCAAAGACGTCGCCGTGCCGGATATCGGCGGTGATGAAGTCGAAGTGACCGAAGTGATGGTTAAGGTGGGCGACAAGGTTGCCGCCGAGCAGTCTCTGATCACCGTGGAAGGCGACAAGGCCTCCATGGAAGTGCCTGCACCGTTCGCGGGGACCGTTAAAGAGATCAAGATCGCGACCGGCGACAAAGTGAAAACCGGCTCCCTGATCATGGTGTTCGAAGTGGAAGGCGCTGCGCCTGCCGCTGCCGCCGCTCCAGCCGCTAAAGCGGAAGCTGCGCCGGCTCCGGCCGCTGCTAAAGCCGCCGCTCCGGCTGCGAAAGCTGACGACAAAGGCGAGTTCGCCGAGAACGCGGCATACGTGCACGCGACCCCGGTCATTCGTCGTCTGGCGCGTGAATTCGGCGTTAACCTGGCGAAAGTGAAAGGCACCGGTCGTAAAGGCCGCATCCTGCGCGAAGACGTTCAGGCTTACGTGAAAGACGCGGTGAAACGCGCTGAAGCGGCCCCGGCCGCTGCCGGCGGCGGTCTGCCAGGCATGCTGCCATGGCCGAAAGTGGACTTCAGCAAGTTCGGCGAGATCGAAGAAGTCGAAATGGGTCGCATCCAGAAGATCTCTGGCGCGAACCTGAGCCGCAACTGGGTGATGATCCCGCACGTGACTCACTTCGACAAAACCGACATCACCGATCTGGAAGCGTTCCGCAAACAGCAGAACGAAGAAGCGGCCAAGCGCAAGCTGGACGTGAAGTTCACGCCTGTCGTGTTCATCATGAAAGCCGTTGCTGCCGCTCTGGAGCAGATGCCGCGCTTCAACAGCTCGCTGTCCGAAGACGGTCAGAAGCTGACGCTGAAGAAATACATCAACATCGGCGTGGCGGTAGATACCCCGAACGGCCTGGTGGTTCCTGTGTTCAAGGACGTGAACAAGAAGAGCATCACCGAGCTGTCTCGCGAACTGATGACCATCTCCAAGAAAGCGCGCGACGGCAAGCTGACCGCGGGCGAGATGCAGGGCGGCTGCTTCACCATCTCCAGCCTGGGCGGCATCGGGACGACCCACTTCGCGCCGATCGTCAACGCGCCGGAAGTGGCTATCCTGGGCGTCTCCAAGTCTGCGATGGAGCCGGTCTGGAACGGTAAAGAGTTCATGCCGCGCCTGATGATGCCGATGTCGCTGTCCTTCGACCACCGCGTTATCGACGGTGCCGATGGTGCGCGCTTCATCACCATCATCAACAACATGCTGTCCGACATTCGCCGTCTGGTGATGTAATGCAAAAGGGGCGCAGCATGCTGCGCCCCTGACGATTCTGTAGCAGTTTTGTCGGATTTTGCATAACTCGACAAAATTGTTGAGACACGGGTCACTCGAACACGCTTTGCAGATTATTAACAATTCTGTAAACTGCTCGCGGTGTAAGCGTCCCGGTGGATGAAGGGCGTTATGAGATCGATTAGCAATAAAAATGACGTCTGACCCGCCGGACAATCAATTAAGAGGTCATGATGAGTACTGAAATTAAAACTCAGGTCGTGGTACTTGGGGCGGGCCCGGCAGGTTACTCTGCAGCCTTTCGTTGCGCTGACTTAGGTCTTGAAACCGTTCTGGTTGAACGTTATTCCACTCTGGGCGGGGTTTGCCTGAACGTGGGATGTATCCCTTCCAAAGCACTGCTGCACGTTGCCAAAGTGATCGAAGAAGCCAAAGCGCTGGCCGAACACGGCATCGTTTTCGGCGAGCCGAAAACCGACATCGACAAAGTGCGCGTCTGGAAAGAAAAAGTCATCACTCAGCTGACCGGCGGTCTGGCTGGCATGGCGAAAGGCCGTAAAGTGAAAGTGGTCAACGGCCTGGGCAAGTTCACCGGCGCTAACACCCTGGTTGTGGAAGGCGAAAACGGCCCAACCACCATCAACTTCGACAACGCCATCATCGCTGCAGGTTCTCGCCCGATCCAACTGCCATTCATTCCTCATGAAGATCCACGCGTGTGGGATTCCACCGATGCGCTGGAGCTGAAAACCGTCCCAGAGCGTCTGCTGGTTATGGGCGGCGGCATCATCGGCCTGGAAATGGGCACCGTATACCATGCGCTGGGTTCACAGATCGACGTCGTTGAGATGTTCGATCAGGTTATCCCGGCGGCAGATAAAGACGTGGTGAAAGTCTTCACCAAACGTATCAGCAAGCAGTTCAACCTGATGCTGGAAACCAAAGTGACCGCGGTAGAAGCCAAAGAAGACGGCATCTACGTCACGATGGAAGGTAAAAAAGCGCCGGCAGAACCACAGCGTTACGACGCGGTGCTGGTGGCGATCGGCCGCGTGCCGAACGGCAAACTGCTGGATGCCGGCAAAGCCGGTGTTGAAGTTGACGAGCGTGGCTTCATCAACGTCGACAAACAGCTGCGCACCAACGTGCCGCACATCTTCGCTATCGGCGACATCGTCGGTCAGCCGATGCTGGCGCACAAAGGCGTGCACGAAGGCCACGTTGCCGCAGAAGTTATCGCCGGCATGAAGCACTACTTCGATCCGAAAGTGATCCCATCCATCGCTTACACCGAGCCGGAAGTGGCATGGGTGGGTCTGACCGAGAAAGAAGCGAAAGAGAAAGGCATCAGCTACGAAACCTCCACCTTCCCGTGGGCGGCTTCCGGCCGTGCGATCGCTTCCGACTGTGCAGACGGCATGACCAAACTGATCTTCGACAAAGAAACTCACCGCATCATCGGTGGCGCGATTGTCGGCACCAACGGCGGCGAACTGCTGGGTGAAATCGGTCTGGCTATCGAGATGGGCTGCGACGCGGAAGACATCGCGCTGACCATCCACGCTCACCCGACCCTGCACGAATCCGTGGGCCTGGCGGCGGAGATCTACGAAGGCAGCATCACCGACCTGCCTAACCCGAAAGCCAAGAAGAAGTAATTCTGCTGGCTTGACCGGTTAACAAGCGGCTCCTGATAAGGAGCCGTTTTTTTTGCTCAAACTCAGAAAGCGGTATTTTTGTGGCCGCCGCGCCAAATTTCGATCCCTCTGCTTATATCCATTCTAATTATATGGATATAATGCCCTGCTAGTCCGGCAGCCGATTACGCTGCGCTCAACGATTCAGCAAAGATTTAATGTTGCTTTTATGTGAACGAATTAACAACCGTTTCAAATCCTGATATGCTGGCTGAGCGGAACCGGGCACTGTACCTTACAGTCCAGGACATCGACAGCAGTGCCCCGTCAGGATAGATGGCATCAATATCGCCGTGCGCTCTACCCATCAGTCTTTCATGCTGTAACGCTGTTTGACCGTGTCTGTTTGCCCCAATCACCGTTTCGGGGCCTTTACGGGCCGATCGCCTAGCCACAGAGTGAAACCCCAAGGGTATAAACCCGGTTTGCATATACGCCAGGCACAATAAATGACAATGAGAGCGAGGAGAACGTCGTGCTAGAAGAATACCGTAAGCACGTAGCCGAGCGTGCTGCTGAGGGCATCGCCCCTAAGCCGCTAGACGCCACCCAAATGGCCGCGCTGGTCGAACTACTGAAGAATCCGCCAAAAGGCGAAGAAGAATTCCTGTTAGACCTGCTGATTAACCGTGTTCCACCGGGCGTCGACGAAGCCGCCTACGTCAAAGCAGGTTTCCTGGCGGCCATCGCCAAAGGTGAAGCGACATCCCCCCTGGTTACCCCCGAGAAAGCCATTGAACTGTTAGGCACCATGCAGGGCGGCTATAACATTCACCCGCTGATCGAAGCGCTGGATAACGAAACGCTGGCGCCTATCGCCGCGAAAGCGCTGTCCCACACGCTGCTGATGTTCGACAACTTCTACGACGTGGAAGAGAAGGCCAAGGCCGGTAACCCGCACGCCAAGCAGATCATGCAGTCCTGGGCCGACGCCGAATGGTACCTGTCGCGCCCTGAGCTGGCGGAAAAGATCACCGTCACCGTGTTCAAAGTCACCGGCGAAACCAACACTGATGACCTTTCTCCGGCGCCGGATGCCTGGTCGCGCCCGGACATCCCGCTGCACGCGCTGGCGATGCTGAAAAACGAACGTGAAGGCATCGTGCCGGATCAGCCGGGCAGCGTCGGCCCGATCAAACAGATCGAGCTGCTGAACAAAAAAGGCTTCCCGCTGGCTTACGTCGGCGACGTGGTCGGCACCGGTTCTTCCCGTAAATCCGCCACCAACTCCGTGCTGTGGTTTATGGGCGACGATATCCCGCACGTGCCGAACAAGCGCGGCGGCGGCGTGGTGCTGGGCGGCAAGATTGCGCCTATCTTCTTCAACACCATGGAAGATGCCGGCGCCTTGCCGATCGAAGTGGACGTGTCCGAGCTGAACATGGGCGACGTGATCGACGTTTACCCATACAAAGGTGAAGTGCGCAACCACGAAACCGGCGCGCTGATCGCCAACTTCGAGCTGAAAACCGACGTGCTGCTGGATGAAGTGCGCGCCGGCGGCCGTATCCCGCTGATCATCGGCCGCGGCCTGACCACCAAGGCGCGCGAAGCGCTGGGTCTGCCGCACAGCGATGTGTTCCGTATCGCCAAGCCGGTCGCCGCCAGCAGCAAAGGCTTCTCGCTGGCGCAGAAAATGGTCGGCCGCGCCTGCGGCGTCGCCGGCATTCGCCCTGGCGAATACTGCGAACCGAAGATGACCTCCGTCGGTTCTCAGGACACCACCGGCCCGATGACCCGCGATGAGCTGAAAGACCTGGCCTGCCTCGGCTTCTCCGCCGATCTGGTCATGCAGTCATTCTGCCACACCGCCGCGTACCCGAAACCGGTCGACGTGACCACGCACCACACGCTGCCTGACTTCATCATGAACCGCGGCGGCGTCTCGCTGCGTCCGGGCGACGGCGTGATCCACTCCTGGCTGAACCGCATGCTGCTGCCTGACACCGTCGGCACCGGCGGCGATTCCCACACCCGCTTCCCAATCGGCATCTCCTTCCCGGCCGGTTCCGGCCTGGTGGCGTTTGCCGCCGCGACCGGCGTAATGCCGCTGGATATGCCTGAGTCGGTGCTGGTGCGCTTCAAAGGCAAAATGCAGCCGGGCATCACCCTGCGCGATCTGGTGCACGCTATCCCTTACTACGCGATCCAGCAAGGCTTGCTGACCGTCGAGAAGAAGGGCAAGAAAAACATCTTCTCCGGCCGCATCCTGGAGATCGAAGGCCTGCCGGATCTGAAGGTCGAGCAGGCGTTTGAGCTGACCGATGCGTCCGCCGAACGTTCCGCCGCCGGTTGTACCATCAAGCTGGACAAGGCGCCGATCGAAGAGTACCTGAACTCCAACATCGTGCTGCTGAAGTGGATGATCTCCGAAGGTTACGGCGACCGCCGTACGCTTGAGCGCCGTATTCAGGGCATGGAAAAATGGCTGGCGGATCCGCAACTGCTGGAAGGCGATGCGGATGCGGAATACGCGGCGGTGATCGACATCGATCTGAACGAGATCAAGGAGCCGATCCTGTGCGCGCCGAACGATCCTGACGATGCGCGCCTGCTGTCCGACGTGGCCAACAGCAAAATCGATGAAGTGTTCATCGGTTCTTGCATGACCAACATCGGCCACTTCCGCGCGGCCGGCAAGCTGCTGGATCAGCACAAGGGCCAGCTGCCAACCCGTCTGTGGGTGGCGCCGCCAACCAAGATGGACGCGTCTCAGCTGACCGAAGAAGGCTACTACAGCGTCTTCGGCAAGAGCGGTGCACGTATCGAGATCCCGGGCTGCTCGCTGTGCATGGGCAACCAGGCGCGCGTGGCGGACGGTGCGACGGTGGTTTCCACTTCGACCCGTAACTTCCCGAACCGTCTGGGCACCGGCGCCAACGTCTATCTGGCGTCTGCCGAACTGGCTGCGGTTGCGTCCCTGCTGGGCCGCCTGCCGACGCCGGACGAGTACCAGACCTATATGGCGCAGGTCGACAAGACGGCGGCGGATACCTACCGCTACCTGAACTTTGACCAGCTGGGGCAGTACACCGAAAAAGCCGACGGCGTGATCTTCCAAACCGCCGTGTAAGCCGCTATATTGCGCAACTGTTTAACGGGAGGCCTTGGCCTCCCGTTTTATTTTGCTCAGTTGCCAACTTTGCGAGCGCTCACTGAGTTAGTCCGCCATTTATGTTTACACTAAGAAAAAGGGCTCAGGAGGGCATGCTATGGATTACGAATTTCTGCGTGACGTCACCGGTCAGGTGATCGTCAGATTTTCGATGGGGCATGAAGCGATTGGCCACTGGATCAACGAAGAAGTCAAAGGCGATTTCAACCTGCTGGACCGGATTGAAGCCGGTGCGGCCGAGGTCAAAGGCAGTGAACGTCAATGGCAGCTGGAAGGCCATGAATATACGCTGCTGATGGATGGTGAAGAAGTGATGATCCGCGCCAATCAGCTGGAGTTCGAGGGCGATGAAATGGAAGAGGGGATGAATTACTACGACGAAGAAAGCCTCTCATTCTGCGGCGTTGAGGACTTCCTGCTGGTGTTGAAGGCCTATCGTTCTTTCATGCTGAAATACTAAGCATCAGGGCGCGGCGTGCCGCGCCCTTTCCATCACAGATGCGGAATATTGCGGCCGTAATAGATTTCCTGCATCTCTTTCCATAACAGATCGGTGATCTGCTTGCGTTCGGCGGCGCTCAGCGCCTCCGGTTCCGCGTTGAACAGGTAGTGCTTCAGATCGAAATCTTTCAGCAACATCTTGGTATGGAAGATATTTTCCTGGTAAACGTTCACGTCCATCATGTGATACAGCGCCTTGATGTCTTCCGACATAAAGTTCTGGATCGAATTGATCTCATGATCGATGTAATGTTTCACGCCGTTCACGTCGCGGGTAAAACCGCGCACGCGATAGTCCATGGTGACGATGTCGGATTCCAGCTGGTGAATTAAGTAGTTCAGCGCCTTGAGGGGCGAAATGACGCCGCAGGTCGAAACCTCGATATCGGCGCGGAAGGTGCATAGCCCGCCTTCCGGATGGCTTTCCGGGTAGGTGTGTACGCAGATATGGCTCTTGTCCAGGTGCGCAACGACCGTGTTCGGCAGCGGGCCGGGATGCTCCGACGTATCGACGTCTTTCGGATCGATCGGCTCTTCGCTGACCAGGATGGTGACGCTGGCGCCCTGCGGCTCGTAGTCCTGACGCGCGATGTTCAGAATATTGGCGCCGATGATCGAGCAGGTTTCGCTCAGGATCTCGGTCAGCCGGTTGGCGTTATATTGTTCGTCAATGTAGGCGATATAGCCGTCGCGGTCGTCCGCGGTCTTGGCGTAACAAATATCGTAAATACAAAAACTCAGGCTCTTGGTCAGGTTGTTGAAGCCGTGCAGTTTTAGCTTATGCAATTTGGGCCACCTCCTTTATCTTCTCGCTTAACGTGTTACGTTCAGGGCATTGAGCAAATATTGCGGCAGGGCAAAACTGCCGACGTGAATTGCCGGGTTGTAATAACGACAGTGTAGGCCGCTTTGGTTAAAGCGCTGTTGCAGAGTAGGCAGATCGCGCTGGCGCAGCGCCGGGTTCTGGCTCGCCCAGGCAAAGGTCATGATGCCGCCGTAATAGGTCGGGATCGCCGCCTGATAGAAGCTGACGTCGGTAAAGTAGCGGCTCAGTTTGGCGTGGCTGTTGACCGCCTCGTCCTGTTGCAGGAAGCAGACGCCGTTCTGCGCGACGAAAATGCCACCCTCATTCAGGCAGCGGGCGCAGCCTTCATAAAACGCCGAAGTGAACAGGCTTTCGCCGGGGCCGATCGGATCGGTGCAGTCGGAGATGATCACATCGAAGGTTTCGTCGGTTTGGTTCACGAAGTTGACGCCGTCGTCGATCACCAGCTTGAAGCGCGGATCGTCATAGGCGCCGGCGCTGTGGTTGGGCAGGTACTGGCGGCAGAACTCGACGACACCGGCGTCGATCTCGACCATGGTGATCTGCTCCACGCCAGGGTGCCGGCTGACTTCGCGCAGCATGCCGCCGTCGCCGCCGCCGATGATCAGCACTTTCTTCGCCGCGCCGTGCGCCAGCAGCGGCACGTGGGTCAGCATTTCGTGATAGATGAACTCGTCGCGCTCGGTGGTTTGCACCACGCCGTCGAGCGCCATCACGCGCCCCAGCACCGGGTTCTCGAAGATCACCAGATCCTGGTGATCGGTCTTCTCGCGGTACAGCACCTTCTCTACCGAGAAATACTGGCCGAAGCCCGTATGCAGCGTTTCGTACCAAATTTCTTTCTGGGTCATGTGCGGGAAACTCCGTAATAACAGCCATGAAAAATCGGCGCAACATCATAGCTAACTCTGCCTGGCGATGCACGGTTGAATTTCAGACAGAGAGAGCGTTAGGCGGGCGGGAAAGGGGAAGGAATTAGTTGGCGTAGGCCAGCAGGCTCAAAGAGTCGCGCGCCAGCGATTTGCACTTCTTGGGCGTTGGAATGGCGATGCCGCTGAGATCGCGATAGCTGTCTTCGCCCAGCGCCTTCATATTGAAGCTGTTGTAGTTGCTCAAATCCCAGCGGTTTTGTTGCGCGAAATAGACGATGGCGCGTTTGATTTGCGCGTTTGGCAAATCGTTGTAGCCGCAATCATTTTTCAAATAAATAAATACCGCCGTCAGATCGGCCAGATCTTCCGCCTCGGATTCATTCAGCGCCAGACTGGCGTTGGAGAAGCCCAGCATCGCCAGCAACAGCATCGATAACGTTGTTTTTTTCATCATGAAATAGGCCTGTTTGTCGTTTGCTGACGTTACCACACTTGCCTGTAAAGGCACCAAATTTTATTGCTGCCGGGCCGGCGTTGCGTTTGCCAGCCATATTCTCTTGATTGTGAGGCATAGCTTAAAATACCGCCAGGAAAGGCTTGACCTTCCGCCAGGGGGAAGGTTTAGGCTGGCGGCATTGAGTTATGTCACTGAGAAAAGGGAGTCAGCGATGTTACGCCGTGATTTTATTAAATTAACCGCCGCACTGGGCGCTGCGAGCACATTGCCGTTATGGAGCCGGGCCGCCTGGGCGGCCGATCGGCCGGCCCTGCCGGTGCCGCCGTTGTTGACGCCGGACGCGCAGGGAAAAATTGCGCTGGCGCTGCAGGCGGGGGAAACCCGCTGGTTGCCCGGCGCCGCCACCAAAACCTGGGGATTCAACGGCGCGCTGCTCGGGCCGGCGGTGCAGCTGCAGCGTGGCCAGCCGGTGACGGTCGATATCAAAAACGGCCTGGCGGAGGCCAGCACCGTCCACTGGCACGGCCTGGAAATTCCCGGCGACGTCGATGGCGGCCCGCAGGCATTGATTCATCCCGGCGCGACGCGCACGGTGAATTTCACTGTCGATCAACCGGCGGCCACCTGCTGGTTCCACCCGCATACCCACGGTAAAACCGGCAGCCAGGTGATGATGGGGCTGGCGGGGCTGGTGCTGCTGGAAGATGAGGAGAGCGCCAAACTGCCGCTGCCGAAAACCTGGGGGCAGGATGATATTCCGGTGATCCTGCAAGATAAGCGGTTGGGCAAAGACGCACAAATCGAATACCGCCTGGATGTGATGAGCGCGGCGGTGGGCTGGTTTGGCGATCGCATGTTCACCAACGGCGCGCAGTATCCGCAACATTTGGCGCCGCGCGGCTGGCTGCGTCTGCGCTTCCTCAACGGCTGCAACGCCCGCTCGCTGAATCTGGCGGCCAGTGACAACCGTCCGCTGTATGTCATCGCCAGCGACGGCGGTTTCCTGACGGAGCCGGTGAAACTGACCGAGCTGCCGATGCTGATGGGCGAACGTTTTGAAGTGCTGGTGGATGCCTCCGACGGGAAAGCGTTCGACATCGTGACGCTGCCGGTGAAGCAGATGGGTATGACGCTGGCGCCGTTCGATCAACCGCTGCCGGTGTTGCGCATTCAGCCGTCGCTGGCGCAGGGCATCAAAACCATGCCGGACAGCCTGGTGAAGCTGCCGACATTACCCGCTGCCACCGGTATCCAGGAGCGTTGGCTGCAGCTGATGATGGATCCGCAGCTGGATATGCTCGGCATGCAGGCGCTGATGGATCGTTATGGTCACCAGGCGATGGCCGGCATGAGCATGAATCATGGCGCGATGGGCGGTGGAGACATGAAAGGCATGGACCACGGCAACATGAAAGGCATGGAAAAGGGCGGCATGCAGGGCATGGATCATGGCAACATGAAGGGCATGGATCATGGCAAGATGGCCGGGATGGATCACGGTGGCGCGCAGGGTAAAGCCAAACCGTTCGATTTCAGCCACGGCAACATGATCAACGGCAAGGCCTTCGACATGACCAAGCCGATGTTCGCCGCCAAACGGGGCCAGTATGAGAAGTGGACCATTTCCGGCGAGGGCGACATGATGTTGCACCCGTTCCATATTCACGGTACCCAGTTCCGTATCCTGTCGGAAAATGGCAAACCGCCGGCGGCGCATCGCAGCGGCTGGAAGGACACGGTGCGCGTCGAAGGGTGGCGCAGCGAAGTGCTGGTGCGCTTCGACCATCCGGCCAGCAGCGAACATGCGTACATGGCCCACTGCCACCTGTTGGAGCACGAAGATACCGGCATGATGATGGGCTTCACCGTCGGCGAATGATCGCGGCCCGTCGCTCAGGTGGCGGCGCGCTCGCGTCGCCACCGGCAAAAGGCTATGCTAAACTCTGCGCCTTTCTTCCGGCAACTGACCTGAATACTATGAAACACACTGTAGACGTAATGATTTCCGAGCAGGAAGTTAAGACCCGTATCGCCGAACTTGGCCGCCAGATCACCGAACATTACCGCGACAGCGGCAGCGACATGGTGCTGGTCGGGCTGCTGCGCGGCTCCTTCATGTTCATGGCCGATCTCTGCCGCGCCATCGACGTGCCGCACGAAGTCGACTTTATGACCGCCTCCAGCTACGGCAGCGGCATGTCCACCACCCGCGACGTGAAGATCCTCAAGGATCTGGACGAAGACATTCGCGGCAAAGACGTGCTGATCGTGGAAGACATCATCGATTCCGGTAACACGCTGAACAAAGTGCGCGAGATTTTGGCGCTGCGCGGGCCGAAATCGCTGGCGATTTGCACCTTGCTGGACAAGCCTGAGCGCCGTGAAGTGCAGGTGCCGGTCGAATATGTCGGCTTCTCGATCCCGGATGAGTTCGTGGTGGGGTATGGCATCGACTACGCTCAGCGCTACCGTCACCTGCCGTACGTCGGCAAAGTGGTGCTGCTGGACGAGTAATTGATGTGGGGCGCGGCCAGCCGCGCCCGCGGCGGGGTTATATGCCCTTATCCTGCTTCAGTTTGGCTATCGCTTTGCGGTAGCCCATCTCCAGGCTCTCGCGGCTGGTCGCCAGCACTTCCATATCGCGCAGGCGGCCGTCCTGAATGCCGTACACCCAACCGTGGATCATCACCTTCTGGCCGCGCTTCCACGCGGACTGCATGATGGTGGAGTGGCCCAGGTTGTATACCTGCTCAATGACGTTGATCTCGCACAGCATGTCGAAACGCTGCTCCGGCGGCAGCTCGCCCAGCAGCGAGCTGTGCTTGTACCACAGATCGCGAATGTGCAGCAGCCAGTTGTCGATCAACCCCAGCTCCGGGTTTTCCACCGCCGCCTGCACGCCGCCGCAGCCCAGGTGGCCGCAAATGATGATGTGTTCGACTTCCAGCACATCTACCGCATACTGCACCACCGACAGGCAGTTAAGATCGGTGTGGATAACGAGGTTCGCCACGTTGCGATGGACGAACAGTTCACCCGGCTCGAGGCCGGTCAGGCGTTCTGCGGGAACGCGGCTGTCAGAGCAACCAATCCATAAGAAGCGGGGCTTTTGCGCCTGGGCTAAACGTTCAAAAAATTCCGGGTCTTCCTGGCTGATGTTGGCCGACCAGGCCTGGTTGTTGGCGATAAGCTCTTCGATTTCTTTCATGGAGGTGATTGACCCGTAACGGACAGATTGCGTTGGGGTAATATAGGGTAAGCGTCACACTTTGGAAATCGGAACAGTGGTGCAGCCTCATTTTACGCACGGATTCGACTCAGTGAAAACGTCGCCGATGCTAGGATTATCGTTAGTGTTTCAAGCCTCGCAAACAGGGGCGCGGCGGCATACTCATCGTCATAAGGTACTATTTTACATATGAATTATGCACTGGAATTAGCGCAGCTGACCAAGACTTACGCCGGTGGCGTCAAGGCGCTGCGCGGTATCGACCTGAGCGTCGAAGCGGGGGATTTTTATGCCCTGCTGGGGCCAAACGGCGCCGGAAAATCCACCACCATCGGCATCATCAGCTCGCTGGTGAACAAAACGACCGGCAGCGTGCGGGTGTTCGGTTACGACATCGATAAAGACATCGTCAACGCCAAGCGCCAGCTCGGCCTGGTGCCGCAGGAGTTCAACTTCAACCCGTTCGAGACCGTGTTGCAGATCGTGGTGAACCAGGCGGGTTACTACGGCGTCACGCGGCGTGAAGCGATGGCGCGCGCCGAAAAATACCTCAATCAGCTGGATCTGTGGGGCAAGCGCAACGAGCGCGCCCGCATGCTGTCCGGCGGCATGAAGCGCCGCCTGATGATCGCCCGCGCGTTGATGCATCAGCCGAAGCTGCTGATCCTCGATGAGCCGACCGCCGGGGTGGATATCGAGCTGCGTCGCTCGATGTGGGGCTTCCTGAAAGAGCTGAACGCCCAGGGCACCACCATCATCCTCACCACCCACTATCTGGAAGAGGCGGAGATGCTGTGCCGCAATATCGGCATCATCCAGAACGGGGAGCTGGTGGAAAACACCTCGATGAAGGGGCTGCTGGCCAAGCTGAAGTCGGAAACCTTCATCCTCGATTTGGCGGCGAAGAGCCCGTTGCCGAAGCTGGACGGTTACCACAGCCGCCTGACGGATACCTCGACGCTGGAAGTGGAAGTGATGCGCGAGCAGGGGCTGAACGGCCTGTTCACCCAACTGAGCGCGCAGGGCGTGCAGGTGCTGAGCATGCGCAACAAGGCGAACCGCCTGGAAGAACTGTTTGTCACCCTGGTTAACGGCAATGGAGAAAAAGCATGACGCGTTTGTATTGGGTGGCCTTGCAGAGCATCTGGGCCAAAGAGGTGAACCGGTTCGCGCGCATCTGGATCCAGACCCTGGTGCCGCCGGTGATCACCATGACGCTGTACTTCATCATCTTCGGCAATCTGATCGGCTCGCGCATCGGCGATATGCACGGCTTCAGCTACATGCAGTTCATCGTGCCCGGCCTTATCATGATGGCGGTGATCACCAACTCCTATGCCAACGTCGCCTCGTCGTTCTTCAGCGCCAAATTCCAGCGCAACATTGAGGAACTGCTGGTGGCGCCGGTGCCGACCCACGTGGTGATCGCCGGCTATGTCGGCGGCGGCGTGGCGCGCGGCATCTGCGTCGGCGTGCTGGTGACCATCATCTCGCTGTTCTTTGTGCCGCTGCAGGTGCACGCCTGGTGGGTGATTGCGCTGACGCTGCTGCTGACGGCGATCCTGTTCTCGCTGGCGGGGCTGATCAATGCGGTGTTCGCCACCACCTTCGACGATATCAGCCTGATCCCGACCTTCGTGCTGACGCCGCTGACCTACCTGGGCGGGGTGTTCTACTCGCTGTCGCTGCTGCCGCCATTCTGGCAGGCGGTGTCCAAGCTGAACCCCATCGTCTATATGATCAGCGGTTTCCGCTACGGTTTCCTCGGCATCAACGACGTGCCGCTGGCGTTCACCATGGCGGTGCTGCTGGCGTTTATCGCGGTGTTTTACCTGCTTTCCTGGTACCTGATCGAGCGCGGCCGCGGCCTGCGCAGCTGATGGTATCGCGCCCCCGCTTTTTCGGCGGGGGCGCTTTTCTTGATTTGGCGCAGGCGGCGCGTAAATCAATAGAATTGCTCAAATAACCGCTAGTTCCCCGTTGTTCAAATCGTGCTATGCTGGCGCTCCACATTTCCTTCACTTTAGTCATTACGCACTCGTAAGTAGAACATCATCATGCGGCCTCAATACACGTTAGCGGCTGGTTTCCTCGGCATTCTGATGTCGTTGGTTTCCCCTGTGAGCCTGGCGAATCTGCTGTCGGAAGACGGCGCGGTTAAATCTGAATACATGGAAGCGCAGCGCGATAGCGAAGTCTATGCGTTGGTGGGCGAGCATGTGATCCCGGTAGGAGAAGTGAAGCGCGGGCAGCTGATCCAGGTGTTCCCGGCGGATGCGGAATACTACGAATTCAAATTCGGGCACGGCACCGGCTTTATCGATAAAGATGACGTGCGCGAACTGAAGAAGTCGCGCAAGGTACAAGACGATCTGGGCGAGCTGAACAAACCGCTGACCAACCAGAATCTGATCACCCAAAAAACGATCGACGTTTATACCGCGGCGGACAAGGACAGCGAGGTCTTGGGCACGCTGGAAGGCAACCTGCGCTATCCGATCATCGGCAAGCTGAAGGATCGCCTGAACAACACCTGGTACGAGGTCAACATCGGCGAGCGGCTGGGGTTTGTCAATGAGCTGGACTGCGAGATAGATAGCGGCATACCGGTGCTGACCTATCATCACCTGCTGAAAAACGAAGAGAACAAGCGCTTCCGCCACACCTCGACCACCACCTCAGACGTGGCGTTTAGCAACCAGATGACCTACCTGAAGCAGGCGGGTTACGACACCATTTCGCTGTATCAGCTGGAAGCCTACCTGAAGAACCAGATCAACCTGCCGGGCAAGGCGATCGTGCTGACCTTCGACGACGGGCTGAAATCGGTTTATCGCTACGCTTACCCGGTGCTGAAGGATTACGGTTTCCGCGCCACGGCGTTCATCATCTCTTCGCGCATCAAACGCCACCCGCAGAAATGGAACCCGGACTCGCTGCAGTTTATGAGCGTCTCGGAGCTGAAGCAGATTCAGGACGTGTTCGACGTGCAGTCGCACACTCACTTCCTGCACCGCACCGACGGCAATCGCCAGCCGATTTTGCTGAGCCGTTCGCTGCACAATATCGAGTTCGATTTTGAGCGCTCGCGCCGCGCGCTGTCGCAGTTCAACCCGCACGTGCTGTATCTGTCCTACCCGTTCGGCGGCTATAACCAGCGGGCGATCCAGGCGGCGCAGGACGCCGGTTTCCATCTGGCGGTGACCACGGTGCAGGGCAAGGTGAAGCCGGGGGATAACCCCTATACGCTGAAGCGGCTGTATATTCTGCGCACCGACTCGATCCAGACCATGGCGGATCGGATAGCCAACAAGCCGGGCACGGTGGTGGTGCAGTAAGGAAGAACGGGCGCGTAAGGCGCCCGTTTTAGTATCAGGCGACCTGAACCGGCACGGCTTTCGCCTTGCGCTGCAGGTTGTTGTCACCTTCGAAATAGGCGACTTTCGGGTGGTGTTGGCGGGCGTCGGCGTCGGTCATTTGCACATAGGAGCAGATGATCAGTTTGTCGCCCACGCAGGCGCAGCGCGCGGCGGCGCCGTTAACCGAAATGATGCGCGAACCGCGCTCGGCGGCGATGGCGTAGGTGGAGAAGCGCTGGCCGTTATCCACGTTGTAAATATCGATCGCTTCATATTCCAGAATGCCGGCGGCCTCCAGGAAATCCTGGTCGATGGCGCAGGACCCTTCATAGTGCAAGTCAGCCTGAGTGACTTTGACGCGATGCAGCTTGCCTTGCAGCATAGTACGTATCATAGCTTTACCTAACTGAATATCGGCCTTCACAGGCGCTGGGGTTGAACATCTCTCCTGCATCCCTGCAATCTCTATCGTCACCGATTGCCCCACCATTGTCTACCAATGGTCAGCGGTCAAGGGTGACGACAGTATAAAAAACGGCTTACAGCGTCAGATCGACCTGCTGATTGTCGATAAGACGCGCCTTGCCCAGCCAGGCGGCCATCAGCACCACCGCCCGCTGGCTGTCCACCGTCAGTGGTTGCAGGCTGTCGGCGTCGCGAATAAACAGCTCATCCGGCGTAAAGCCGGCGGCGCGCAGCTGCTCGGCGGTCTGTTCCAGCAGCGTTTCGATATGGCGCTCGCCATTGGCCAACTGCTGCGCCAGCCCATTCATGATTTTGCTCAGCTGCGGGGCTACCTTGCGCTCTTCGGCGGTCAGGTAGCCGTTGCGCGAGCTGAGGGCCAGGCCGTCTTTGGCGCGCACGGTCGGTACACCGACGATGTCGATGTCGTAACCCATATCCGCCACCATTTTGCGGATCAGCGCCAGCTGTTGGTAATCCTTCTCGCCGAAGCAGGCCAAGTCAGGTTGCACCAGGTTAAACAGCTTGCTGACGATGGTGGAAACGCCGCGGAAGTGGCCCGGCCGGCTTGCGCCTTCCAGGATGGTGGAGATGCCCGGCACGTCGACGTAAGTCTGCTGCTCCAGCCCCTGCGGATAGACTGCAGCCGGGGCTGGCGCGAACACCAGATCGACGCCGCGGCGGGTCAGCTTCTCGCTGTCTTCCTGCAGCGTGCGCGGGTAGCGCGCCAGATCGTCCGGCCGATCGAACTGCATCGGGTTGACGAAGATGCTCACCACCACCACGTCGGCGCGGGCGCGCGCTTCATCGACCAGCGTCATATGGCCGTCGTGCAGGTTGCCCATGGTCGGCACCAGCGCGATGCGTTTGCCTTCCTGGCGCCAGCGGCGGATCTGCTGACGCAGCATCGGCAGGGTTTCGATAATAATCATTGGGTGACTCCTGGAACCATCGCTTAGTTAAAAGAGTGTTCAGCCGCCGGGTAGAGGCCTTGTTCCACTTCCTGAATGTAGTGCTGCACCGCCGTGCGGATATCGCCGCTCTGCGCCAGGAAGTTCTTGGCGAACTTCGGCGTGTGGCCGCCGGTGATGCCGAAGGCGTCGTGCATCACCAGGATCTGGCCGTCGGTGCCGTTGCCGGCGCCGATGCCGATGACCGGAATGGACAGCGCTTCGGTGATCTGGCGCGCCAGCTCGGTCGGCACACATTCCAGCACCAGCAGCTGAATGCCGGCCAGCTCCAGGTTCTGCGCGTCCTGCAGCAGCTGTTTGGCGGCCAGTTCGTCGCGCCCTTGCACCTTATAGCCGCCGAACACGTTGACCGACTGCGGCGTCAGGCCCAGATGGCCGCACACCGGCACCGCGCGCTCGGCAAGCATTTTCACCGTGTCGCACAGCCAACTGCCGCCTTCCAGTTTCACCATGTTGGCGCCGGCGCGCATCAGCTCGGCGGCGTTGGCGAAGGTCTGTTCCGGGGTGGCGTAACTCATGAACGGCAGATCGGCCAGCAGCAGGCAGGCCGGCGCGCCGCGGCGCACGGCGCGCGTGTGGTAGGCTACGTCGGCGACGGTGACCGGCAGCGTGGAGTCGTGGCCCTGCAGCGTCATGCCCAGCGAATCGCCCACCAACAGGACTTTGATGCCTTGCTCTTCAAACAGTTTGGCAAAGCTGGCATCGTAGGCGGTAAGGGTAGCAAACTTGCGTTGCTCCTGTTTGCACTGGCGCAAGTGGGTCACGGTGGTGGGTTTCATCACAACGTCTCCTGAAACGGGGCGTGCGGCTTGCGCAGGCCCAGGCTGCAAAAAAGTGCAGCCATTCTACTGTAACCCGATCGGGGTGGGTAGCGCGGATCGCCATGCTTAAGCGGTTCTTAAGAACCTTGTGGTGCAATGGCGCAATGACTGAAAAGGGATACTCATGCGAATTCTGCTGATCGAAGATGACAAACTGATCGGGGACGGCATCAAGGCCGGGCTGACCAAACTCGGCTTCAATCTGGACTGGTTCACCGACGGCGCCGTCGGCAAAAATGCGCTGGACAGCGCGCCGTACGACGCGGTGATCCTCGATCTCAGCCTGCCGGGCCTCGATGGCCTGGATCTGCTGCGCCAGTGGCGCCAGGCCGGGCAGGACGTGCCGGTGCTGATCCTCACCGCCCGCGATGCGCTGGAGCAGCGGGTCAGCGGGCTGCAAAGCGGCGCCGACGATTATCTGTGCAAGCCGTTCGCGCTGGCCGAAGTGGCGGCGCGCCTGCAGGCGCTGATCCGCCGTCGCCACGGCCAACTGATGCCGCAGCTGACGCACGGCAACGTGGTGTTTGACAGCGCCACCCGCAGCGTGAGCTGCAACGGCGAGCCGGTGACGCTGACGCCGCGCGAGTTGGCGGTGCTGGAGCTGTTTCTGCACAACAAGGGGCGGGTGCTGGCGCGGCCGTTGATTCAGGAGAAGCTGTACAACTGGGACGACGAGGTGAGCAGCAACGCGGTGGAGGTGCATATTCACCACCTGCGGCGCAAGCTGGGCAACGGCTTCATCCGCACCATTCACGGCGTGGGTTACACGCTGGGGGATGCGCCGTGAAGCGTCTCAGCCTGCGGCTGCGTTTGATCCTGATCTTCAGCCTGTTGGCGCTGATGACCTGGTGCACCGCCAGCGTGGTGGCCTGGGTGATGTCGCGCAACACCATCAATGAAGTGTTCGACACCCAGCAGATGCTGTTCGCCAAACGGCTGGCGACCGCCAACCTCGGCGATCTGCTGGCCGATGAAAGCGCGCGCAGCCTGCCGAAAACCAAGAAGCTGGTGCATCATGGCAAGCGTGGCGATCAGGACGACGACGCGCTGGCGTTCGCCATCTTCGATCGCCAAGGCAAGATGCTGCTCAACGACGGCGAGAACGGCGCCGATTTCCTGTTTGACGGGGAACGTGAAGGTTTTACCGACGGCGAGCGCAAAGGCGATGACGACAGCTGGCGCCTGCTGTGGCTGACCAGCCCGGATGGGCGCTATCGCATCGTGGTCGGCCAGGAGTGGGATTACCGGCGCGATATGGCGCTGGGCATGGTGACTGGCCAGCTGGTGCCCTGGCTGGCGACGCTGCCGGTGCTGATGCTGCTGATCGCGCTGATGGTCGGGCGCGAGCTGCGGCCGCTGCGCGCGGTGGCGGCCGGTTTGCGCCGGCGCGCGCCCGATGACGCGACGCCGTTGGACGCGCGCCAGGTGCCGACCGAGGTGCGTCCGCTGGTGGATGCGCTCAATGCGCTGTTCGCTCGCATCAACGCGTTGCTGGTGCGGGAGCGGCGTTTCACCTCCGATGCCGCGCACGAGTTGCGCAGCCCGCTGGCGGCGCTGCGGGTGCAGACCGAAGTGGTTCAACTGGCGGGGGACGATGCGCCGATGCGCGAGCACGCGCTGGACAATCTTACGGTCGGCATCGATCGCGCCACCCGGCTGGTGGATCAGCTGCTGACGCTGTCGCGGCTGGATTCGCTGTCGGATCTGGCCGAACTGGCGCCGATCGACTGGAACGAACTGGTGACGATGACCCTGGCGGAGCAGGATCGGCAGGCCCATGCGGCGGGCGTGACGCTGCGCTATGAACATCAGGGAACGCCGCCGCCGCGTCAGGGGGAAACCTTGCTGCTGTCGCTGCTATTGCGCAACTTGCTGGATAACGCGGTGCGCTATACCCCGCAGGGCGGCGTCGTCACCGTGACGCTGAGCGAACGTTCGCTGACGGTGGAGGACGACGGTCCGGGTGTCACCACGGAGCATCTGGCGCGGCTGGGAGAACGCTTCTATCGCCCGCCGGGGCAGGAGCAAACCGGCAGCGGGCTGGGCCTCTCGATCGTGCAGCGTATCGCCGGATTGCATGGTTTACAGATCGGCTTTGCCAATCGCCCGGCGGGCGGGTTCGTTGCGCGGCTGACGTTGTAGGCGGGTCAGGACTTGAGTTTTGGCTGATGCCACAGCGCCATGCCGTTTTCCGGTACGCGCTTGAGGCAGCTGGCGAGCGGCTCGCCATCGGGGAAAATCAGATCGGGAGCGATTTCCGCCAGCGGGTAGAGCATGAATTCGCGCTCTTTCAGACCGTAATGCGGCACCGTCAGGCGCTCGGTATGGATCACCTTGTCGCCGTACAGCATGATGTCCAGATCGAGCGTGCGCGGCCCCCAGCGTTCATCCTTGCGCACGCGCCCCTGATTGCGTTCTATCGCTTGGGTATGGTCGAGCAGCTGTTCGGGCGGCAACAGGGTATCCAGCGCCACCACCGCGTTGAGAAAGTCCGGCTGGTTTTGCGGCCCCAGCGGCTTGGTGCGGTAAAACGAAGAACAGGTGACCAGCCGGGTGCGCGGGAGATGCTCCAGCGCCTCCAGTGCGGCTTTAACCTGTTGCAGCGGCTGCGCCAGGTTGCTGCCCAGCGCGATATAAACGCGGATCATTATGCCCCTTCTTTACGCGGTGTCCGGCGGCGAGGGCGGCGTTGACGCGCGCGGCGCGGCGCCGGATCGTCCCCCAGGGTGCTCAGCATGGCTTTCTGCCGCGCCGGCGTGGCGTCCTGGAACTCGCCCCACCACTCGGCCAGACGCAGCATCTCCTGGTTGTCTTCCACTTCCGCACGCAGCGCCAGCAGATCATAGGCGGCGCGGAATTTCGGGTGTTCCATCAACTTGTGCGCGCGTTTGCCCTGGCGGCGGGACAGGCGCAGCTGCAGCTGCCAGATATCGCGTACCAGCGTGGTGATGCGTTTCGGGATGGCCAGCGAGCGGCACTGCTCGTCGAGTACGTCGTTCATCGCCAGCGCGAAGGCGTCGTAGTAGGCCAGGCCGCTTTCCTGCGCCAGCTTCTGCGCGTGCTCCAGCAGCGGGTACCACAGCATGGCGGCAAACAGGAACGCCGGGTTGACGCGCATGTCGTTCTGCAGGCGGTGATCGGTGTTCTTCAACACCTGCACCAGAATGCGCTCCATCGGCGTATCGTGGTTCGGCGTGAAGTTGCGGGCGATCAGCGGGAACAGCGGTTGGAACAGCTGGTATTCGCACAGCTTCAGGTAGGTCTGGAAACCGTAACCGGCCTGCAGCAGCTTGAGGGATTCTTCGAACAGGCGCGCCGGCGGGATCTCATGCAGCAGCGAGGCCAGGCGCGGGATCGGCTCGGCGGTCTCTTCGCTGATGCGCATATCCAGCTTGGCGGCGAAGCGCACCGCGCGCAGCATGCGCACCGGATCTTCGCGGTAGCGGGTTTCCGGATCGCCGATCAGGCGAATCACGCCCTGTTTCAGATCGTTCAGGCCGCCGACGTAATCGCGCAGGGTGAAATCCGCCACGCCGTAGTACAGGCTGTTGATGGTGAAGTCACGGCGCTGGGCGTCTTCCTCGATCGAACCGAAGATGTTGTCGCGCAGCAGCATGCCGTTTTGCGCCTGCTGAGACGAGTTCTTGTCGGATTCCGGGTTCTGTTCGTGGTGGCCGCGGAAGGTGGCCACTTCGATGATTTCCGGCCCGAACATCACGTGCGCCAAGCGGAAGCGCCGGCCGACCAGGCGGCAGTTGCGGAACAGCTTGCGCACTTGCTCCGGCGTGGCGTTGGTGGTGATGTCGAAGTCTTTCGGCTTTTTGCCGAGCAACAGATCGCGCACGCCGCCGCCGACCAGATAGGCTTCGTAGCCGGACTTGTTCAGGCGGTAAAGCACTTTCAGCGCATTTTCGCTGATGTCTTTGCGGGAAATCGAGTGCTGTTCGCGCGGGATCACGGTCATCGAGTCGTTGCTCTCGGCGATAGGAAAAGGCGGACGCTTGCGCGGCGTTGAGCGGCGGGCAGGGGCGTTGCTGCCGTTATCGGCGGCGCGCGGCTGCGGCGCAGGGCGGCTTGGCGCCGCGGCACGCTCTTCGCGGACTACGTTTTTATCGCCGGCCGCCGCGTCGTCGCGGGGCAGCTTGTCATCGCGGGTCAGTACCTTACGACAGAAGTTGGCTACTCGGGTAAAAATGGTACACCTCGATAGTGACTGATAAAAATGGAGCTAACAAAAAATAGCGGCTAATCATAGCTCACCATGGCTCCTTTGAGAATGCCGGCGTGTTTTCATCCAGAGGGATAGCCTCCTGACGCGGCACGTTTTCCAACCGCCAATGTGCGACCGCCCAGCTCAATAATAATGGCAGGTCAAGATCTTGCCAGCTTTCCGGCAGCGGTTGGCGCAGAAATTTCAGCGCGGCGACCAGCACCGGGCGCGGATCGCCGGCGGGCAACGCCGGCGCATGGTTTTGCTTCGACAGCTTGATGCCGTTGGCGCCCAGCGCCAGCGGCAGATGCACATAGGCGGGCACCGGCGCCTGCAGCTGGCGATAGAGGGCAATTTGGCGCACCGTCGGTTCGATCAGGTCGGCGCCGCGCACAATCTCGGTCACGCCCTGAAAATGGTCGTCGATCACCACCGCCAGGTTGTAGGCGAACAGCCCGTCGCGACGGCGAATGATAAAGTCTTCCCCCGCCAGCGCCGGATCGGCGTGCAATTCTCCCTGCAGGCGATCGTGGAACCCGTAAACGGGCGCGGTCTGGCGCAAGCGGATGGCGGCGCCCTGTGGGCCGAGCTGCAAATCGCGGCAGTGGCCGTCGTACAATCCGCCGATGTGCTGGATGCGGCTGCGGGTGCAGGTGCAGTAATAGCTGAGCCCCTGACGCTGCAACAGATCCAGCGCGGCGCGATAGGCGTCGTGACGTTGGGATTGATAGATGACCTGGCCGTCCCAGTGGAGACCATAATGTTCCAGCGCGGACAGGATGCGAGCGGCGGCGCCGGGGACTTCGCGCGGCGGGTCGATATCTTCGATGCGAACCAGCCACTGCCCGCGTTGGGCGCGAGCCTGAAGGTAGCTTCCCAGAGCGGCAATCAGCGAACCGAAATGCAGATCCCCGGAAGGCGATGGGGCAAAGCGCCCCACATAATGACTTTCTTGCATATCAGAGGGGAGTGGTTCCCTTTTCTCTGTGCGGCGCACGCGGGTGCGCACGCCGCAGCGGTAACAACGGTATTAGCCGGCCATCTGCTTTTCGCGGATCTCAGCCAGCGTCTTGCAGTCGATGCACAGATCGGCGGTCGGACGCGCTTCGAGGCGACGAATGCCGATCTCCACGCCGCAAGATTCGCAGTAGCCGAAATCATCGTCTTCCACTTTCTTCAGCGTTTTCTCGATCTTTTTGATCAGTTTGCGTTCACGGTCACGGTTACGCAGTTCAAGGCTGAACTCTTCTTCCTGGGTAGCACGGTCGGCCGGATCAGGGAAGTTGGCTGCCTCTTCTTGCATATGCGATACAGTACGGTCCACTTCGTCCCTGAGCTGGTTGCGCCACGCTTCAAGAATGCGCTTGAAATGCGACAACTGGGCGTCGTTCATGTACTCTTCGCCCGGCTTCTCTTGGTACGGCTCCACCCCAGCGATGGCGAGAATGCTCAAGGACGAGGTTTTACGGTTTTGCCCTTCTTGCATGTTGCTTCTCCTACATACACACGCACTATCGAATCCCCAATGCGGGGGAAAAACAGGCCGCTATAAATAACAGAAGGAAGGTAGGTTGGCAATTATTCCTGTCGCCCGCTTGACAATCGTGTGAAGGAGGGCGTATTTGGCGATCGTGCTGGCCGGTTGTCTATTTATAGGGACCCGACCGCGCTAATCGATAAAAAACGGCAGCTTATCGCAGAGATAAATACCGTCAGGTGATAACTTTGCCCCGTAGCAAACCACTTCCACTCCCAACTGCCGGACCTGTGCCAACAGCGCCGCATAGCGCTCATCTATATGATGTGCCGGTGCGACCTGCTCAATACCGCTGTGTAACACGGCAAAGAACAACACCGCCCGTTGCCCGCTTTCAACCACGCTGAGCAACTCACGCAGGTGCTTTTGCCCTCTGAGCGTTACCGCATCAGGAAAGTAACCACGTTGTTGTTGCAGTAATGTGACTGACTTAACTTCAATATAGCAGTTAACCCGATTTTCTGCCTGTAATAACAAATCGATACGGCTGTTTTCACCGCCGTATTTCACTTCGCCGCTGATTTTACTGTAACCGGATAATTCATTGATTAAATTGTGTTCGATCGCCTCGCGCACCAGCGCGTTGGCGCGCAGGGTGTTGACGCAGATCCAGTGCCCCTGTTGGGTATGGGTCAGTTCCCAGCTGTGGGCGTATTTGCGCTTGGGGTTATCCGAGGTGGAGTACCAAACGGTGTCGCCGGGCGTGGCGCAGCCGGTCATAGCGCCGGTATTGGCGCAGTGCAGCGTAAAGGTTTCCCCTTCCGGGGTGATCACGTCCGCCAGAAAGCGTTTGTAACGTTTTATCAGCGTGGCGGAACGCAGCGGTGGAGAGAAAATCATGCGGATGCCTGCGTGGCCAGCGGCCACTGTTCGAGGTGTTGGTAACGGGTGCGCCCGTTTTCGAACACCGACTCATACAAGGAAAAGGCGTCGGCGCTGAACGCCCAGCCCGGCGTCGCCGGCGGGATCGCCACCGGCTGGGTGGCGGCGCGCAGCAGCGTGATGTGCGGATGGAACGGCAACGCGCTTTGATGGCAGCCGCTGCGGGCGGCCTGCGAACGCAGCAGTTCGGCCAGCTGCAATAGCCCGCGCGGCGCGCGGCGGGTACCGAGCCAGACCACGCCGGGGCGCGGCCAATGGCCGAGATCGTCGAGCCGCATGCTGAAGCCGGGTTGCACGATGCGGCCGGCAAGTTTGCGCAGCGCCAGCTCTTTCTGCGCGGTGACTTCGCCGAGAAACGCCAGCGTCAGGTGCAAATTAGCCGCCGCCACCGGCCGGCCGGCCTCCGGCGCAAACGCCTCGGCGCGCCAGCGGATCACCTGCTGTTGCAGGGCATCAGGCAAGGACAGGGCGAAAAACAGGCGGCGCGAATTGGACATGGGGGCTCGGTAAATAATGACAAATCCGTCAGGAACAGATTTGAATGCGGCTTGCAGCGGCCTCGCGCGAAGCGGGACGCCTGGACGAGCTCCGTACTATAGCTAACGACGCCGCAGTTTGAAAGGCTACGGGGGCAAAGCTAATGCTACACTGTACGCCGTTTAACGTTAACCACCACGGAGAGTTCAGTGTCTTCATTGCCCGTCAGCGCGGTGCTTGATGAGTTGCTGGCTGCGTTGCAGTCCGCTCCTCAGGTACTGTTGCACGCCCCGACCGGCGCCGGTAAATCCACCTGGTTGCCGCTGCAGATCCTGGCTAAGGCCGGGTTGCCGGGGCGCATTATCATGCTGGAGCCGCGGCGGCTGGCGGCGAAAAACGTCGCTTATCGCCTGGCGCAGCAACTGGGGGAGGAGCCCGGCCAGACCGTGGGCTACCGCATGCGCGCCGAGAGTAAAAGCGGGCCGCAGACCCGGCTGGAAGTGGTGACGGAAGGCATTCTCACCCGCATGCTGCAGCAGGACGCCGAACTGCAGGGCGTGTCGCTGGTGATCCTCGATGAGTTCCACGAACGCAGCCTGCAGGCCGATTTGGCGCTGGCGCTGCTGCTCGACGTGCAGCAAGGGCTGCGCGACGATCTGAAACTGCTGATCATGTCGGCCACCCTGGACAACGCGCGCCTGTCGCAACTGCTGCCGGCAGCGCCGGTGGTGGTGTCCGAGGGGCGCAGCTTCCCGGTTGAACGTTTATATCAGCCGTTGGCCAGCCATCAGCGGCTGGAAGATGGCGTAGCGGCGGCGGTGAAGCGGTTGCTGGCCGAACAGCCGGGGTCTTTGCTGCTGTTCCTGCCGGGCGTGGCGGAGATCAATCGGGTGCTGGAGCGATTGACCGGCGAGGTGGCGAGCGATACCGATCTTTGCCCGCTGTATGGCGCGCTGCCTCTGGCGCAGCAGCAAAAAGCGATTCAGCCGGCGGCGGTTGGCCGCCGCAAGGTGGTGCTGGCGACCAACATCGCTGAAACCAGCCTGACGATCGAGGGCATTCGGCTGGTGGTGGACTGCGGCCTGGAACGCGTGGCGCGTTACGACGTGCGCAACGGTTTGACGCGGCTGGCGACGCAGCGCATCAGTCAGGCCTCGATGGTGCAGCGCGCCGGGCGCGCCGGGCGTCTGGAGCCGGGCATTTGCTGGCATCTGTTCGCCAAAGAACAGGCGGAGCGCGCGGCGGAACACGCCGAACCGGACATTTTACAGAGCGATCTCACCGGCTTTTGGCTCGAGTTGTTGCAGTGGGGTTGCCACGACCCGGCGCAGCTGACCTGGCTGGATGCGCCTCCTGCCGCCGCATTGGCAGCGGCCAGGGCGCTGTTGCACCGGCTGGGGGCCACGGATGACGGTGGCAAACTTACCGCACCGGGGCGCCAGATGGCCGCGCTGGGATGCGAGCCGCGGCTGGCGGCGATGCTGACCGCCGGCGCGGCGCTGAGTGCCGACGGCCTGGCGACGGCGGCGTTGCTGGCGGCATTGCTGGAAGAACCGCCGCGCGGCGGGCAGATGGATATCGGCTACTGGCTGAGCCGCCCGCAACCGAACTGGCGGCAGCGTGCCGCGCAGTTGGCCAAACGCCTGCCGCAACGTGCGGGGCAAGTCGACGTCGATCTGGCGCCGCGGCTGTTGGCACCGGCGTTTACCGATCGCATCGCCCAGCGGCGAGGCCAGGACGGCCGCTACCTGCTGGCCAACGGCATGGGGGCGGCGATGAATCAGGATGAGGCGCTGTCGCGCGCGCCCTGGCTCATCGTCCCCAGCCTGTTGCAGGGCCACAACAGCCCCGATGCGCGCATCCTGTTGGCGCTGCCGGTGGACATCGACGCGCTGGCGGCGCAGCTGCCGGCGATCGTCACGCAGCGCACGGCGGTGGAGTGGGATGACGAGAAGGGCACGCTGCGCGCCTGGAAGCGCCAGCAGATCGGCCGTCTGACGCTGCGCGCCCAGCCGCTGGCCAAACCGGCGGACGAAGAGCTGCAGCAGGCGCTGCTCGATTGGGTGCGTGCGCAGGGGCTGGCGGTGCTCAACTGGGAGGGCGCCGCCGAACAATTGCGGGTGCGCCTGCAGTGCGCGCAAGCCTGGCTGCCGGAGGCGGCATGGCCGGCGATGGATGAAGAGCCGCTGCTGGCGGCGCTGGAGCAGTGGCTGTTGCCGTCGCTGAACGGCGTGCGCGATCTGCGCGGCTTGAAGCAGGTCAACATCGCTGAGGCGCTGTCCCGCCTGCTGGACTGGCAGCAAAAGCAGCGGCTGGATAATGCGCTACCCACTCATTACACTGTGCCGACCGGCAGCCGCCTGCCGATCCGTTATGAGGCCGGCAAACCGCCGGCGCTGGCGGTGCGTTTGCAGGAGGTGTTCGGCGAGCAGCGCAGCCCGATGTTGGCGGAGGGTCGCATCCCGGTGGTGCTTGAGTTACTCTCACCGGCGCACCGGCCGTTGCAAATCACCGGCGATCTGGCGGCCTTCTGGCAAGGCGCCTACCGCGAGGTGCAAAAAGAGATGAAGGGCCGCTACCCGAAACACGTTTGGCCGGACGATCCGGCCACGGCGGTACCGACGCGCCGAACGAAGAAATATCAGTAGGTCGCGATCATTCAAGGTTTGGAATTCAGATGTTTCTTCTGGTCAGCGCTGCGGCGTAGGCACAGATTAAGCGACTAATCATGGCCGGCAGTGTCGGCAAGCTCGGAGAACAACAGCCATGGCTGGGGATGACCGCGAGCCCATCGGGCGCAAAGGAAAACAACCAAAAAATACCGCGTCGCGCAAGACGCCGCGCCGTCGCCGAGACGACGATTATGACGATTACGAAGAAGACGAGTATGACGATGATGAGTATGAAGAGGAGGAGGAACGCATGCCGCGTAAGGTAAAAGCGACTCCGCCGCGTAAAAAACGCCGCTGGCTCGGCCTGATTATCAAACTGATCCTGGTGATCGCCGTCCTGTTGGCGATCTACGGCGTCTATCTGGATTCCCAGATCCGCAGCCGTATCGACGGCAAAGTCTGGCAGCTGCCGGCGGCAGTGTACGGCCGCATGGTCAACCTGGAACCGGGCATGCCGTACAGTAAGAAGGAAATGGTCAACCTGCTGGAAGGCATGCAGTATCGCCAGGTCAGCCGCATGACGCGTCCGGGCGAGTTTACCGTGCAGGCCAACAGCATCGAGATGCTGCGCCGCCCGTTCGATTTCCCGGATGGTAAAGAAGGGCAGATCCGCGCCCGTCTCGATTTCCAGAACAACCGTCTGGCTAAGATCGAAAACCTGGACAGCGGCCGCAGCTTCGGCTTCTTCCGCCTCGATCCGCGCCTGATCACCATGCTGCAGTCGCCAAACGGTGAACAGCGTCTGTTCGTGCCGCGCGCCGGTTTCCCGGATCTGTTGGTGGATACGCTGATCGCCACGGAAGACCGCCACTTCTATGAGCATGACGGCATCAGCCCGTACTCCATCGGCCGCGCGGTGCTGGCCAACCTGACCGCCGGCCGTGCGGTGCAGGGCGGCAGTACCCTGACGCAGCAGCTGGTGAAGAACCTGTTCCTGACCAACGAACGCTCGCTGTGGCGTAAGGCCAACGAAGCCTATATGGCGCTGCTGGTCGATTACCGTTACAGCAAGGACCGCATTTTGGAGCTGTATCTGAACGAGGTGTACCTCGGCCAGAGCGGCAGCGACCAGATCCGCGGTTTCCCGTTGGCCAGCCTGTACTACTTCGGCCGTCCGGTGGACGAGCTGAGCCTCGATCAGCAGGCGCTGCTGGTCGGCATGGTCAAGGGCGCGTCGCTGTATAACCCGTGGCGTAACCCGAAACTGGCGCTGGAACGCCGCAATCTGGTGCTCAAGCTGCTGCAGAACCAGGGCGTGATCGACGGCGAGCTGTATGACATGCTGAGCGCGCGTCCGCTGGGCGTGCAGCCGAAAGGCGGCGTCATTACGCCACAGCCGGCCTTTATGCAGATGGTGCGTCAGGAGCTGCAGACCAGGCTGGGCGATAAGGTGAATGATCTGTCCGGCGTGAAGATTTTCACCACGCTGGATCCGGTGTCGCAAGACGCGGCGGAAAAAGCGGTCGAAGACGGCATCCCGGCGCTGCGCGCTGCGCGTCACGTGCAGGATCTGGAAGCGGCGATGGTGATCGTCGATCGCTTCAGCGGTGAAGTGCGCGCCATGGTCGGCGGCGCCAATCCGCAGTTCGCCGGTTTCAACCGCGCCATGCAGGCGCGCCGGCTGGTCGGCTCGCTGGCCAAGCCGCCGACGTACCTGACCGCGCTGTCCGAACCGGATAAATACCGCCTCAACACCTGGCTGGCGGATGCGCCGCTGTCGCTGAAACAGCCGAACGGCGCCGTCTGGCAGCCGAACAACTATGATCGCAAATTCCGCGGTCAGGTGATGCTGGTGGATGCGTTGGCCAACTCGCTGAACGTGCCGACGGTGAACCTTGGCCTGTCGGTGGGGCTGGATCAAATCAGCGCCACGCTGCAACGTCTGGGCATCCCGAAAGCGGAGATCAATCCGGTGCCTTCGATGCTGCTGGGGGCGATCGGCCTGACGCCGATGGAAGTCGCGCAGGAGTACCAGACCATCGCCAGCGGCGGTAACCGTGCGCCGCTGTCGGCGGTGCGTTCGGTGATCGCCGAAGACGGCACGGTGCTGTACCAGAGCTTCCCGCAGGCCGAACGCATGGTGCCGGCGCAGGCCGCTTACCTGACGCTGTACGCGATGCAGCAAGGCGTGGCGCGCGGGACGTCCCGCTCGCTGTCGGTGAAGTTCCCGAACTACAACCTGGCGGCGAAAACCGGTACCACCAACGATCTGCGCGACAGCTGGTTCGCCGGCATCGACGGCAAGGAAGTGGCGATCGCCTGGGTGGGGCGCGACAACAACGGCCCGGCCAAGCTGACCGGCGCCAACGGCGCGTTGACCCTGTATCGTCGTTATCTGGAAAACCAGACGCCGCTGCCGCTGATGCTGCAGCCGCCGGAAGGCATTAACCAGATGAGCATCGACTCTGCCGGCAACTTTATCTGCGGCGGCGGCAGCTGGCGCACCATCCCGGTCTGGACCGACAATCCGCAGGGATTGTGCCAGGCCAGCCAGGCGGCGGTGCAGCAACAGCAGCAACCGGCGGCGGGTGAGCAAAAAGATGGCGATGGCGTCGCCGGCTGGATCAAGGATATGTTCGGCCAGTAATCGCTACCGGGGCGTCGGCCCCGGTGAAAATTTTTTCTTTGTTATTAAGCCCGTAACCTTGGTTGCGGGCTTTTTTATTTTTTCGCTCGTTTTATTTCCCTGTTAACCGCATGGCTAAGCGCCTAATCCTTAACCTATTTGCCCCATGAATTCGGCTTGCAGTTTAATTTGGCTTCTGCATAAAATGCGACGCTTATAATAATTATTATCGTTTACATTCTTCATTTAATAATTCATCAGAGAAATCAACTATGCCGACCAAGCGTCTTTCGTCATCCGCGGCCAAGCAGGGCCGTACCCCCGTCAGCGCGTTAGCGATCACCGTCGCTGCGGCGTTGGGCACGCTGGCGATGCCGGCTTTTTCCGCCGACGCCAAGCCGGCCGCCAAGGAAGACACGATTACCGTTGTGGGCGGCAGCAATACCGCCCAGCAGGAAAGCGCCTGGGGGCCGGTCGGCACCTATGTCGCCAAACGCAGCGCCACCGGTACCAAAACCGATACGCCAATCGAGAAGAACCCGCAGTCCGTTTCCGTAGTGACGCGTGAAGAGATGGACATGCGTCAGCCGGATACGGTGAAGGGCGCACTGGCCTATACGCCAGGTGTGATGATTGGAAATCGCGGTGCCTCCACCGCCTATGATGCAGTGAACATCCGTGGTTTCAGCTCGGTAGGTACCAATATGTATCTGGATGGCCTGAAACTGCAGGACGATAACTATTCGATTTATCAGATAGACCCTTACTTCCTTGAGCGAGCGGAAGTACTGCGCGGACCGTCTTCGGTATTGTACGGCAAAAGCAACCCTGGTGGGGTGGTCGCGCTGGTCAGTAAGCGGCCGACAACAGAGACGCTGCGCGAAGTTCAATTCAAAATGGGGACAGATAATCTGTTCCAGACCGGTTTTGACTTCAGTGACGCTTTGGATGATGCGGGGGTTTACTCATATCGTCTGACGGGGGTGGCGCGCGATGAAGATCAGCAGCAGGTTGGCGAGAAAAGTAAACGTTATGCTATTGCTCCTTCCTTCAGTTGGCGACCTGATGATCGCACTTCTTTGACTTTCCTCAGCAGCTTCCAGGATGATCCTAGCGTTGGCTTCTATGGCTGGTTGCCGAAAGAAGGTACGGTGCAAAATGGTATCAACGGTAAGTTACCGACCAGTTTCAACGATGGTGAGCCTGGCTATAACAACATTTCCCGCAAGCAGCAAATGGTCGGATATGCCTTTGAGCATAGTTTTGATGATGTTTGGACCGTGCGCCAAAACCTGCGTTATTCGAAAATGGATGTGGACTACCGTTCTATTTACGGCCTAGGCATTGATCCAGATAATTCAGCTGAGCTGAAGCGTGGCGTGATGAATTCCAAAGAGCATATGTCCAGCTTTGCGGTCGACACACAGGCACAGGCTAAATTTGCGACCGGGCAAGTTGACCATATCTTGTTGATGGGTGTGGATTATATGCGTATGCGCAATGATGTTGTGTATCAATATGGCAGTGCATCCAATCTGAATGTCATCGCTCCACAGTACGGCAATCGGAGCTATACCATTACCGGTGGTGCCAGTCAGGTTAACCGTCAGGAGCAGACCGGCCTGTATGTGCAAGATCAGGCTGAATGGAACAACTGGGTTCTGACGATGGGGGGGCGCTATGATTGGAGCGATACCAACAGCACCAATCGCCTGAACCAGAATTCCGTCTCTAAGCAGCAGGATAACCAGTTTACCGGCCGTGCTGGCTTGAACTATGTTTTCGAAAACGGCATCGCGCCTTATGTCAGCTACAGCGAATCGTTTGAGCCAACCTCAGGCACTGATTTCTCAGGCAATACATTTGCTGCCTCTAAAGGCAAGCAGTATGAGGCTGGGGTTAAATACGCACCTAAGGATCGTCCGATCACCGCCAGTGTGGCGTTTTACCAGTTGACTAAAACCAACAATAAAGTGGCTGACTTAGAACATCCGTTCTTTAGCGTCCAGGGTGGGGAGGTCCGTTCTCGTGGGATTGAGTTGGAGGCGAAAGCGGCCTTGTCGGCTAACCTCAATCTGTTGGGCTCTTACACCTACACGGATGCTGAATATACTAAAGATACTTCGCTACAGGGGAATACACCTTCCGCTATCCCTAAACACATGGCTTCTCTGTGGGCGGATTACACCTTCCATGAAACTGCGATTAGCGGTTTGACCTTGGGTTCAGGCGTTCGCTATGTTGGCTCCAGCTATGGTGACGAGGCCAATACGTTTAAAGTGAAGGATTACACGGTGTTTGATGCCGCGATAAAATATGATCTGGCGCGTTTCAATTTGCCGGGCTCTTCGATTGGCATCAATGTGAACAACCTGTTTGATAAGGAATATGTCTCCAGCTGCTTTGCTACCTATGGCTGCTACTGGGGCGCAGAACGCCAGGTGGTCGCCACCGCAACCTTCCGTTTCTAACCGGATAGCCGGGGCGGCACTGCGTCGCCCCGGACAAAGCAGGATCTATGCAGGACAAACTTCTTAATCTCGGCGCGACCTTCGCGCTGGATAACGCCAGCTTCGCCGTCCCCGGCCGGGTGCTGTTGCAACCGCTGTCGCTCAGTTTTCCCCAGGGCAAAGTCTGCGGCCTGATCGGCCATAACGGTTCCGGTAAATCCACCCTGTTGAAACTGCTCGGGCGGCATCATGCGCCCAGCGGCGGCCAGGTGTTGCTCAATCGGCAGCCATTGGCGCAGTGGGACAGCAAATCCTTCGCCCGCCAGGTGGCCTACCTGCCGCAGCAGTTGCCGGCGGCGGAAGGCATGACGGTGCGCGAGCTGGTGGCCGTCGGCCGCTATCCGTGGCACGGCGCGCTGGGGCGTTTTGGCGCCAACGATCGCCAATTGGTGGAGGAGGCCATCGCGCTGGTGGGGCTGAAGCCGTTCGCCAACCGCCTGGTGGACAGCCTCTCCGGCGGCGAGCGCCAACGCGCCTGGCTGGCGATGATGGTGGCGCAGGACAGCCGCTGCCTGCTGCTTGACGAACCGACCTCGGCGCTGGACATTGCGCACCAGGTCGAGGTGCTGGCGCTGATCCAGCGCCTGAGCCGCGAACGCGATCTCACGGTGATCGCCGTGCTGCACGACATCAACATGGCGGCACGCTACTGCGACCATCTGGTGGCGCTGCGCGGCGGTGAAATGATCGCCCAGGGCGGCCCGCTGGAACTGATGCAGGGGCCGGTGCTGGAACAAATTTACGGTATTCCTATGGGCACGTTGCCGCACCCGAGCGGCGGCGCGCCGGTGAGTTTTGTCTACTGATGTCCTCTGCATTCACTTCTTCTCACGATCCGCTGCGCCGCCGTTTGTTGATGGCGCTGGCGCTGTCGCCGCTGTTGGGTTCGTTGCCCGGCCGAGCGGCGGATGCGCCGCCGGATATCGCCCGCGTTGCGGCGCTGGAATGGCTGCCGATCGAACTGCTGTTGGCATTGGGCGTGACGCCGCTGGCGGTGGCCGATGTGCATAACTACAACCTGTGGGTGGCGGAGCCGAAGCTGCCGGCGACGGTGGTCGACGTCGGCCAGCGCACCGAACCTAACCTCGAACTGCTGCAGCAGCTCCAGCCTTCGCTGGTGTTGCTGTCGCAAGGCTATGGCCCAACGCCGCAAAAAATCCAACCCATCGCGCCAACCATGAGCTTTGGCTTCAACGACGGCAGCGGCAAACCGCTGACCGTCGCCCGCCAGTCGCTGATGGCGCTGGGGCAACGATTGGGCATAGAAAGCCGCGCGGTACAGCACCTGGCGCAGTTTGACCGCTTTATGCAGGACGCGCGTCAGCGCCTGCAAAGCTACACCCAGCAACCGCTGCTGCTGTTTTCGCTGATCGACACGCGCCATGCGTTGATCATCGGCCAGAAAAGCCTGTTCCAGGAGGCGATGGATCAACTGGGCATCCGCAACGCCTGGCAGGAAGAAACCAATTTCTGGGGCACGGCGGTGGTGGGCATTGAACGGTTGGCCACGGTGCGTAATGCCCGGGTCATCTATCTCGATCACGGTAATCAGGCGATGATGGACAAGGTCAGCGCGACGCCGCTGTGGCAGTCGTTGCCCTTCGTGCGGCAAAACCAGCTGCGGCAGGTGCCGGCGGTGTGGTTCTACGGTGCCACGCTGTCGACGATGCGGTTTTGCCGCCTGTTGGCGCAGGCTCAGGAGAGTGCGTCATGAGTTCGGGCATCCGGAAATTGCCGCTGACGCTGATCCTGCTGTTGCTGGCGGCGGCAGGTGGCCTGACGATATACAACCTGGCGCAGCAGCTGCCGCCGGCGCAATGGGCGCGGGCGCTCAGCGCGCCGGACATCGACGACGTGCGGCAAATGCTGTTCCATTACAGCCTGTTGCCGCGGTTGACGGTGTCGCTGTTGGCCGGCGCCGGTCTGGGGTTGGTCGGCGTGCTGTTCCAGCAGGTGTTGCGCAATCCGTTGGCGGAGCCGTCGACGCTCGGCGTCGCCGCCGGCGCGCAGCTTGGCCTGACCATCGCCACGCTGTGGGTGCTGCCGGGAGGTGAGTTTACCCGCCAGTTGGCCGCTATGGTGGGCGCGATTGTGGTGGGCGGGCTGGTGTTCGGCGTCGCCTGGGGCAAACGGATGTCGCCGGTCACGCTGATTCTGGCCGGGCTGGTACTGGGGCTGTACTGCGGCGCGGTCAACAGCCTGTTGGCGCTGTTTAATTACGATCAGCTGCAGGGCATGTTCCTGTGGGGCACCGGCGCGTTGAACCAACAGGACTGGAGCGCCGTGCGGTTCCTCCTGCCGCGTTTGCTGGTGGCTGGCCTGTTGGCGGCGCTGTTGCTGCGCCCGCTGACGCTGCTGGGGCTGGACGACGGTGTGGCGCGCAACCTGGGGTTAGGGCTATCGATGGCGCGCTTCTGTGCTTTGGGGTTGGCCATCATCTTCAGCGCCATGTTGGTGAGCGCGGTGGGCGTTATCGGCTTTATCGGCCTGTTTGCACCGCTGATGGCGAAGATGCTGGGGGCTCGCCGCCTGGCGCACCGCATGATGCTGGCGCCGCTGCTGGGGGCGCTGTTGCTGTGGCTGACCGATCAGGTGATGCTCGGGGTAACGCAGGTGTGGCGCGAGATCCCGACCGGCGCAGCCACCGCGCTGTTCGGCGCGCCGCTGCTGCTGTGGCTGCTGCCGCGTTTGCGCAGCGCCGCCACGCCGCCGCCGATGAACCTCGGCGACAAGGTGCCTGCCGAACGCGGGAATCTGCCCGGCTGGATCCTGGTGGGCGGCCTCGTGCTGCTGATCGGCCTGGCGCTGGCGCTGATGCTGGGCAAAAATGCCGGCGGCTGGCACTGGAGCCTGGGCGCGGAACTGGACGCTCTGCTGCCGTGGCGCTGGCCGCGGGTGTTGTCGGCGCTGGCGGCGGGCATGATGCTGGCGGTCGCCGGCACGCTGATCCAGAAGTTGACCGGCAACCCGATGGCCAGCCCGGAAGTGTTGGGCATCAGCTCCGGCGCCGCTTTTGGCGTCGTGATGATGCTGTTTATGGTGCCGGGCGACGCCTTCGTGTGGCTGCTGCCCGCCGGCAGTCTGGGAGCGGCCGCCACGTTGCTGATCATCATGATCGCCGCAGGCCGCGGCGGTTTCTCGACCGAACGCATGCTGCTGGCCGGTATCGCGCTCAGCACCGCCTTTACCACCGTCATCTTCCTGCTGTTGGCCAGCGGCGATCCGCGTATGGGGGGCTTGCTGACCTGGCTCTCCGGTTCGACCTATTCGGTGGAGCCGGCGCAGGCGCTGCGCACCGCGCTGATCGCCGCCGGATTGCTGGTATTGGCGCCGCTGTGCCGCCGCTGGCTGACCATCCTGCCGCTCGGCGGCGCCACCGCCCGTTCTGTGGGCATTGCGCTGACGCCGGCGAGGTTGAGCATTCTGTTGCTGGCTGCCACCCTGACCGCGATGGCGACCCTGACCGTAGGGCCGCTGAGCTTTGTCGGGCTGATGGCGCCGCATATGGCGCGCATGCTGGGCTTCCGCCGCGCGCTGCCGCAAATGGTGATCGCCGCGCTGCTGGGCGGCTTGCTGATGGTGTTTGCCGACTGGTGCGGACGGATGCTGCTGTTCCCGTATCAGATCCCCGCCGGGTTATTGGCGACCTTTATCGGTGCACCGTACTTCGTGTATCTGTTGCGTAAGCAGACCTCGTAAGCGGCATCTCGGCTGCGTTTTCTCTGTCATCAAAGGCTCCGCGTTGCTGGGCCTTTTTTATTTTTCATGATGTTGCAAGGCGCTGCGAACGGATGCGCAAAAACGATATTGCGTGCGAAAAGGAACGCGAGGCGTGGCGGTGAGATGAATATACTGCGGGCGGGTGCTCTGGATCTTTGTCTCTGGAGCTTCTGCGAAAGGTACAAAGAGAAAAGCCCCGAGTCGATATCCATCAACCCGAGGCCTACTCTAACGCGTCACAACGTTAAGTTAGCCTCTTACCCGCCGCGAGGCAAGGAGAAGAAGGCATGATGCCGAACAAACGCAGCCCGTTAAAACTGGTGATTATTTGTGTCACTGTAATATCACTGGCATGGATAACCCGCAGCACGCTGTGTGAGCTGCGGATCCGAGCGGGCACTACGGAGGTTGCGGCCATTTTGGCTTACGAATCAGAACGGTAAGGCAACCCGGCGGCGGGGGCGGTGCCTCCGCCGGCCGGCAGTCGATGCGTTGATCCAGGAGCACCCATCCGCTCAAAAAAAACGGCGAGCCAGGGCTCGCCGTTTTCATGTTGATGTCGGGGCTTATTTCAGGCCGGCGGCATCGCGCAGCAGCGCGGCTTTGTCGGTCGCTTCCCACGGGAAGTGCTCGCGGCCGAAGTGGCCGTAGGCAGCGGTTTCGCGGTAGATCGGCTGCAGCAGATCCATCATCTGGATCAGGCCATATGGGCGCAGATCGAAGAATTCGCGCACCAGCAGCGTCAGCTGTTCGGTTGGCACTTTCTCGGTACCGAAGGTTTCCACCATGATGGAGGTCGGTTCCGCTACGCCGATAGCGTAAGACACCTGGATTTCGCAACGATCGGCCAGGCCGGCGGCAACGATGTTTTTCGCCACGTAGCGTGCCGCGTAGGCCGCGGAACGGTCAACCTTGGACGGATCCTTACCGGAGAAGGCGCCGCCGCCGTGGCGCGCCATGCCGCCGTAGGTGTCGACGATGATCTTACGGCCGGTCAGGCCGCAGTCGCCCATTGGGCCGCCGATAACGAAACGGCCGGTCGGGTTGATGTGGTATTTGGTGCCCGCCGTCAGCCATTCCGCCGGCAGGACCGGTTTGATGATCTCTTCCATCACCGCTTCTTGCAGATCTTTCAGCGAGATATCTTCGGAATGCTGGGTGGACAGCACCACGGCGTCGATGCCGACGATTTTGCCGTCGTCGTACTGGAAGGTCACCTGGCTCTTCGCGTCCGGACGCAGCCACGGCAGGGTGCCGTTTTTACGCACTTCGGACTGGCGCTGCACCAGACGGTGCGCGTAGGTCACCGGGGCCGGCATCAGCACGTCGGTTTCGTTGGTGGCGTAGCCAAACATCAAGCCCTGATCGCCGGCGCCCTGCTCGAGAGGATCGGTACGGTCAACGCCCTGATTGATATCCGGGGATTGTTTGCCGATGGCGCTCAATACTGCGCAGGAGTTGGCGTCAAAGCCCATGTCCGAATGAACGTAGCCGATCTCGCGCACGGTCTTGCGGGTGATCTCTTCGATATCGACCCAGGCGCTGGTGGTGATTTCACCGCCGACCAGCACCATGCCGGTTTTCACGTAGGTTTCGCAGGCGACGCGCGCCTTCGGATCTTGTTCCAGGATGGCGTCGAGGACGGCATCGGAGATCTGATCGGCGATTTTATCGGGATGTCCTTCGGAGACGGATTCGGACGTGAAGAGGTGTTTAGCCATTGTGTTCTTTACCTTGCATAAGACGGGTTAGAAATTACTGCACAGCGCTGGAGATCCGGCATCAAAGCGAAGGGTCTTCCGCTGATGGCGCGAGATGCATCCTGCAACGCCCCTCAGGCAAAGCCGTTAAGCAGTTTATCAGTTAACCAGTATAGATGGATTAACATCTGGACGTCTATTTTAGGTCAGGGTTTAGCCAGATTGCCAGTAATTTTTTGCGCTTTCGCTCTTTTGCGCAAACGGGTTGGCGCCATTTTCATCGCTTGAAACAGTTTTCGGCGAATTTTCATTTTGCTTTTTCACCTGCTTACCGGTATAAACTGCGCGCGCGGTTCATTTGCTGCACAGTACGGCGGTCTTGAGTGGGGGAAGGCGCGATAAACTTCCGCTTTGCATTCGCCGCCGTTGCGCTATTATCCGTCGCAGGCGTTCGCCGTGAGCGCCGCCGCTTCATCGAACGGTCACGTTCTTACACTATTTTAGAGGCTTGGTCGTTCACTCCGAACGGCGCGCGTGGAGGTGGTTGGATTAATGATCCGTTGTCTACCGGTTGTTGGTTCCCAACAGCAGTGCCGTTCTGGCGCACATTCTTCTGCTATTTCCCGTCTTGTCTCTTTGTCACTTACCAGGTGCGATAAACACTTGGCCGCTACTCAGGATTCTCGGGCCGGCTAACGGTCGTCTGAAGAACTGAACAAGGGTAGCCTGCAGCCTTCCTGTGGGATGTTTCTTGGCCCGATTCACGAGGTTTGAACAGGGTGTCTTACAATTATATGAGTGATAAACCGATCGCTGACCGCGAACGGCGGTTCTCTTCGCTGCCGCCAGCGCGGCTTGTTGGGTTGTTCTCGCGGGTGGTAGCTGCGATAGTGGCTGACGGTTTCGTCAGTGCGGAATGTGAGGCGAACCATGTCTGATGATCTGTTGATTCACCGCCCGCCGGTTGCGGGCGAGTCTTTATCTTTGCGCTCCATGCAGGAGGTTGCCATGAATGATCGTAATGCCAGCAAGATGCTGCGTACTTATAACGTCGCCTACTGGGGCAACAATTACTATGACGTCAACGAGCTGGGCCATATCAGCGTGTGCCCGGACCCGGATGTCCCGCAGGCGCGCGTCGATCTGGCAGAACTGGTGAAAACGCGCCAGCAAGACGGCCAACGTTTGCCTGCGCTGTTCTGCTTCCCGCAGATCCTTCAGCATCGCCTGCGTTCGATCAACGCCGCGTTCAAACGCGCGCGTGAGTCTTTCGGTTACCAGGGCGGCTATTTCCTGGTGTATCCGATCAAGGTGAACCAACATCGCCGCGTGATTGAGTCGCTGGTGAACTCCGGCGAACCGCTGGGGCTGGAAGCCGGCTCCAAGGCCGAGCTGATGGCGGTGCTGGCGCATGCCGGCATGACCCGCTCGGTGATCGTCTGTAACGGCTATAAAGATCGTGAATATATTCGCCTGGCGCTGATCGGAGAAAAACTGGGGCACAAGGTGTACCTGGTGATCGAGAAGATGTCCGAGATCAACCTGGTGCTGGAAGAGGCTGAGCGGCTGAACGTGGTGCCGCGCCTGGGCGTGCGTGCGCGCCTGGCGTCGCAGGGCTCCGGCAAATGGCAGTCGAGCGGCGGCGAAAAATCCAAGTTCGGTCTGGCGGCGGTGCAGGTGCTGAAGCTGGTGGAAACCCTGCGCGAAGCGGGCCGTCTCGACAGCCTGCAACTGCTGCATTTCCACTTGGGCTCGCAGCTGGCCAACATTCGCGATATCGCCACCGGCGTGCGCGAATCGGCGCGCTTTTACGTTGAACTGCACAAGCTGGGCGTCAACATTCAGTGCTTCGACGTGGGCGGCGGCTTGGGCGTCGACTACGAAGGCACCCGCTCGCAGTCCGACTGCTCGGTGAACTACGGCCTGAACGAATACGCCAACAACGTGATTTGGGGTATCGGCGATGCCTGTAACGAACACGGCCTGCCGCACCCGACGGTGATCACCGAGTCCGGCCGCGCCGTGACCGCGCACCATACGGTGCTGGTTTCCAACGTGATCGGCGTCGAGCGCAACGAATTCAGCGAACCGTTGCCGCCGGAAGCCGACGCGCCGCGCGCGCTGGAAAGCATGTGGGAAACCTGGCTGGAAATGAACGAGCCGGAGAACCGCCGCTCGCTGCGCGAATGGCTGCACGACAGCCAGATGGATCTGCACGACGTGCATACCCAATACGCGCACGGCATGCTGGATCTGACCAAGCGCGCCTGGGCCGAGCAGCTGTATCTGAACATCTGCAACAAGATCCAGCAGCAGCTCGATCCGAGCAATCGCGCGCACCGTCCAATCATCGACGAGCTGCAAGAGCGCATGGCGGACAAGTTCTACGTCAATTTCTCGCTGTTCCAGTCGATGCCGGATGCCTGGGGTATCGATCAGCTGTTCCCGGTGCTGCCGCTGGAAGGGCTGGATAAGCCGCCGGAAGGCCGTGCGGTGCTGCTCGACATCACCTGCGATTCCGACGGCACTATCGACCATTACGTCGACGGCGACGGCGTGGCGACCACCATGCCGATGCCGCCGTACGATCCGGAGAACCCGCCGGCGCTGGGCTTCTTCATGGTCGGCGCGTACCAGGAGATCCTCGGCAACATGCACAACCTGTTCGGCGACACCGCCTCGGTTGACGTGTACGTGTTCCCGGACGGCAGCGTCGAGACCGAGTTGTCCGACGAGGGCGACACCGTGGCGGACATGCTGGAGTACGTGCAGCTCGATCCGGGTGCGCTGCTGGCCAAGTTCCGCGATCAGGTCAAAGAAACCGATCTGGACAGCGAGCTGCAGGCGCAATTCCTGGAAGAGTTTGAAGCCGGCCTGTACGGCTACACGTATCTGGAAGACGAGTAACTGCCCTCTTCAGGGGGGCGATATCGGCCCCCTTGAAGCATGGATAAAATGCGGCCATAATCAGCCGTATCGGTAGCACCGAAACAAACATCGAACAAATCCCTTTCTCGTCGGGCTAACGACGCGGGAGGGATTTTTTTTTTGTAACGGCCCGGCCTCTGCGCCCGGCAACTTGTTGAACTACGAGGGTTTACTATGAGCACCTTAGGCCATCAGTCCGATAATTCATTAGTGTCCAACGCCTTTGGTTTCCTGCGCTTTCCGCTGAACTTCATGCCTTACGACAGCGATGCAGAGTGGGTCATCACCGGCATTCCGTTTGACATGGCGACCTCCGGTCGCGCCGGCGGCCGTCACGGCCCGGCGGCCATCCGTCAGGTGTCCACCAACCTGGCCTGGGAAGGCAACCGCTGGCCGTGGAGCTTCGATCTGCGCGATCGGCTGAACGTGGTTGACTGCGGCGATATCGTGTTCAACTTCGGTGACGCGCAAGACATGAGCGACAAGCTGCAGGCGCACGCGGAGAAACTGCTGAAGGCCGGTAAGCGCATGCTCTCGTTCGGCGGCGACCACTTCGTGACCCTGCCGCTGCTGCGCGCGCACGCCAAGCATTTCGGCAAGCTGGCGCTGGTGCACTTCGACGCCCACACCGATACCTACGCCAACGGCAGCAAGTTCGACCACGGCACCATGTTCTACCATGCCCCGAACGAAGGCTTGATCGATCCGCACCACTCGGTGCAGATCGGCATTCGTACCGAGTTCGATCATGACAACGGTTTTACCGTGCTGGACGCCGCGCAGGTGAACGATCGCAGCGTGGACGACCTGCTGACCCAGATCAAGGGCATCGTCGGCGATATGCCGGTGTATCTGACCTTCGACATCGACTGCCTGGATCCGGCGTTCGCACCGGGCACCGGCACGCCGGTGATCGGCGGCCTGACCTCCGATCGCGCGCTGAAGCTGGTGCGCGGCATGCAGTCGCTGAACATCGTCGGCATGGACGTGGTGGAAGTGGCGCCGGCTTATGACCAGTCCGAGATCACCGCGCTGGCCGCGGCGACCCTGGGCCTGGAGATGCTGTACCTGCAGGCGGCCAAGAAACACGCCTGACGCCAGGCTACTCCTCGCTGAAAAAGCGGCTCCCATCGTATGGAGCCGCTTTTTTTATTGCATTTGTCGCCATCCGCGCTGCCCTTTTCAGTCCGTTGCAACGCCTTTGCACAACACCGCGCAGAAATGAAACTGAGTCAGTAAAAAGGAATCGGGAGAGTGGGGAGGATGAATATACTGCGCGCGGGTGCTCTGGATCTTTGTATCTGGAGCCTGCGTGAAAGGTACAAAGAGAAAAGCCCCGAGTCGATATCCATCAACCCGAGGCCAACTCTAACGCCAGACAACGTTAAGTTAGCCTCTTACCCGCCGCGAGGCAAGGAGAAGAAGGCATGATGCCGAACAAACGGAGCCTGTTAAAATTGGTGGTTATTTGTGCCACGGTAATATCACTGGCATGGAGAACTCGCAGTACGCTGTGTGAGCTGCGGATCCGATCGGGCAACACGGAGGTTGCGGCCATTTTGGCTTACGAATCCGAACGGTAAGGCAACCCGGCGACGGGGATGTTCCCCGTCTGCTGGCTGTTGGCGTCCAGATCCACGAGCACCCTCTCAACGCTTTCGGTTTTCCGCCGCACAGGGCAGAGAAACGGGTTTATGCCCGCTTCATCTGCTGCGCCAGCAACATGCGGCCAAACAGCGCGCCGCCCGCCAGCAGCGTCAGCAACTGCGAGGCGATCAGCACCGCAAAGCCTGAAGACACCTTGCCCTGGCTGGCCATCACCATGCCCATCGCCATCGGCACAAACGCCGAGAACAGATTGCCGATGCCGTTGATCAGCCCATAGGCGCTGCCGACCGCCTCCGGCCGCGCATAATGTTGCAGCAGCGTGGGTATCGCCGCGCCCTGCGCCCCCCAACAGGCGTTGGCCGCCAGCAGAAAGAAGGCGATCCAGCCAAGCTGATGGCTGTGCATCACGCCATAAATGCACAGCGCGGTCGCTGCGCCGCCGCAGACGAAGATCAGCGGCGCCTGATAAGGGCGGATACGATCGAGCAACACGCCACCGAGGTATTTGGAGGCGATGCTGACGATGAAAGGCAGCGCGGCCATCCAGCCCATCTGCTTGATGGAAAACCCCTTTTCATCGGTCAGATACGCCGGCAGCCAGGCGCTGGAGCCCCACAGATAGCTGAGCGTGGCGATCTCGATCAGCAGGATCCAGCCGAGCATCGGCGTGCGCCAGGCCAGTGCAAAGGTGCGCCAGACGCGGTTCAGCACCGGTTGCGGATCGGCAGGGCGTGAAGATGAGGATAAGGGGAGCGGGTGAACGAACAGCCGCACCAGCGCCAGCCCCAGCAGCAGGTTGAGCAGCGCCAGCAGGTGAAACGACATCGCCCAACCGAAGTGCGCCATCAGAAAACTCACCAGCGGAAAGCCGAGCACCAGCCCCAACGAAACGCCCAGCGCGCTGACCGCGTTGGGCTTGCCGCGCTCGTCGGCGGCGAAATGGTCGCCGATGTACATGGTCTTCAGCGAGAACAGCGGCCCTTCGCTGACGCCAAGCAGCGCGCGCACCACGCACAGCAGCATCAGCGAGCCCGCCAGCGGCGAGGCGGCGGTGAGCAGCGCCCACAGCACCACGCTCAGCGTCAGCGCGCGGCGGTAGCCCATCAGCGTTTCCAGAAACGGCGTCAGCAACATGGCGGACAGCCCGTAGCCGAGCAAAAACACCGTCATCAGCGTGCCCTGGTGAGCGCGGTCACCGCCAAGTTGGAAGTGTTGCAGGAAGTCGGGATTGACCAACATCACGGCGATATTGACCCGATCCGCATAGGCGATAACGATCAGAAACAGCAGGGCGATCACTCCAAACCAGCGTTGACGTTGTTGCACGGCGCGTTCCTCAGTGCGAGCGGTTGACGAATTCAGGCAGCAGCAAACTCACCCGAGGATGCCAGTTAGCGCAAACGCGGGAGGATGAGGCTGATTGATGTAAAATTATTGTTATCAAATAGGGTGTGAAAGACAGAGAGAAAACACTTTTACGCGCAATGCGTCGCCGGAATCAACGCGTTTTTTGCCATAAATTAGCAGGGGAGCGCACAACTGACATAGGTTTTTCATATCGGTGCATTATTTCGTGATCCTTCCCGCATTTGTCATTTTTAAACAACCTTTCATTAACATTTGCCGTTCCGCTCGCTTGACGAAAGTTTCGCCAGACTTATAGTGACTGTATTAAATAAGAAACTGAGTTTCATATATGAAACAATCAGATAGAGGATAAAAGCAATGAGCTGGAAGAATGTGTGCGAAGTGTCTCAGGTGAAAGAAGATTTTCCTTTTTCCGGCAAAGTGGAAGGAAAAGAGATCGGGGTATACCTGCTCGACGGTAACTACTACGCGCTGGAAGACGTCTGCCCGCATGCCTATGCCTTGCTCAGCCAGGGGTTTGTAGACGACGGCAAGGTTGAGTGCCCGCTGCACGAAGCGCTGTTTGACGTGCGCACCGGCCAGTGCCTGCGCGAGCCGGGCGGCCGCGATCTGCAAACCTATCCCACCCGGGTGGTCGACAACCAAATCCAGATCACCTTTATCGCGGAGGAGTAATCATGCAGCACATCACCGATTTCAATCCCTGGCTGCCGGACACCCAACAGGTGACGCCGGCCCGCGAAGGCGGCAACGGTCAAATCCATCAGCCGGGCCAATTTCGCAACGTGATCTGGCAAAACCGTGCTCGTGTGCCGGACGGTTTCGAAACCGCCCTGGTGGCGGCGCTGGAAACGATCTTCGATCAGGGCGCGGAAGAGCTGGAGCAGATCGTCAGCGCGTTGAATCAGCGCCGCCTGTTCGATCGCAGCGGCCAACCGTGGAATGAGGCGACGTTCCGCGAATTCCTTCACGTTAACGGTTTCTGAGCCACATCCGGGAGAAGACAATGACAGCAAATACAACATCCTCCGAACAGAGCTTGCAGGACTATCTTGACCAGGGGCTGCGCGGCATGTGGTATCCGGTGCTGGCCAGCTGGGAAGTGGGCAACAATCCGGTCGGCATCACCCGTCTGGAGCAGCAAATCGTGGTGTGGCGCGACGGTGAAGGCCAGATCCACGCGTTGGAAGACCGCTGCCCGCACCGCGGCGCGCGGCTTTCCATGGGATGGAACCTCGGCGATCGCATCGCCTGCTGGTATCACGGGGTGGAGGTCGGCGGCGACGGCACGGTGAAAGACGTGCCGGCGGTGGATCGTTGCCCGCTGGTGGGGCAAAAATGCCTGCGGTCTTACCCGGCCAAAGAAGCCTACGGCGCGGTGTTCCTTTATTTCGGCGTGACGGCGGATGAAGCGCCGGCGGAGCTGACTTTCCCGCAAGAGCTGGCGGACGAAGCGTCGTACAGCAATTTCCTGTGCACCGCCAGCTGGAACTGCAACTACCAATACGCCCTGGAAAACGTGATGGATCCGATGCACGGCACCTACCTGCACTCCTCCTCGCACTCGATGGCGGAAGGGGACCGCAAGGCGGATATGGGGCTGGAGCCGACCGACAGCGGGTTTATCTTCAAGAAAAACGGCCAGATTGGCGTCAACTTCGACTGGGTGGAGTTCGGCAACAGCGGCGCGTATTGGATGCGCCTGTCGATCCCGTACAAAAAGCGCTTCGGGCCGGGCGGTCACTTCTGGATCATCGGCATGGTGGTGCCGGAAGACAAGGATCACTGCCGGGTGTTCTTCTGGCGCATCCGCAAGGTCAAAGACTGGCAGCGCGACATGTGGCGCTTCATGTACCGCAACCGCCTGGAATCGTTGCATTGGGACGTGCTTGAGCAGGATCGCATCGTGCTTGAAAATATGGCGCCTAACGCCCGCGGCCGCGAATACCTGTACCAGCACGACGTCGGCCTTTCGCGCCTGCGCCGCCTGATGCAGAAAGAAGCGCAGAAACAGCTGGCGACGCTGCGCGAGCGGGAGGCGGCGCAGTGAACGGCCTGTTGAACGGCAAACGCATTGTTGTCACCGGCGCGGCGCGCGGCCTGGGCTACAGCTTCGCCGCCGCCATCGCCGCCGCCGGCGCGCAGGTGGTGATGTGCGACATTCTGGCGGATGAGCTGGCGGCGAGCGGCGCTGCGCTGCGCGAGCAGGGCGCTCAGGTGGAAACGCAGACGATCGATCTAGCGTCACCGGATTCGATCCGCTCGGCGTTCGAGAAGATCGCCGCAGGCGGCGGGATCGACGGTCTGGTGAACAACGCGGCGCTGGCGACCGGCGTCGGCGGCAAAACCATGATGGAATACGATATCGATCTGTGGGATCGGGTGATGCAGGTCAACGTGCGCGGCACCTGGCTGGTGAGCCAGGCGGCGGTGCCGCTGCTGGCGCGCAGCCCGCACGCCAAGATCGTCAACGTGGCGTCGGACACTGCGCTGTGGGGCGCGCCGCGTCTGATGGCCTATGTCGCCAGCAAAGGCGCGCTGATCGCGATGACCCGATCGATGGCGCGCGAGCTGGGCCCGCAGGGGATCTGCGTCAACGCCATCGCGCCGGGCCTGACGCGGGTGGAAGCCACCGAGTATGTGCCCGCCGAGCGTCATCAGCTGTACGAGCAGGGGCGCGCGCTGGCCGGGGCGCAGCACCCGGACGATGTGAACGGTACGGTGCTTTATCTGCTGTCGCCGCTGGCGGATTTCGTCACCGGCCAACTGCTGCCGGTCAACGGCGGCTTCGTATTCAACTGAGGCCCGCAGGGCCGGCGCACAGCGCAGGAGCGAGAAATGGCGGACGAGCAAGCATGTAAGTATCTGATCCCGGGGCTGGATCGCGGGTTGCAGTTGCTGCTGGCGTTTGGCGAGCAGCATAAGGAAATGACTTTCGCCGAGTTGCATCGCCTGGTCGATATGCCGAAGGCCACCGCCTACCGCGTGGTGCAGACGCTTGAGCACCTGGGCTTTTTGGAGCGCAATCCGCGCACCAACACCTTTGCGCTCGGCATCAAGGTGCTGCGCCTCGGCTTTGAATACATCGCGTCGCTGGACGTGGCGCAGGCCGGCCAGCCGGTGATTGAGCAGCTGCGCGATCGCAGCCAGTGCAGCAGTCATCTGGCGATCCGCGATGGGCGCGACGTTATCTACATCGCCCGCGTCAGCGCCGCCGGTTCGCAGATCAATCAGGTCAGCGTCGGCACTCGCTTGCCGGTGCATCAAACCTCGCTCGGCCGCATGCTGTTGACCAGCGCCACCCGCAGCGAGTTCGAACAACTTTATCCGGACGCGCAGCTGCCGGGCAATGCGCCGGGCACCCCGGCGGATCGCGAAACGCTGTGGCAGATGGTGCAGCAAGACAAAGCGCGCGGCTATGTGATCGGCGAGTCGTTCTTCCGCCACGGCATCTCCTCGATCGTCTATCCGATTTTCAACCGCGAGCAGCGGGTCGAGGCGGTGGTCAGCATCATGGTGCCGTCCGATGAGATCCCGAAAGCGGATCGCGAGCGGCTGCGCATGGAAGTACGCGACGCGGCGGAGAAAATTTCCGGCTTCCTCGGCGCGCCGCCGCAGGCCAACGTCGGCTAACCGACAGGACCGACTCTTTTACTCAGGCAGGGATAAGGCCCGTAGCAAACAGGGGCCGGGGTTCACTCATGCCTGAAAACCGTATGCAGCGAGAACGTGAGGCTGAACAATGAGCGTAATCGGAATCGAAAAACTGGAATTTGGCGTCGAAGATCTGCCAACCTGCGAAAAATTCATGCAAGACTTCGGCCTGCAGCCCGCCACGCAACATTGGGGCGAACCGCAGCGCGAATTCACCACCCTGAGCGGGGCGCGGGTTGTCCTGCATCCGTTGCAAAGTGCGGCGCTGCCTGCGGCGTTTGAGGGCGGTTCAACCCTGCGCCGCATGACCTGGGGCGTGGCCTCGCCTGCCGATCTGGCGCATCTGCAGCCGCGTTTGGCGCTGATGCCCGGCTTCCGTCAGGTGGGAGAAGAGCTGGAATGCCTCGATCCCAACGGCATGACGCTGCGCTTCGTCGTCAGCCGCCAGCAGGCGGTCGAGGTGCCGGTCACGCCGATCAACCAATGGGGCGACGTGCGCCGCATCGATCAACCCAGCCCGGTCTATTCGCAGGCGCAGCCGATCAACATTGGCCACGTGGTGTTCTTCGTTGAGGACCTGGCGGCGACCGAGCGTTTCTATCGCGAGCTGTTGGATTTCCAGGTTTCCGATCGCTATATCGATCGCGCCGTCTTCCTGCGCACCCAGGCGCGCGGCGGCCACCATAACCTGTTCCTGCTGAAGCTGCCGAACCGCCCACGGGGTCTGAACCACGTGGCGTTCACCGTGCGCGATATCCACGAAGTGATCGGCGGCGGCATCGCCATGAACAAGGAGAAGTGGAGCACCTTTATCGGCCCCGGCCGCCACCCGATCTCCTCGGCTTATTTCTGGTACGTCAACAGCCCGACCGGCGGCGCGTTCGAGTACTACACCAACGATGATTATCTGACGGAAAACTGGCGGCCGCGCGAGCTGGAGCATTCGTTGGTCTCCTTCACCGAATGGGCGGTAGAGGGCGGCATCGATCACGACACGCGCCGCCAGCATAAAAAGGCGGCGGCGTTATGAACCGGCCGGAACATGTGGGCATCGTCATCGTCGGCGGCGGCCAGGCCGGCGGCTGGGCGGCCAAGACGCTGCGCGATCGCGGTTACAGCGGCCGGCTGACGGTGGTCAGCGACGAACCCTACGATTTTTACGAGCGGCCGCCGCTGTCGAAAGCGGCGCTGCTGGATGCCGCGGCTCCCCTCAGCCGGCTGTTCAGCGAACAGACGGTGGCGGAGCTGAATATCGACTGGCGCCGCCCGCTGCGCGCCGAGTTCATCGATGCAGAACAGCAAATCGTCACGCTCAGCGACGGGCAACGGCTGCAGTTCGAGCAGTTGCTGATCGCCACCGGCGGTCGGCCGCGTTTGCCGGGCGCCGCCTGGGCGCAGCACCCGCGCGTTATGACGCTGCGTTCCTGGGACGATGCGGCTCGGTTGCGGCAGGGCCTGCAGGGTTGCCGCCGCCTGGCGATCGTTGGCGGCGGTTGGATCGGGCTGGAGATCGCCGCTTCCGCGCGCCGTCTCGGCGCCGAGGTGACGGTGTTTGAACGCCAGCCCGCGCTGTGCATGCGCAGCGTCGGCGCCGACGTTTCACAGGCGTTGCTCGAACTGCATCGTCAGCAGGGCGTCACGGTGCTGTGCGGCTGCGGCGAGATCTCGTTGGAAGATCGCGACGGCGCCGCCTGGATCGGCAGTGAAGTCAGCGATCCGCAGGCCTTCGACCTGGTGGTGGTGGGGATCGGCGTCGAGCTGAATCTCGAACTGGCGCGCAGCGCCGGGTTGGCGATCGAGTCCGGCATCGTGGTCGACGGCCAGGGGCGCACCAGCCATCCGGCGATCTTCGCCGCCGGTGACGTGGCGCGCCACCCGACGCTCGGCCTGTGCCTGCAGTCCTGGGCCTACGCGCAAAATCAGGCCATCAGCACCGCCTGCGCGATGCTCGACGCCTTCGCCGCACCGTATGACGACGTGGCCTGGCTTTGGTCGGATCAATACGACGCCAATATCCAGATCCTCGGCGTGCCGAGCGGCGGCGTGCACCATGTGGTGCGCCGCACGCCGCAGTCGCAGGTGTTCTTCACGCTGAACGCCGATCGGCAGCTGGTGCAGATGGTGGCGTTCAACGATGCGCGCACCATCAAGCTCGGCAAGCGTTGGCTGGCGAGCGGCCGGGTGCTGGATCCGCAGCAGCTGGCGGATGCGGAGTTTTCTTTGATGGCGTTGAAATAACGCCCGAACCTCGGGAGCGTTTTATGACTACGCAAGACATTGACGCCCGCGCTGGACGGGCGGGGGAAGCCGTTGCCGAAAATCCGCAGCAGCGGGTGCGCTGGTCGGTGCCGATCGCGCTGTTCGCCTGCGTGCTGCTGGCGTTTTTCGACAAGATCAGCATCGCGGCGCTGTTTTCCGATAGTGAGTTTCAGCAGGCGTTGGGCATCGGGTTTGACCCGGCGCGGCTGGGTTTGCTGATGAGCGCGTTTCTGTTCTCCTACGGCATTTCCTCGATGCTACTCAGCGGCATCGGCGATCGGCTTAATCCGGTCAAGGTATTGATTGGCATGATGGTGGTGTGGGGCGTGCTGATGGTGTTGATGGGGATGACGCGTTCCTATCACGCCATGATGACGCTGCGCATTCTGCTCGGCATCGCCGAAGGGCCGCTGCTGCCGATGGCCTACGCCATTATTCGTCAGGCCTTCCCGCCGCAGCTGCAGGCGCGCGCCACCATGCTGTGGCTGCTCGGCACGCCGCTGGGCGCCGCGCTTGGCTTCCCGGTCACCCTGTACATCCTCAATACCTTCGACTGGCAGGCCACCTTCTTCTTTATGGCGTTTCTGACGCTGCCGGTGATGTTGCTGGTGCTGTTCGGCATGCGCCACCTGAACGTCGCGCGCCCGGCGGCGGCGACCAAGCCGGCGGTGTCCGAACGTAAACAGCATCGCCGCGAGCTGCTGCGCAGCCCGCACTTTTGGATGATCTGCCTGTTCAACATCGCCTTCCTGACCTACCTGTGGGGCATGAACGGCTGGTTGCCGAGCTACCTGATCAAGGGGAAAGGCATTCATCTGGAGCATGCCGGTTACCTCTCTTCGCTGCCGTTCATCGCCATGCTGCTTGGCGAAGTGCTGGGCGCCTGGCTGTCGGACAAGCTGGATCGGCGCGCGCTGGCCTGTTTCCTGTCGCTGTGCGGCGCCGGCCTCGGTCTGGCGGTGGTGCTGCACCTGCAGGGCACCTACAGCGTAATCGCCGCCATGGCCTTCAGCACCTTTATGTGGGGCGCCGGCGCGCCGAATATTTTCGCGCTGTTGGCGAAGGCGACCAGCAGCAAGGTCAGCGCCACCGCCGGCGGCATCTTCAACGGGTTGGGCAATTTTGCCGGCGCGCTGGCGCCGGTGCTGATGGGGGCGTTGATCGCCGCTACCGGCAATATGGATAACGGCCTGCTGTTCCTGGTGGTGATGGCTTTCGTCGGCTGCCTCATTCTGCTGCCGTTACTGAGAAAGTACTGATTAATCAATCGATTCAACAGAGGAGTGACAACATGTCTCAGGTTGAGAACAAAGCCGGCGTCAAGCCGCAGGATCTGTCGATGGAAAACTGGGTAGAGTCGCGCATCGCCCGTTTCGAAGGCCGTAAATACGACTGGAACGCGCTGAAATTCCAGGCCGACTTTGACCCGAAATACCGCCGCGCGCAGATGCGCTACATCGGTACCGGCGCTACCGGCGTGGCCAGCGACGCCAACACCATTCCGGCGGGCAACTTCACCTTCTCCACCATGGTGCTGCCGTCGAAGTGCGAGGGCCCGCTGCACCTGCACGACGACGTGGAAGAAGTGTTCTTCATGCTGAAGGGCAGCATCACGCTGATGATCCAGGACGGCGAAGAGTATTACGAAACCAGGCTGAAAGAGCGCGATCTGATCTCGGTGCCGGCGGGGGTGTATCGCGGCCTGTTCAACCACGGTGAGGAAGAAGCGCTGATGTGCGTGATGCTCGGCACCGCCAAGCCGGAGATCCCGACCTATCCGGCGGATCATCCGCTATCCAAAGTGAAGCGCAACTGATGAACGGCCTGGCGCAACGCCAACGGGCGCGCTGCGGGGCGTATACCCTGAGCTGGCGCGAGGCCGGGCAGGGGCGGCCGGTGGTGTTGCTGCACGGCATCAGCTCCGGATCGGCCTCGTGGATCAAGCAGCTCAACGATAGCGGCCTGACGGATGGCCACCGTCTGTTGGCGTGGGACGCGCCGGGCTACGGCGGCAGCCTGCCGTTGGCGCATCCGCAGGCCGATGCCGCCGGTTATGCGGCGGCGTTGGCGGCGCTGATAGATGAGCTGCAGCTGGCGCAGCCGCTGATCGTCGGCCATTCGCTGGGGGCGCTGATCGGCAGCGCCTATGCCGCCGGCTATCCGGACGGGTTATGCGGATTGGCGTTGGCGGATCCGGCGCAGGGCTATGCCACGGCGCCGGAGGAAAAACGCCGGCAGGTCTATGGCCAGCGCCAACAGATGATAGAGACGCTGGGGCCGGTGGGCTACGGCGAGCAGCGGGCGGCGGCCTTGCTGCGTGAAGGGGCGGATCCGCAGGACATCGCCTGGGTGCGCAACGGCATGCAGCAGCTCGATCCCGACGGCTTTCTGAGAGCCGCCTGGATGCTGGCCAACGACGATATCGGCCGCTATCTGGCGCGCTATCGCGGCCCGCTGGAGGTGTGGTGTGGTGAACAGGATCGCATTACGCCGCCGGAGAAGGCGGCCGAGCTGGCGCGTGAGCAGGACGCGACGCTGCGTTTGATCGCCGCCGCCGGCCATGCCAGCTACCTCGACGCGTCGGCGTGTTTCAACCGCTATCTGCGGGACTTTACGGGAGCAATCCAACGATGAATTTTCAGCTTGAAAACCGGGTGGCGGTGGTGACTGGCGGCTCGTCGGGCATCGGTTTCGAAACCCTGAAGCTGCTGCTGGCCGAAGGGGCGAAGGTGGCGTTCTGCGGCCGCGATCCGGACAAACTGGCCGGCGCGGAGGCCAGCCTGCGTGCGGAGTTTCCGCAGGCGGGGATCCTGGCGCTGCGCTGCGACGTGCTGGACGCGCAGCAGGTGGCGCAGTTCGCCGCTCAGGTGACGGCGCATTTCGGCGGCGTGGATCTGCTGATCAACAACGCCGGTCAGGGCTTCGTCGCCCATTTTGACCAGACGCCGCGCGAAGCCTGGCTGCATGAGGCCGAGCTGAAGCTGTTCGGCGTGATCAACCCGGTGCAGGCGTTCTTACCGGCGCTGGAACGGTCGGCGATCGCGTCTATCACCTGCGTGAACTCGCTGCTGGCGCTGCAGCCGGAAGAACACATGATCGCCACCTCGGCGGCGCGCGCCGCGCTGCTCAACATGACGCTGACGCTGTCGAAAGAGCTGGTGGGCAAGGGCATTCGCGTTAACTCGATCTTGCTGGGGATGGTGGAGTCAGGCCAGTGGCGCCGCCGTTTCGACGAGCGCAGCGATAAAGATCAAAGCTGGGAACAGTGGACGGCGGCGATCGCCGAACGGCGCGGCATCCCGATGAAGCGCCTCGGCAAGCCGCAGGAGCCGGCGCAGGCGCTGCTGTTCCTCGCTTCGCCGCTGGCTTCCTTTACCACCGGCGCGGCGCTGGACGTATCCGGCGGCTTTAACCGCCATGTGTAGCAGGGGCCGATAAAGATGAAGAAGATCATGATGATTGGCTACGGCTCGATGGCGAAGGAAGTGATCGCCCGTTTGCCGGAAGGCGTGGAGGTCGGTTGGATCCTGGCGCGCGCAGCTCATCATGCGGCGATCGCCGCGGCCTTTGGCGGGCGGGTGCAGGCGCTGACCCATCCCGAGCAGTGTTTGCAGCGGCCGGATCTGGTACTGGAGTGCGCCAGCCAGCAGGCGGTGGCGGAGTTCGGCGAAGCGGTGCTGCAGCGCGGTTGGCCGCTGGCGTTGATCTCGACCGGCGCGCTGGCGGACGCCGCATTGCAACAGCGGCTGCAGCAGGTTTGCCGCCGCCATCACGGGCAGCTGATCGTGCTGTCCGGTGCGGTGGCGGGGATGGATGGGCTGGCGTCGGCGCGCGAAGGCGGGCTGGAGAGCGTGACTTATCAGGCCAGCAAAAGCCCGGCCAGCTGGCGAGGCAGCCCGGCGGAGCAGCTGATCGACCTCGATGCGGTGAGCGAAGCGCAGGTATTTTTCGAAGGGTCGGCGCGCGAAGCGGCGCGTTTGTTCCCGGCCAATGCCAACGTGGCGGCCACCATTGCGCTCAACGGCCTGGGGATGGACGCCACCCGGGTGCGCCTGCAGGTCGATCCCGCCACCCGGCGCAATACCCATCGTCTGCAGGTATGCGGCGACTTTGGCGAATTTCACATCGAGCTGAGCGGCACCCCGCTGGCGAGCAATCCCAAAACATCAACCCTGGCGGCGCTGAGCGCGGTACAAGCCTGCCGCCGTCTGGTGGACGGCGGTTTTATTGCCTGAACGGCAGGAGCGGAGCATGGAACGATTGAATATTTTTGTCGCCGGGCGCTGGCGTGAAGGGCGTGGCGAAGAGATGGCTTCGGTATTCCCGGCCGACGGCAGCGTCAACGCGCGGCTGCGCGCCGCCAACGTCGAGGACGTGAACGAGGCGGTGGAAGCGGCGGAGCGCGCCTGGCGCGCGCCGGAATGGCGCGGGCTGGTGCCGCATCAACGCGCCTCGATCCTCTACCGCGTCAGCAACCTGATCCTGGCGCAGCAGGAGCAGTTGGCCGAGCTGCAAACCCGCGACAACGGCAAGCCGCTGGCCGAGACCCGCGGGCTGGTGGCCAGCGCGGCGGCGACCGCGCGCTACTTTGCCGCCGCCTGCGAGGTGTTGGAAGGCGAGTTGCCGACCCCGCGCAGCGCCGAGGTGATGACGCTCAGCCAGTACCAACCGATGGGGGTGATCGCCGCCATTACGCCGTGGAACTCGCCGATCGCCAGCGAAATGCAGAAGGTGGCGCCGGCGTTGGCGGCGGGCAACGCGGTGGTGCTCAAACCGGCCGAAGCCACGCCGCTGATGGCACTGAAGCTGGCCGAACTGTTCGAACAGGCGGGCCTGCCTGCCGGGCTGCTCAGCGTGTTGCCGGGCAAAGGTTCGGTGATCGGCGAGGCGTTGGCGCGCCATCCGCTGGTGAAAAAGATCGCCTTTACCGGCGGGACCAGTACCGGGCGCCATTTGGCGCACATCGCCGCCGACAAGCTGATCCCCACTTCGCTGGAATTGGGCGGTAAGTCGCCGACCATCGTGCTGGAGGACGCCGATCTGGAACAGGCGGCGCGCGGCATCTGCTATGGCATTTTCAGCTCCGCCGGCCAGGCATGCATCGCCGGTTCGCGGCTGTTCGTGCATCGTTCGCTGTATCAGCCGCTGCTGGCGCGCTTGACCGAACTGACGGCGGGGCTGCGCATCGGCAACCCGCTGGTGCCGGGCGTGCATCTCGGCCCGCTGATCAGCGCCAAACATCGGCAAAGCGTAGCGGACTACGTGGCGCTGGCGCGGCAGGAGGGCGGCCGGGTGATCATCGGCGGCGAAGTGCCGGCCGATCCGCTACTGGCGAGCGGCAGCTATTACCTGCCGACCATTATCGAAGGCTTGAACAACGACGCCCGCGTTTGCCAGGAAGAGATCTTCGGCCCGGTGCTGGTGGCGCTGCCGTTCGACGACGAGCAACAGCTGACTGAACAGGCTAACGACTCGGTGTACGGCCTGGCGGCTGGCATCTGGAGCCGCGACTTCCCTCGTGCGATGGCGCTGGCGGAGCGGCTGGAAACCGGCACCGTCTGGGTCAACACCTACAAAACGTTCTCGATTTCCACGCCGTTCGGCGGCTTCAAGGAGAGCGGGCTGGGCCGCGAAAAAGGCCTGAACGGCATCAAGGCCTACATGCAGCAGAAAAGCGTGTATCTGGCGCTGAGCCATCAGGTGAACCGCTGGAGCGACTAGGCCGACACCTCTACGCATAACCCTAATAACGAATACCCTAAGAAGGCAGATGATGAGCGATAAAATCACGGTTGGCGAGGCGATAGCCCGGACTCTGGAACAGTACGCGGTGTCGGCGATGTACGGCATCATTTCGATTCATAATCTGCCGATCGCCGATGCGGTGGGGCAGCGCGATAAAATTCGCTTCGTGCCGGCGCGCGGCGAAGCGGGGGCGGTCACCATGGCCGACGCGCACGGGCGCTTCTCCGGCCTGGGCGTGGCGTTGACCAGCACCGGCGCCGGCGCCGGCAACGCGGTGGGGGCGATGATTGAGGCGCTCAACGCCAACACGCCGCTGCTGCATATCACCGGCCAGGTGGAAAAAGCCTATCTGGACGCCGACGCCGGTTTTATTCATGAAACCCGCGATCAGCTCGGCTTCCTGCGCGCCTGCTCCAAACGCGCTTACCGGGTCAATTCGCCGGAGCAGGCGGTGGCGGTGATCCAGCGGGCGATCCTGGATGCGCAAACCGTGCCCTGCGGCCCGGTGGCGGTCGAGATCCCGATCGATATTCAAAGCAGCCTGGTTTCCCGTTCGGTGCTGACCGAGCCGTTGGCGCCGGCGCCGCTGCCGCAGGCGGACGATGCGGCGGTGGAACGGCTGCATCAGCGGCTGAAACAGGCCAAGCGTCCGCTGCTGTGGTTGGGCGGCGGCGCCTTGGCCTGCGGCGACGCGGTGCGCAAGCTGGCGGACGCCGGCGTAGCGGTGATCTCCAGCACCCACGGGCGCGGCATTCTGCCGGACAGCCATCCGCGCAGCCTGCGGGCGTTCCATAACTCACCGAGCATCGAAGCGATCCTGACGCAGTGCGATCTGACGCTGGTGGCCGGTTCGCGCCTGCGCAGCAATGAAACCCGTACCTGGACGCTGCCGCTGCCGCGCCCGCTGGTGCAGATTGACATCGATCCGGCGGCGGCCAACCGCAACTATCTGGCCGATGAACAGATCAACGGCGACTGTGCGGCGCTGCTCGCGGCGCTGGCGGCGCGGCTGAGCCCCGGCGAGAAGGTCAACGCCGAGTGGGATGCCGAGATCGCGGGGGCGGTGCAGCAGGCGGAGCGCGCGCTGCGCCAACAGTCCGGCGAATACGCCAAACTCAACGATGCCATCGACGCCGCGCTGCCGCAGGACGGGCTGTTGGTACGCGATATCACCGTTTCCGGCAGCGTCTGGGGCAGCCGTCTGTTCCGTGCCATCTCGCCGCTGTGCAACATTCACTCGCTGGCCGGCGCCATCGGCATGGGGCTGCCGATGGCCATCGGCACCGCGATTGCCAACCCGCAGCGCAAGGTGGTGGGGTTGGTGGGCGACGGTGGTTTGGCGCTGGGCCTGGGCGAGCTGGCGACCATGGCGCAGGAACAGGTGAACATCACCCTGATTATCATGAACGACGGCGGTTATGGCGTGATGCGCGGCATTCAGGACAAGTACTTCGCCGGGCGTCAGTATTACAACGAGCTGCATACGCCAGCCTTTACCCAGGTCGCCGAAGCGATGGGGTTGAAAGCCTGGAAGGTGGACGCGGCGTCGCAGTTCAACGGCGTGCTGGCCGAGGCGATCAACTACCCGGGGCCGTCGGTGGTCGAGGTGGACATGAAGCAGGTCGGGCCGCTGACCTTCGCCGGACCGCCGCAGAAAACCCTGTATTGAGACGATAAAAAACGCCCGGCGATTGCCGGGCGTTTTCGTGGTTATTTCTCTGACGCGATGCGATCGCGAATGTGCTGCGCACGCGCTTGGGAAGAAGGGTGGTCGTCGAACATGCTGCTCTGACGGCCGGCTTCCATCTGGGCCAGTTTTTCGAAGCTGGTGGCCAGGCCATTCGGATCGATGCCGCGCTTTTTCAGCAGATCGAACGAGTAATCATCTGCTTCGCTTTCCTGCTTCTGTGAGAACTGGGCGCTGACCAGCTTCTCGCCGATGTCCGCCAGCTGCGACTGCGACAGCGAGCCGATGACGCCGCCGGCGGAGGACGCAGCGGTGCGCAGCGCCACGGTGCCGTAAGCCACCTGCATCGCCTTGCGGGTGTGGCCCAGCGCCACGTGGCCCATTTCGTGGCCCAGCACGCCTTCGACTTCGTTGTCGTTCATCATGTCCATCAGGCCGCTGTAGACGCGGATGCAGCCGTTGGCCATCGCCCAGGCGTTGACGTCTTTGGTCACGTAGACCTTGTAGTTGGCCGGGGTGCCGTTGATGTTGTCGCCCAGCGCCGCGGCGATTTTGTTGAGACGCTTGGCGTAGGTGCTGTCGGCCGGCGCGATTTGTGCCTTGCTGTCCATCTCGGCGCAGGATTTATCACTCAGGGCCTTAACGTCGTTGTTGCTCAGGGTCGCCGCCTGGAACGCCTGCGCGCCGGACTGCATCAAGGTTTCGGTATTCAGGTTTTGACAGCCGGTTGCCAAGGTGGCAATGCCCAACGCAATCAAAGAGGTACGGATCTTCATAACGCCATCTTCCTGTGAAGGTAACAAGGTAAAAGAGTCATTTTGCTTGGAGGAAATCTTGTTGCAAGAGCCTAGTGTACGCCAGCCGGGGCGAGAATAGTGTTATTCCGAAAAAGCGTCCAATCGTGCTAATAAGTGGTGAACTCGCTCTCATTTGGCATTAGGGATTGCCGTTGTGATGTGGAGTCTGAGAAAATAGGGAACTTGACTGCTTTTTTTATCCGACCTGGAGTAAAACATGTCCTCTCGTAAAGAGCTTGCCAACGCCATCCGCGCACTCAGCATGGACGCCGTACAAAAAGCCAATTCCGGCCACCCGGGTGCCCCCATGGGCATGGCGGACATCGCCGAAGTCCTGTGGCGTGACTACCTCAACCACAACCCGACTAACCCGCACTGGGCTGACCGCGACCGTTTCGTGCTCTCCAACGGCCACGGCTCCATGTT